>UQJC01000004.1 GCA_900541335.1 uncultured Prevotella sp.
CTTTCCCTACACGACGCTCTTCCGATCTCCATCCACGATAGCCAAGACGGAACGGAGCTTGCCGTCGTGGTCGGTCATCCATCCCTGGTAGTTGCCCGGGTTCTCAGCCAACTGGGTGAGTTCACCCGTTTCGAGATTGAGGCGGTAAGGGTCGAAGACTTCGGGGTTGCGGCGGTTCATACCGATGAGCACAAAACCGGGTTGTTCCTCCAAGTCGTCAATAAGGCTGGTGCGCACCCCGGGAAAGTCGGTATAGGCGCGAAGTTCGGTGCCGTCGGGACGGACGCCAAAGAGCTGGTAGTTTTCATCGCCCGCCGTGTCTTTCATGAAGAGCAAACGGTCGTTGTCAGCCCACATATATCCCGCCACACTTCGCTCCGTTTCGCTGGTGACGCGTATGGAGGCTTCGTCAGTGGCCTCAACAGGGCGAACAAAGACATTGAGGCGGTCGGCATAGGGGGCCATATAAGAAAGGTATCTGCCATTGGGAGAAAGCTGATAACCAGTGCGTTCGGAATTACGGAAGAAGTCTTCCAAAGGAATTTGTCGTTGCATGAGAGAAAGTATAAATGGGTAAATGGTTGTAATAATCTTTGACTTTTATCATTCGAAGAACTAGCGAACTATCTTTCCCCGAAAGAGACTACAAAGATAAGCGGTTGGGATGAAGAAGAGAAAGGCAGAAGTGTATTTGTCTACTCCTAACGAATGTTGTACTTTTGCGTTACAGAGTCCAAACGATGCGCTTCAGCAGGCAAACGGCTTGGCAAAGGGGGGCAGCCTCCCCCAAGACAGCCCGCTACGCACAGAAAAGTCTGTTGTTTGGCTTCTCCTCATTCTCCTATTTTATTTTCACTATGCCACTTGTATCTCCCTCCCTTTTATCCGCCGATTTCGGCAACTTACAACGCGACTTAGAAATGCTCAACCACAGCGAATGCGACTGGTATCACCTGGACGTTATGGACGGCGAATTTGTGCCGAACATCTCGTTTGGTTTTCCCGTTATGCAAGCGATGGCAAAGCATGCTCAAAAGCCACTCGACGTTCACTTGATGATTGTTCGCCCCGAGAAGTTCATCAAAGAGGTGAAAGCACTCGGTGCGAAGGTGATGAACGTTCACTACGAGGCTTGCACCCACTTGCATCGCGTGGTTCAACAGATTAAAGCGGAAGGAATGATGGCTGGCGTAACGCTCAATCCGCATACTCCCGTCTGCGTACTGGAGGATATTATCGGTGATTTGGATCTCGTCATGCTGATGTCAGTCAATCCGGGCTTTGGCGGACAGCAATTTATTGAACACACCATCGAGAAGACCCGCCGCCTGCGTGAACTCATAGACCGCACGGGGTCGAAGGCACTGATCGAAATTGACGGAGGGGTGAACCGTGAGACTGGCGCACGTCTCGTTGCGGCTGGTGCCGACGTACTGGTGGCTGGTTCGGCTGTTTTCAAAGCAAAGGATCCGGCCGAAGAAGTACGAGCACTGAAGCACCTGGGGGAATAAATTGGCCGGAAAGGCTAAAAGGCTAAGCCGGTAGCGCAGACTGGCAAACGTAATGCAACCGTTTGTTGTAATGTCAACGACTATCGCAGTCTTCGCCTGACTTTGGCTTATTGCAGCTAAAGAAACAGCTGCTTAGGCGATACGACAGTCTGAGATGACCGTATCCTCCTATTCCCATGTTACTTACTTCCCTTTATCCAGCGGCATCTATCGCAATGCCCTGATGACATTAACCGCCCCATGCTCACTCCCTTACTCTCTGAAGCGGAACTCGCTTCGCTGAAACAACTCATACAAGATCACCACAAAATGGTCATTTGTGCTCACCGAGGTCCCGATGGCGATGCAGTCGGATCATCCTTGGGATGGGCAGAATACTTAAAGTCTTTGGGCAAACAGGTACACATCATCATGCCCAATCCCTATCCGGACTTCCTGCGCTGGTTACCCAACTCGCAGACCATTCGTTCGTACATGAAACATGAGGCTGAAGTCTCACCGATTATCGAGGAGGCTGACCTCATCTTCTGTCTCGACATGAATGGACTCAACCGCTTGCAGGACATGCAGACGGTGGTTGCCAAGGCCAAGGCCAAACGCGTTATCATTGACCACCACCTGGATCCAGACCATCACATCGCTGAGCAGGTGATTTCTTTCCCCGACAAATGTTCAACCAGCGAGATTGTCTTCCGACTGATTGACCAATTGGGGGGCTTCGAAACCATGACGAAGACAGCTGCAACCTGTCTATACACAGGCATGATGACGGATACTGGTGGTTTTACCTACAACTCCAACCAGCCCGAAATCTACGAAGTCATCTCGCGCCTGCTCACCAAGAAAATCGACAAAGACAAGATCTACCGCAACGTATTTCATGTCTATTCCGTAGACCGCATACGCATGACGGGCTACATTCTCTACGAAAAGCTCCGCTTCTTTGCCAATAACCACGCTTCGATCTTTACGCTGACGCGCGAGGAGATGAAACGTTTCCATTTTATCCGTGGCGATGCCGAAGGATTGGTGAATATGCCGTTGCAAGTAAAGGGAATGCGCCTGAGCATTTCCCTGCGCGAGGATACGGAACGCGACGTGGTGCGCGTATCGCTTCGTTCGGTCGACAACTTCCCCTGCAATAAGATGGCGGAAGAGTTTTTCAACGGCGGCGGACACCTCAATGCGTCGGGCGGCGAACTTCCCTTCCCACTGGAAGAAGCGGTGAAGACCGCCGAACGTGCCATCGCTGCTTACGAGAAACAACTGTATTTAGGATAACGGAGCAACCGCGCCTGCTGACGCTCTGAACAAGGGCGAAACAGACGGATTGCAACGAATAGACTATTCCTGATCTCTCACTAATACAAGAAACAATGATAACTCAAGAAGACTTGACGCTACTGACTCAAAAGGGCATTAGCGAAGCCAAACTTCAACAGCAGTTGGCTTGCTTCGAGCAAGGATTTCCCTACCTGAAACTGGCTGGTGCGGCCAGTACGGAAAAGGGCATACTTCAACCCTCTGAGGAAGAGGAAGCACAATACCTCCAAGCATGGAAGGCGTATACGGCGACTGCTGGTCACCGCGTGGTGAAGTTCGTTCCCGCTTCGGGAGCTGCCAGCCGTATGTTTAAGGATATGTTTGCCTTTGCCGACGCTCCCTATGATGCGCCGCAGACAGACTTTGAGAAGACCTTCTTTGCCCGTTTGCACGATGCAGCTTTCTATGCCGACCTCGACGCGGCTTGTCAGCGTCTCCACGACGGTAAAGGCATTGACAGCCTCGTGGCTGAAGGCAACTACAAGGCTGTTGTCCACGCCATGTTAGACAAGGACGGACTGAACTATGGTGCTTTGCCCAAGGGATTGCTGAAGTTCCACCGTTACGAGAACGGGGCGCGCACGCCGCTCGAAGAGCACTTGGTGGAAGGTGCACTCTATGCTCGCGGAGCCGATGGCAAGGTGCACGTACACTTCACCGTGTCGCCCGAACACCGTGCCTTCTTCGAACAATTGGTTGCCGCAGTCGTTCCCGCCTATGAGGCACAGTACGGCGTGACGTATGACGTCAGCTTCTCCGAACAGAAAGCAAGCACAGACACGGTGGCTGCCAATCCGGACAACACCCCCTTCCGCAAGGCAGACGGCACCCTCCTCTTCCGTCCCGGTGGTCACGGTGCTCTCATCGAAAATCTCAATGACATGGATGCCGACATGGTGTTTGTCAAGAACATTGACAACGTGGTGCCCGACCGTCTGAAGGAACCGACCATTCGCTACAAGCAGTTGCTGGCAGGTGTTTTGGTGAGCCTGCAAGCACAGGCCTTCGCTTACTTACAGAAATTGGACAGCGGCCACTATACGATGGACGACCTGCTCGAAATGTTGCAATTCGTTCAGAAGAAACTCTTTACGAAGAATCCCGAAACGAAGTTGCTGGAAGATACCGAGTTGGCCATCTACCTGCGCAAGAAGTTGAACCGTCCGATGCGTGTTTGCGGTATGGTGCGCAACGTCGGAGAGCCCGGTGGCGGTCCGTTCTTAGCTTATAATACGGACGGAACCATCTCCCTCCAGATTTTGGAGAGCTCGCAGATTGATATGGCTGATGCCGAGAAGAAGGCGATGTTTGAAAAGGGCACGCACTTCAATCCGGTCGACTTGGTATGTGCCATCAAGGACTACCAGGGCCATGCCTTCCACTTGCCCGACTATGTTGACCCGAAGACGGGCTTCATCTCACACAAGAGCAAGGACGGTAAGGAACTGAAGGCACTCGAACTTCCCGGCTTGTGGAACGGTGCGATGAGCGACTGGTCTACCGTGTTTGTGGAAGTTCCCTTGGAAACTTTCAATCCGGTCAAGACGGTCAACGACCTCTACCGTGAACAGCATCAGTAAGACTTAAATCTCGGGGCGCACCCTTGTGGTACGCCCCGTACAGCCAGAAGAGTTTAGCAGCGAAAGCGCAGGATAAGGACGAAAAGGGGGCAAACACCCCGTCGCACCTCCCTCCTCCCCGCTCCTGCTAAACTCTTCGTTACGAACAATAACTCATTCATCGACTCCCCCTTCTGCCCCATGCAACAGTCTATTCCCCTTACTCCGCTCAGCCTCTTCCTCACCTTTCTCAAGGCGGGAGGCCTCACCTTAGGCGATGGTTACGCCACGATTCACCCCGTGCGACGCGCATTGGTGGAGAAATACGGATGGACGGACGAGGAAAGTTTTACGAACGACCTTGCCACGGTTCAGGCGATGCCGGGCATCTTCAACATCAACCTCGCCACCTACCTGGGGAAACAGCTTTTGGGCTGGAAAGGCTCGTTGGCCGCTTTGGCGGGCATGGTGTTGCCGCCCTTTGTGTTGCTCCTTCTCTTTGCAACCTTCTATAATAACTTGCGCGAATGGGCCTTCTTCCGGTCGTTTCTGATGGGAGCGCGTCCCGCCATCATCGCCTTGTTGGTGCTTTCGTGCATTCAGGTTGGCAAGAAGTCGGGCGTCACGTTGAGCACGGTTTGGATTCCCGTACTGGCAGCCATCTTGATTGGACTCTTAGGCGTTTCGCCTACCTACATCATCCTGGGACTCGCCACACTGGGCGTGCTCTATGGCGTCATTGTGTTGAGCAAAGAATAACCAGGAAAGAAGCTGATTGGGGCAACTCATTCACGAGTTACAGTTGACCATTCGCTCAGCAAAGCTGTCCGTTGGGTCACCCTGCCTGTCAACAAGCTTTCGACCAAAGACCGAGCGCATTTAGCTGAACCTGACCAGCCTCGCATCCCTCTACTCCACCCCTTCAAGCGTCCTGCTAAGTAAAAGAACCTCCCTCTCCCATAACCTAACGTAGCAAACCCATGCTCATCTACCTCTTTCTCTTCTTAAGTTTCACCCAAATGGGCTTATTCGGTTTAGGCGGCAGCCTGGGCACACAGGCCCTGCTGGAACACGACCTCATCACCCTGCATAAATGGTTGACACCTGCCCAAATGGCAGACTTGATGGTGTTTTGCCGTGTGCTCCCGGGCGGAACGGGTATCAACGCCGCTACGCTAACCGGCTATTTGGCAGCAGCCAGCCGTATGGGCTTCTGGGGATGCACGCTTGCCTCGCTCATCAGCCTGGTCAGCCTCGCGCTACCCTCGGCACTGTGGACGTACCTCTTCAGCCTATGGCAGAAGAACCAGTCGTACAAGCATTTGTTAGACTGCGCCCTGGTGTTGCTCCGTCCGCTCGTCCCGGGCTTGATAGCTGCCGCAGCGATTTTACTAATGCGTCCCGACACGATGGGTAGCCCCGCACTGAACCCTTGGCAATTTGGTGTCAGCATCTTCCTTTTCGTTGCCACCCTGATTGGCACTTTGCTTTACCGCTTCAACGGCGGCTTTATGATCATACTGGCAGGCATTGCCGGCTGGATATTATTCTAAACACGGGCAGTTGTCCGGCTTCGTTACAGAGCAAGCGGTCTGAAAGGCATAGCCGATGACTCAGCCTGCTGTTTTCACCGCTTGGCTCCTTTCATTTCCCACAGAACAGAACAGAAAAAAACGTCGGCTCGCTTAGCCGATGCCAGAAGCAACCGAATAATTGCCACATAGATGTAACAGCCTTCACCACAGGACGACAAAAAAAGGCATTCATTCGTACTTATTCGGAAAGCAAGGGCTTTATTCAGAATATAAGGCGTAATTTTGCAATCGAAAATAGGTCAAAATCCCTATTTCTGCCATTCATCAGAAGAGTGATTAACTTTCGTAACATGTTAAGGAAGTTGTTCGCTTAACTTAAGGCAGTGGTCACTACCTGTTTTCATCCCTCCATTTTACAATCTATCATCTGCGTTTTTCCGCTAAGTCTGTCTGGATGCGAATTTGAACGACTTAACGGAAATCTTTTCATTCATCATCTGGTTTAAATGAGCTTCAATCTTCCCAAGACAGACAAAAAACGTGTAGTCATCGTAGGCGGCGGTTTCGGCGGTTTGAAACTGGCAAACAAACTCCGCAAGAGTAACTTCCAGGTCGTATTGATCGACCGTAACAACTACCACCAGTTTCCTCCACTGATTTACCAGATAGCTTCAGCCGGTATCGAACCGAGTTCCATCTCATTCCCCTTCCGTAAAATCTTCCAAAAACGTAAGAACTTCTTCTTCCGTATGGCGGAGGTGCGTTCTATCTTCCCTGAACACAAGATTATTCAGACTTCTATCGGTAAGGTGAAGTATGACTACCTCGTTCTGGCAGCGGGTGCAACTACCAACTTCTTTGGCAACAAGAACGTGGAGAACGAAGCAATGCCCATGAAGAATGTGAGCGAAGCCATGGGCTTGCGTAATGCCTTGTTGGACAACTTCGAACGTGCACTGACCTGTGCGACAGACGTTGAACGCCAGGAGTTGCTTAACATTGTAATCGTGGGTGGTGGTGCCACGGGTGTAGAAATTGCGGGTGCACTGAGTGAAATGAAGAACTTCGTGTTGCCGAAGGACTATCCCGACCTTCCGACCTCTCTCATGCACATTTATCTCGTAGAAGCGGGTCCCCGACTCCTTCCTGCCATGAGTCCGGAATCGAGCACTAAGGTGGAACAGTACCTCCGCACGATGGGTGTCAACGTGTTGCTCAATAAGATGGTAACCGACTACAAGGATCACCACGTGATGCTCAAGGACGGAAGCTCTATCGCAACGCGTACCTTTATCTGGGTGAGTGGTATCGCCGCTCAACCGGTAGGTAACTTGGATCCTTCGCACTTGGGCCGTGGTCGCCGCATCATTGTCGACGCATTTAACCAGGTGAAGGGACTTGACGGTGTGTTCTCTATCGGTGACCAGTGCATTATGCCTGAAGGCGATGAGAATTGGAACGGCGGTCACCCGCAGTTGGCACAGGTCGCTATTCAGCAAGGAAAGCAACTGGCCAAGAACCTCAAGCGTCTGGAGGAAGGCAAGGAGATGAAACCCTTCCACTACAAGAACCTCGGTACGATGGCCACCGTGGGACGTAACCGCGCTGTCACCGAATTCTCGAAGATGAAGTTTGGCGGCTTCTTTGCCTGGGTACTGTGGTTGGTGGTTCACCTGCGCTCTATCCTCGGTGTGCGCAACAAGATGATTGTGCTCTTCAACTGGCTTTGGAACTACGTTTCCTATTCACAGTCTCTGCGCATGATTATCTATGCCAAGAAGGCGAAGGAGGTAATTGAGCGCGAACAGCGACTCGCTTCGACCCACTGGGGTACGGACCTGCTGAGCGAAGGTTCAGAGGATACCTCCAATAACCAATCAGCGGACAAGAAAGCACAATAATTGCGACGTAATTGAGTTTAGATAACAAGACCCTGAAAGTGAACAGGTCTCCTAGGGGACTTTCCTTTCAGGGTCTTGGTCTATTTCAGACGTTACAGCTGCCTTCATATTTATCTTTTACTCATATACTCACTATGATACTCTCAACCCTCGCTCAGAGCCAGCGTATCGAGGCTCTCCATCCTCGTTTTAAGGCACTCTTTGACTACATCAAAACCCACGACCTCACGAAGGTGCCTGCCGAACGCATTACGCTCGACGGTACAGACCTCTTTATTAATGTGGCGGATGCTACCCTCGTCGACGCGGCAGATCAGAAGCTCGAAGTTCACCGCGAATACATCGACATTCACTTCCCCTTCAGTGGCGAAGAAACAGTAGGTTGGACGGCACTCGAAGCTCTTCAAACAGAATCGGAAGCTGCCTTCGACACGGAAAATGACTTTGCACTCTACGCTGAACCCGCCGCTACTTACTTCACGGCACGTCCGGGCGACTTCTACATCATGTATCCCGAAGACGCACACGCTCCTATCATCGGCAAAGGCACCTTGCGCAAGGCGATTGCGAAGGTGAGAATCTAAACGGGTAAGCTGGACGCACAGCATCGAAAGGCTGGGTGCGGACTGACCATGCCTGCCGTAGGGTGGTAAACGGTCTCATGGCCGCTCACACGATGTTACTCCCGGACTTAGGTCGTTCAGACGCACAAAACATAGGCTTTCGACATCAGCGACAACAGACAAACAACCCCCGCAAGCTGTACATCAGCCTGCGGGGGTTGTTTGCTTCTGCCCATACGGGTGCGACCCCAAGGAATTTAGGGTGAGGAAGCTACACAAAGGTGAACACTTCGATAGTTGGCCAGGCTCCGAGGCGGTAAGGCACACTGCCACCGATGCCCGTTGAGACGTAGAGTTGCTGATCGCCCAGATGATAGAGTCCACCCCATTCCGGCATCAGCCATTGAGCTGGCGAAAACGAACCGATCTGCATTTGCCAGGCGTGGGTATGTCCGGCAAGAGTGAAGGGAATGTTGGTTCTGAAGACCACTTCGCTGCGCCAATGCCAGGGATCGTGTGTCAGCAGAATGGAACAAGCCTCATCGGGTATTCCCTTCATCGCCTTCTGGAGGTTACCATATTTATAGAAGTATTTACTCCCAATATTCTGAACACCTATCACATAAAGGCTGTCATTACCGCGACGAATCACAGCGTGTTCGTCCATCAGCAGTTTCCATCCCATCATGCGCTGCGCCTTGATGATGCGTGAGAGTTCGCGCTTCTGTTCACCGATCGTCAGCCCCGGATGATACTTGCAATAATCGTGATTGCCTAAAACGGAATAGACACCGTCCTTGGCACGAAGGCGACTCAGTACGCGAATGAAGGGCCGCAACTCGTCAGAAGACGTGTTGACTAAATCGCCTGTGAAAACAATCAGGTCGGGATGCTCGGCATTGACACTGTCGACCAGTCGCTCGAGGAAGGAAGCATCCTTGCCGTAAGTACCTACGTGTAAATCGGAAATTTGCACCACGCGGTAATTGCGAAATGCTTCGGGAATGCGCTCTAACTTGGCATGCCGACGCACCACTTGCAGATGACGCCAGCCAAAAACGGCACCAAAGAGCTGAATGGCTAACATCACTAAGGCACAAATAATGCCCACCCGCACAAAGTTTTGCTGCACGGCGGGCTGATAGGCCGCCACCAACTTGCCTAAGAGGGAAACGAGGATAAAAACCAATTTGGGCACAGCCACACAGATAATCAACAGGAAGGTGGCCTGCATCAGCCAGGCAACGCGCACCTGACAAACGAGTAACAACATACACAGCAAGGTGCACATTGTCGGAATAAGTACCAAGAGGGTTCGCCACACGCTGGGATAAAGGCGCGTATAGTTCCACCAAATTAAACTATCGGGGAGAATAAGAAAAATAACCAGTATAAAGAAGAACTTAAACATGGCAAGTAATCAGATAAAGGCTGAAAGGATGGATGGATAAATAAACTAATCCTGCCGTTCAGGGAACATGGCTGTCGGCACGGCTAACAGTGCAAATATAACGGAAAAATCCCCTGATTCGTTCAAGGGATCCAACAAAAGATACCCATAGCCCCTGCTTCAGAGGCTATGGGTATCGTATCACGCTGCTTTCTTCATTGCCAGCCACATCGGCAAGCGAAGAAAGACGATGTATATTCAGCAAAATGCGGGATTAAGCTTCGGAACGTTCGGGAGAAGCATCCAGCGGGTGCGCATCGAGGTGGAGTGCATCCTGTTGTTGTTCCTGCCACTTCTCGCGGGCAAATTCCTGCATGTCGGTCACCTTGTCTTTCTCATCGACAATCTCTGTACCGAGCATGGTTTCGATGACATCCTCCATGGTAACGATACCTCGGAAGCAACCGTACTCGTCGATGATAATAGAGATGTGTTCCTTCTTGGCGAGCAACTTCTCCCAGATGTTTGACACGGGTTCATTCTCGGAGAAGGTCAATACCGGACGTACAATGTCCGAAAGACGGTTGTCAAACTTATCCTCCGTCAATTTTTCGAGAATCGTCTGACGTAACACATAGCCTCGGATGTAGTCATCATTCTCCTCATTATAAACGGGGATACGGGAATACGTGCGGTAAGCATCGTTCTGGTAAAATTCGCGGAGGGTCATGCTCTCCTCAGCCATTTCGACTACCGAGCTAGGGGTCATGATGTCGCGTGCCTTGACATCGTCCAACTTGAGAAGGTTTTGAATCATGCGATTCTCCTTCTTCTCGAAGACGCCCTCTTCAGCACCAACCGTAACCATGGCCGAAACTTCCTCGCGGCTTACGGAAAGCACCTGTTTCTTCTTTGAAAAGACACGGGTAATAACTTCCGACATCAGCACAAAGGGATAAGTAAGGATGACCAACACGTGAATCACGCGCGCGGCAGGTATCGCAAGCCCGCGCCAATACGAAGCACCGATGGTCTTAGGGAGAATCTCGGAGAGAACAAGTATCAACATCGTGAGGACTGCCGAAGTAATGGCAAAGTAAGCCTCACCAAACACCTTCTCACTCTGTACACCGACACCGGTTGCACCCACTGTGTGGGCAATCGTATTAAGCGAGAGGATGGCAGAAATAGGTTTGTCAATGTTCTGCTTGTACTTTTTCAGGAGGGGAGCTCCAGAACGTCCTTCCTTCTCAAGCATCGAAACGAAGGACATCGGAACTGAAAGTAACACCGCTTCAAGAACGGAACAAAGAAAAGAAATACCTAATGCGGTAAATAGAAAGAGGAGTAGTAGCCCCATAGAGTGTGGAATTAGTTCAACAAATGCCCTGTCCCACGTTGTAAATGTGTTTGCGGAACCCTTTCCATCCTCGCAGGCACGTTGGAAGTGAAAAGGAGTATCGCAGGGAGCGGTATAGGGGTGTCTAACCACGCAAACACCGCATTTTTTCGATTTTGAGCGCAAAAGTACACAAAAAACGGCTGATTCTCGGGTCAGAAAGCCAAGAAAGTGCCCCCTTCACAAAAGCTTATTCGCTTGATGCCTACGAAGCAATGATATGAAACAGTTGCACTGCGCGTGGCAAAGTAGCGAACACCTTACTACAGAATTCATATCCACGACGAACGACTGATTAAGGCTTAGCGACCAGGGAACTTGTTAAAGCTTATACAAATAAAAAGGCTAAACAGAGTAATTTCTATCTTTGCGAACTTAAATGATCGCACGACGACGTTCCTTTCTTTTTGATATTCTCTATCCCACCATCTACCCACACGATGTGTGACACGAGGAATCGAAGCTTACGCTGTCCCTGCCCGTTGTACCATAAGCTAAAGAAACGGCTTGTACTTTGGGGCGTTCTGTAACGAGGTGGCACACTCATGCCAACTTGGCCAACCTCATACTCCAAGCATTCTCACAGCACTTTTAGCCAAATCACCCACTGACTAAAAGTGCTTTTTATTATCACTCTATTTTTTTACTATGAAGTTCAACTTACTCGTAGGCCTGTGCTTGCCCCTGGGTGCATCGGCACAGACCGCTGACCCGCTGTCTGCAATCGACAATGCGGGAAACCGTTGCGAAGTAGTCATTCCACCGGGCTATGACACTCCCTCGCAACAACCATTCTCTATCCATCCGTTGGGTGAACCTTCGCGCTTTCCGTTACCCGAAACGAACAAACAAATCTTTGACAATGGCTATGAATATGTATACCGTCTTGCGCTTTGTGTGAGTCCGGAATACGTTAATGGCACATATGGCGGTGACTTGACGAAAGTGCGCCAATGGGTCAGGGAGATTGGTGAATACCTCAACATGGTTTACCAACGCGACTTGGGCATCCGCTTTATTGTCATCGAAGACGACAAGTTGTTATTGACAGACTCCCCCAACTATCCCATTGAAGACAGCTATGGCACTAAAATTATCAACGAAAAGATTGGTACTGAAGCCTACGACTGTGGCATTCTGATTCGCCCGACACACAACGGGCTGTCGGGGCGTACCCTTTTGGGTGGCGTCTACCAGTCCTATAATAAGGGTAACGCTATGGCCAATAGCGACATGGGCACCATTGCCCACGAATTGGGTCATCTGTTCGGTGCCAAACATACGCACCAAAAGAACGATGCACTCTGTACCGAACCTGGCTATGGGCAATCCATCATGTCGTATGGCGAGCCACGCAATGCATTTGCCCTTTCGAGTGTACTGGCCATTCGTTCCCGCTTAAAATCGCAGTGTTACTATACCAGTTCAGACCGCAATCCCAACGAGATTGAAGGTGGAATACCCGAACCTGACGCGAACATTCCTTATGTAGTAAAAAGCACGTATACGAAACCAGTGCTTGACCGCCGTCAACTGCGTTCGAACTATACCATCCCCGAAGGCACAAATTTCCAGTTCTATATCCCGACTTCCAATACCTCCGCTACGTTCACATACGGAGCTCAAACCTATGATCCAGGTGTCTACGGTTACCAAACCAATGCCCTCCAGCCGACTTACAACCTCGGGAAACATCCCTGCGTCATGTTCCAGCCGTATTATGACGAAGGGCATAACAACGAAGGCAAGACCGATGCCGTTTTGGTACCCTACTCTGATGCATTCCGTGCCGGCCGCTATCAGTTCTTGTTAGCAGCCGCCGACCATGGCCGTTACGACATCGAACCGGTCTATCTACACATCGTCAAGGGCAAGCCCTTTAAGATGAAAACGGACATTAAGATGGACCAATTTCAGGGCAAGCCGCTAAGTCTCTCCTGGGAACCCTGTCAGGAACTTTACGGAACCGACAGCAAGGTTCGCATCCTGCTTTCCGATGACTTTGGTCAGACCTATAAATATGTACTCGATGACAATGTACCCAATACGGGCAGTTGGAATGGGTATTGGCCGTATGTAACCATTGAAAAAACCGGTTATCGCAACTTTAGTCAGCCCATACGTGGTGGTGTCATCAAGATTGAAGTGAAGGACGAAGCGGCCTACTGCGTTTCAAAAGAGTTGCCTGCCTATTTGAATCCCAACATCACCTATGTAGGCGGTTTCTTACTGGGTGACCGCAGCACGTACGTACGCTTCAAGGACGGACCACAACCTTACCTCGAAGTAAGTGACGAGAGCCAAGTGCCTGCCCTCAGCGATCTGCAGGCTTACCACAAGAACGATACGGGTAAGACTGTTTGGGCGAAGGGCGAGGAAACCCGCGATGGCCATGTGATACGCCGCCGCTGGACAGCTTCCATCAACGGTACTTCGAGTACTTACACCCAACTGATTGTCATCCAAGATGAAAGTCTGTTGGAACGCAAGGGACTTGAAAATCGTGCAGACGAACTTCGCCCTCAGGCCCTGGATCTCTATCGAAACAAGGGTGCCATGGGGTATCCAAAGACTGATTTGCCCGAGATGCAGGCTTTCCTAAAGGCTTATCAGGCTGTCTTTAACACCGAAGGCAAGGTGCAGCCCGATGCGACAGACGAAAAACTCCAGCAACTGGGGCAGTCACTGATCGAACTTGCCGCCATCGGTGATGACCAAGTGGTACGTCCCGCTTCGAAGGGATATTATCGCCTGCGCAATTACCAAGACCTCTACGGCCGTGCTGCTTATTACTACTTGAAACAAGGTACCGATGCGCAAACACCCGACATTTTCACTCCTCAAGCCGAAGAAGCTACGCTGTGGCGGTGTATGGAAAGTGAAGGGAAGTTTACCTTCGTGGCTGAAGACGGCCGCAAACTATACATCGAACAACTCATCAACCCGGGATACCGCGAAACGCTCCGACTCGATCGCGGTTACACGTGGGGAGCCTTTACGCTGGTAGACGAAACGGGAGCTTGCGGCCAGTTAAGCCAGAACGGCAATTGGGTTACGCGCAACGAGAACTATGCTTCCGACCCTCAGGGCTACCGCACGAACCGCAACAGTTTGGTATCGACCGACTTCCAGTGGCTGAGTGTTCCTGCGGTTGAAGCAAGCACCTCTGCCGGCAAGGGGGTGTGGAATATTCTCACCGACCCGCAACGCCTCACGCTCAACGATGCTTACACCCACCTGCATGTAGGTAACTCTGTCTCGGTAAAGCAGCTGCAACTCACGCGCACCTTTGCCGACACCGAATGGCAACCGCTATACCTACCCTTTACCACCAAGGTTCAAGAGTGGATGAAACATTGTGAGGTGGCGCAAATAGACGGTCTCGCCTGGCAGGGGAACCACGCTACGGGAACACCCGCCCAAACGGTATTGGAATGGGTGAAAGTGACGGAGGGAACCTTACGGGCAAATCAACCCTACCTCATCCGTGCGAAGCAAGCTGGCACATTTACGTTCGACTTCTCTCCCACAACCGTTGAGCCTACGCTTGCATCGCGCATCGACTTGTCCCAACCTCAGGTCAAGGCTTCCCTCAACGGCAACTACGAAGTATTAACGGGTGAACAATTAGCCAATCAAGGAGGCTACACACTGCAAGCAGGTCAACTCGTCCGTTGTTCGTCACAGGGAGCCTCGCTCAGCTCGATGCGTTGGTTCCTTGCCCTTACCTCACAAGGAAGCTCTACACTTCCCCAGGTAATTCGCTTGGTCGAAAAGGGACAGGCTGCGATTGGCAACCTATCTATCCGAACGAACGAAGGCTACGCCACGCTATTCCATCCCACAGCCTACGTCATGCCTCAAGGCGTTACAGGATATGCCGTAACCCAGGCTGATGCTGCACACGGCACACTGACATTGACCCCAGCTTACCGCGCAGGAGAGACCGTTCCGGCCGCTACTCCCCTGTTAGTCAAGGGAGCACGCCGCGACTATTTGCTCTTTGCCCCGACAGGCGACCAACCTATCGGTCCCAATCCGCCGGCAGACAACCTGCTCCTTGGCAGTAACGAAGAAGGACTGACAGAAGCCCCCGAAGGTGGCGATACCTCCAGCTATCGTTTCTACAAGCTCTACTACTCCTCGGTTGACACGGGAATCCCCACGTTGGGATTCTACTGGGGAAGCCCAGATGGAGGACCGTTTACGAACCAGGCGGGAAAAGCCTATTTAGCCCTGCCTGCCGATGTGGCAGCACAGGTGAGAGGTTTCTCGCTCACGAATGACCCGCAAACGGGATGTATCCTTCCGACCCAATCAAGCGAGGGCACTCCGGTAGTTTACACGCTGACGGGCATTCGCCTCTACCCCACGGCTCAACGTCCGCTTTCACCGGGCGTATACATCATCAACGGCCAAAAGGTCTTGATAAAGTAAACGACAAACAAAACCTCCAACGCTTGGGTATAAGCGTTGGAGGTTATTTGCTTTTTCTAAGGACGAACCACTGTCATCAAAAAAATGTTCCCGAAGGGTACAACCACCTTCGGGAACATTTTTTTATGCTGTAAAAACGATGCGTGCCGGTTTGGCTTCACCGTCAACAAACTCACCCCTCGCTGAGGGCACCAGGAGCAAACCGCTGTGCTACCGTTGGGGGGCACCATCCCGTCTCCCGACGATAACAGAGAGTTCTGATGGGGGAAAAGCCGAGCCTATTTACTTTCGGACACTGGTCAAATAGTCTGCAAACTGCTCACGGGTACCGTTGAATACATTGATGTCGACTTCGCCGTGAATGCCCCGTACGCGACCATAGGGAGTCAGTTGCCAATGCAGCAGGCGCACGTAGGGTTTGAACTCGCCGTAACGCGCAATCCACACATCATACTTCTGCAGGGCTGCCGGAGCCTGTGGCAAATGGTGGTTGACAAAGTTCTGACCGACATAAAGCACCGGCCGCTTGCCGCATCGCTTTTCGACCGTACGGAGCCACACCAAAACCTGCGCGAACATCACACTGTCGCCACCGGCACAGCGAATCTGATAGTCGGTAGGCTCTAAATCGAGCACGGGAGGCAGGTCGTGCGGCCGGACAGACGACCGGCGAAGGAAATGAGCCGCTTGTTGTGCCCCGCTGCTGGTCAAACTAAAGAAATGATAAGTTCCCACCGGAATGGCATGACGACGTACTTGACGAAGATCGGTGGCATAATAGGGGTTGAGCACCGTACGTCCCTCAGTTGACTTGATATAGACGAAGGAAACGGGGTAATCTACGTTTCCCTGCACTCGACGCCCTGCGCCGAGACTGGTGATGCGCAACCGCTCCCAGTCAATGGCGTATTTCTTCTTGCCCTTACCGTGCTGGTAACGTGAAATGTCGATACCATAGATGCGATCGGCAGTATAGACCATGCGTTCACCACGAAACTTCCCGTGTCGCCAGTCACCACAACGTACCAATTGACCGGGACGGGCACTAAATCCGTGTCCACTGCGTTGCCCATCCTTCCACGCACCTGCATAATGCTCCTTCCAAGGTTTCGTTTCGACTCCCAGACCTGAAGGTTGGTAACGGGCATTAAATTCTCCTCGGTACGATGCCTGCCGCGTGAGGCGTACACCCGTTACCAGGGTATCGGCCTGCCATTCTCCTTCATAAACCGTGTCGCCCGGAGCGTAAAGTCTGCCCCACCCCTGTCGCAAAGGACGCTGACCTGTAGCGTGGACAACCTGCCCCTCGTAAAGAAGGCTGTCAACCGTCAGCATGCGTTGTACACTGAAAGCAGAACGAGGTCTGCGCGGCGTTGCAGAACGTAACCAACCTTGAAGCCAGGCACACACGTTGCGTGCGGCCCATACAGGAAGGGGGTGAACATCGTAAACCAAACGGGCTATCCGATGCCCGTCAATCCGTTGACCCCCGCCTTGAAGTCCGCATAGCTGCCCCGAAGCATTCACCCAGGCACCTCCCTCGGTAGCGGGATAAGCTGTTTCGGTAGCCTTCAACACCTGAGGTTGTGCGGTGGCAGTCGGACCGCCAAAGTCCTGGTATGCGTAGAGTTGGGGGTTGCCTACGTAGGTCGGTAATCGGTAAATGGTAAAACGACTGCTTCCAGCGGGCAAAGTTGCACCATCTAACTGTAATAGAAGCATGCCATCGCGCCTAACGACACGGTGTGCGCTACACAGGGTATCGTGAGCGGCGGGACGCACACGAACCCAACTGCGCAAGTAAGCTTCGCGCGAGGGTTGCTGCAATCCTTGCTGGACACGGCGATACAAACTGTCAAGTTGTCGAAGTTCACGACCGATACGCTCGCGATAAGCCATAACTTCGTTGTACCCATCGTCGACCACAGAGTGACGACGGGCGTACTCATCGAGCGACTGGCGCACAGCACGGTGGTGTTGGCGTGCTTCAATCAAGAAGCTGTCGGCGACAGAGAGTCTACGCCGTACGTCAGCCCCAGCAAGCGTATCGGGAACACGGCCTACCAAACTATCGGTTGTCAACAAATGGCCCTCGCGACTGATAAACACAGCGGTAAGGTCCACCCGCGTCACGACACTGTCGGGATGGAGCGAAACGGGATAGAAACAATCGCTGCCCAAGGGAAAATAAAGGGTGTCGCCCTTGGCCAGGGGCAGGACATAATAACTGGTTGCCTCGACACGGCAGAGGCTGTCGAGGCGGGTCTGTCGGCGGTTGGGAACAAAAGCCCACAGCAGGCCTGCCAAAAGCAGAACCGCTGTGGGAATCAGAATTTTAATCGAAATGTTGTGTCTGTTCATGAAGAAGACCTTTTAGGCTGGTTCTATTAATTATCTGTTATAAGTGGAAGGTTGAAGAGTTTCTGTAGCAAGGTCCTTGACTTGACGAATAAACATTAAACTCCTGAACTCCTAAACTATAATTGATAGAACACCCCTTTACATACCACTGGGAGCACCTCCCTGTTCGTTACCTTGTCCACCCGTACTCTTCACATCGGTATTTTCGATGGAACGTACCACCTTACGCACCGAGGCTTTGAGGTCGCCGAGGCGGTAACGGATGCCGATGGAGAAGGTGCCTTGTTTCATGCTCGAACGCGTAATCATACGGTATTGTTCCGTTTGGGTGATGTTCGTGTAATGCACACGCTTCGGCAGGAAACCACCCGCTCCGAGCGAAACGGTCAGGCGGTCGTCTTTGAGAAAACCGCGGCTGAGGTTGAGGTGGTAAAAATAGTAACTGGGACTCTTCCCTTCGAGCGAAACAGATTTGCTGCCGCCTCCACCAAAGAGGCTGAACTTGAGTTTCCAAGGCAAAGTCTGCGTGACACCACCGTAGCCGTTGGCAGCAAAACCCCAATTGTGTTGGCGAAGCTGGCGCACACGGTAGTCTGAATAGCTGCCGCTGGCGTTGACAAAGATGGAAGTAGTCTTGCCTACAGTCCAGTTGAGGTAAGCGTTGAGGTTCCACACTTTCTCATGCAGGAACTCGCCGTAGGTGGAGTGCAACAGGCCGTCCTTCAGAAAAGTATAGTCGGTCATGCCGTTGTTGCCAAACGAATAGTTCAGGCTGAGGTTGAGCGAGAGTTTCGGACCAAACGTGTTGTAAGCCAACTCGAACTGGTGACTCTGGGCACTCGTCAGGTTGGGATTACCATAGCTGACGTTACCGGGCGAACTGTAATCGGCATAAGGCGAAAGCATGTCGATGGAGGGACGGGCAATGCGGAGGTTGTAACCCAATTTGAGCATTTGCGTAGTCGTCAGGCTGTAAGCCATGCTCAAGGAGGGCACCCAGTCACTCAAGTGCGAGCTAAACGAAGGACGTTTGCCGTCGGGGTAGGTAGCTCGATAATGATAATACTCGTAACGGCAACCTGCCAACATCGACCAGGACTTGAGTTTAAGCTTGTATTCCGCGTAAGCAGCTCCGATGTCACCGCGATGGCGGAAGCGGAGGCTCTGCGCTTCGTTGCGAACGAACTCCTCCTCACTTCCAGCCTTGCGACTCCACTCCGTGTTGTCGCTCTGATTGAGTCGGCTGATGTATTTTGCTCCGACCGACAGGGTATGCAACTTGCCCAAGGGGGTAGTAAAGTCGAGTTGCACGGTATGCTCGTTGTTGAGCTGGTCTGGGTCGGTACGGCGGTCAAGGAGTTCAAGGGTTTGAGGCACCTGTACGAGGTCAGAATAAATGCCCTGCGTCTGGTTGTTCGTGGGGTTATGGCCAAAACGATAAGAGAACGTCAGATTACAATCCTCGGCAAAGGTGTGTTGGAAGTCTGCCGAGGCGTTGAGATTGGTGGAACGCATCTTGCCCTTGTTCCACTGGTGGTAAGAGTAGACGGGATTCCACTCACGGTCGCTCATCCGGAAGTCTACATCGGCATCGTAGTCCACCTTCCAGCCAAAAAGCCCGACGGAGACACTGAGCAAGTCCTTGGGCGAAAATTCATAGCTGGCATCGAGGTTGCCATGTTGAAAGAAACTCTTGTTCGTTTGCGAATTGGCTGTCGTAAACCAGTGATTGACATCCTCGTCAAAGGCTTCGCGCTCTCCTGTGGAGTATGACGCAGGCTGTTTTTGGAGTCCGGCACCATAATAAGCCGAAAGGGTTAACTTGCCCAATTGAGCCATGCCAAAGAAACCGGCATTGCCACCTCGGTTGCTGAAGGTGAGACTCGGGGTCACCACGTAACCCGAAGTTGTCACCTGGCTTTCGGTCACAATGTTGAGCACACCTGCCACTCCCTCTGCATCATACTTTGCGCCTGGGTTGGTGATCACTTCCACCTTCTTGATGGTCGAGGCGGGAAAGCTTTTGAGCACTTCCTTCGGGTTGGAAGTCATCATCTTATTGGGCTTACCGTTGACGTACACCGCAAAACTGTTGCTGCCGTTGACCTTGATATTGTCTTCACCATCCACCGTAACCATAGGCACCTTGCGCAACATTTCGAGCGTCGTGTTGGTTTGGGCTTCGGGGTCATCGGCCATGGAGTACGTGAGTTTGTCAATCTCAGCACGAACCAACGGCTTTTGCGCCGTCACGGTGGCCGTAGCGAGTGTATTGCTCAGCTCTTTCAGATAGAGCGTGTCGAGTTTAACCACCGATTTTCCCTCCGTGAGCGTCACTTCGCGGCGCAAAGGTTGCATACCGATAACTATTGCTTCGAGGGTAAAAGTTCCGTGTCGCGGTACGGGAAGGCTGAATTGTCCGTTAGCTTGGGTCGTAGCCACACGCAACGGCTTTCCCTTTACTCCTTTTTCCATCAAGCGAAGCGTGGCAAAGGCTTGCGGTTCGTGGGTAGCTGAGTCGCAAAGTATGCCCTCAACGCGCAACTTGGCGGACTGGGCATAAACAGTTACAGATGTTGCAAGCAGAGCTGCCGTCAGGCTGACCAGTCTGCATACAGTATGTTTCATTGGGCTTTGTGTTTAGTTGGGGGCAAAAGTACAATTTATAAGGGAAAATAAGGAGAAGAAAAAGTGAGAAACCCCACACAAAAATGAGAAGGAAAGCGGATGAAGAGGTGAAACAATTTCACACACTTCGAAGGAACTCTAAAGACGGGATGTTTCAGCTGGATCCAAACGATGAAAACTGCAAGAAGGAGAATAAAACGATTTCCCAACGGCTTGGGAAACTGTTTTAAGGAGCTAGAAGGGTTTCCCAACGGCTTGGGAAACTGTTTTAAGGAGCTAGAAGGGTTTCCAAACAGCTTGGGAAACCGTTTTAGGGAGCTA
Source organism: uncultured Prevotella sp. (assembly GCA_900541335.1). Classification (GTDB taxonomy): domain Bacteria; phylum Bacteroidota; class Bacteroidia; order Bacteroidales; family Bacteroidaceae; genus Alloprevotella. The sequence goes on from UQJC01000004.1 coordinate 20,929, forward strand.
GAAGGGTTTCCAAACAACTTGGGAAACCGTTTTAGGAGGATTGTAGGGTGTCAAAAGGTAAATGGAGCTACCTGAACAGGATTTAGCAGACACGAAATCACGTAACGCCCCCTTACTCTATCGTTTATCGAACATTAAGAGCCACTGGTTCGGCTACTTCAAACAGCATGCTGACGGTCAAAAAACAATGCGCTATAGCCCAATGTCCAACTCTGGAGACCAATCATCAGGGATTCAAAAGACTGTCATATAAACGGCGGCATACGCAAAGAATAAACCATGAACCTTGTAGAAGCACATTTCCTCAAAAAAAGAATGGGGCTGCTTAGCTCTTGTATATCAATTAAAAACTCAACTTTTCTCACCACATCGAACATAATGATTTAAAAAAATCGCTCAGACATTTGGTCAGTTCTGAGGAATGCACTACTTTTGCACTCGCAAACGGGAAACAACAACACCGCAAGCAAGAAAATGGCGCGATAGCTCAGCTGGTTAGAGCGCATGATTCATAATCATGAGGTCCCCAGTTCAATCCTGGGTCGCGCTACAAAAGGCAGTGACAACTTAAAGGTTGTCACTGCCTTTTTTCTTTCATCCCATTCTTATATGATTTCGAATAGGCGGTGGCTCTACGCTTACCAATCGGTAGGAGTAGCAAGTTACAAAATGTAGCTTACCCGACAGAATCGGAGGAACAGGAATATACCGTAGGGAATCAGCCTCCCTAACTTTATCGAATCACCTGTATCCACTTCACTCCATTTACATACAAAATAATTAGCCAAGCAAAGCCTTCCATGAAACAATGCTGCTTCATGGAAGGCTTTGCTTGGCTCTGATATGATTATCCCAACCGAGTGTCGCAAGCTAAGGCTGTGTGCTACCTTATTTCTCAAGGGGATGCCTCACCCTGGCTGCAGTATCACTAGGTTAACATACCCATGAAGGACTACGTCAGGAGGACGAACCAAGGATGAAAGGTAACACTGCCCCACGCCAAAGCGAGAACTCAATAGAAACCAGTGATTAAAGCCTGGTCCCCCCCTTTAAACTTTCAAATAGATGCCCTTGCGGTGCATTGCACGAAGGATGAGGAAGATAATCAAGACCTGGGCACAGGTAAGAATGAAGGGATAGTAAGTCGGAAAATGGTGTTGAAGACCATAAAGGACGGAATGGGCTACTCCCCGAAAGTTGACGACTTCGCTCAACAGGTATGCGGTGATGGAATTCATGCCATAGACTTTGAGAAAGTCAAGGAAGATATGCCAATGGAGGACGTCATAAACGTAATAGAAAAGTCCCATAAGCAGAAAGCAAAGGCCGCTGCTGAACAATACCATTGAGGAGGTCCACAAGGGCTTGATGATGGGGAGATAGTTGCTCCACAACCATCCCAACAAGACGAAAGCGGTGCCAAGGACGAGATAAAGGGTCAAACGGGGTAAACGGGCTTCGCGCGCAATGCGACCCGCCAACATCCCACTGAGGGCGGTGACACCAAAGGTGAGACTACTGAGAATCCACGTGTAGTGATACCAGGGGGCGAAGTGTACCTGACCTGCCGCATCTACGGTAGCCGCGTCACGGTAACGCCCCAGAACGGTACGGTCTATCCATTCGGCAAGATTGCCCGTGGGCGTGTAGTTACCTCCGCCATAACCGTCAACGGTGATGAATTCCATCGCTCCCCAATAGGCAAGAAGCAAAAGTACTGCCGAGATGATTTGTACCCGCCAGCCGCTGAACATATAGAAGAGGGAGGCTATGAAGTAACCGGCGGCTATGGACTGCAGGGTATTGGAATAGAGATAAACGCGGGTCGCATCGAGCCCCAGCAAATTGCCCTGAACAACCATGCCAAGTAACCACAGCAACAATACACGGCGAAACAGACGCATGAAAAAGGGCAGGTATTTGCCTTCACGCTTCATGCGGGCTAAGGCAAAAGGAATGGAAACTCCCGACATGAAGACGAAGAGCGGCATGATGAGGTCCCAGGGACTGAAGCCTTCCCAGTCTTTGTGGGTAAAGATTTCGCGCAACCAACTGAGGGAAGTGTCGCCCGAGGCATCGAGGTAATGGAGCACCAGCGGTCCGAGAGCGACCAAAACAAAGAGGTCGAAACCACGCAACGCATCGAGGGAAGCCAGACGAGAAGAGGTGGAAGGAGTGGATTTCTTCATGGACAAGCAAGAAAATAGATGGAACAATACGGAAAAGCCGGAACAGAGAGCAACTTGAAGTTTTCTCTGTTCCGGCTGAATGTGACAGGACAAGAATGTCATGCGAGGGGGCAGAACAAACATCAGCCTATGCCGGAACGCCTTCGCATCTCCTGTCAACCCGACAAAACGCTTAGGCGTGAACGTAGGTACCAATGTTTTCGCCCGACAATACTTTCTTCAGATTGCCGACAACGTCCATATTGAAGACGTAGATGGGCAAAGCATTCTCACGACACATGGCGGTGGCAGTAATGTCCATCACCTTGAGGCCACGGGAAATGACTTCGTCGTAAGTAATGTCATCGAACTTGGTGGCAGTGGGGTCTTTCTCGGGGTCGGCCGTATACACACCATCCACGCGAGTACCCTTGAGCATCACGTCGGCCTCAATCTCGATGCCACGGAGCGAAGAACCGGTGTCGGTCGTGAAATAAGGATTGCCCGTACCGCCGCTCATGATGGCCACTTCGCCGCGTTCCATCGCTTCGATGGCTTTCCACTTGCTGTAAAACTCACCGATGGGTTCCATGCGGATAGCAGTGAAAACATGAGACTTGACGCCGATGGCACCTAAGGCTGAGCTGAGTGCGAGGGAGTTGATGACAGTGGCACACATGCCCATCTGGTCACCCTTGACCCGATCAAAACCTTTGCCTGCACCACTCAATCCACGGAAGATGTTGCCCCCGCCAATAACGATGCCAATCTGGATGCCCATCTCCAGAGCTTCCTTGATTTGTGCCGCATACTCATTGAGACGCTTCACGTCGATGCCGTAACCTTGTTCGCCCATGAGGCTTTCGCCGCTGAGCTTTAACAGGATGCGCTTAAACTTTGCCATATTGATATTGTATTGATTTGGAGTTTGTTGGAATGTACGGTCGCAAATGTACGCTTTTTTCATTGATTGTGATGAGCCACGGTCTGCTTTACTTTGGGATAGTAGAGAGCTTGCACCAAGCTTCGACAGCCCAGATAGGTAAGAAACGCCAACCACAAGGAGGTGTTGGCAGGGGGCAACAGGGCGTAAAGGCCGAAAAAGAGAAGGGTGGCAAGCACCATGGTGAGCAACATGTAGCGCGTTGAGGTGGTGCCAATGTATAGTCCGTCGTAGAGAAAGGCGGCAAAGCCTATAAAAGGCATGGCACAAATGAGGCTGAGGTGGTGACTTGCCTGGGCTATGACGGAAACTTCGTCGGTCAACAACCGGAGTAACACGGAACCGCCGAAACCGTAGCCAAGGGTGAAGAGCAAGGCAAGGGCACTGCCCCAAAGCAGAAGGGAACGGTGAAGGCGGGCAAAACGAAGGGTGTCACGCGCTCCGTAATAACGTCCACCCAGTGCTTCGCCGGCATAAGCAAAACCATCCATGATGTAGGAGAAGAGAAGAAAGAATTGCATCAGCAGGGTATTGGCGGACAGGGTTAATTCGCCTTGTGCCGAACCGAACGAAGTGAAGCTGACGGTGACGGCGATGAGACAAAGGGTGCGCAGAAAGATGTCGCGGTTGACTTGAAAAAAGGCGACAAAGGAGGCACGGTCGCGCAACAAGGTACGCCAGGTATGAAGCGTGGGTTCGGGGCGTTCGAAGCGAGTGCGCCACAGCCAAAGGGCGAGCAGTAAACCTGCGTACTGTGCCAACAGGGTGCCGAGGGCTACGCCTTCGACCTTCCAACCGAGTACACAGACTAAAAAGAGGGAGGCAAGGATGTTGACGACGTTTTGCACAATGGCGATGAGCATAGGCAACTTGGCTCGCTGCATTCCCAAGAACCAACCGACTAGGCTATAAAGACCAAGAACGGCTGGGGCTCCCCAAATGAGGATGCGAAAGTAGGTAGCAGCGAGTTGACGCACTTCGGGCTCGGCTGGAACGAAACAAAAGACGGTATGAAGGATGGGGACTTGAAGTACCCACAACAGTAAGGAGAAAGCACCACCCACCAAAAGGGAACGACCTAACAATCGATGGGAGGCAAGGACATCACCGGCTCCGTAGGTCTGTGCGGTAAGCCCACCCGTTCCCATACGCAGAAAACCAAAGAGCCAATAGACCATATTGAAAATCATGCCGCCCAAGGCTATGGCTGCAATGTAGGCAGGGGAACCCAAATGGCCTACAATGGCGGTATCAACCAGTGCGAGCAGGGGAACGGTTATGTTGGAAACGATGCTGGGGAGGGCTATCTGAAGGATAGAACGGTGCATGGAGTTGAGACGTTGGAATGAGAGAGGCAAAGGGGATTATTGTAAGTATTCGACTTCCTTGAAATAGTATGAACGGATATTTTGACCGATATCGCGCAACAATAGCTGGCCATCGGGACGAACATCGTAAATCTCGGCATGGAATTCTCCTTGAGCATCGCGATAAGGATGGAAACCTTGACGGCGATAGAGCTTTTGATAATAGGCTTCCTGAATGAATTCGGCCTTACCCGAAGCCAAAAGGGAGGTGTTTTTAACCCATGCTTGCAACAGATTGCGCAACACAGCAGAACGATCGACTTCCCGACCCTTCACCTTGTATAACGAGATGGGATTGGGCGCATCGCTGTGAAATTCCCGCTGGTTGACATTGATGCCGACACCAACCAAGACCTCGGTCACTTCGGAGCCACAGATTTGGGTTTCGAGCAGGAGGCCGGCTATCTTCATCGGACCGTAATAGATGTCGTTGGGCCACTTGATTTGGATATCGGAACCGCCATAACGGCTGAGAGCCTGGGCTACCGAAAGGGCAAGGGCCTCGGAGAGCAAGAAGGAATGGGAGGCGGAAACACCACGAACAGGGGTTCGGAAACTAAAGAGTAAATTCTGTCCGACGGCTGACTCCCAATGATTGCCACGCTGACCATAACCGGCCGTTTGGAAATCGGCAGTCACCAAATGGCCGCTGACTCCCTCAGCAAGAGGTTGGGAACGCAGGTAACTGAGGGTGGAATCGACCTCGGGTAAATGTTCATGGGTCCAACCGTCGGGAAGATCGGGGAAATAGTAGAGAGTCTTCTTCGGGAGTTTGCAACGAATCTCGTCATAAGCATGGTCGATGAGCGAATACAGAAGCTCATCGGGCAAAGTATACTGAAAGACGACATCGTTCCAATAGCGTTTGTTCCAATGCCAGGCTCCTGTTATCGAGGCATAGCGTTCACGGAGTTCAAGCGCGTAGTCGGAATTACACTTGAGGGTGATGCGGTCGGGTTTGCCAAGATTGATGGCGGCAAAGATTTTGTCGAAGAAGCGAAACACGAGGGTTTCTTCGTCAAAGGGGAAGTCTTCGGTCACCAGGGGCTTGGACAGGCAATAGGTGCGTAATGTTTCAATATCCATCGTCAGAGAAAAAAGTAAAAGAGAGGAAGGAAGGGCAAAGAAGCCTTTCCTTCCTACAATAAGTAAAATGGTAACGATTCATGCGCCATGAAAGCGTGGTGGGGGAAACCGTTGAAGTTTGGAGTTCCTGCGGCAGAAACCAACCATTGAGCTTCTCAACGCTTGAATCGGCATTTTTAAAGTGAGGCTCTCAATAGTCACGCTCGGTGAACGCTGCGGGATAGTGTTTAAGCTCAAAGGATTGGGCTGAACCGACAATCGTCACAAGGTCGTAACGGAAGGGGAAGTCCCACAAACGATATTCATAGAGAAACTCGTGGGCAGCAGCAATCATGTTTTCTCTTTTGCTGCGGTTAAGGGCTTCGGCAGCCGGAGCAAAGTCTTCGTTCGAACGAGTCTTGACCTCAACAAAGACGGTTTCGCCCCAGCGAGTAGCAATGATGTCGAGTTCGAGGTGGGATTTGCGCCAATTGGTTTGCAATATCTGGTAACCGTGCTCCAGAAGGTAGAGCTGGGCTTGCCTCTCGCCCCAGGCACCCAAATCGTTGTGTTCCGCCATCTGTTACCCTCGTTTTTTCTTGAAGAAGTCCTTCATGAGGGCTGCACATTCCGCTTCGAGTACTCCACTGACCACTTCGGTCTTAGGATGAAGAGCCTGAGGAGCAAAGCGGGCAAAGCCGCGCTTCACATCGGGAGCTCCGTAAACTACACGCCCCATTTGGGACCAACCGATAGCCCCGGCACACATGATGCAAGGCTCAACGGTGACGTAGAGGGTGCAGACATCCAGGTATTTCCCGTTGAGGGTATCGGCGGCTGCGGTGATGGCCTGCATTTCTGCGTGGGCCGTCACGTCGTGCAAGGTTTCGGTCAGATTGTGTGCCCGCGCAATAATGCGATCGCGACACACAATAACTGCACCTACGGGAACTTCGTCTTTGTCAAAAGCGATACGTGCCTGTTCGAGGGCGCGCTGCATGTAATATTCATCAGTCATAACAAGGAGACAGGAGAAAAGGAGATGTAGAACAACGGAGACGGAGGAAATAAGAACTTAAAAAGGACAATTTAGGAAGGAAGCAACTTGAGAGCTACACGTCCGCGCTCGTCATCAATGTCGAGCACACGCACCATAACCTGTTGCTGAATGTGGACAATCTCAGCCGGGTCTTTGACATAATGGTCGGCCATTTGGGAAACGTGAATGAGCCCCTTGACCTTGATGCCCATGTCGACAAAACAACCGAACTTGGTGATATTGGTCACGATGCCGGGTACTTCCATGCCTTCGCGCAGGTCGTCTAACGTATGGAGATTCTCCGCAAAGCTGAAGACTTCGGCCTTACCGCGCGGGTCGCGTCCGGGTTTAGCCAACTCAGCCATGATATCGGTCAGAGTGGGCAGTCCGACTTCTTTGTCACAATAACGCTGAAGGTCAATCTTCTGGCGCATCTCCTGGGAATCAATCAAAGTCTGTACGTCACAGCCCGCATCCTTTGCCATACGTTCGACAAGCGCGTAACGCTCGGGATGAACTGCGGTATTGTCCAAGGGATGGGCGGCACCAGGAATGCGAAGGAAACCGGCACACTGTTCGAAGGCCTTGGCTCCCAAACGGGGCACTTTGAGCAATTGTTTGCGCGAAGCAAAGGCTCCGTTTTCGGCACGGAAGTCGACTATATTTTGAGCCAGAGCTGGTCCCAGTCCTGAAACGTAAGTCAGCAAATGCTTGGAAGCTGTGTTAAGGTTGACACCCACGGTATTGACACAACTTTCGACGGTGAGATCGAGCGACTTCTTGAGTTCAGCTTGGTCGACATCGTGTTGGTACTGCCCTACCCCGATGGCCTTCGGGTCGATTTTGACCAATTCGGCCAGTGGGTCAGCCAAACGACGACCAATGCTGACAGCTCCGCGCACGGTCACATCGTAATCGGGAAATTCTTCGCGGGCTAACTTCGATGCTGAATAGACGGAGGCACCGTCTTCGCTGACCAGGAAGACATCTACGTTTTTCAAATGAAGGGATTTGACGAGTTCTTCCGTTTCACGGCCTGCCGTACCGTTACCGATGGCAACGGCTTCGATATGATATTGTTCGACCAGACTGTTGAGCTTGAATCCGGCGCGGGCATACTGGCTCTGGGGCGGATGAGGAAAGATGGTTTCGTTGTGCAACAAATTTCCCTGGGCATCGAGGCACACGACCTTACAACCCGTACGGAAACCGGGGTCTATGCCCATGATGCGCTTTTCACCCAATGGAGCCGCAAGCAATAACTGCTTCAGGTTGTCGGCAAAAACACGGATAGCTTCTTCGTCGGCCTTGCCCTTGGAAGAACCGGAAAACTCTGTCTCAATGCTAGGCTTGAGCAAACGCTTGTAAGCATCGGCAACGGCCATTTCGACTTGACGGGCGGCAGGGGTACCGGGTTTTACATAGGGACGTTCCACGCGCTGCAAACAATCGTCTTCGTCGGCTGGCACGATGGTGACACGCAGGTAGCCTTCGGCTTCACCGCGACGCATGGCCAACAGGCGGTGGGAGGTGCAACGGCGTAAGGGTTCTTCCCAATCGAAGTAATCACGATACTTACCAGCCTCAACTTCCTTTGACTTGACTACCTTGGAACGGATGAGGGCGGTACGTTCAAAGGAACGGCGAACCGTCTGGCGGCTACGTTCGTCTTCATTGATTTGCTCGGCCAAAATGTCACGCGCTCCCTGCAAGGCATCGTCGACACTGCTGACTTCACCCTTGACAAACTTGACTGCAAGCTTTTCGGGGTCTTGATGGGGTTGCATCAGGAGGGTTAAGGCGAGCGGCTCCAAGCCACGCTTACGAGCCACTTCGGCGCGAGTCTTGCGCTTGGGCTTAAAGGGCAGATAGAGGTCCTCTAGAACTGTGGCATCCCAGCAGTCGGCGATGCGCAGACGCAAGTCGTCGGTCAGCTTGCCTTGCTCTTCAATGGTCTGAAGGATGTAATCGCGTCGGTGAACAAGTTCTTCGAGGCGGGCATGTTCCTCCTTGACTTGGGAAACCTGCACTTCGTTTAAGCCACCTGTAGCTTCCTTACGATAACGGCTGACAAAGGGAATGGTAGCGCCAGTTGTGAGCAACTGAACGGTATTCTCAACTTGCTTCGCACGCAAATTGAGTTTTTTGGCAATGAGATCGATTATTTTCATCGAGAGAAATGATTGGAAAAAGATAGGATGCTGAAAACAACAAGGGCAAAGGACTTATCGTCGCATGAACACAACGCAATAAAGAAGCCCAATGCCGTCTGAGCAGGCAAATGTAACCAAACTCACCCGAATAAGCCCGACGGGGATTCTAATAATCGCATGAAGCGAGAGTGATAGGTCGATTTTACAACTGACGGACGACATTTTGTAAGCAAAACACAATAAATCTTAGGATGGAAAAGGGCATTGAACTAACCTTATGCTATTCGCTGGAAAAATTGTACTTTCGCCCCCCGAATAAAAACAAGTTCTATAAATATTCGCTCTATGTTTACTGTCGTATTCATTGCCGCCGCAGGTATTGCGACGGGTTACGTATTGCGCCGCCTCAAGTGGTTGCATCACGTCAACACCACTATCACCCTCACCATTTGCTTTATGCTCTTTGTGTTGGGACTTTCTGTGGGCGAGAACCGTCAGATAGTGCAAAATCTATGGCACTTTGGCGGTCAAGCCATCATTATTAGCTTCGCAAGCATTATGGGTAGTCTGCTCGGAGCCTGGATTGTGTACCGCCTGCTTAACTCAAAGAACAAGGAGGTAAAGGAATGAAGCAAAGTCTCTTTGTCGTCATGATGTTTGTCGTAGGCTGTGTGGTTGGTGCCTGGTTCGAACTCGACTGGGAGCTTCACGATGTGTCCATGTACATTCTCTACGTGCTGATGTTCCAAGTTGGTATCAGTGTGGGATGTAGCGACAATCTGAAGGCGGTGTTGAGCCATTGCCGGCCCAAAATGTTGCTTCTCCCGTTGGCTACAGTCACGGGCACACTTATTTTCGCTGCCCTCATCAGTTTCGTACTGGCACGTTGGAACGTATTCGACTGCATGGCTGTGGGAAGTGGTCTGGGTTACTACTCACTCTCGTCTATCCTGATTACGCAACTCAAGATGGACACGCTGGGCGAACAATTAGCCACGGAGTTGGGTGCCATTGCCTTGCTTGCCAACATCTGCCGCGAATTGTTAGCTTTGACGCTGGCTCCGTTCTTCCGCCGCCATTTCGGTCCGTATGCACCGATTTCGGCTGCCGGAGTAACCAGCATCGATGTGGCACTGCCTGCCATTGCCCGCTACTCAGGCAAGGAGTTTGTACCGATAGCTATCTTCCATGGTATGTTGCTCGACCTGAGTGTCCCCCTCATTCTTCCGTTCCTCTGCGAATTTTAACCAACGAGGAGCCCCTCCTTCTCTCTGGAGAGGACTACTCCATTCACTGACATTCTCCTAAACGATTTCGCCGTTGCTGGGCTTCATTCCCCAGCAACGGCGATTTGCTTTTGAAAAGCTTCCTTCGAATATGATGGCAACATGCAAGCCTCATCCTAACCTCACCCCTATCTTGGTAGCACCATACAGCCCCATAGAGCGACATCGTAACAAGAGGCACATCCTGATGGATGACCATACCTGCAGCTGTTGAGCTTTGGCACAAAAAGAAGACCGTCCACCTACTCCCTACAGGAATAGGCGAACGGTCTTTTATACTAAATCAAGGTGTCTGAACAGCTTACTTCAGCTTGCTGACAGCTTCCTTGATGCGGCGAAGTGCCTCTACGATGTTTTCATCGCTGGTAGCATAGCTCATACGGAAACATTCGGGGGAACCGAAAGCGTCACCACCTACCGTAGCTACATGGCCAACCTCCAACAGATAGAGGGCGAAGTCCATGGAATTGTTGATGGTACGGGTACCGTCGGTCTTACCAAAGTAATAGCTGCACTTGGGGAAGAGATAGAAGGCACCGTGCGGGTCATTTACTTCGAAGCCCGGTACTTCCTTAGCAAGCTTGACAATGAGTTCCTTGCGACGCTCAAAAGCCTGGCGCATGGTTTCTACACACTCCTGAGGACCAGCAAAGGCCTCGGTAGCAGCTACCTGACTTACAGAGCAAGGACCACTGGTGTACTGACCCTGCAACTTATTGCAAGCCTTGGCAATGGCAACGGGGGCGGCAATGAAGCCAATACGCCAACCAGTCATGGCATAGGCCTTAGACACGCCATTGATGACAACTGTACGTTCCTTCATACCTTCGCAAGAAGCAATCGAAGCGTGTGCACCTACGTAGTTGATGTGCTCGTAGATTTCGTCACTGAGAATAATCACCTGTTCGTGCTTGCGGAGTACGGCAGCCAGTGCTTCGAGTTCAGCTGCACTGTAAACCGACCCCGTCGGATTGCTCGGCGAGCAAAGGATAAGGGCTTTGGTCTTGGGCGTAATGGCAGCTTCAAGCTGTTCGGGGGTGATTTTGAAGTCCTGCTCAATTCCGGCTTCTACAATCACAGGCTTACCATCAGCCATCAACACCATTTGGGGATAGCTAACCCAGTAAGGAGCGGGAATAATCACTTCTTCACCGGGTGAAACGAGGGCCATCAGGGCATTGCAGACACTCTGCTTCGCACCATTGGAACAAACGATTTCATCAACGGCATACTCGAGACCGTTCTCGCGGCGAAGCTTCTCCACGATAGCCTTGCGCAGGGCGGGATAGCCGGGCACGGGGGAATAGCGAGAATAGTTGTCGTCGACGGCTTTCTTGGCAGCCTCTTTAATGTGGTCGGGCGTGTTGAAGTCGGGTTCGCCCACAGAGAGGTTGATGATGTCTACGCCCTGTGCTTTGAGTTCGGCACTCTTCTGGGACATAGCGAGCGTGGCTGAGGGAGCCAGGCGATTTACGAGAGATGAAAGCATAAATGTTTAGTTTGTTAGTAAGACCGGCACCCGAGGACTAAGTTTCCCTGGTGCGCACCGTGTACCGACCTTGAGGTTGTTTATTCATTACGATTACCGAAAATGCGGAGGAGGTAGAGGAAGAGGTTGATGAAGTCAAGGTAAAGTGACAAACTGCACAGAAGGGCAATCTTCAACACATTGCTATCCCCCATATGTTCACTCTGTTGGAGGATTTCCTTCATCTTTTGCGTGTCGTAAGCAGTCAAACCACAGAAGATGAACACGCCGATGTAAGTCAAAGCCCAACCGATGATGGAGCTGGCAACGAAAATATTGACTAAGGTGGCAATAATCAAACCGACTAAAGCCATCATCAAGAATCGTCCCCAACTTGAAAGGTCACGCTTTATAAACAGACCGACCAAACTCATGGCCCCAAAAGTGCCTGCAGTGACAAAGAAGGTCGAAGCGATGCTTTCTGCTGTATAGGCAAGCAACACGACCGAGAGCGTGGCACCGTTGAGAATGGAATAAAGAGCAAAGAGAATGCCAGCCATGGGGAAGGACATCTTCAGAATGCGGGCTGAAAGAAACATCACTACGGCAAGCTCGCCGATGATGAGTCCCCAGAATACAATAGGATTGCCAACAATCGAAAACAATAAGGACTCATTGCGCGCCACATAAAGGGCAGTGAGACCAGTCATGGCCAATGCAAGAGTCATCCAAAGATAGACCTTGGATATCAAAGCTGGAAAAGCGGTGACAGAACGACGCTCATCAACGCTGGGATCATAACCATAAATGTTTGACATAGGAATATGTGATTAAGTGGGTTAATAATCGCGAGGGTTGTCGGGCATAACAGGATGATTACCTATACCCCAACAATACCCGCCCCGAATGCAAAAGAAGTACTAAAGGTGCAAAGTATGTCCCATGCGCACCTTTTTCGTAGTCAGATAGCGTTCGTTATAGGGATTAGGCGTAACCTCAATGGGTACGTTCTCTGTAATCTCTAAACCGTAAGCTTCCAGACCAACACGCTTGACAGGATTGTTGGTAAGCAAGCGCATCTGGTGTACACCGAGCAAACCAAGAATCTGCGCCCCTACGCCATAATCGCGTTCGTCGGGATCATAGCCCAAATGAACATTGGCATCTACCGTATCGTAGCCTTCTTCTTGAAGTTTGTAAGCGGCAATCTTCGCCATCAGCCCAATGCCACGACCTTCTTGATTGAGGTAGAGGATAACACCCTTTCCTTCCTTCTCAATCATCTGCATTGCCTTGTGAAGCTGTTCACCACAATCGCAACGCTCAGAACCGAAGATGTCACCCGTCATACACGAAGAATGTACACGCACCAGGATGGGTTCGTCTTCCTTCCATTCACCCTTGATGAGAGCAACATGTTCAAGACGATTACTCTTCTGACGGAAGGGAATGAGGCGGAAATGTCCATAAGCCGTAGGCATATCGACTTCTTCACCTTGCTCTACCAGGCACTCATTCTTCAAGCGATAAGCAATGAGGTCTTTGATGGTAATGATATGCAAACCTTCACGCTGGGCAAATTCCTGCAGCTGAGGCATGCGTGCCATGGTGCCGTCTTCGTTGAGAATCTCTATGAGACAGGCTGCTGGTTGCATACCAGCCAAACGTGCCAAGTCAATTGATGCTTCAGTATGTCCGGCGCGGGCAAGCACACCACGATCTTGGGCGTAAAGCGGATTGATGTGTCCGGGACGACCGAAACTCTCGGGACGACTTTCGGGATTAGCCAAAGCACGGATGGTAGCGGCACGATCGTGACAACTTACACCTGTGGAGCAACCTTCGAGCAAGTCGACCGTCACAGTAAAGGGAGTACCCAGCATACTTGTATTGTCCTGCACCTGATGCTGGAGTCGGAGTTGATTACAACGTTCGATGGTAATAGGGGCACAGAGTACACCGCGACCGTGGCTCAACATATAGTTTACATGTTCGGGCGTAACAAGTTCGGCAGCCATGATAAGGTCACCTTCGTTTTCGCGGTCTTCATCGTCAACTACGATGACGAACTTGCCTTCTTTAAAGTCTTGTATAGCCTCTTCGATGGAGGCGAGCTTGAATGTATCCATTGATGGGTTTGATATGATTATGGGTAGAATGGGATTGTATGATGTTTCAAAAATCGAATGAGTTGCCAAATCGTACAAGATAACATCCGAAACGAATGGCTATTGCCCTTAACGAACGGGCAACATGGGCGATGGGCTACGAAAATCGGACGGACTGTTCCCTTTACCTGAGGCAGAATCACCGGGACGATTGGCTTGCTCAGTCTGTGCCTTTGCACGCTGATGCTTTTGACGCTTCCAGCCATTCCAAACGATGGTGGCAAGCAAGGCCAAGAAGAGAACGACTACAGCTCCTTTTACGACACGCCTCATGCGTTTACGGAATCTACGAGAAGCAAGCTGTTCAGCATCGGGAGCCATACCGTCATTTACTTCTTCTCTTCGTCCCGAAATCACTTGATCTAGCTGGTCACAGGTGCGAACGGTGATGCGCAAATCGCGCAACAAGCGCAAGCGGAACCGCCAAATGCGGAACCAAAGTATCAGCCCTAAGGGGAAGAATATACCAGCTAAGACATTGGCCCGATGGCTGTGGAAGGGGGAAGTATGAGCTGCGGCATAAATCGAGGGGAACTCATTAAGCAACGCAAGCACTTTGGAATCTCGACTATTCGACAATTCTTCAACCAGTGATTCGATGCGATCACGAATTTGCTTGGCAGCTTCGTCTTGTTCGTAACGGAAGAAAGTCTGCACATAATTGGGAGCACGAAGCAATTGTTTGCGCTGATTATATGCCCGGCAATCTTCACGCAATGCATCTAACCAACCTGGTACAAGGTCCATGCGAGGATCTTCGATGATGACTTCTTTACGTACAAGGTGTCGTTTGGTACGAATACCCAACCAACGGAACAGCAAGGAACGGTAAGCGTCTAGATTGAAAACTACGGAATCGCGATTGGCCTTGTAGGTAATGAATATACCGAACGGAGCAATGACGAGCGTACTAATCCACATACCCAAAGCCATGTTGATACTGCCGTCACGCGCCATCTTCATACTAGACGTGTTGATAATGTACCAGAAAATGAAGATAGCTACGGAGATTACGGTAGGCATACCCAAACCACCCTTACGGATAATCGCTCCCAACGGAGCACCAACAAAGAAGAAGATGATGCAAGCCAAGGAGAGTGTCATTTTCTGATGCCATTCAACCCAGTGGCGACGGATGTTGTAATCGCCATCGCTAACCACCATGGTTTTCCATTCCAAATCAGACTGCATGGAACGAACTGTCGAGCGCGCCAGCTGTCGCGCATTTTCCATTTCTATGTTTGAAGCATTGGCCTCGATGCTAGCCACTGTGGGAATCTTCGTTACCTGACCGGACGACTTGCGTTTCACCTTGCCTTGCAAGATAGCAGCCAGCTGCAACGAATCGGCACGGCGCAACGAACGAATGCGGTAATAGCTGCGATTCAAATCAGCATAATAGGCACGTCCAACGGAGTCGAGTTCATGTTCCATGGAGTCTACACTATGCTCAATCTGCTTCATGTTCTTCGCCTGCGGCATGCCAGTGAGCAACTCCTTGTCCATGAGATTAAAGTTGCTGTCGAAATCAATGAGCAGTTGCTTATAATTGAACGTTTCGCGGTCGTAAGGTTCACCGTTGTTATTCGACAACATGTTCGCACCGCCATCGGACTGCAAAGCTTGAAATTGCTCCCCATTCCATAGGTCTAGCTTCAAGTGCAACTTATCTGCTGTCATTTCCAAACGGGCAGAATCGGCCAGCACAATTTGCGCTTTCTCAAAACCCTGATCGGTCTTATAGATAATGGTCTGGTAGAGCATGCCCGTTTCGGCATTTTTCTTCTGCACAAAGAGATTGATGTTAGGCACTCCGTTATAAAACACCCCTTCAGGTATTTCAACCGCAGGCGACTGCTGTTTCATACTGAAAAGCAAGGTACGTAGATTGACCTGCGCCTCGGTAGAGGTGCTGTTCTGAAAATAAAAAGAAACACCCGTCATCAACAAAGCAACAATACCCAGTGGACGCATGATGCGTAACAGGGATACACCTGCCGCCTTCGTAGCAGTAAGTTCAAACGACTCACCGAAGTTACCAAATGTAATGAGTGAAGCTAAAAGAATCGCCAAGGGAAGTGCCTGCGGTACCAAAGTCAGTCCCATGTACCAAAAGAACTGGGCAAGAATCTCCATGGAGAGACCCTTGCCTATCAATTCGTCCACGTAACGCCACGTGAACTGCATCATAAAAACGAACTGACAGATAAAAAAAGCTCCTACGAAGATGAGTAGGAATTTTTGCAGGATATAGCGATCTAATTTCTTGATTCCAAGCATAGGGATTGTACGGGGTACGGTGTCATTCTGTCACGAAACAGCCCGTACCATTTAGCAATTCGGGGCAAATGTACAATATTTTTTTTGCGTGACCTTTCCAGTTTGCGGGTTTTTAGGAACACCTGAAGAGGGCACGTTAGTTCGACTGTATGCAATGAAAAATGGAGAAAATGAAGAGTTCGGATGTTTCTCTTCAATTTCTCCACTTACGCAATTATGATCCTTGCGTGGCTTTCTGAAGTTTTTCCTTTCGTTCGCGCCAACTGTCTAACACGCGGCGACGGGACTGAAGGATGCTGGTACGATAGACTACACAAGTAGTAAAGCAATACACAACCGCTTGTACCCAAAGCATATTCCAATCGGAACGTACTTCAACCAAATGCGCTCCCATATTATTGATGGCTACAAATCCATGAATGCCGAACGTGGAAGGAAAAAGGTAACTAATGGTCTTCCAAACAGGAGGAACGGCACTACCTGGCCAAGAAAGTCCGGAAATGAAGAGCAAGGGCACAGAGGTAAAGACTATGAGCACTATGCACATTTCACGATGGCGAACGAAGCCACTCACGGTCATGGCAAAGAATATACAAGCCAATAGGAAGGGAACTATGAACAGGGCGATTTCCCACGGATTACCTATCTGATTTAAACTAAACAGATGGGGTACGACACCCAGCACATAAACACTCAAAGGAATATAGATGAGCAAATAGGCAAACGATTTACTCCAAACAATGCGCAACAAACCTGTATGACGGCGATCGACGGGAACTAAATAGCGAAATCTGTTTTGCTCACGAGCTGTACCTGCAGCCATACCGACTCCTAACAGCAGGGTTTGTTGAAGGATGAGAATCAATACAGCAGGAATCAAAAAAGTGGCAAACCCGTTCTGTGGATTATAGAGTGACACTTCTTCGTAGGCTATGGGATGTTCTGCCACTAAGTCTTGTTCAGCTGTTGTACCGCCTGCCCGCTTCACCTTGATTTGGGCATTCATAGCGAGGCTTACATTCGTATTGGCAGTCAGGACACTCTTGTAATAAAGTAATCCGCTCATGTCGGCATAGGCACTGACGTTGACTTGTTCCCCGCGTGCCAAACGACGGCTAAAATCACGCGGCACATAAACGGCACCGTATGCCTCGCGGTCGCGAATCAGTCGCCTTGCCTCGGTCATATTGGCACAATAGGAGATAATCTTCACGTCGGGAGTGGCATCTAGTTTACGCAAGTAAGCACGACTCTGTGCCGAACGGCAGTCGTCAACCACTGCCACTGGAACTTTGCGCACTACCTCGTTAGTGTAGATGAAAGTATAGAGCAACGGATAGCCCAACGGCACAAGAAAAAAGAAGATGAGCACACCTGCATCTTTAAAGATGGTGCGCAACTCTTCACGGAACAAATAGTTCCAATCGGAAAGGGCTTGGGACCAGTAGGACATATGAGATAGTTAGAAATAGTGAGGATAAAGAGGAAGGAGAACTGCGACGACTGGAATGCCTGTGCATGGGAATTGGGAAAATTATGAGACCACCAGCCACAAACCTTAGGGTTCGTAGCGATAAGTCGTCAAAACCTTTTTCAACCGTCCCATACAGGGCCAAGGCAACAAGGCAAATGCCAGAAGGGCGAGCACATAGGGCCAAGCGTTGGCAAGGGGATAACCGTCAAGGGCACTATTGACATAGAGCAGGAAGTAATGACGCAAGGGAAAGAGATTGGACAATCCCTGCAACACGGGGTGCATGGCCATCACGGGGAAAGACATTCCCGAAATGCTAAAGGAGATGACTCCCCAAAGCGATGCAAACGAAAGGCTCAAACGTAAGGTTGGTAGCATGGTGAACATAAACACACCCAACCCTTGACAGGCGAGTACATAGAGTGCCATAATCGCCCACATCCGGGGAATGCCGCAATGGCACGGGAAATGGAGATAACCATACAGATAAAGCACATAGAGGGTTCCGGTCAGCAGAAAGATGGTAAGTTGGGGTACCAACTTACCTGTTACAGCAGCAATCACCGAACCTCCAGCTTGTGTCATCAACTCATCGGCCGTACCAAACTTCAACTCTGTGCCGAGACTGTAGACGGTAATCATAAAAATAAAGATACCGAGCATACCAGGTATAATGACATTCGACAAGTAGATGTTGTAATTCAGCCAGGGATTGTGCACAGCGTGCATATCGATGACAATTGGTTGAAGATAAGCCATTGCCTGCCGTTCGGTAGCTCCTTTGGCATAAAGCACCGTGCGCGAGGCTGCTCCCGAAGCCAATTCAGACATGGTACGCATGTCACGATAAAGTAGCGAACCAGCCACGAGATAGGAATTGTTCGTATAGAACGACACGGTTGGCATACGCTGTAACTGAGCCTCACGGGTTGTTCCTTGTGGTATGTAATAAAACCCGTAGATTTCGCCCCGCTGCATAGCACGTCGCGCATCGGTTACCTGAGGATATTCCTGCACAATACGCGACATCTGGAAGGCATCGAGGTTACGTGCCAGGTTTCGGGTAGTCGAAGTATGATCTTCGTCTACCAAGCCCATCGGCAAATTTTCGGGCAAACCTCTCGACATCAAGGTCGTGAAGAACAGGTAACAGAATATCGGCGCAAGCACCATGCAAAACCAGTAAAGGGGATGCTGGGCCAGACGTCGAAGTTCACGAATAAAAATAGAGAACATAGGATAAGAATCAAACGGGAGAGGGGGATGAAAGAATGAGAAGATGAGTTGAGGGGTGATGGAGTTGAGATAAATAGGTATCAACATACCTCGAAAGAACAATACAAAAACACTCAATCGACATGAAAGGATATACTGACATGAAGTGATGATCCGCGACTTAAGCCGACAAAAGTTTGTTCCACTCCCCCTATCCTACTGCTCGAGCAGGACACTCATGCCTGGGCGCAAACCTTCGACCGCCTTTACAGGTGAAGCCTTAACCTCGAAGGTTTTCATATCAAATTGTCCCGTTGTCTTCGTTGCTTTCCAAGCAGCATACGAGCCCAAGTCGCGGAGGAAGTAAACACGGAGTTCTACGGGCTTGTTGCCAAGGGCGGGAATGACAGCTTTGACCGTACCGTTCATCTTGAACAACGACAGATGATCTTCGCGCACATTGAAGCTTACCCACATTTCGTCCATCAAGGCTACATTCATAATGGGAGCTCCCGTACCAACCAATTCACCAATTTGAGGAAATATTTCAGTCACCTCTCCGTCTGCCGAAGCGGTCAGCACGGTTTCACGCAAGTAAGCACCCACTTCGTCGATAGCTCCCTGCGCCTGCGACACGAGAGCGGCAGCAGCTTGCTTATCTTCTCGCTGTGCTCCGTTCTTTGCCATGTCATATTGCGATTTGGCAGCACGTTCGGTAGCAATTGCGGCATCGCGCTGAGCAGTTACTTCGTCGAGTTTTTGGGCTGTCATAACTCCCTGGTCGTAGAGACGCTTTACGCGATTGTAAGACTTTTCGGCAATCTGTACACCGGCACGCGCCTTTTGCCACATTTCGTAAGCACCAGCTATCTGCTCGCTACGGGCCCCCTTCTCAGCCTTGCGGTTTTGGGCGGCAGCAGCTTGTTCGACAGCGCGTGCCTGCTTGAGTTTTGCATTCACTTCGGGAGCTTCCAAAATAGCGAGCGTATCGCCAGCTTTCACTTGGTCGCCTTCCTTCACTAAATAGCGAAGCACACGACCAGGCACTTTACTAGAAACACGGTATTCGTTGACATCGGCTTGTCCTTGTATGGTGTCCTTTTCATCACTAAAAGCATACAGACTACCGATTATTACTAAGATAATGACACCTGCAAGAATAAAGATAGCAGGCAAAAGATTAGGTTTCTGACGACTCATAATAGAGGAGATTGAGAGGTTGAAAGTTTAACTATACCGAACGATGACGTTCTATCTTTGACCGATGGCCTTGCGGTACGCGGCACGCGTAATCTTCGTGTCGATCTGCGAATCGATTTTGTCGCTATGTGCCTGAAGCCATGCGGTTTGTGCCTGAAGCAAGTCGGTCGTATTGATGACACCTTCGTGAAAGCCCACCTGAGCCACACGAAGATTTTCTTCAGCCTTGTCCAGGCTCTTGAGGCTCAACGCGAGTTTGCGGTCGGCTTCGTTCACCCGAAAGGCTTCCTGCGTCACTTGCAGTTCAATCTTTTCACGAGCTTCTTCTGACTGAAGGGAAGCCATCATCGCTTCGGTCTTGGCTGAACGCACTTTGTAACGCGTTTCACCCCAGTTCCACACGGGAACTTTCAACAAGATGCCCACGCTCCAAGTTCCGCGAAACTTCTTTTCAAAGCTGTTGAATACATTCGGATTGGAAATGGCATAACCACCTGTCAAAGCTAACTGAGGTAAATGAGCTGAACGCTCTACGCGTGCTTTCTCGGTATAAATCTGCTGCGCCAATTGCAACTGACGAAGCTCGGGACGCAGTGCATAAGCTTGACTGATTCCGTCCTGTACATTGACCGTAGCTTCAGATTGAACTGAAAGGTTTTCGCTTGCCTCGTCTGCTAAGATTGGACGATTGGTCAACGGAATACCACACAATTGACAAAGGAGCATACGCGAAAGGGTAAGTCCATCGTCGACCTTAGTCAAGGTCATTTCAGCTTCATTAAGTTTTACGCTCACCGCCAGTCCGTTACTGCGGGTAGCCACACCTTCGTCAATCATCTTGACCATATCGGAATCAAGTCGAGCCAACATGTCACGATAGCCTACAGCCAAACGGCGTTTGTTGACCAACGAAACGACTTGCCAATAGGCTTTCTCCACATCAAGCATCAAAGCCTGCTGACTGGCATCAAGGCGGTCGGCTGCAAGTTGCTTCTGATACTGCGTGATACGTTCGTAAGCTTTGATTTTTCCACCCATATAGAGGGGTTGGGTTAACAGGATGGCACCTGCGGTCATATTTCGGTTATCGGTATGCAAGGCATCTATTAGTCCTTGACCAAGGGCATTGCCCATTTGTCCGATTTGGGGTATCAAGCCTGAAAATCCTTGTACCAAAGGTGCGAGTTCAGGGTGTTGTGTAACCAATTGTTGAGCCATCTGCTGGAAACCATTCGAAGCAGTCGTTCCCAAACTACCGAGCATCTTCTTTTGGTCTTTGCTTAAAAGGGAAACTTGGTCTCCGGTACGCATATAACCAGCTGTCAAAGATATTTTAGGGAAATAATTCGTGCGAGCCGCCTTACGATCCCACTCGCTCTTCTCTACACTCAAACGAGCGGCAGCAAGTTCTTTATTATTTTGCAAGGCGAGTGCGCGACAACTGTCAAGCGACAGCGAGGTCTGCGCAGAAGCGCTAATGCCTGCCCAGGCAAGCAATAGGCAAAGGGTATATTTTTTCTTCATACGTTTCAGTTAGGAGATACCTACGCGACAAAAATACCGCTTTTCCCTTAGGTCAGCTGAATTTGGCTCCATGGAAGGGCAAGAAAAGGGAAAAATGGAACAGAAACGCGAGAAAAAGGTTGGCTTACATCCCAATCAAACGGGTAGACACTCTGGCAACGCGCCCCTGTCGATATGACAAAAGGGCTGAAACAATAGAAAAGGACTTGTTTCAAGGATAAAAATTGTCAGATGGAAGGAAGAAGGACAATTTTCAAGGATAAAAATTGTCAGATGGGAGGAAGAAGGACAATTTTCAAGGATGAAAAATGTCAAATGGGAGGAAGAAGGACAATTTTCAAGGATGAAAAATGTCAGATGGAGGGAAGAAGGACAATTTTTCTGCCACAGGAGGGGGTGACAGCAGAAGAGGGAAAGGCTGGAGCAGAATGACAAAACAGGAAGCAACACCCAAAAGAAACCGTCCAAGGCGCAGGAAGCACCTTGGACGGCTGTATGTTCATGCTATTGCATGAGAATGGAAAAGAATGGTTTGTAATCAACGAACGAATTACTTAATCAAATCGAGCGTATCGCTGGCGATAAGCAATTCTTCATCGGTCGGAACAACAACCACTTTCACTTTACTATCGGGCGTAGAGATGATTTCTTCTTCGCCACAGTTCTTGCGGTTCTTTTCTTGATCAAGCTTAATGCCCATAAACTCGAGATCTTCGGTTGCACCCTTACGCACATCCCACTGGTGTTCACCGACACCAGCCGTGAAGACTACGATATCTACCCCACCCATCACGGCTGCATAGGCACCGATGTACTTCTTAATGCGGTAATCGTACATTTCCATAGCAAGCTTAGCGCGTTCGTTACCGGCAGCAATTCCAGCTTCTACCTCACGGATGTCGCTAGAAATACCTGAGATACCGAGTACACCGCTCTGCTTGTTGAGCAGGTCGCTCATTTCGTCGGCATTGAGACCTTCCTTCTTCATGATGCTGAGCACTGCAGAGGGATCTACGTCACCTGAACGCGTACCCATCATGAGACCTTCGAGCGGGGTCAGACCCATTGACGTATCAACACATTCGCCATACTTCACAGCAGAAACAGAAGCACCGTTACCGATGTGGCAAGTGACGATGCGCACATCCTTCGGATTCACGCCGAGTACTTCGCAAACGCGAGCGGTTACGAAGCGGTGGCTCGTACCGTGAGCACCCCAACGACGTACGTTGTTCTCCTCATAATACTTATAGGGAACGGCATACATGTATGCCTTAGCAGGCATCGTCTGATGGAAAGCTGTGTCGAATACAAATACCTGGGGAAGCTCGGGCAACATCTTCTTGACTGCCACATAACCCTTGAGGTGAGCTTCAGAATGAAGGGGAGCAAGTTCCATGTACTGCTTCCACTCTTCGAGCATCTGGTCTGTTACAACCTGGCTCTTGGTGAAGCGACCACCAGCCACGATACGGTGACCAGCTGCGCTAATTTCATCGAGGCTCTGAATAGCTCCGTATTCAGGATGAAGGAGCGTATCAAACATCAGCTTAATACCTTCCGTGTGGGTGGGACAAGCTGATTCGATGATTTTCGTTTCACCATTGATTTTAGTCTTGAGGAAAGAACCTTCAAGACCGATTTTTTCAATACCACCTGCAGCCAATACGCTCTTGTCGTCCATTTCATAGAGTTTGTACTTGATGGAAGAGCTACCACAGTTGATGACGAGAATTTTCATTGGGATAAAGAAATGTATATGTGTATTGAGGGAGTTTAAGAGGAGATAGAAATCATAACGCGGAAAGGCGTTAGAGCCTTTACTTAGGCGTTTTCTTCTTCCTTAGCGGCAATGGCCTGGTTGGCTGTGATGGCAATCATCTTGTAGATGTCATCGATAGAGCAACCGCGTGAAAGGTCGTTGACGGGACGAGCGATACCCTGGAGAATAGGACCTACAGCAGTAGCATGACCCAGACGCTGTACAAGCTTGTAACCGATGTTACCCACTTCGAGACTCGGAACTACGAGGACGTTGGCCTTACCTGCGATGGGGCTACCCGGTGCCTTGGAACTACCTACAGAAGGAACGAGAGCCGCATCAGCCTGAAGTTCACCATCGATAAGCAGGTTGGGCTTCATTTCCTTTGCAATCTGAAGAGCCTCTACCACCTTGTCTACTACTTCGTGCTTAGCAGAACCCTTGGTTGAGAAACTCAACATAGCCACGCGCGGTTCGATACCAGCCACAGCCTTGGCTGTCTGAGCGGTACAAACGGCAATCTGTGCGAGTTGGTTAGCATCGGGAACGGGAGTTACAGCAACATCACCCATCACGAGCACACCGTTATCACCACATTCGGGAGCGTGCGTCAACAGCAACATGGCACCGCTCACGCAAGTAATGCCGGGAGCAGTCTTGATAATCTGCAAAGCAGGACGAAGTACGTCACCCGTCGTATTGCGTGCACCTGCCAACTGGCCGTCAGCATCGCCACTCTTAATGATCATGCAACCGTAATAAAGGGGATCCTCCACCTTCTTGCGAGCTTCCTCAATGGTCATGCCCTTCTTCTTACGAAGTTCGGCGAGAAGTTGTGCATATTCTTCCTTCTTCGGGCTGTTGACGGGGTCGATGATCGTAGCACGGTCAATGTTACCCAAGCCCCATTCCTTCGCCTTAGCGTGGATTTCATCCACATTGCCGAGGAGAATCAGGTCGGCCACACCGTCGGTCAGAATTTGGTTGGCTGCCTTCAATGTACGCTCTTCTGTACCTTCGGGAAGTACAATACGCTGCTTGTTCGCCTTTGCGCGGGAAATGAGTTGTTCAATGAGTTCCATTATGTAGATTAAAAATTTAGGAAGGCTGACGTAACGCGTACATCAGCCTCGAAGAGTTATGAATAAACGAGTGAATTGAAAAATAGAGCGTTCAAAGACCGATCCATACCCCGCTCAAGCCCCAACAGACTTAAGTATGTGTAGTGGGTATGAAGGCGATAGACAAAAGAAAAAAAGAATTTGTCCACTCCATTTTGTTAACGCATTGCAAAAGTACAGATTAAATCAACGCGAAACCTTAGGAATTTGAGAAAATGTCAAACGGAGGTAGACTTCTCCCCTATCCTTCGCATTATCCAAACTATTCACTTTGCACAAAAAATCGGCTCTCCCGTTGTTCTTTCCAAACAACAGCAGAGCCGAAATGAGAATTAGCCTGTTTCCGTTCAGCGATTAAAGACCATAACTGAACGCGTCAATATAGCTATAGAATACGCCACCCAAGCCGAGCACGAGTACACCGAGTGTACAGAGTGCCAAAGCGAGACGGCTGTAACCATCACTCTTGAATGTCGCAATCGGACTTTCGTTGGGCTTAATGTACATAGCCTTTACAATCAACAGATAGTAGTAAAGCGAAATCACGGTGTTGACTAAGGCGATGAATACCAACAGGTGGTAACCTGCGTGGAAAGCGGCCATAAAGACGAAGAACTTGGAGAAGAATCCTGCGAAGGGCGGGATACCTGCCAAAGAGAAGAGGCAGAGCGTCATGAGGAACGCAAGCTTCGGATTCGTCTGGTAAAGACCATCGTAATCGCTGATGTTAATCTTACCACTGTTTTCTTCAATGCTGGTCATCACTGCGAAAGCACCGAGGTTAGATACCATGTAGACCAAGAGATAGAACACAAGTGCGGTCATGCCCTGAGCCGTACCATCCATCACTGCCAGTACAAGGTAACCTGCCTGCGAAATAGCTGAGAAGGCCATGAATCGCTTGAGGTTGTTCTGACGAATGGCAAAGAGATTGGCAATGGTAATCGAAGCTACAATAATCCAGAACATCGCGGTATTCCAGCTTTCGAACAATGTGCTAACACTAAACACCTTGACGAGTACAGTGAGCAACACGAATGCTGCAGCACCCTTTGAAATCACGCTGAGGTAACCCGTTACTACGGTCGGTGCACCTTCGTAGGTGTCAGCTGTCCAGAGGTGGAAGGGAACGAGCGAGATTTTGAAACCCATACCGGTGATGAAGAGCAACATGCCAAAGATGGTAAAGAGAGAGCCATCGAGCAATACGCCTACTTCACTGAAGTAAAGGGTACCCGTAGCACCATAGATGAGTGAAATGCCATAGAGCAAGAGGGCGCTGGAGAAAAGAGCGAGCAAGATGAACTTAGCACCTGCTTCGGCACTTTCGAAACGCTTCTTGTCGTAAGCTACCAAGGCGGTCATGGGCACGGATGCCAACTCCAAGCCGATGAAGAACATCAAGAAGTGACCGCTGGAAATCATGAAGTACATACCCAAGAGGGTGAAGAGTACCAACATATAGAACTCACCTTGCTTGACAAGGTTCTCCTCGCGGCTCAGCCATTTGTGAGCCATGAGGAAGACAACGAGCGTACCTACGTTGAGCACCGACTTGAGGATGGTCATCATCGGGGTGTACTGATACATGCCACCAAAGGCTTCGGTAGCCTCAGCAGTGCAACAGGGCAGAAAGTTGAGCGCGGTGTGTGCTGCAAGCAACACTACAGGCAGGCAAGTATTGTAAACGCCCTTCCCGCTCTTTTTATCAGGACACATAAAGAGGTCGGCTACAAACAGGATGAGAATCACTGCCAGCAGAGACAACTCTTCGTGCATATATAAGAATTGCGAATAATCCATTTTGTCTGTATTTATTGGAGATTAAAGGAAGGGATTGCAAGAAGATACGGTTACGGCTGCCGAATGGATGTGATCAACGATGGGTGCTACACCCGTCGTAATCATGTCGCTTACCCAGAACGGAGCCATACCCAAACCAGCTACAGCCAGGATGAGGCAGATTACAGAGAAGCGCTCGTCCCAAGTAGCATCGGTCAACTTGAGATGGTGTTCGTTAGTGCAAGTACCATAAAGAATCTTACCAACCACACGCAAGATGTAGACTGCGGTAATCACGATGGATGAGCAGGCTGCAATCGTCAACACGCGGTGGAAGGTGTCCGCATTCTGGAACGAACCCACGAAGATGGTCATCTCGGCAATGAAACCAGAGAAACCAGGAAGACCTAAGTTAGCCAAACCAGCGAGAATGTAACCTACAGAAAGGAAGGGCATAATGCGCATCAATCCGTTGAGTTCGCGAATGTCACGCGTATGCGTACGACCGTAAATCATACCGATGAGGGCAAAGAAGAGGGCCGTCATCAAACCGTGGCTCAACATCTGCAACACGGCACCCGTGCAAGAAGTTTGGTTGAGCATGAGGATGGCGAAGAGTACGAGACCACAGTGTGACACAGAACTGTAAGCATTGATGTACTTCAAGTCGGTCTGTACGCAAGCAGAGAATGCACCATAAACCACAGAAATACCCGTGAGGATGAGGAAAATCCATCCTAACTCATTGGCAGCCTCGGGCATAAGGTACATAGCGATGCGGAAGCAACCATAACCACCGAGCTTCATCAACACACCGGCGTGAAGCATGGATACGGCAGTAGGAGCTGAAGCGTGACCGTCAGGGCTCCAAGTATGGAAGGGGAAGAGCGCACCGAGCACACCGAAACCGATAAAGGTCAAGGGGAACCAAATGCACTGCTGTACGAAGTCAATGGCATGAGCCCCTCCAGTGTGGTTGGCAATCTCAACGATGTTCATCGTGTTACCACCTGCACCATAGAAGATACCGAAGATACCGCACATCAAGAAAGCGGAACCACCCATCAACATGAGGGTCAGCTTCATGGCGGCATATTCCTTCTTACCGCTACCCCATACACCGATGAGGAGGTACATCGGAATCAAAGCTACCTCGTAGAACATGAACATGGCGAACATGTCGACGGAGATAAAGAAACCAAATACACCGAGACTCAACAGGGTAAACCAAAGGAAGTATTCCTTGGTCAGGGGCTTTAACTGCCAGGAGGCGAAGGTTCCGGTGAAAACGATGACAGCCGAAAGCAACAACATCGCTACCGAAATACCATCGACACCTACCGAATATTTAATGTGAAGAGGTTCGATCCAATTGACCGAAGCCGTGTAGAGCATTTCCTCCGTAGCTCCGGCCGCACGGTCACCGATGAAGGTCACGGTCAGATAGGCGGCAAGAACGAGCAAAGCTGTACTACCAGCGACCATTACCGCACGGACACCCTTCACGTCACGAGCCAACCACAGGCCAAGCAACATGACCAAAGGAATGACTACAAATAATGATAAGAAATTCATTGTCGTAAATTGTGTTTCTGTTTGGGATTATGCTAACGCCATGATCAACAACAAAACAAGCGTGCCGAGCAGGAAGACGAAAGCGTACTTCTGAACTGAACCGCTCTGAAGACCGCGGATGCGGAAGCTCAGGGCATTGGTGCCCCAGGCGAGGAAGTCGAAGAATCCATCCACAATGTGACGGTCGAACCAGGCAATGGGCTTCGAAACATGAGCGAAGATGATGCGGTGAGTAATGTACTGGTAAACCTCATCAAGATAGAAGCGCTTGTAGGCCCAACGATGGAGCGAACTGAACTTCTCGGCCAGGGCATCGGCCTTGGGCTGACGAGAACCAATGTACATATAAGTAGCAAGGAAAATAGAAGCTACGGCAATGACAATTGACGTTCCAGCTACATTCCAGTCGAGGTGGATGTCATAAAGCTGACCATCAGCACTTACGAAATGACCGAAGGGAATGAAACCAGCTACGCAGGTTACTACAGCAAGGAACATGAGGGGGAAGGTCATCGTCAGCGGTGCTTCGTGAGGCGTATGCTTCGCATGAAGCTCTACATTCTCTGTTCCCCAGAAAATGCCGTAATAGAGACGGAACATGTAGAATGCGGTCATAGCGGCAATCGCTGTCATAATCCAACCCATGGCAGGCATGTAAGCAAAGGCTGCCGTGAGGATTTCGTCCTTAGAGAAGAAACCTGAGAAGGGAGGAATACCTGAAATAGCCAGACAGGCAATGAGGAACGTAATGTGCGTGATGGGCATGTACTTACGCAAACCGCCCATGGCTGACATTTCGTTGCTGTGTACAGCATGAATGATACAACCGGCACCCAAGAAGAGCAATGCCTTGAACATAGCGTGGGTAAAGAGGTGGAACATGGAAGCCATGTAACCCAATGAACCTACGTGTTCGTGACCGGTAGCATACTCGGTGCAAACACCGAGGGATACCATCATGAAGGCAATCTGAGAAATCGTAGAGAAAGCAAGTACACGCTTGATGTCGCTCTGGCAGCAAGCAACTGCAGCTGCATAGAAGGCAGTGAAGGCACCTACCCAAGCTACAATGTGGAGCGTATCGGGTGCGTACTGAATCCACAAGGGGAAGAGGCGGGCAATCTGGAACACACCAGCAACGACCATGGTTGCGGCGTGAATCAAAGCAGATACCGGCGTAGGACCTTCCATGGCATCGGGCAACCAAATGTGAAGGGGGAACATGGCACTCTTACCAGCACCACCAATGAACATCAAGAACAAGGCGGTGGGGAGCATCATGGCACCTTCAGCAAATCCTGCCTGGTTAAACTCAAAGCCAAAGGAATGGCAATAGTAACCGTAAATCAGGATACCAATCAAGAAGAACATATCGGCAAAACGAGTGACGATGAATGCCTTCTTGGAAGCGGCGATGGCTGCGGGTGAGGTGTAGTAGAAACCAATCAAGAGGTAGGAAGATACACCCACCAATTCCCAGAACATATACATCTGGAAAATATTGGTTGCCACAACCAAACCGAGCATTGACATGGTGAAGAGGCTAAGGAAAGCGTAATAACGCTGGAAGCCGCGCTCACCGTGCATGTAACCGAATGAATAAATGTGGACCATGAGCGACACGGTGGAGATGACAATGAGCATCATCACCGAAATGGGATCGAGCATAATACCCATGTCGAAGCTCAGTCCTTTAACAAAGAAGGGCAACCACTGGATGTTGTAAGGAACAAGCGTGGGGAGTGCCCCGTCTACGCGAGCGGTATTGAAGAAATACTCGTAAGCCGTGAAGTACGACAAAGCCGTCACCACGAGCAGTACGGCAGTACCTGTCAAGCCCGCTGCTTTATGGCTGAACCATTTTCCGAATACTCCGAGGAGGAGAAACGAGATGAATGGCAGCAAAAGAATGAGAATTGTTGATTCCATTAGTTGTGATGTTTACAGACTTTTTTCTACCACTTCATCTTTTCAAGCTCATCTGCCTGGATGTTTTTCACCATACGGTAGATGTTAATCATGATGGCTATAGCAATGGCACTTTCTGCAGCCGAAATAGCGATGGAGAAGAGTGCGAAGAAATAGCCTTCATTGCCTTCAGGATAAAGCATGCGGTTGAATACTGCAAAATTGAGATCGGTAGCATTGAGCATCAATTCGACCGACAAAAGAATGGCCAGGGTGCTGCGGCGCGTCAGAAATCCGAAAACGCCGGCAAACATCATGACGGCTGAAATGATAAGAAGATATTCCAGTTGAATCATAACGTAGATTTGTTTTAGCGTTTACGGGCAATCAGCAATGCACCTACGATACAAGCCAAAAGCAATACACTGACAGCCTCGAAAGGAAGCAGGTAGCCATTGTCGCCCGTAGAAAGCATGTTGTTACCAATAGATTGGATAGAAGTAACTGCGCTGGCAGTCTCGCTGGGAGCTGTAAGCACTTGTGATTTGAAATTGTGGGTCAACACCACACCAAGGAAGGAACAGAAACCAACCAATGCGAGGAGGAAGCCCCAAGAGGCATCTTTTACCTTACGCTTGAAGGTCTCTTCCTTAGCACCCTCCGTCAACAAAATGGAGAATACGTACAGCACAATGATGCCGCCCGCATAGACCATGACTTGCACAGAACCGAGGAAGGTGTAGCCCATCAGAAAATACATACCAGCCGTGCCTAACAACACGAACAGCAGGTATGTGGCAGCACGCACAATGCTCTTGGTCATCACTGTCGCGAAGGACGAGAAGATGATCAGTACTGCCAAAACGACGAACATGATATTTTGTGAATCCATGAATCTTGTTTGATGTATCAATTACTTTTCTTGAACCTTTGAACCCTCGTGATTCAATACCTTAACGAGCTTTGAACGGTCGAATACTGCGTTCTCATAACTCTGGTCAAAGGTAATTGCATCGTGGGGACAGGCACGGGTGCAAAGCTGGCAGAACATACAAGAACCAAGGTCGTACTCGTACTTAACGAGACGCTTCTTTTTCTTGCCGTCCTCAGTTTCATAAAACTCGCTCGTTACCTTGATACTGCCATTGGGGCAAGCCATCTGACAGAGGCCGCAACCCACACATTTGTGCTCATTCTGCTCGTTGTGGAGCATTGTGAGCGAACCGCGAAAACGATCAAACATAACATTGGTCGCACGGTTCTCAGGGTATTGTTCGGTAATCTTGGGGGTGAAAAACTCGCGCATCGTGGTCTTCAAACCGGTGCCGAGGCTTTTCAATCCACCGACGATTCCGCCGATATAACTTTTTTCTTCCATGAGTGGAGATTCATTTAAGTTTAAAAGTTTAGATAAGAAGTTTGGGAGTTCAGAGGCCGATGAACTTTCAGCGTTTGTCGGTCAATCCCTAACAGACAAGTCCATCCACGTAAACTCTTCAACTCATAAACTTTTCAACTTTGATTAGAAATGCCATCCCATAGCGACGCAGAGTGCCATGAGGACAAGGTTTACCATGCTGAAGGGAACGAGATACTTCCATTCGAGGGAAAGAATCTGGTCAATACGCAGACGCGGGAAGGTCCAACGCAACCACATCAACAGAAAGACTACAAAGAAGGTCTTGCCAAGGAACCAAACCGCTCCAGGAATGAGGTCCATCACACCGTTGAAAGCGTCGAGACCATAAATGTGCAAGGGAGCCCAGCCACCGAGGAAGATGGTAGAAGCCATACCGGCACAGATGAAGAGGTTCAAGTACTCTGCCAAGTAGTAGTAACCGAAGTGCATACCAGAATATTCGGTATGATAACCTGCGGTCAACTCACTCTCACACTCGGGCAAGTCGAACGGACCACGGTTACACTCTGCATTACCTGCTACCAAATAGATAAAGAAGGCAATGACTGCAGGAATGTGACCACGAACGATGTTCCAACCGTTTACGTACTGGTCCTGGCAGATTTCGCTGAAGGACATGGTACCGGTCAAGCAGATCATGGCGAGCATGGTCATACCGATAGAGAGCTCATAACTGATAATCTGAGCACCACTTCGCATGGCACCAATGAGTGAATACTTATTGTTACTACTCCAACCGGCAAGCAGAATACCTACCACACCGATAGAAGAAATAGCAAGGAAGAAGAATACGCCGACATTGAAGTCAATGATGTGCGCACCCATATTCCAGGGCAGACAAGCGAAAGTAACCATTGAGGCTGTCACAACCAGGAACGGAGCGAGGTTGTGCAGGAAAAGGTCACTCTGTCGCATACTGATAATCTCCTTGGTCAGCATCTTGAATACGTCGCTGAATACCTGGAGAAGTCCCCACTTACCTACACGCATCGGGCCTAAGCGGCACTGAAAGGCTGCGCAGACCTTGCGTTCCATATAGATAAGGGCGATAGCAAACACGGCATACAACGTGATGATGACCAATGCCACGAGAATACTCTCCGTCAAGATTGCACCCCACTCGGCAAAGCCACACGTCTGCATGAGAAAGCCATGAAGCCAGTTTGTTACTATTGAGAAATCAAACATGAGATTTAAATATTGAGTTTCGAAGTTTATGAGTTTAAAAGTTTATGAGATTGCCCATAAGGAAACCTTGTAGTTAGACACTAAAGACCTTGTGATTAAATTCACGGGCACGTTGCCATACTTGGAGTTTTTCAAAAGAAAAGACAGGAGCTTCCATGAAACAAACTTGACAAACGTATCCTCTTAACTTTTAAACCTTCAACTTTTCAACTTAAAAGATTTATCTATCAATGTCGGGAACTACGTAATCGACTGTACCGCCAATGGTAATTAAGTCCGCCAACATATTATTGCGGCAAGCTGTATCCATGACAGCTACGAGGGGAAGACCCGTAGAGCGGTAGTGCAAACGATAGGGAGACTTGTCACCCTTGCTCTCGATAAACACACCGATACGGCCACGGCTACCCTCAACTTCGCTGAAGAACGTACCAACGGGAAGCTTGATAATGGGCTTCATCTTTTCCTGGAAGTTGCCTTCGGGAATGTTGTCGATGAGTTGCTCGATAATGTTCAAGCTTTCAAGAATTTCGTCGAGACGAATCATGTAACGAGCGAAAGAATCTCCTTCGGTACGAATCACTTCATTGAATTGCACACGGTCATAAGCAGCATAAGGACGAAGCTTACGGAGGTCATTGTGCCAACCGGAAGCACGACCCGTACCACCAGTACAGCCGAATGAAATCACCTGCTCCTTCGTCAGCACACCCACACCCTTTGAACGGTTCTGGAAAATCACATTACCCGTAAAGATGTCATGGTATTCCTGAATATTCTTACGCATATAAGGAATAAACTCCTTCACGCGCTTCACGAAGTTGGGATGAATGTCAGCCATCACACCGCCAATCGTGTTGTAGTTCAGAATAAGACGGCCACCACAAGTTTCTTCAAAGATGTCGAGAATCTTCTCACGGTCACGGAAGGCATAAAGGAATGCTGTCGTTGCACCGAGGTCCTGACACAAACAGCCGAAGAAGAGAATGTGTGAGTCAATACGTTGCAACTCGTCCATAATGGTACGAATTACCTGTACGCGGTCACTTACTTCTACACCCATCGCCTGTTCAATACACATACAAAGCGCGTGGCGATTCTGCATCGCACCCAGATAGTCCAAACGGTCAGTCAAAGCCAACGTCTGCGGATAGGTCATGTGCTCGCTAATCTTCTCCACGCCACGGTGAATGTAACCGAGTACGGGATCAATCTTGCGAATCATTTCACCTTCGAGTGCCACACGGAAGTGAAGTACACCGTGGGTAGAAGGGTGCTGCGGACCAATATTCACTACGTAGTCATCGGGCTGGAAGATGGCATGTTCCACCTTTTCTACCTTGCCGTCAGCCTGAAGCACATATTCGTGCGTCACGTCGCTAAGCGGTTCGTTGGTCATACGAAGCGGATTGTTCTTTTCCGTTTCGTCATCCTTACGGAAGGGATAACCCACCCAGTCTTCACGCATGAAGAGACGGCGCATGTCGGGATGGCCTGTAAAGACAATGCCATAGAAGTCATAGACCTCACGCTCGTACGTATTAGCAATGTCCCAAAGGTTGCTTACCGAAGGAAGCATGGGGTTTTCGCGGTCAGTCGTCACACACTTCACACAGGCTTGCTTACCTGTAGCAGTTGATTCTACTTGATAGACCACACCGAGACCCTCTTCCATCCAGTCTACACCTGTCAAGTTGAGCAGGAGATCCATACCTTCCTGATCGTGCAGGCGCTTCATTTCCGCATAAAGTTCAGCGGGAGCAACGGTCTTAGGCTTCAGTTCATTGACTGCCGGCTTAGCGGGAGCAGCAGGAGCGGCGGGACGTGCTGCCGGCTTAGCGGCAGGTTGTGCTTGGGGAGCAGCAGCCGTTGCAGGCTTAGCTTCCACGTTTGCTTGAGATTTCAATTCTTCGCTCATGCCATTTCCTCCTGATTATAGATTTGTTCTTCCTTAACTCCAGCTGCATCACGGTAAGGATCCTTCTCCTTGCGGTTGGTTGTACCGAAGAAGTTTTCAACCTTAACAATACGTTGCAACTGCATCATACCGTAGAGGAATGATTCCGGACGCGGGGGGCAACCGGGCACATACACATCCACAGGGATAATTTTGTCCACACCATTGACTACATGGTATGACTTATTGAACGGTCCACCCGAAATCGAGCAACCACCAATAGCAACCACGTACTTCGGGTCGGCCATCTGGTCATACAGACGGCGGAGCACCGGAGCCATCTTGGTCGTA
This sequence comes from uncultured Prevotella sp., assembly GCA_900541335.1. GTDB lineage: Bacteria > Bacteroidota > Bacteroidia > Bacteroidales > Bacteroidaceae > Alloprevotella. The sequence goes on from UQJC01000004.1 coordinate 55,283, forward strand.
ATCGTACCACAAACCAAGATTACGTCGGCCTGGCGGGGACTGTTACGCGTTACTTCAAAACCGAAACGGGCAATGTCATAACGGGCAGCACACACCGCCATAAACTCAATACCACAGCAACTGGTTGCAAAGGTCAAAGGCCACAGAGAGTTAGAGCGTCCCCAGTCAATAAGGTCGTCTAACTTGCGCACAATGACGTTGGCTCCGCCAGCGTTCAGTTCTTCAACGAGCTTCTCGTAAGTCTCGTTGTCCTTAAATTCCTCATAAGGAATCGACTTGATGTTTGCTCTCTTTACTGCCATTTCAACGCTCCTTTCCTCCAGGCATAAGCCAAGCCCAGAACTAAAATGAACAAGAAGAAGAGCACGCTAAACAGACCGGCAGGTCCGAGTGAGCGCATCACGACGGCCCAAGGAAACAGGAACATCGTTTCAACATCGAACATCAGGAAGAGAATGGCGAACAGATAATAACCTACTCGGAACTGCATCCAGGAGCGTCCACGCGTAGGCACACCACATTCATAAGCCTCCTCCTTCTGTGCGTTGTAGCTACGCGGCGAAATCAGCTTGGCCAACACCGTCACGACGCCTACGAACGCCAACCCTGTCAACAATGCTGTGACAAATAAGGTAAAGTTCATAGCTCTTTAAATGTTATAGTTAATATGTAATGATTGGAATAATACACAGAAGACTAAAAACAACGAACACAAAGACTTCTACGCTTTAAGACGAAAAAAGCCGCACAGCGAGGGATAGGGCACCCTGCGTGCGGACATAAAAAATCAGCGTACGGACGCACTCGTCCGCCGCTTTCAATCGATTTTTACCAGTTAAGCCTGCCATCAAGCAAGCGTTCACATAGCAGCCCTTATTCACGTTGTTTTCGTCTTTGGGTTGCAAAGTTACGAACCCTCGCTTAATGAGCAAAGTTTTCGGAAACTAAATAGGCTCACCCTACATGATTGGGTGAGCCTAATGATGGATAACAAACCACAAAGTTACTTCACGTGCTTTTGCACGGTAGTACCTTGCGCGGTTACTACTTTTTCGAGATAAACTCCCGTTGCGGGTCGTTCAATGCGGAGTCCTTGCAGGTTGTAATAAGTACGACTTATCACGTTCATTCCGACATTCGTCCCAGCCGTTATGCCCGTTTGCTGCTGATGGACTGCGGCCTGACTGGCATTGAGTATCTCCAGCTTCTGTCCTCCCTGATCGGTCGGACTGTTTACAAAGGCTACCGCCTTCAAGTGTTCGAGATTCCAATGTGCCGGCAGGTCGATGGCAAACGTCCGGGTAAAGGTATTACCTTCCCAAGTGATTTCGTCTCCTAAGATTGAAGTGAGCGACTGGCGGTAAACGTGGTTATGTATCTTTTCTCCAGAACCTAACTGTGGCCGCAGGGTCGTTACACTGTCTTCTACAAATTGAACGGTCAGTCGGGCTTCGGGAAAAAGTTGACTACAAAGATTGGTCCGTTCGCCACGCACTGTGAGGACGCATTGGCGCGTATCGGTTTGAAGTTGCGTCTCCAAGTCCAGCTTAACAAATGCGGGTTGCTTCGTACAAAACTGGAAGTCGGCTTCACTACTGTAGACCGTCGTACCTGGAATAATCGGATTATTTTCGTCCAGGCTGTTCGTTACAACTCGGCGGTCGTAAGTCAATCGGGGTGAAGCGGTGACGTTGAGCAACAGGCGCAATTCTTCAGAATCATTTACGGTAAGTTCGTCCGTACCAAAACCTACATGATGAATCACCCAAACCGTTTCGGGCTTCTTCTTTATCAGCTCTTTGTTGATAAACCCATGAACGGGCGGACAATTGGGACAAACCAGGGTCGAGAAATGCTCTATCAGCGTCTGACGTGGATAACTCTCTTGGTAAGCGACTAAGGTTGTGCGCAAGGTGTCGTTAACGGTCACACCGTTATGGGAATCAATCCAAAGTTTAACCTCATTGACTCCTTCATGACATGCCGTAGTAGGGAGATCAAATGTACAAGTCACCGTTTCGCCAGCTGCCACCTTCCCTTGGGTTTCCACTACCTGAGGGTTATCCGCCTGTCCCTCTACGACCCAACTGTAATGTACTGCGGGCAGGGCGGCTTCACTCATTCCGAAGTTGCTGAGGGTAAAGGTCATGGGAGCGAACTCTCCTATTGGGTAATAGGCTCCTGCATGGTGAAAGGAAGCGAGTGCCAAATCTTCAGTAACAATTTCACCGTTGACTTCAACCTCAGCCTGCAAACAGAGTGGACCGTAGCCGTACTGACTGCCTACCATCCAATCGATGCCATTCGACTTGCTATAAAAACCTTCAGGATGCGGATTACCCTCGCAAAGCAATCCTTTGCCCGCAGGCAGATAGCCCGTATACATAATGACTAACTGGTCACCCGTGATAATGTAGGGCATCGTTAGATCAACTTCCTTCCAACCGCGTTCGGTCGTTCCCGGCACATCGGTATAGGTACCCTCGATACTGGGGCCATCTAATTCGTGGCGCAACATGACATGTATCATGGACAACCCTTCTTCAGTTGCCAAACGCACCTTACGGATGGTGCCGCCTTTCAACAGTTTCATGCGCGATTCGGGGATGACAATGCCCGCCGAAAACAGGCAGTCGTAGCTCACATTAAGTACCGCAGTTTGTACTTGATCGCTTATTTCGTCGGGACAGTAACCCAAACGATAAGTAGTTTGTGCAAAAGCCCCCAAGAGGCTAAAACAAGCCACCAACAAAGTCAATAGTCTTGTTGCTGAATTCATCATAGGATTTATGGAAACGTTTAATGAGATGTTTTGAAGCGTACAAAAATACATATTCACGCTATTTCCGTCTGTTTCCCTTCACGTAAAGCTTGTCAAACGAAAGCACAGACAGCAAGCAAACTCGCTGATTGATTGCAGTAAATCGTATCCCTCAATCGAAAATGTACACCCATTAGTAGCACAAAGCCATCCCCAAACAAGAAAAGTCTTACAGAGCCCTGCAAAAAAAATTCCGTTCGGAAATCCACTTTCACACAATAGTAAGAGGGGCTTCCCGAACGGAATTTTATGGGTGATACCATTTGCAACGGCTACCGTTATTTATAGCGCAACCATTTCAACATTTCCTTTACGCTGGGTTTCTTTCCGTACATGAGGATACCGACACGATAAATGCGGGCACTGAACCACACAAAGGCCAGGGCGGTCGCGTAGAGGAGGACTAACGAAAGGATTTCCTGCCAAAGAGGGACGCTGAAGGGCACACGCACCATCATGACAATGGGAGAAGTCAAGGGGAACATGGATGCCCAAAAGGCAAGGGGTCCGTTGGTATTGTTGACGGAACCCATAGCGGCATACAAACCGAATATCATTATCAGTACAACGGGCATGACAAATTGTGAGGAATCTTCCTGCTCATTGACAGAAGCACCCACAGCGGCAAAGAAGGAGGCGTAAAGCAAATAGCCCCCGATGAAATAAAGAACGAAGAGCACACCCATTTCTATGAAGGGAAGATTGAACAGGGTGACGAGCAATTCGCCTGCTTCGCCGGCACTGGCCAGGGCTGCGGGATCCATGGCTCCACTCACTCCCCCCATTGGGGTTGAAAGGGAGGCCTGCTGAGCCTCAGCCATCGACACGCCGAACAGCATGCCGGCTCCCAACAAGATAAATACCAGCATCAAGCCCCATATAGCAAGTTGCACAAAACCCACCAAAGCGATACCGACGATTTTACCCATCATCAATTGGAATGGCTTGACGCTCGACACCATCAGTTCGACAATGCGATTGGTTTTCTCTTCCAATACACTCGACATCACCATGCCTCCATAGGTCATTACAAACATATAAATCAAGAAGGTGGTGATGAAGCCGGCTGCCATGGCGATTCCGCTGTTCGAAAAGCTTTCACCGCCTTCGGCATTGCGCTTGACGGTCGACACACTGATTTCGGACTGTACGTCTTCGATGATTTGCTCGATGCCGGCTATACCCGTTGCGGTCAACTTGTCTTTACGTACCTGTTCGTTGAGTACATTTTCGATATAGGAAAGCAGTCCGATAGATACTTCTTTATTGGAATAGATGGTCACAGCCTTAGGGTGTTTGACCAAATCACCGCCAATCTTTACGACTGCCTCGTAATGGGTCGTGTCGGAATAGTAAGCGGGGTCGTCGGGGTTGGTCACTGGCACAAAGCGGTAATTGGCATCGTCGCGCAACAGGCCGACATAACGTCCCGTCACGTCACACACGGCTACAGCTTTCTGCTCATCATCCTCAATCGATGCCAACCACACGGGTACAAAGACCAAAGCGGCAAAGATAAAGGGCATGAGTATGGTGAGAAGTATAAACGATTTCTTCTTGACGCGCGTCAGAAACTCACGTTTGATTATTAGTAATGTCTTTGACATAGGGAGGAAGTTAGAGGTTAGAGGTTAAAGACCACATAATCCGTATAGGGTTAGCGGTGAAAGAATAGAGATTATAAAGTCGGGGGCTTGGGAGTTGAAAAAATGATTGGACAGTCAAACGCTACCTTTGCACCTTTCGACCTTAGACTCTGAAACGGTTCTACCTTACACGGAATGATTGATTACTTGATGATCACCAACTACCTGCAAGAAGATTTCCTGCATGGTCGGCATTTTCTCACTGATGGAACGAAGCTCTACAGACGAAGCGACTTGACTGATAAGCTGGGAGTTGGTCAATGATTCCGCCTTATGAAGAATGTAGGTATGGAGTCCGCCCACTTCCACGTGACTTTGAATGGTAAACACCCCCGGCTGCTCCTGCAATGTGCCGTCTACCGTGATGGCTTCATAAAGCCCCGTACGGAAACGGCTCTTGACTTCGGCGACATCGCCCGAAAGCACAACCTGCGAATGATTGATTAGTGCAATCTCATCACAAACCTCTTCGACAGAAGCCATATTGTGAGTTGAAAAGATGACGGTATGACCTTTATCACGAAGTTCCAGGATTTCGCGCTTCAACATTTCCGCATTGACAGGATCGAAACCCGAAAAGGGTTCGTCGAAGATGAGCAAAGGAGGCTCGTGAAGTACGGTAATGATAAACTGCACCTTCTGCTGCATACCCTTGGAGAGTTCTTCGAGCTTCTTGTCCCACCAGGGCATGATACCGAACTTCGTAAACCAACTGATTAAGCGTTCCTTGGCCTCCTTGTAGCTCAAGCCCTTGAGTTGCGCGAGATAAATCGCCTGCTCGCCTACTTTCATCTTGCGATAAAGCCCGCGCTCTTCGGGCAGATAGCCTATCTTCATCACGTCCTCTGGAGCAAACGGATGCCCGTCAAAGGTTACTTCACCGCTATCGGGAGCTGTGATGCGGTTGATGATACGTATCAAGGTGGTCTTGCCGGCTCCGTTCGGACCAAGCAAACCAAATACTTTGCCGCGCTTCACCGCGACGCTTACATCGTTGAGTGCCGTATGCTCGGCATAGCGCTTCACTATGTGCGAAGCTTCGAGAAAGTTGTCATTCATAAGCGAAGATATGGATTGAAAAAGCAAATCTATTAAAGGGTCTATTATTTTACAGGACTTACAGTGTATCCTGCTTTCTTCAGTAAGGCAAGCAAACCGCGCTCACCGGGTAAATGTGCTACGCCAACTGCCACGAAGGTACTTCCTTGTTTCATGATTGGAGGAAGTCGCTTCGCCCAGTCTGCATTGCGACCGTAAATCAATACTTCTTCTTCCTCCGGCGTAGCGTCACACGAATTGTGCATTTTTTCGTTCATCACCTGCTCAACAGCTGCCAGATTCTGTGAATAAAAGGCCGTAATCAAGCGTTTCGTTATATCATACATATAGGTTTGGTTGTCTACCAAACACATCAGCTGTTCCTTCTGACGTTCAAGCGTCGTGCTGCCATACAATACTTGGGTTTGGAATTCGAGCGTTTCAAGTCCACCGACCCGCTTACCCTGTTCGGCTGCTGTCTTGAGGAAATAAGCATCGAATTGCTGCTCCATATTAAACCCCTTCTCTATCTTGATCCCCATCAACAGTTGGAACTGCGCATTGAGGGCGGCCGGTGTCATACGCTTCATGGGTTGCAACATGGGGTTACTGAAGTCCGCTCCCATCCACTGGGTCATGAACGCATTCAGACGTGCCATCTCGTCAGCACTGAGTACTTGGTCAATTGTCTGTTCGCCAGGCAACATCATGGCCAACTGCATACGTTGCACCGCTACCGGGTCGGTCAAGGCATCGTGACTGAGTTCACCATAAACCTGTTCGCAAACTGCAAATGCATCACGCAATCCGGGTACACTGTCTACAAAGGATTGTTTAGCCAAATGTTGCGTACCCATAATGTAGGACGGCTTCGCCAAGTTCTTCCCTTCTACCTTCCAAAGAAGCTGGGCTGAAGCACTGCATACAAACAGAACGGAAAGAAAGAGTAAGAAAACACGCTGTTTCATAATGATAGGAGTATTAAGGATAAATAATCGTTTTATTAATAAACCGCTCGCAAAGTTAGAAAAAGAACTTCAATTCCGAAATAACAAAGAGAACTTTGCAGACAGAAAAACTTCGTATATGAAAAAGAGCGAACCCTAAGGCTCGCTCTCTCCTTCAATATAGTTTTCAAGAAACAGCTGTTCCCCGTCCAATACGGCGTAAGAGAAATGGGTAATCCAATCACCCAAGATGAGCAAACGCGTGGTACGGGAAAGCATGAGATCTAATTCGATATGACGGTGACCAAACAGGAAGAAGTTGATGTCGGGATGCGTTTGCAGATAATCCTTGGCAAAACGTATCAATTCTTCATTCTCCTCTCCCTGGTAAGGCGGCTCCATGCCATTCTCGCGCTTCATGCGCGAACGGCGGGCCCACTCCAAGCCAAACGCTACGCCCCAACGAGGATGGAGCGAAGCAAACATGCGTTGACACCAACGATTATGAAACAGGGCACGCAGGAACTTAAACTTGCGGTCATCCGTACCCAATCCGTCGCCATGGGCCAAGTAGAAGGTTTGTCCTTGAATCTCCACAACCTCATTACGACGGTGGACAATCATTCCACATTCCTTTTCGAAGTAATCGCCTTGCCATAGGTCATGATTACCATAGAAGTAATGTACTTCTACGCCCAGGTCGGTCAATTCGCTGATTTTACCCAACAAACGTGTGTAGCCCTTGGGAACAACCGTACGATACTCATGCCAAAAGTCAAAGATGTCGCCCAACAAATAGACAGCCTGTGCTTTATGCTTGATGTGGTCAAGAAAATTGACCAGTCTTCGCTCCTGCGTTCGGGCATGCGGTATGGCCAAACTACCCAGGTGGGCATCTGACAAAAAGTAAATCGGTCCGCGACTGCGATCAGCGTCGCGCAACTCGTGAGCGGTAGTAGCTTGTTGCATAGAGAGAGTATTGAAGGAGAAGTTCGGATAATGGTGGAATGAATGGATAAAGAGGCAGGTAACCTGTCAGAACAGAACCGTACTTAGAGGAAACCCAATTCCAACTTGGCCTCTTCGCTCATCATGTCTTGGTGCCATTCGGGTTCGAACACCAGGTTGACCTTGGCATCCTTCACACCTTCTACACCATCGAGCTTGATACGCACATCTTCCACAATAAAGTCGGCTGCGGGACAATTGGGCGCAGTCAACGTCATGTCAACTTCCAACAAACCGTCATCCTGCATTTCTACCCGATAAATCAAACCGAGATTATAAATGTCAACAGGAATTTCGGGGTCATACACTGTTTTGAGTACTTCAATAATGCGCTCTTCTATCTTCAATTTTTCTTCAGGAGTCATCGTTGTTTAGATTTGAATAATTGATTGTTGGGGGAATGGAGTCTGGGATTATAGAGTTAGAAAGTTATAAGAGGATAGAGTGCTCATGTTGCAAATCCTCATCCGCCCAAAGTAACTTCATGACCTTATAGTCCCATCGCTGTATAACCTAAAAGCAACTTCACTACAATCTTCCTTCTTCTTGGTAACTATAATACGCGCCATCCGTCACAATGACATGGTCAAGCAAATGGATGTCCATGGTTTCAGCAGCGTGTTTTACCTTCTCGGTCAGGCTGTCATCCTGCACACTCGGGCGTGTACTGCCCGAAGGATGATTGTGCATCAAGACTATTTGCGTCGCATTGGCCAAAAGCGCTTCGCGTAAAATCATCCGAACGTCGACTACCGTGCCGGTAATGCCGCCGCGACTGATCAGCTTGCTGCCAAGAATGCCTAAACTCTGACTCAGTAAAAGAATATGAGACTCTTCTACAGGAGAGTCACGCACCTTGTCCAAAAAATAACGGTAAATGTCTGTCGCACTCGTGATGCGCCGTATGTGCGTACTGTCTTCGCGAAGCCTACGTCGGCCTAACTCGCAAGCTGCCAGAACGGTGATAGCCTTGGCTGGTCCCATGCCATTATACCGACAGAGGTCCTTGATACTCATCCGTCCCAAGGTAGCTAAACTACCGTCACAATCCTTCATCACACGCTGCATCAACTGTACCGCATTTTCCTTCGCACTCCCTGATCCAATGAGTATGGCAAGCAACTCACTGACAGAAAGCACATCGGGACCAAGCGACTCAAACTTCTCACGCGGACGGTCTTCCAAACTCATATCCGTGATGGAAAACTTGACGGGCTGTTTATCGGATGAATTCATAATAGAAGCAGGTTATAAGCAGGTGATGAAATTAATTAGAACGTTCAGTCACATGGCTTGCACGTATACCCTTACCATCAGATTCATGCACCGCATTTTTGAGAGAACTAAATTTCAACACCGACTTACAGCAAAGTTATTGCCTTTTCAGTAGGTGAGCAAAGGTAGCACATCTTACTTAATCATCGGGATTTGCGCTAACCTTTTGTCAAGCTTTCGCATAAAACGGGTTATATTTGCTGCGTCAATCGAAATTTCCTCATTAAATTCTCCTCTTTATGAAGCTTGTCATCCTATTTGCCCTCGTGGCCATTGTCGCTGTTTTAGGCGAACGCTACTTCAATCACAAGAATAAGAATAACTAACAAAGAAAGCTGTAAAGTAATCTTGACTTCCAACGCATTTGCCCCGCAAACGTCAAACGACATTTGCGGGGCAAATGATAGAAAGGAAGCATCAGGCCGATAAAATCGGACGACAACTCCTCCCCTACTCCACGAGGTCAAGCAGGATTTCTACCTTTTAGGTTACTGCTTCACACCTATTTATAGAAATTCTTCTTGAAGGCTTCAAACTCGCCGCGACCGAGGACACAACGTTCCCACCAGGCACGAACAAAACCCGAACCGTAGCCCCACAACTGAACGTAGGAGGCTGCGACCGCTAAGATACCTACATACAGGCTCTTTTCTGCACGCGTGGCGTCTGCACAGATAATCAAGGCGAAAAGCAGGAAGGGCAACAGCAACACCCAGCTATGCGGACATCCCAAACTCCATGCCAAAAGGAAGAGCACAAGGAGCAACGCGCAACCTACAGTAAAGATTGCCGGCAACAAATGTACCAGCTTCAATGTGCCGGGGTGGCGTTTCATCAAGTTGATGCGAGCGATACCCGAATTGTGTACCTGCTTAAAGAATTTACGCAAATCGGTGCGCCGCTTGTGCCACACCCAGGCTTCGGGAAACAGGCGACAACGGTACCCTCCCTTGAAGATGCGGGTGGAGAAATCAATATCTTCACCAAAACGCATGGCAGAGAAACCTTCCAAGGCTTGATACACCTCTCGACGGACTCCCATATTAAAGGAACGGGGATAGAACTTATCCATTTTCTTCTTCCCACCGCGAATACCGCCTGTCGTAAAGAAGGAAGTCATGGCATAGTTGATGGCCTTCTGCATCGGAGTGAAGGAAGCATGCGCCCGGTCGGGACCCCCAAAGGCATCGGTCGGACGAGCCACGAGGTCGCGCTCGACCGCAGCCACATAGCCTTCAGGCAACACCACATCAGAGTCGAGTATCAACACATACTCTCCCTCCGCGCGAGCCACACCATAGTTACGCGTCTGTCCTGGACCAGAATTGGCTTTCTGGTAATAACGGACAGCCAAACGGTCCTTATATCGGTCGACCACGTCTTGACAGGGAATGGACGAACCATCCTCTACAATCACGACTTCAAAGTCGGTACGGGTCTGGTGGGTCAAACTTTCCAGCAATTCGTCGACTTCGTCGGGACGATTGTATACAGGGATTACAAAAGAGAATTTCATACGCTTGCAAAAGTAGTAGATGCACCGTGATGCGCAAAACGAAACCACGGATATTCTCCGTTTCATCCAATCTACCTGCCCACAAAGGTGCTTTTCGAAACCCCTTCTTTCTGTATTTACTGAAAAAGAAGTACTTTTGCGCCGTAAATCCAAAACATATTCATTAAACATACCAATGATTAAATCACAAGACATCAAGAAGGGCACCTGCATCCGTTTGGATGGCAAGCTCTACTTCTGCATTGACTTCCTCCACGTAAAGCCCGGTAAGGGTAACACCATCATGCGTACCACGCTGAAAGATGTTGTAAATGGTCGCGTACTCGAAAAGCGTTTCAACATTGGCGAAGCTCTCGAAGACGTACGTGTAGAACGTCGCCCCTACCAGTACCTCTACATGGAAGGCGCGGACTACATCTTCATGAACCAGGAAACGTTCGACCAAGTGCCTATCGGTAAGGACTTGATCACTGGTGTTGACTACATGAAGGAAGGTGACATCTGCGAAGTAGTAAGCGACGCTTCTACGGAAACGATTCTTTTCGCTGAAATGCCCGTGAAGACTCAATTGCAGATTGTTTACACGGAACCGGGCCTCAAGGGTGACACGGCTACCAACGCAACAAAGCCCGCTAAGTTGGAAACGGGTGTTGAAGTTCGTGTGCCTCTCTTCATCAACGAAGGCGAAATCATCGAAGTGGATACGCGTGACGGCTCTTACCTCAACCGCGTAAAGGCTTAATATAACGATACGCTTAATGAATAAAATCCCCATCTGCTCTACGGAGCGGATGGGGATTTTTATGTCTTGTGAAAAAGGAAAACGAAAATGGTTGTGCGCTGCAAAATAACTGGCAAGCACACAAGAAACCTGCTTACCAGGTGCGGAATAGCTGTAAAGCTGAATTTTTAGAGGGTTGAACTGTGCGAAACCACGTAAATTCCGCTTTTGCAGCAGTCTGCACTGTGCGAAGCCACGTAAATTCCGCTTTTGCAGCAGTCCGCACTGTGCGGAACCCTAAAAATTCCGCTTTTGAAACGGTCCGCACTGTGCGAACTCCTAAAAATTCCGCTTTTGAAACAGTCCGCACTGTGCGAGCCCCTAAAAATTCCGCTTTACAAGGGTTTTTACGTTGCCAACCCCTAAGAAAACCGATTTTGCAACGGCTCGCACAGTGCGAACCGCTAAAAATTCCGCTTTGACAACAGTCCGCACGCTGCGAGCCCCTAAAAATTCTGCTTTGACAATAGTCCGCACTATGCGGAACCCTAAAAATTCCGCTTTTGAAACGGTTCGCACTGTGCGAACTCCTAAAAATTCCGCTTTTGAAACAGTCCGCACTGTTCGAGCCCCTAAAAATTCCGCTTTACAAGGATCTTCACATTGCCAACCCCTAAGAAAACCGATTTTGCAACGACTCACACAGTGCGAACCGCTAAATATTCTGCTTTGACAACAGTCCGCACGCTGCGGAACCCTAAAAAATCCGCTTTTATAACAATCCGCATTGTACGGAACACAAAAAAACTCGCTTTTGCGCTGGTTCGCACGGTACGGAGCCTTTCGTTATTCACTTTTACGACTGAACGCACCGTGCAAAACACCGCAAAATGCGAGTTTAGACTTGAATCGTTTTTAAAGACAGATGTCGATTGAAGGAGAACTGAAGCCCTATCCCGACACAAAGCCTCCTCATCGGGTCTTCGCTACAGAATAGAAGTTCTTCGTCCTGCAAGGAGAGGATATAGCCCAACCATCTTCTACAACAAGGCAGGCAACTGGAAGAGTTTCGTTCCGTTAGACCCCTTTATCAAGATGAGCCGTTCGGCGGGTTTTGCTCCACCCGACAGGGCTGTCTTGACGGCTTCCACATCGGGAAACCACTGAGCACCTTCACTATAAGGCTGAAATTCTTCACCTACGAACCACACGGCTTCAGCCCCCAAGGAAAGGGCTTGCGCGGCCACCTTTTGGTGTTCTTCGGCTGAAACGGCCCCCAGTTCGCGCATTTCACCCAAAATCAACATCTTATGCGGATGCGAAATGAGGGCAAAATTGTCAAGTGCCGCCCGCATACTGGTCGGATTGGCATTGTAAGCATCGACAATCAACTCGTTGTGAGCCGTACGGAGCAATTCGCTACGATTATTACTTGGCACATAAGCGGCGATAGCCTGTGCTGCTTGCTCAGGACTTACATCAAAACGCATGCCTACAGCCAGGGCGGCGAGCGCGTTAGTTAAATTGTAGGAGCCTATTAAATGAGTCTGAACGGTGTGCCATTCTCCCCCTTTGACACGGAAGCGAAATTGCAACCAGGGATTGCACGCCACGATTTCGCCTTCGACGTCATAGCCCTTACCTGGAAGTCCGTAGGTGACGGCAGGAATACCCTCGGCAATGGGTGCCAAGTGCGGGTTGTCTCCATCGAGAAAGATGAAGGCACCAGGCTTCTGACGCAGGTAATCATAAAGTTCCCCCTTCGTATGGATGACTCCTTCAAATGAGCCAAAGCCTTCCAGGTGCGCACGTCCTACGTTGGTAATCAATCCACAATTGGCGTCGACCAAAGCGGAAAGTTCGGCGATCTCGCCCGGATGGTTAGCCCCCGTCTCGATGACAGCCAACTGGTGAGCGGAGTTGAGGCGTAACAAGGTCTTGGGTACTCCAATATGGTTGTTGAAATTGCCTTGCGTATAGAGCACGTGCCACTTCGTGGCCAAGACCGCAGCGGTGAGCTCCTTGGTGGTAGTCTTTCCGTTCGTTCCCGTGATTTGTATAACCGGAATACCCAATTGCCGACGATGGTAGGCAGCCAGTTGCTGAAGGGTAGTAAGCACGTCATCGACTAAGATATAACGGGAGGCTTCAGACGCAGAAACCGCTTCGCACACACAGGGATCATCGACTACGGCGTAAGCGCAACCTGACTGGAGTGCCTGACGGGCAAAGGCATTGCCATCGAAATTGGCACCGCGAAGGGCAAAAAACAAGGAGCCTTCCGGGCAATCGCGCGTGTCGGTCGTTACCACGGGGTGTTCCAAATAAAGTTGATAAAGTTCGGAAAGGGACATGAATGAATGGATGTTGGTTCAAAAATAGGGTTCGCACCCTTGAATACAAAATAAGCAGGCAAATGAAAGGGGGAATACCTGCTTGAAAATCGATGCAAAATTACTGCTTTATCCCGTTCACGTAGCCCAGCCTTAAAATGTTTTGTCTACTTTTGCCTTCGTTCTCCGGATGAAAAGTTGCCGGACGCAAACTACACTTTGGGAGAGGAGAAAATCGTGCCATATACTGCCTAAGAGGAAGAGGGTCGGTATCGGATGTAGAAAGAAACATCTTCAACCTTATGCGAACCGTGTACACCTTGTGCTACACGGTGTGATACCCCCTTATAAAGATTAAGGAAACACTCCTTTCAGACTGACGGTAAAATGGTATAGACGAAGCACCCGTCTTCGAAGCGCGATTGGATTCCGATGCCTCCTCACTCATTCATACTTAACGCTATCTTCATGACGTCCATGTTCTCACTCAATCTTCGCGGAAAGCTCTATCCGCTCCATGAACCTCAAATAATGGGCATCCTCAACATCACGCCCGACTCTTTTTATGCCGAAAGCCGTACGACCGACGAAACTGCAATTACGCAGCGACTGGAACAAATGATGGCAGACGGTGCCGACATGATTGACATCGGAGCTTATTCCTCACGACCTGGAGCTGACGATGTCAGTGCGGAAGAGGAAATGGAACGCTTACGCCGCGGCTTGCGCATGGTGCGCGAACGCTACCCCGAAGTACCCGTTTCTGTGGACACATTTCGTGCCGATGTTGCCAAAATGGCGATTGAAGAAGGAGGTGCGGACATGATTAATGACATCTCAGGGGGCATGATGGATCGCCTGATGTTTCGCACGGTGGCTCAACTGGGCGTGCCTTACATCTTGATGCACATGCAAGGCACCCCTCAAACGATGCAGCAGGCTCCGCATTATGACGATGTGTTGCGCGAGGTGATTCTTTACCTGGCAGAAAAGATTGACCGACTGCACCAAATGGGAGCCAAAGACATTATCACGGATCCGGGCTTTGGATTTGGCAAGACGCTGGAACATAACTATGAACTGATGAACCACCTTGAGGACTTCCATCAGTTGGATTGTCCGCTATTGGTAGGCATCTCCCGCAAATCGATGATCTATAAGCTCTTGGGCGGTACTCCACAAACGGCACTCAACGGCACAACGGTGCTCCACGCCATCTCACTGATGAAGGGAGCCCACATGCTGCGTGTACACGATGTGAAGGAAGCAGTTGAGGCCAAACGGATGTACCTGAAGATGACACAGCCGTCAGACTAACAAACGTCTTCCCTCACTACACGCCTTCTCCCCTGCCCCACTGCTCCGTTACTCACTTACAATTTGCCTGCCCCATGATTGAATTTGGATTTAAAGACATACTGGACATCACGCTGGTAGCCCTGCTACTATACTACATTTACCGACTCATGAAGGAGTCCAGTTCGGCCAACATATTTGGTGGTATCATCGTCTTTATTGTGGTTTGGATCTTCGTGTCACAAATCTTCGAAATGCGCTTGCTTGGCGGCATTCTCGACAAGTTGGTCAATGTCGGTTCGCTGGCACTGATTATCCTGTTCCAGGAAGAAATACGCCACTTCTTTTCAACCATTGGCTCCCGGCCGGGCAACCGCTTCCTGTACCGCCTCTTCAGTTCCAACAAGGATACAGACGGGGTACACCGCGAAGACATCATGCCACTAGTCATGGCATGTATCAGCATGAGTAAACAAAAGGTGGGAGCACTGATTGTCATTGAACGCTATGTGGGACTAAGTGAATACAGCAGTTCGGGCGACCAAATCAATGCGGACATTACGCAACGACTGATTGAAAACATTTTCTTCAAGAACAGTCCGCTCCACGACGGTGCCATGATTATTTCGCACAAGCGCATCAAGGCCGCAGGTTGCATCCTCCCGATTTCGCACGACACGGACATCCCGAAATCACTGGGTTTGCGTCACCGCGCGGCTTTGGGCATCTCGCAAAAGAGTGACTGCCTCGCCATCATTGTGTCGGAAGAAACGGGCGGTATCTCGATTGCTGAAAATGGAAACTTCAAACTTCGCCTGTCGGCAGAAGAACTCGAAAGTGCACTATCAAAGGAATGGAAGGAATAAAGGTTGCGGTTGTTGAAAGAAGAGAATCTTTCTCCGTACCAATGCCTCTTCATTCGCTTTCATGCAGTGAAATCCTCCATAATCATACATTTTTACAGCATAACTGCATATTCTTCCACCTAATCCTGACCCATACCGACAAGTTGCAATCAAAATATTTTATTACCTTTGCCTCGCAATTTTCACATTAATCCTCTGATTCATCCTCTCAATGGTAAGAAGACCCAGAATAAAAAAGCCCAGACTACACCACGAAGGTACTGTCATCTTGCGTAACAGTTTAGCAGCCATCCTTGTTATCAACGGCTTGCTTTACTTCTTGCTGAAAGATGTGTGTCTGCTTCCTTTCTACATCATCCTCGCCATTAGCATCATACTCTACGCCATTGCGGTCAACTTCTTCCGCTGCCCGATTCGACTGTTCGAAGGCGATGTTGAAGGTACAGTTGTGGCAGCTGCTGACGGTAAGGTGGTGGTCATCGAAGAAGTGGAAGAGAATGAATACTTCCATGACCGCAGACTCATGGTCTCTATCTTTATGTCGGTCACCAATGTACACGCGAACTGGTTCCCTGTAGAGGGAATCGTGAAGAAGGTGGCTCACCACAATGGTAACTTCCATAAAGCTTGGCTTCCGAAGGCAAGCACGGAAAACGAACGTTCGACGGTTGTCATCGAAACTCCTGAAGGTCACGAAGTATTGGTGCGCCAGGTAGCGGGTGCGGTGGCTCGACGCATTGTAACGTATGCCCGTGAAAACGAAGAGTGTTGCATTGACGAACACATGGGCTTCATCAAGTTTGGCTCACGCGTAGACGTTTACCTGCCTGTTGGCACAGAAGTTCTGGTTAAGATGGGACAAAAGACGGTAGGCAACCAGACCGTTATTGCCCGATTGAAATAAAAATACCCTCCTTACAGCTAAGGTGAAGCCGCCAGCCCAAGAGTTGCTGCGACTTCACCTTTCCCGATTTATAGAAGAAATAACAATGAAAAAGCACATCCCTAACTTGCTGACATGTAGCAACCTTATCTCGGGTTGCATCGCCACTTACTATGCCTTTTGTGGTGAATACCAAGTAGCTTTCCTCTTGATTATGCTCGGAGCAACCTTTGACTTCTTTGACGGGTTTGCCGCTCGCCTGCTCCATGTTGCCTCCCCCATTGGCAAAGAACTTGACTCACTGGCTGACGACATTACCTTTGGTTTTGCGCCGGCAGCTATTGTATTTAGCCTCATCCAGACACTCTTGCTCCCAGCCAATTGTCCGGCAAATTGTCCGGTGACGACGTGGGGCATTACGCCCTACCTGCCTTGTGGCGCGTTCCTGATTGCTGCTTTTTCGGCTTTACGACTGGCCAAGTTCAACCTGGACGAACGACAGACTACGACCTTTATCGGAATGCCGACTCCGGCCAATGCCCTCTTTTGGGGTTCGCTGAGCGTCGGTATGGAATCAACGGGTTGGTTGACGGGAGAGCCCTGGCTCGCTTTTGCCTTATTAGGAGGCGTGGTCGCATCCTGCTGGTTGCTTGTATGTGAGATTCCCATGTTTGCGCTCAAGTTTAAATCGTTTGCCGTCAAGGACAATGTGTTGCGCTATTCCTTCATCTTATGCAGTGCCATTCTGCTTATTTGGTTGCAATGGATGGGGTTTGCCGTCATCATTCTGCTCTACATTATGATTTCGGTAATGAACAACCTCATTACATCTAACATGATACGCAACGAATAATTCTTTTGAACTAAAAAGACTCCATGCTTATGAAATCAATGCTCGGATGCCTTTTCATCTTCATCTTTGGCGGCATCCTCCTCTTTATTGGGCTCATTCGTATCGTCACCCAAATGCTCTTTGGCAAGGGGACATCAAGCACAGCTAAAGGGGCATTTGGTCCCTTCTGTAGCTTTGGCGGCTTTGGCAATACGAACCAAAGCCCTCATCAACAACAAGCAGAATCAACCCACCAGCATACGGACACACGTGCTGGCAATGCACACCACGAAGGAAACCCCAATTCACGTCAAAAACGATCGGGAAAGATTTTTGAAAAAAACGAAGGAAAATACGTGGATTTCGAAGAAATACATTAAATCTCGCGACCCGATTGTTTGATACAAATAGAAAACTTCTAACTTTGCAAGACAGAAACATTTAACCCCTTAATACAATTTTATGAGACTCGTAAAATGCTTTGCTTTTGCATTTGCTGCCATGCTCTCTATGGGCATTTCGGTTTCAAATGCACAGTCCCTTTCACCCTCTACCAAGTGGCATTGGAACAAGGGTACCATTGTAGTTGATACTCCTCAGCGTCCGGCTGGACAGAAGGATGTTCTTAACTTGACTGCACCGAAAATCCAGAACCTCCGCGTAGCGTTCGTTGGTCTCGGTATGCGTGGTCCCGGTGCTGTAGAACGTTTCTGCCACATCCCCGGTGTGGAGATTGTTGCGCTCTGTGACTACGAAGCTGGCCGTGCAGAAGGTTGCCAGAAATACTTGAAGAATGCTGGCCTTGCTCCTGCTGTCATCTATTCAGGCGAAAAGGGTTACGAAGAACTCTGCAAGCGCAATGACATTGACCTCGTTTATGTAGCAACGGACTGGGATCACCACTTCCCCGTAGCTAAGTGCGCATTGGAAAATGGCAAGCACACGGCTATCGAAGTTCCCTCTGCTATGAACCTCGAACAGTGCTGGGATCTCATCAACCTCTCTGAAAAGACGCGTAAGCACTGCATGATTCTTGAGAACTGCTGCTACGACTGGTTCGAAATGAACACGTTGAACATGGCTCAGCATGGTGTGTTCGGTGAAATCATCCGCGCTCAGGGTGCTTACATCCACAACCTCGATGACTTCTGGGATTACTACTGGAAGAACCCCAACGGAACGGACAAAGAAAAACTCGGCTGGCGTATGAAGTACAACATGGAGAACCGTGGTGACGTTTACGCTACGCACGGCCTCGGTCCTGTTGCTCAGGCACTCGACATTCACCGTGGTGACCGCATGACTACGCTCGTTGCTATGGATACGAAGAGTTTCCACGGTAAGGAATATGTAGAAAAGAAGACGGGCAAGCCTTGCGAAAACTACCGTAATGGTGACCACACAACGACCCTCATCCGTACGGAAAACGGTAAGGTGATCGAAATCCAGCACAACGTAATGACTCCCCAGCCCTACAACCGTCTCTACCAGTTGACGGGTACTAAGGGTTTTGCTAACAAGTATCCTTCTGAAGGTTACGCTGTAGACGCTAAGCAGTTGGCTGCTACGGGTCACCAGCCCAAGGTGGACAACCTCAGCTCTCACGGTTTCATGCCTGATGCTGAAAAGAAGGCACTCGAAGCACAGTACCAGCACCCCATCCTCAAGAAGTATGGCGAAATGGCTAAGGAAGTAGGTGGCCACGGTGGTATGGACTTCATCATGGATGCACGTATGGTTTACTGCCTCCAGAACGGTCTTCCCCTCGACATGGACGTTTATGACCTCGCTGAATGGTGTAGCCTCGCTGAACTCGGTTCACTCTCTATGGATAACAACTGCGCTGCTGTAGAATTCCCCGACTTTACCCGTGGTAACTGGAACAAGGTGAAGGGTTACAAGCACGCTTATGCTCCCGAAGCTGAAGAGAAGGCTGTAGAAGAAGCTGCTAAGGCATTTACCGCTGCTCAGAAGGAAGCTACGGCTAAGAACAACCTTTGGACGCTCTATGAAGGCGTGAAGAAGGCTGCTGATGACAAGGCTAAGGCTAAGGCTCAGAAGGCTTACGACAAGGCTGTTGCTAAGGCTGACGCTCAGATTGCAAAGGCTCTCAAGGCTAAGAAGTAATCAAGCATGATGAGAAGTTCAGTAGCATACTGAACGCTTCTTTATAAGAAAAGGTTGCATCTCATTAGGGTATTCCTAATCAAGATGCAGCCTTCTTCTTTTAACAAAACAAGACTTTGATTGTAATCCAGTGGATGACGATGAGCTTTGCTCATTTTTTCTCCTGCACAGATGACCTATCTTCCTCTCTCGCAACTAAGTGAGGTATGAGCAGTTTGTCATAAAATCAGTAATTTCGCGCCATGAAATCGTGAAGGCTTGATAAGCTGGATGTTCACGACTTCTGCGTATATATCTATCTTATTCCTTGTAATATGTCAACCTCCTTATCAGTCCGCAGTTATTCCTATTCCCAAATTTGGGCGATTGCCTTTCCTATTCTTATCAGTACCCTTATGGAACAGCTAATCGGAATGACCGATACGGCATTTCTGGGGCGCGTAGGCGAAATCGAACTGGGAGCTTCTGCCCTTGGGGGCATCTTTTACATCACAGTCTTCATGCTTGGACTTGGCTTTAGTATCGGAGCACAGATTCTGATGGGGCGGCGCAACGGTGAAGGGAATTATGAACAAATCGGTACGATCTTTTACCACAGTCTGGCCTTTCTACTGCTAATGGCGGCATTGCTATTCATGGCAACCCGACTGTTTGCTCCCTTCATCATGAAACATATCATCCAGTCACACCAAGTCTATGTGGCTGCAAACGATTACTTACACTGGCGAGTATTTGGCTTTTTCTTTGCCTTTGTCAATTGCATGTATCGCGCTTTCTATGTGGCTACGACGCATACCCGCACCTTGACACTGAATTCCTTGGTGATGGTCGGAAGCAATATTGTCTTCAACTATATTCTCATCTTTGGTAAGTTCGGTGTGCCTGCCTTCGGTATTGCCGGTGCAGCAATGGGTAGTTGCATGGCTGAAGGGGTATCAACGCTTTTCTTTGTAGTTTACACGCGTTGCCGCATCCCTTATACGAAGTATGGTTTGGGACGATTGCCAAAATTCCGCCTTCATTTGTTAGGAAAAATACTGGGCATCAGCATGTGGACTATGGTACAGAATTTTCTCTCGCTGGCAACCTGGTTTCTCTTCTTCCTGTCGGTGGAGCATTTAGGGGAACGCGACTTGGCAGCTACCAACATTATCCGCAATATTTCTTCCTTTACCTTCATGACGGTCATTGCTCTTGCCTCCACGGCCAGTACCTTGGTCAGCAACTTAATGGGGCAAGGTGAAATTCAGGCTGTAGGACCGATGTTGCGCCGAACGATTACTCTAGGATTCTTCATCCTTATACCTATCATTGCGCTGATCTTTCTCTTTGGAGAACAGGTCATGGGTATCTTTACCAATGATGCCAGCCTCATCGAGGCAGGACGCGGAGCACTCTACGTCATGCTGTCTTCCTATATACTGACTATCCCGGCGCAAATACTCTTTCACTCGGTTAGTGGTACAGGTAACACTCGCACAGCACTTGCTATCGAATTTGCTGCGCTCTTTATCTACTGCATCTTTATTGGCATTGCCATCTTTGGCTACCGCATCCCGCTTACTTGGTGCTGGCTAAGTGAACACGTCTACGGTTTCTTTGCCCTACTCTTCTCTGTCATTTACTTGAAATGGGGAAACTGGGAAGGAAAGAAGATTTAAGAACCAGTCTAGATCAGAAAATACGATACAACAGAAAGTACGGAAATTACAGAAACTCACATTATCTGTAACTTCCGTACTTTTTCTATTCAGAACTTATTCAATAAGAAGAAATCGTATGACTACCAACCAGCTAATGTGGAGAATACACGAAATAAGCTGAAGTACATCGATTAAATTCATTCATGTTATGGTTCACACAACTTTGTCGAAAGAACCTTGATCAATAGACTGCCACATACAAATAAAAGAAGGCTCAAACCGCATCTGCAGTTTGAGCCTTCTTTTAATAATATGAGCTTCGAATTACATACGTTCGTGGAAAGAACGAGAGATTACTTCGAGCTGATGTTCGCGAGAGAGCTTCACGAAGTTCACAGCGTAACCGCTGACACGGATTGTGAGCTGCGGATACTTTTCGGGGTGTTCCATTGCATCCTCAAGCATTTCACGGTTCAGTACGTTTACGTTCAAGTGGTGTGCACCCTTTGTAAAGTAACCGTCCATCATCGTAACAAGGTTTTCAACACGCTCCTCAGGCGTAGGACCAAGGCTCTTCGGCACGATGCTGAAGGTGTTAGAGATACCATCCTGAGAGTCACGGTAACGAAGCTTAGCAACAGAAGCGAGTGAAGCAACTGCACCGCTCTTGTCACGGCCGTGCATGGGGTTTGCACCGGGAGCAAAAGCAACGCCTGATTCACGACCATCAGGAGTAGCACCCGTCTTCTTACCGTACATCACGTTAGAAGTGATGGTGAGGAGAGAAAGCGTGGGCTTAGCGCCTTTGTAAACGGGAAGCTTCTTGAGCTCTTCAGTGAAGAAATAAACGAGGTCAACACCGAGGTGGTCAACACGGTCATCGTTGTTACCGAAGCAGGGGTATTCGCCCTGGATATCGAAGCTTTCAGTCAAGCCGATCTCGTTGCGCTTCGCCGTTACGCTAGCATATTTGATAGCAGAGAGAGAGTCGATAGCGATAGACAAACCAGCTGCACCGTAAGCGATGTTGATAGACGGGTTCGTATCGATGAATGCCATCTGTGCCTTCTCGTAGTAGTACTTGTCGTGCATGTAGTGAATGATGTTCATGGCATCATTGTATACACGAGCAATCTGCGTCAGAACGAGCTTGTAGTTCTTCATTACTTCTTCGAAGTTGAGCTTATCAGAAGTCAATGCAGGAATACCTTCGAGCATGACGGTACCCGTCTTCTCGCAACGACCACCGTTGATAGCCAGCAAGAGAGCCTTTGCCAAGTTACAACGTGCACCAAAGAACTGAATCTGGCGACCGATTTCCTGGTAAGATACGCAGCATGCAATACCGTAGTCATCAGAACCACGTACTTCACGCATCAAGGTATCATTCTCGTACTGAATAGAAGAAGTGTCAACACTTACCTGAGCACAGAAGTTCTTGAAACCTTCGGGAAGTTCGGGGCTCCAAAGCACCGTCAAGTTGGGTTCGGGTGAGGGACCGAGGTTGTAGAGCGTCTGGAGGAAACGGAATGAAGTCTTCGTAACCTTCGTGCGACCGTCATTGAAACGACCACCGATAGATTCAGTTACCCAAGTGGGGTCACCAGCAAAGATTTCGTTGTATGCTTCCATGCGGAGGTGACGAACCATACGAAGCTTCATAACGAACTGGTCAACAAGCTCCTGAGCAAAAGTTTCGTCAATCAAGTTGTGCTTCAAATCGTGCTCGATGTAGATATCGAGGAATGAAGACACGTTACCGAGAGACATAGCAGCACCATCCTGTTCCTTCACAGCTGCGAGGTAAGCCATGTATACCCACTGTACAGCTTCCTGTGCAGTCTGAGCGGGACGAGAGAGGTCGAGGCCGTAGTATTCGCCCATTACCTTGATTTCGTTGAGTGCCTTGATCTGCTCAGCCACTTCTTCGCGCAGACGAATCTGTGCTTCCGTCATGGGACCAGTCAAGCCCTGAAGGTCAGCCTTCTTAGCCTCAACCAAACGGTCGATACCGTAAAGTGCCAAACGACGGTAGTCACCAATCACACGACCACGTGCATAGTTATCGGGCAAACCCGTCAAGAAACCGAGTGAACGGAAACGACGAATTTCCTCAGTGTATACATCAAACACACCATCGTTGTGAGTCTTGCGGTAGTGGGTGAAGATATCCTTTACCTTAGGATTCACTTCAGTGCCTTGCTGTGCACAAGCTTTCTCTACCACCTTAATACCACCGAAAGGCTTGATGGAACGACGAAGCAACTCGTCAGTCTGAAGACCTACAATGAGTTCGTTGTCTTTGTCGATATAACCAGCTTTGTGTGAAGTAATAGTAGAAACCGTGTCGGGATCAAGAGAACGTACACCGCCGTTTGCGCGTTCTTCTTCCAATGCCTGAAGGCAGATGTTCCAAAGTTTGCGAGTGCGGTCCGTGGGGCCAACGAGGAAGGAAGCGTCACCTTCATAGGGAGTGAGGTTGAGACGAACGAAATCAGTTACGTTGATTTGCTCTTTCCAGGGTCCTTCGATGAAGTTCATTATAAATAAGGATTAAGGAGTAAATAATTGAGAACGATCTTCGAATAACAGAAGTTGTCACCGAATTATCGTTCTGTTTGATTTCTAAAAATATGTACTTAGGATAAGAAAAGCTCTTCTGAGCTTATATATGCCGAATGAAAAACGACTACTAGTCAACACATAAGACCATTCAAGTCAGCCTCGTTGTTGCTGATCTATGGTTTCCCTTTCGACGATGCAAAGATACACTTTTGGGGTTGTTTGTGCAAGAATTCTTGCAGATTTAATTAACGGAATTGTAACCAATACAACTTTTGAAGTGTAAGCTTTGCAAAAAGAAGGAGGAATCGAATGAAAATAAACGGCTATACAGCCGCATCTTTTCATTCGGTTCCTCCTATAGGCAAAGGGGATAACGTGCTATTTACACGAATTTAATCGCCCAAAAGAATGACCTTGATGTAATCTTTCAATTGAAATGGTCCCTTGCGGTAACCGCCCTGCGAATCACTAAGCAGAAGAAGCGTACGACGGCCATCCGCCAAAGTTCTACCGAAACACATGGCTTCGTAATTGGCAAAATTCAAACGGAAGGGCTGTACACTGGTTTTCCAACTTGCCAACAGCTTCTTCGTCATAAACCGATTGCTGTCAAGCTGAGGTAAACTGATGCTGCTGTCTATTTGATGGCTTTCTGCGGGATTGACCAGATACAATTTGCAGATACATTCACTGCTGAGTCCCCCCGAAGTAATATTAGCTTCACGTTCCAATACCAATAAGCGACCATCGGGCATAGCGGTCAACTCGGGAACACCATAATAATACTGCTTACCAAAATCCTCTTTCCGTCCTCGATCCATCCGATAGGCATACTGTGCCACTGGCTGGAAGTCTTCACCGAAGGCTTGAAAGCGCAGTAAATTTTGTGCATTGGGATGTTGCGGACCAGCGGCCTCTCCGTCTATAGGTAACGTGCTTTCAGTCGTAGTCCAAATACGATGGGTTTGTGCATCGTAAGTCAATGCTTCAAAACCATAGTTATGCACGATGTTTGATCGGTTGAAGATGGCAGGAACATTCAACTTGCGCCCTGTAGGTTGTCCTTCCAGATTGTATTCCAAGACTTCCTGATCACCTTCACCACTAATCAGCACCGTTTGGGTTGTAGGTAAATAAACAATTCCCTCACAGTCACGAATGGTCTTGCCAGCTGCATCGACTTGAGGGTGGTTATTGCCCTTAAACTCTTCAAGATATACTTGGGTCACTTCGCCCGTTGCTGGATGTTGGTCGATGCGAAATATGAAAAAACCATCTCTGGGTTCATCGTCGCTAACAACAGCATAACGATTGCCTCCCATGGGAGCAATGCCACTAAATTGTCCGCTCCCAACGTTCCATTTACTCATGGAAACTGGCTTTAGCTCAAGTGCTGTCTGTGCACTGACGACACTCGGTACGCAAGCAAAGAGTAAGAATAGTAACTGTTTCATCTTTATCAGATTAAATGTAAAGAATAACGTGAGTCGCTCCTTATCAATTGCATCCTACGGCAATGCGAATCGAACAAACTCTACGCAAATATTCACCTACGAATGGATTTTCAACGTCTACTTAAGAGGACACCTACTCATCCAACATCATATCCATGACTATGGGCTGAGCTGCCATAAACATAGCGGCCAATCCACCGGGGGTGATGATGCTTTCCGGGCGTATGTCGGTCAAACGCACACGCCCGTTTTCTACGATATACCATCCGTTATTCTCTGGAATATCCAAATCACCATCAATACCAATGTGTAACTGGAAACCGGGATTGGGCTGGGCGATACCTGCCAAGAAACGCGGCACATTGATTACACGAGCCATGGCGTAAGGTTCAGTCCCCTTATTTGAGCCTGGAATACAGAAACGACGATAAACTTCCGCAACCCCGCATTCACGACAAAGGTATTCGACAAAGGCCTTACGCGTAGCAGCTTCCGTTATTGCTAAAGTACGAATGTAGACTTTTCCATTCTTTTCCTTCACTGCTAAACAGAATCCAACTAAACGACGTTTGCGATGGGCAACCAACACATACCCGTCTTCCAAGTCTGCCGCTTCGAGAGCAGCAAAGAAGTCTTTCTCTGAAGGATGTACCATGAATGGAAGGGTCTGTGTGAGACGACGATAGAATACATACAATTCCTGACGCCACTCATCGGGGCGTGAAACTTCTATCTTATCGGTCTCTCCATCCTGGGAAATATCTAAAGGTAACTCTTGACGATAAACGGAGGTCCAATAAGAACCATGCTGCGGCTTTTCATAAAACGTACGCAAGGTTTCGGAACCAGGTATCAAGAGACTGAGCGTTGCTCCCTGTGCATAAAGACGACGATGGGCCTCATGAAGCAGGTTGCTAGCAAACCCTCTGCCACGATAATCGGGAAGTGTGGCAAGCCCCGAAATATAACCTGCATATTGAACAGAGCCATAAAAGGTCAAACGATAAGGAAGAACTTGCGTAGCTGCCACCACTTTACCATCCATACGGACTGTAAGGTTAGCTTCATCGGTATATTTATCTTCAAAATAGATATCCATAAAGTCCTCGCTATCAGCAAAGCAAGTACGCCAGAGATCGCGAGTCTGAGATTTGATTTCTTCGGGTGTTGTAAGCATAAATAACAGGTTAGATACTGATTGTCATATTTCGGTATAGGTTTTACCTATGAAAACGTTATGCCCCAAGATTCGTCTACCACGAAACGGTTGATAAAGGAACTAGAAAATTCACCTTACCCGTTGGTCGTAGAGAATGGATGCTTGGTCATGACGGTATATTTCTGCAAGAGATATTCTGGCTGATAGGAAAGCTTCGCACGACGAAGACCTTCGATACCTAAATCCTCTTCTCTGTTTAAGTAGATGTATTGTTCCGGTATGCGCCGGGCAAATTCTCGATTGACAATTGCAAAAGCTCCCTCATAACGTGTGTCGGCTTTTTCCATACAAACTCCAAAAGTATCGTGGTTGATGGGAGCACCATAAGTAAAAGCTACAATCTGTCCTTCGACACATACCACAATACCTTGTCCACCTAATTCGTCCCAATGCTCAAATGCAGTCAGCAACGAACGACGCTCGGCTTCGTAGGTATAACGGCCAGCCTCAGTTTCTACAGCCTTACTATCCACCCACTGCGCATCCAATTCGATACATTGAGGAATCAGTTCAACTGTGAGGGGAAGGACCTCATAATCAGGATAAAGTTTGGCAAAGCGATTAGCAAAATTACGCTTCGGCTGTAATTTCTTACCCGCTAAGGTTGCCAAAGACTCACGGCGGTAAATGTAGTCGGTATAAGCCCGGTCGGCAGTCGCATAGAAATAGTCGGGCATGGCCACATCTAACCGACGAAGTGAATTTTCACAGACGCCCATCAACAGGAAGGGGTGCCCCTGTGAGACTGCATCTGCAATCATCTCTGACAAGATAGCACGCCAATCGCCTGTGCCCACAGGAGCTAAATAAGCAAGATGCCCATCAGCCTTAAAGCGAAACAGTAACCAGCCTTCGTAATCTGCGACTTCGGTGTCGTAGAGAAAACGCCAGCTGATGAGGTTCATGAAATTCAAATCGCAGTTGCGACAATCTGTGGAATACACCCGTTGTTGCACCCAATCTCGGTCTGCAAGGGTTAGGGGATGAAAAGGAATGGACATGGACTATCAGAATGTTTTATGTAAAAGCGTAAGAGCACCCCGTCACGGGCACAATCAGAATGGAAAAGTCTTGACTAGTTCTTGCTGATATTGTTGCACCCGAATCTGAATGGAATCTCTACCCTTTACCAAATGAGCATCTAAAGGACGAAGAGGAATGGAAAGGTAGACCCTACGCGTATAGTCTTCGGAATCAGCATTTTGATCGTGAATCAACTTTACACAGAGAGTTTTCGTCCCATTCGGGTAAGATTGATATCCAATTTCACTCGCACCAAAATAATGAGTGCCCTTAACGGTTCCCAATACGTCAAGCAACAAATTGAGATAGTTAGGAGCCAACGAAACTGCCGCAAACTTCACAGGATCATACTTAACCCGATCATCGTGAAAATGGCTGACATGTGGTGTCAATACCGGAACACAATCTGCCAGTCTTACCTGGTCATCATATTGCGTGAAGACACTGATTACTCGTGAAAGTGTATCTGCAGGTAACTGAGCAGGCGGATTAAGTACTGCATATTCCTTCCCATTATCTAAACGCATCTTGACTCCCCTTCCCTCACTATCTGTCAATAGATCTGCTAGTTCGGTACGGTAGGCTGGCAATACTGCCTGTTCTTCTTCACAAGCAAGAAAAAGTAACGAGCAACACAAAAGGATGAATCGAATCATGGGAGTATATAAAACTAGATGTCGGATTGACCTAACAAGGATGCCAACCTAACAGCCAACAGGACAAATCCTGTTGGCTGAATTAGCTGTTACTAAATTAAATGCAGAAAAAGTACTAACCTCTTGCAGCCAAATGGTTACGCAAGGGGTTGGCATACATAGTTAAAATGCGTTCGCGCAAGAAGGCCTCATCCTTATTGGGGAGCTGAATCAAAGCCAAACGATCGCTCAGATAATGCAGGAAGGTTGCCTTATCTTCAGCAGTATAATGACTGGTAGATTCGACATCACGTTCTTCAAGCAAATCCAACGCGATATAATTAGCGGGGAAGAGCTCATAACCCAAATGTATCGAACGGTCTATGCGCGAAGCCACTTCATTATAAAACTCAATCTTAGACAATTCTTTCAATTCATCAATCCAGGTATTTACAGGCTCTCCCATTCGGTATACAACACGTCCTTTATAGCCAAAGATACCAGTCTGCATATTTGTCAAGTCATCCTGCGGGCTCTTCTTAAACTCCGGATTATCGCGCTTCTGTTGAAATTCCTGTGCCTTGAGAAAGTCGCAAGGGTCATATTCATAGGAAATAGACAGAGGCACAAGATTCATTTCCTTCAAGCTTTCCAACGGAGAACCTTCACCACCTAATACCATCATCTTCAGTACAGACTCCTGCGTACGATCGTTTGAATCTTTGGCACGGCCTTCACGCTGAGCTATCCAGATATTCTCTTGCTTCTCACGGATGGCAAAGTGCATATACCGACTCATTCGTTTGCTGGCAGCCAGCATTTCACGCATGCCTAAGGAACGTTGTACGATAAACGACTTGTTAATACGTACCAACGTCTTAATCCAAGGATGAATCAACAGGTTATCGCCAATAGCGATTTCTACTGTTGTGCGGAAACCATTCTCTATCAGCAAGACCGAAAGCAAGGCTGGATCCAAGACAATGTCACGGTGATTGGAAATGAAGGTATGACTACCCCCACGCGCTTCTGCAGAAAGAGTTGATGCATCCAAGATGGCTCCTTTACTACAACGTTCAAGCAACTGGTTGAGCAATTGATGGAAAAAGACCTTCTGCACTTCAAGTGAATCCTTACAGCTATACAACTTTGCCTTTAAAGCCTCAAAGGGAACTCCTTCGAAGAAAGACTGCATCAGCACACAAAACTCCGAATCGGCCATTAGGCTATCGAAGGCTGCTGGAAGTTCTTCGGGCAAATAAGGACGAATATCGTCAAAATCGTGAACATTCATGGCGATGGTATGTTTAGAGGAAAATACATGCACGCCTAACTTGGCGCACGATATAATAAAAATGACTCCGAAAACCGGAAACCGAATGAGACGCTTTCCTCTGTTTCCGGAGCCTATCTATGTGGAAAGACGTTTAACTCAGTGCAATTTAGAGTTTACCCTCAATAATTTCACTCAAAACGTCCTTGATGTCGAGGCCTGCCGCCCGTACCTGTTGCGGAATAAAGCTTGTGGCCGTCATACCGGGTGTGGTATTGATTTCCAAGAGATTAATTTGCTCATTTCCCTTTTCACCACTTAAGATATAATCAATGCGAATAATGCCGTAGCAACCTAAAAGACGATAGATGCGACGCGTCATTTCACTTACTCGACAGGCTGTTTCCTGTGCAATGCGTGCCGGAGTAATCTCATCTACTTTGCCATTGTACTTCGCATCGTAATCAAAGAATTCTTGGGTAGTAACTACTTCGGTAATAGGGAATGTGACCACATCTTCATTCGGACGCTTGTAGCAACCACAAGTAATCTCAGTACCAACCATGATTTTCTCTATCATGACCTCGTCACTTTCAATCATGGCTTTATCAATCGCCGCATAAAGGTCGTCAGCAACCTTGACCTTAGTGACACCAAAACTGGAACCACCTGCATTGGGCTTCACAAAGCAGGGAAGTCCTAGACGAGTTACAATAGCTTCTACAGAAGGAACGGATTCCCCTTTCCGTACTAAGATGGAGTCGGAAAGATGCAGATCTGAATAAGCACGAAGGTAATTATTCAGCGCAAACTTATTGAAGGTCAATGCTTCTACCAGTACATCACTAGTTGAATATGGCAAACCAATCAAGTCAAAATAGCCTTGAAGAATACCATTTTCACCAGGGGTACCGTGAATCGTGATATAAGCAAAGTCAAATTCGTGGCGACCGTCTGAAGCGGTAAAGGAAAAGTCGTTGCGATCAATCGTGCAAACTTCACCTAAATAGTTAACAGTCCAAGTTCCCGCTTGGATTTCTACTACATAGGAATTGTACTTCTCCGTATCCATAAAGGACAAGATGCCTTCCGCAGAACGCAAAGAAACATCGTGCTCGGAGGAATCACCTCCGGCAACAATAGCAATGGTACGTTTCATAAAATTCAAATCCTTGAGTCCTGCTGCAAAACCAACAGAACAGGACGTACCCCTTTCATGGGGAATGCGTCTTGTCGGGAATATTTAAAGATTAAATGGTAATATCAGATGTAGATGTTGATTTGATGCC
>UQJC01000005.1 GCA_900541335.1 uncultured Prevotella sp.
CCAGCGACCACACGCCCCCCAGACGCGTACTCTAACCGGACTGAGCTACATCCCGTTTTGCGAGTGCAAAAGTAGAAAGAATTTTGAAATGTGCCAAACCTTTTCGGGATAAAATCAGTTTCTGTGTGTAAAAAACGAGGGGTATGCTGGGTGTAATGGGGGAGAAACGGGGCGATTGTTGTGCTCTTTTATGAGTGTGGAGCGGCTGAATGGCGACAGATATCTTTCCCTTCGCCTATTTGTTTTCGACTTCGTACCTTTGCAACTCTAGAATAACAAACAATACAATGCTAAACAATTCAGTGAAAGGCGGCATCTTTGGCTGCATCTCTGCCGTGAGTTACGGCATGAACCCCCTTTGTGCACTTTACCTTTACCAGGAAGGATACCATTCTAATTCTGTCCTGTTTTACCGTTTTCTCATCGGCTCCTTTGTGTTGGGCCTCCTGATGAAAGTGCAACGCAAGAGTTTTTCCTTGACTCGTCGTGAAACGGGAGTGTTGGCATTGCTTGGTGGCTTGTTTGCCGTTTCTTCAGCCACTTTCTTTCTCAGTTTTCATTACATGGCTGCCGGCGTAGCTGCTACTTTGGTTTTCGCTTATCCCGTTTTTGTTGCCATTTTGATGGCCGTCTTTTTTCATGAAAGGTTGAAATGGCCCTCGTTGCTAGCCATCGCGCTTACTGTCGGGGGAATATCTCTGCTTTATGAGGGAGATAATGGACAGCCGATTCGTACATTGGGCGTTGTGTTGATTCTTATTTCCGCTTTAACCTATGCCCTTTATATCATAGCAGTCAATCGGAGTGGCATCGTCATGTCTAGTGTTAAGCTGACCTTTTATGCCATGTTTTTCTGCTTGATATTTCTCACACTTTATGCCACGTTTACTCCAACAGGTAGCATTCAGATGCATCATGGTGCGCGTGCTTGGTCGTTTGCCTTGCTTCTTGGCATTGTTCCGACAGTGATATCCCTTGTATTTATGGCCATGGCGATTCGTTGTATTGGTTCGACCTCGACGGCCATCATGGGTGCGCTCGAACCTGTTACTGCCATTATTGTCGGCGTTACACTTTTTGGTGAAGTGCTGACTCCGCGACTCTTGTCTGGTATCCTGCTTATTCTTTTCTCGGTGATGTTAATCATTCTCGACAGTCGTTTGCGTCGAGCATTGTCGAATGTTTGTGTTGTGAAACGTGGAAAACTGATGGTGAAACGGATGATGTGGAAATAATATTTCTTCCAAAGTAAAGTAAGCCCCCAGGTCCTTGTGTTACATCGTGTAGCGCAAGTACTTTGGGGCTTTTGCACTTTTTGCGGGAACGTATTGACTTTGGAAATGAGTCTTTCAAATCAAGGGAAGTATTCTTGCTTGATTTGTTCGCTTTTTAGAATGCATTGATGGATCTTTGTGCTCCGTCGTGCGTCTTTCACAACATATCCTTTGTCAATTCGTTTTCCAACTATCTACTAAGCACTATCTTTGCACCGATATGAAACAACAAGAAAATATTTATCCCGTGTTCGACCGCATGTTGAGTCGTCAGGACAAGGAAGAGTTGTTGCACCAACGTGGTGTGATGCTCTGGTTTACGGGACTGAGTGGCTCTGGTAAGAGTACGGTAGCGATTGCGTTAGAACGCGAACTTCATCGTCGAGGCTTGCTTTGTCGCATCCTTGATGGGGATAATATCCGTTCGGGAATCAATGCCAACCTCGGTTTTTCAGAAGAGGACCGTCGCGAAAATATCCGCCGCATTGCCGAAGTTGCCAAGCTCTTTGTCGATACGGGTATCATTACCATTGCCGCCTTTATCAGTCCGACGGAAGAGTTGCGCCAGTTGGCCGCTCAAATCATCGGGGCTGATGATTTTAAGGAAGTGTATATTTCCACGCCCTTGGAAGAGTGTGAACGTCGAGACGTGAAGGGACTTTATGCACGGGCTCGTAAGGGCGAAGTGAAGAACTTTACAGGCATTTCAGCTCCCTTTGAAGCTCCGGCAAATCCAGCCCTTGCGCTCGATACCTCTCACCTTAAACTAGAGGAAAGTGTGGAGGCCTTGCTTCGTTTGCTTGGTCTCGAACCGTAATATGTTTCAAGGTGCGGTCGCGTAATATAAAGCTCTTATAGGGGCAGTTTAGCCCCAATCTTTCTTTCAAAAGACAGGTTCTAATCATTGATTCGTTGAAGGGTCAGTGGAGTGAAATGTTCATTCTTGAATTTGGGATCATTCCCATTCACTTTTTCAACCCTCTACTCTTCAACTGGTATTTTTAGAAATGTCTTCCATTTATTTCAATCCTAACTCTTATGGAAATTCGTATCCAATCACTCGAAGAAATGCCAGCTGCGGCTGAAGCCTTTATTCAGGCGATGGACCAAAGCACCGTTTTTGCTTTTTATGGCAAGATGGGAGCTGGCAAGACAACTTTTATCAAGGCTGTATGTGAGGCCCTCGGCGTGACAGACATTGTCAACTCGCCGACTTTCAGCATTGTCAATGAATATCGCTCTGACGAAACGGGCGAATTGATTTACCATTTTGATTTCTACCGCATTAAGAAGCTGGACGAAGTGTATGATATGGGTTACGAAGATTACTTCTACTCTGGTGCACTTTGTTTCATTGAATGGCCTGAACTCATTGAGGATGTATTGCCGGGTGACGCTGTGCGTGTAACCTTGGACGAAAATGAAGACGGTAGCCGTACGCTGAGTTTCTAAACCCATATGTCTGTTTGCATGAAAACACTTCTCACGTTGACTTTCTCGTTCCTGTCGCTCGGACTTTTTGCCCAAACGGCAAGTCGTATGCAGGATCTTACCGCTGAACAAAAGGCGGATGCTAAAGATATTAAGCTTACGGGTACGCTCTCAACCAAGGGTAATTCCGATTTTCGCCAGTTGCGTGACCTTTGTTGGCAACTTCAAAAGGTGGACCTTGGTATGGCCGATTGTCCAGCTGTACCCAATAATGCGTTTCATTCGCGTCGCAAACTCCAAACGGTTGTTTTGCCCGAGAATGTGCAGACCATTGGTACCCATGCATTCTTCGCTTGCCGTGGATTGCGTTACATTACCCTTCCGAAGTCTTTGAAACGTGTGGGTGATGCTGCCTTCTCTTCCTGCGATTCGCTCGAAGAAATTGTTATTGAGGGAAATCCCGTTTTGGGTGACTTTGCGTTTGCCCGTCTACCTCGACTCAAGACTGTACGTGTCCTTTCTCCAGTGCCTCCTGCTGCAGGCTCCTTCGCTTTCTATGGTTTAGACCGTAAAAAGGTGAAACTTATCGTGCCGAAGGGTTCAGAGGTGAAGTATCGCAAGGCTGAGGGCTGGAAGGATTTCTATAGTAATCCGATAGCTGCCAACGGCATTTGCAATCCCCAACAATCGCTCATGCCCGCACCTGCAGAATTGCAACAAACCGATGGCGAGAGCCTTAAGGTCTTGGCAAAATGGGAAGTACAGTCAGTTGCCGGACTAGAAAACGAATGTGCTCATGCCGAGCGCATTCTTCGCGAACGTCTGCCTTTGCCCAAGGAAGCTCGTCGCAAGGGTAAGGCAATCCTTTACCTTGAGCTTGACAAGAGCCTCAGTGATCCCGAAGCCTACACGTTGACTATCAAGGGACAGGAAGTACACATCAAGGGACAGACAGCTACTGGTGTATTCTACGGACTCATGACTTTCGACCAGCTGCTTCGCGATAACGCGACAGCTCAGTGTTGTGAAGTGATTCCCGCTCTGCGCATTGCTGACCAACCCCGCACACACATCCGTGAGCTGATGGTGGATCCTTGTCGCATTTTCATTCCCTTTGAGGAACTGAAGGCGTTCATTCCTGAAATGGCACGTTATAAGCTCAATGCGATTCATCTCCACCTGGTTGATGATCAGGCTTGGCGTATCGAAATCAAAAAGTATCCTCGCTTGACGGAAGTATCGTCTGCCCGCGTTGGAATGGATGATATGCAAATCCCCGTGAGTGGTTATTATACGCAGGAACAGCTTCGCGAACTTGTAGCCTTTGCGGCTAAATACCATATCCAGGTTATCCCTGAGATTGAAATGCCTGGTCATGAGGTGGCAGCTATTCATGCTTATCCCGAGCTGACCTGTCACGCTAAGCAAGTGCCCATTCGCACGACTTGCGGTGTGTCTAACGAGCTGCTTTGCCCGAGCAATGAGTTTACGTACGAGTTTCTCGGCAATGTTTTTGCAGAACTCGCTACTGTATTCCCCTCTCCTTATGTTCACCTCGGTGGTGATGAGGCCGGTATGCCTGCACTCGATTGTTGGACTAGTTGTCCGAAGTGTCAGAGTCTCAAGAAGAAGCTCGGCATTACTACGACCGACCGCTCAGAGAACTGGCGCTTGCAAGAGTACATGTTTAACCGTGTAATTGATACGTTGCGTACCCGTCACCAGAAGGTGCCCATGTTCTGGTATGAAACAGACTTCAAGAAGATACAACCGGGGTGTGTCACCTTTGCTTGGCGTCACGGCCTGACCCGTGCGGCCATCGATGCAGCCGTGGCTAACAATGCCAAGATTATGCTCTGTCCGGGTGAACATTGCTATCTAGATTATCCTATGGCACAGGGCGATATGCCTGAAGTAAATTGGGGAATGCCTGTGACGCCGCTCAAACGGACGTATGAACTCGATCCCTCGTGGGGGATGGGTGAGGAATTTGAAAAGAACAATCTCTTTGGTGTGGCTGGTACCCTCTGGAGCGAATGTATTACTTCGCCCGAGCGTATTTACTACATGGCTTACCCTCGTGCACTCGCACTGGCCGAAGTAGGCTGGAGTCCAGCTCCCGTACGTTCATGGGAAGGTTTCGTGAAAAGATTGACTCCTACGTTGCGTGACATGCACCAACGTGGTATTTCCTTCTCTATGGAGTTTTAAGGTGTGGATCGTTCCGAAGGGAAAATTATGGATGGGGTAGGGAGTAATTTCTATAGCGTGTAACCCTTCGCTTGGGGCATTCTCCTTTCCTTATTCCTTTATCAAATTTCAAATATCGATGAATATCCAAGAAACAATCCAGGCAGCTGCTATTCAAGCGGGCGCTGCAATCATGGAAATCTATACCCATCCTGAAACCGACTGGGAAGTAGAGCGTAAGGCGGATAACTCTCCGTTGACCTTAGCTGATCGCCGTTCGCATGCAGTCATCGCTCCCATCCTTGAAGCAACAGGTATTCCCGTGCTGAGTGAAGAGGGCATCCATTTGCCTTACGAAGCTCGCAAGGACTGGAAACAGCTTTGGGTTGTTGATCCGCTTGATGGTACCAAGGAATTTTTGAAGCGCAATGACGAATTTACGGTCAATATTGCCTTGGTTGAAAATGGTACTCCCATTTTGGGCGTAATCTACGTACCCGCGCTTTATCGCCTCTATTGGGGTGAAGTAGGCCAAGGGGCTTGGGTGGCAGATGTAGACCGCGAAACGCTCGCCGTCGGAGTGGCACGAGCACTCCCCACAGAAGACCTAAATCAGTCCCATCCCTGCAGAGTGGTCGCTTCGCGTTCACATCTGTCAGAAGCCACCCAAAGCTTTATCAATAACCTGGAACAGCAGTACGGTGCGGTCGAGACAGTTAGTGCGGGCAGTTCGCTGAAACTTTGCCTCGTCGCTGCGGGGCAGGCAGACGTTTATCCTCGTTTGGCTCCTACTATGGAATGGGACACTGCAGCGGGGCATGCCATAGCAGTCGCGGCAGGCTGTGAGGTTGTGGATGCAGAGACGGGGCAGCCCTTGCACTATAATAAGGAAGACTTGCACAATCCTTTCTTCCTCGTCAAGCGTTCGTAATTTGCCAACAGAAGCCTGCTTCCGTTGTGAGGCAAGCTCTTCACAAGCTATACTTCTAATTGGGGCGGGTATGTTCCTAGGTAACAGCCCGTCTCTTTTTCTTTTATCTTTTCCCATCGCTTCGTTTCGCGTATGAGTTTTACTCCCCTGTTTGTACTTCTGGTTCTCTTCTTTATCATTCTTGCTCTGATCAAGGATCGTATGCGTCCCGGCCTCGTATTGTTGTCGGGAGCCGTTGTTTTTCTTTGTGCTGGCATTTTGACCCCGAAAGAGTTACTCGAAGGCTTTTCCAATAAAGGCATGATGACTGTGGCCCTGCTCTTCTTGGTCAGTGAGGGAGTGCGGAGGTCAGGATTGCTCGAAACCCTATTGCGCAATCTGTTACCGAAAGGGAAAACGGGGGTAACGGCTGTGCAAATACGCATGCTGCCTATCGTTTCGTTGATTTCAGCCTTCCTTAATAACACGCCTGTGGTGGTTATTTTTGCTCCCATGATTAAACGCTGGGCTGAGAAGCATCGATTAGCTCCGACAAAACTCTTGATACCTTTGTCGTATGCCACTATCCTTGGCGGAGTGTGTACCCTCATTGGTACGAGTACGAACCTCGTGATTCATGGCATGGTCATCGAGGCAGGCTATTCGGGATTTGGTATGTTCGAACTTGGCAAGGTAGGATTGGTCGTATGTTTGCTCGGGCTCATTTATCTTTTTGTCTTTTCACCTCGGTTGCTGCCTGCTAATCGCGAAGATCGGGATGCGCTCACTTCGACTGAAGAGCGCGACAAGGGGTTGCACCGGGTGGAAGTTGTGCTTGGTGCTCGCTTTCCCGCCATCAACAAGCGCGTGTTTGATTTCGATTTCAAACGTAAGTACGGTGCTACGCTGTTGGAATTGCGACGGGGCGGTACGACCCTAATTATGCACGATATGCGTAGGGAACGCTTTCGTGAAGGCGATACGTTAGTATTGCTGACCGACGATACCTTCATGCAGAACTGGGGGGACTCCTCATTTTTCTTGATGGTGTCGAACGGTAAGGAGGCAGAGCCTGCTTTGCCCGTGTGGAAACGTTGGCTTAGTGTCGGTTTGTTGTTGCTGATGATTGTCGGGGCTACCATAGGCGAGTTGCCCGCCGTGCGGGAAGCTTTTCCCAAGATGAAGTTGGATATGTTCTTCTTCGTCTCGGTGGTGACTATTTTAATGGCCTGGTTGCAAATATTTCCAGCCCGTAAATACACCAAATATATTTCTTGGGACATCTTGGTGACCATAGCTTCAGCCTTTGCCATTAGCAAAGCGATGCAAAACTCTGGAATGGCCGATGCGGTTGCCGCCTGGACCGTAGGGCTGAGTCAGAATTATAGCCCGGTTGTTCTTTTGGGTGTGGTATTTATCATTACCAACCTCTTTACCGAACTCATGACGAATAACGCGGCGGCAGCTTTGGCATTTCCCATTAGTTTGTCGATAGCGGAACACTTGAGCGTCAGCCCTATGCCGTTCTTCGTCACGATTTGTCTGGCGGCTTCGGCGAGTTTCAGCACTCCCATTGGCTATCAAACCAATCTCATCGTGCAAGGTATCGGTAATTACCGTTTCGGTGATTTTGTTCGTGTGGGACTTCCTCTGAATCTCATGACATTGATTGTGGCCGTTACATTGGTACCATTGATCTGGCCGTTTTAAGAACTGACGCGTGAACTCTTGAGTTCATTAATCATTGGATCGTAATTTGTTCCGATTGAGTGTAAGGTAGTTGTCTCTTTCTTTTTTGTTTTTCTCGAAAAACGTTTAGGACAGCATCGGCGACAGACGTAGGAGTACCAATACGGGACCCGAATTCTGCTGCGACAGACGTAGGAGTGCTTATACGGTTGCCCCATTCCCCGATTCGAGGCTGTCGGGAATAAGTGGAGGTGTATACCAGTCATTTAGCCCAGCTTCAACCATAAAAAAGGCTGTCTGCATCAGTTTAACTTCATGCAGACAGCCTTTTGACTGTGGAAAAGTATGTTGTGTTTTCCACAAAGGAATACACTTTTGTATGTAAATGTGGGTTAGAAATATCCCTCGCGTTTCTTCTGTTCCATAGAAGCATCCTGGTCGAAGTCGATGACACGCGTGGTGCGTTCACTTTTGGTTGTAGTCATCATTTCTTCTACAATCTTTTCGATGGTGTCAGCTTCGCTCTCAATGGCACCCGTTAAAGGCCAGCAACCCAAGGTACGGAAGCGAATCTTACGCATCTCAATCTGGTCGCGGTACTGCTCGGGCAGGCGGTCGTCGTCTGGCATGATGAGCTGACCATCCAAATTGATGACGGGGCGTTCCTTGGCAAAATAGAGGGGCACGATGGGGATGTTCTCCAAACGGATGTATTGCCAGATATCGAGCTCAGTCCAGTTAGAAAGCGGGAAGACGCGAATGCTCTCGCCCTTGTGAACACGGGCATTGTATGTATCCCAAAGTTCCGGACGTTGGTTCTTTGGATCCCACTGGTGGAATTGATCGCGGAAGGAGAAAATGCGCTCTTTGGCACGGCTCTTCTCTTCGTCACGACGGGCACCCCCAAAGGCTGCATCAAATTTGTGCTTGTCGAGGGCAGCAAGCAGGGCTTGCGTCTTCATCAAGTCTGTATGTACCTTAGAGCCGTGGGTAAACGGACCAACGCCAGCCTTGAAGGCCTCTTCGTTGCTTTCAACAATGAGATTCCAACCGTGTTCCTTGGCGTACCAATCGCG
Organism: uncultured Prevotella sp.; assembly: GCA_900541335.1. Taxonomy (GTDB): domain Bacteria; phylum Bacteroidota; class Bacteroidia; order Bacteroidales; family Bacteroidaceae; genus Alloprevotella. The sequence goes on from UQJC01000005.1 coordinate 8,571, forward strand.
GAACGTCAGCATTTCCTTGAATTTCCATTTGGAGTCAATGTGCATCAAGGGGAAGGGGGGACGACCAGGAGCGAAAGCCTTCTCTGCCAGGCGTACCATGACGCTGGAATCCTTACCGATGCTGTAAAGCATCACTGGATTCTCAAATTCCGCCGCCACTTCGCGGATGATGTGGATGGACTCGGCTTCGAGTTCTTTCAAGTGGCTGAGACTATAGTTTTCAGACATAATCGTAGGGTTGAAACAGGGGAAGGAAAGCGGGCTTCCCAAACCGACGAACCGAAATGGCGGGTCAATATCCCCAGTCGTATTAAGTGGCGCAAAGGTACGGCAAAAGGTAGGCAATGCCAAAGATTCACCCTGTTATTTCCTTGGGTGAGACTGCCTGGAGGGGATATCCGGGTGAACGGGGGAACCTATTCTAAGGAAAATCCTTACTTTTGTGCCAACGCTTCGATGGGTAGCCAACGATACCGACTGCTTAGTTGGGACGATGAGTGAATCGTATTGCTTCTTAAAGAAGGGCACAATGGTTGTTTACGGTTTGTGTCCTTTTGCATCTCTAGTAGAAAGAGGTAGAGAACCCGTTGCGCGTTATTCAGATGAACTCTTTAAATATGAAAGGCCTTTACATTATTACTCCTGTCAAAGATTCGATTGAGACCACACTCGACACCATTGCCTCGGTGATGGCAAGCAACTTGACGGTGCCCTTTACGTACACCGTGTACAATGATTTTTCTACTCCTGAAAATACCCAAAGACTCGAAGACGCTTCGCGTGAACTGGGGTTCCGGCTGGTCAATCTAGCTGACTTGACGGACCATCTATCACCTAACTATTTGTTGGTGCTTCGCAAGTCACAACAGGAGGCTTTGGAGGCTGACGCAGCCTTGTGTATCGTCGAAAGTGATGTAACGGTAGGTCCGTATACGCTTCAGCGTCTTTATGATGGAGCTTTACAACACGAACGTTGTGGCATTGCTGCTTCGGTAACGGTAGACGAAGCGGGAGAGGTGAATTATCCCTATCTTTATGCGGCCAAGCTGGAAAAGGGCGTAATCGAAGTCAAGAAACATTGTAGTTTCTGCTGTTCGCTGTTGACCCCAGCACTTTTGGCGGCTTACTCTTTTGAGGAACTGAATCCCGAGAAAAATTGGTATGATGTGACTATCTCACATGAATCGCGTCAACGCGGATTTCAGAACTACCTCTTCACGGAATTGCCCGTATTACACCGGCCGCACCAAAGCCGACCGTGGAAACAGCTCAAATATAAGAATCCGTTGAAGTATTATTGGTTGAAGTTTACGAAGGGACTGGATAAAATTTAGTGCTTAACCTTGTTCGTGCGCTTTCGACTGTTTGTTCTTTTCAATGCTTTCTCATGAAATCTCTTTTTACTCTTCTTTTCTTCTTTCTGACCCTTCCGGCGCTCCAAGCTCAAACGGCTGATACGCTTCGTCACGAAGTATTGTTTGAAACGACTTTGGGCAAAATTCGGGTGCAACTTTATAACGATACCCCGAAGCATCGGGATAATTTCCTGCGGTTGGTACGAGAGGGCTTTTACGATGGCTTGTTGTTTCATCGCGTCATTCCAAACTTCATGGTACAGGCGGGTGATTCTCTCAGCCGTGAGGCAAAGCCAGGAGTCAAATTGGGAGACAGTCCCGAACCTTATTCACTGCCAGCAGAAATCGTTTTCCCCCGTCATTATCACAAATCAGGTGCGCTGGCCGCTGCGCGTGAAGGCGACGAGGTCAATCCCGAACGCCGTTCGTCGGCTTATCAGTTCTATATCGTGACAGGTACGCTCTATACCGACGAAGGTTTGGCGCGCGCTCAGGAACACTTAGACAGTATGACGCAAGGGAAGGCGAAGCTAACCCTTGAGATCAAAGACACTTATCGTTCGTTTGGTGGAATGCCTTATTTGGATGGTCAATATACTGTCTTTGGTGAGGTAGTTGAAGGGTTGGATATTGCGGATCAGATACAATGGGTAGGTCGTGACGAGAACGATCGTCCCTTTGATGACGTACGCATTGTTAAAGCTACGATCGTTAAGTAAGGTATCAAAAATAGTTCTGGATGCAGCGGATGGTAATTAGGCATATGAAGCTGTTGATAAGAACTTCGAAAAGCATTTCAAACGACTTTTCTTCACTGGATTTTAACGGCTGAAATTCCGTGATTTTGACGGAAATATTTGGTTCACATAGGATATTATTCTTAACTTTGCGCACAGAAATGAGTGAGGGGCTTTCTAAAGTTCCTCACTCATTTTTATAATCCTTATTTACTGACCCGGCAAGGCGCAACGCAAATCCTCCTGATGGATGAACAGGGAGGGCGGGATGACGTCGAGCCGCATGTTGACCGAATGATAGATAAAAGCTTTGTAAAAAGTCTGGTTGACCAATGGCTGGAGGACAAGGAATATTTCCTGACAGACCTCACCATCAGCCCGGACGATCGCATCGTGGTAGAAATAGACCACGAGGAAGGTGTGTGGATTGAAGATTGTGTAGAGCTGAGCCGCTTTATCGAGTCACAGCTCGACCGCGACCGCGAGGACTTTGAATTGGAAGTGGGAAGTGCCGGCATCGGACAGCCCTTCAAAGTCCTTAGACAGTATGAAATCCACCAAGGAGAACGCGTGGAAGTCTTGACCACGGCAGGCAAAAAGCTCCAGGGCGTGCTTTCGAACGTGACTCCCGAAGGATTCACCCTTACCATCGAAGAAAAGGTGCGCGAAGAAGGGCAGAAACGACCGAAACTCGTCAGCCGTGACCTTGCACTGACTTTCGAAGAGGTGAAATGGACGAAGTATCTCATTGATTTCAAGTAACTACATAACTCCCAAACAAATGGCTAAGAAGAAAACCGAGACGGCAAGTCTTATTGAAACCTTTGCTGAGTTCAAGGACAATAAGAACATTGACCTCACGACCATGGTCGGCGTGCTGGAGGAAAGCTTTCACAGTGTGATTGCGAAACTCTTCGGCTCGGACGAAAACTTTGACGTGATTGTAAACCCTGAGAAGGGTGACTGCGAAATTTACCGTACCCGCGTGGTGGTGGCTGATGACGAGGTGGAGGACCCGAACCGGGAAATCGCTTTGAGCAAGGCACGCGAGATTGATAACGATTATGAAATTGGTGAAGAAGTGTCTGAAGAGATTCACTTCGCTGACTTTGGTCGCCGTGCAATCTTGACGTTGCGCCAAACTCTTGCTAGCAAAATCCTCGAGCTGGAGCACGACGCGCTGTACAACAAATACAAAGACCGTGTAGGCGAGTTGATTACTGCCGAAGTATATCAGACGTGGAAGTCAGAGACGCTGTTGATGGACGAAGAAAAGAATGAACTCTATTTGCCGAAGTCACAGCAGATTCCCAGAGATTTCTTCCATAAGGGAGACCATGTAACGGCTGTTATCGACCGTGTAGACAATGCCAATGGTAATCCGAAGATTTATCTTTCACGTACTTCTCCCATGTTCTTGCAGCGTCTGCTTGAACTCGAAATTCCCGAAATCGGTGACGGCTTGATTCGCATTTGCCGCATTGCTCGCATTCCAGGTGAACGCGCGAAGATTGCGGTAGAGAGCTACGATGACCGCATTGATCCCGTTGGTGCCTGTGTTGGTGTGAAGGGTAGCCGTATCCATTCGGTAGTGCGCGAAATGCGCAATGAAAACATCGACGTAATTAATTATTCCAGCAATACGGCGCTCTTTATCCAGCGTGCCTTGGCTCCGGCTCAAGTATCGAGCATTACGCTCCATGAGGAGGAGAAGAAGGCTGAGGTGTATCTCCGTCCTTCAGAGGTAAGCTTGGCTATTGGTAAGAGTGGCTCGAACATCAAGCTTGCTTCACAGCTGACGGAATATACGATTGATGTGTTCCGTGAACCGGAGGAAGGCGAGAAGGAAATTGAGGACATCTACTTGGACGAATTTGCTGACGAGGTAGACCAGTGGGTGATTGATGCCATTAAGTCTATCGGTCTGGAAACGGCTCGTGAAGTGCTCAATGCGCCGCGTGAGATGTTGATTGAAAAGGCTGACCTCGAAGAAAGTACGGTGGACGACTTGTTGCGTATCCTCCGCGCCGAATTTGAGGATGAAGCTTCTGCGGAAGAAGCTCCAGCCGAAGCTAACCAGTCTGTGGAAGAATCTGCAGGCGAGGAAAGTTAGGGGTAACGCTATCCGGAAACGGATGTGAAAGCAGGCCCCAAAGGGAATGACACGGCTTATTCGTTGGGGCAAACGGTTGTAATGCTTTACACCGAACTTGGCCCCGAAGGGGCAACAATATAGAAGGGCAAACCGGTGAAACGGACCTTCTGCCTCTTCGTTTATCCCTGATTGCAGCCCTTACGGGGCTTCGCTTTAAATGACGGTCGCCCTCCGGGAGGACGGCGCGTTGATATTTTCTTAGGGACGCTTCAGTTCCTAAGTATTTTATTCACTCTTCCCCCTATTTTCCAAATAAAGACTACATGAATATCAGATTAAATAAAGCTATTAAGGAGTTTGGTGTCGGACAGCAGACCATTTCCGACTTTCTCAAGAAAAAGGGTTGTCCGCTCGAAAGTGAGGATAACCTCAATCAGAAGTTAGACGAGAAGCAGTACGACTTGCTCAAAAAGGAATTTGGTGCTGACAAGGACCTACGCAACAAAGCGGAGGAAATCAGACAGACCCGACAGGAAAAGAAACACTCTGCACAGAAAACGGCACAGCCTGAAGCGGAAATGATTGCGACTGAAGTGCCGGAAGATATGAAGCCGCGCATCGTTTCGGTTAACAAAATTGACCTGGATGCGGTGCAGGGTAAAGCTAAGGAAACTCCGAAGGCGGAGAAGGCTGCTGCCGAAAAGACGAAAGCGGAGGCTAAACCCGTAGAAGAGGCTCCGAAAGCCGAAACTCCTGAAAAGGAAAATAGAAAGACGGCTGAACGTCCTTCTGTTGACGAGCGCGCAAAGGCGATCGGCGAAGAAGAGGGTGGAGTATTTAAGCTTCACACGCAGACCGAAATCACCGGACCTAAGGTTCTCGGTACGATTGACCTCAGTGCGATCAACCCTACGACCCGACCGAAGAAGAAGGGTAAGGAAGACCGTCGCCGAGGAGGTAAGAACGGACAAGACGCTAACGGACAGGGTGCAGCTCAGGGTGGTCAGCGCAAGAAGCGTACGCGCATCGGTAACGAACGTGTGGACGTGAACAGTGTGGCTTCTCAAAACAAGGGCGGCAACAAGGACGGTAACGGCAAGCGCCGTAACGATGGTAACAATAATAATGGCAACAACGGTAACGGCAATAACCGCAATAACCAGGGTGGCAACCAGAACCAGGCGAACAATAGCAAGCGTGCTGGAAAGGATCGCAACCGCAAGGCGAAGGAGGTGAAGGCTGAAGTAACCGAAGAAGATGTTGCTAAGCAAGTGAAGGAGACGCTGGCTCGCCTCACGAATAAGCAAAAAGGTAACAAGGGTGCCAAATACCGCAAGGAAAAGCGTGAACAACAACATGCACGTGCGGAAGAGGAACGTCGCGAGGCTAAGGCTGAAAGCAAGGTGCTGAAGCTGACGGAATTTGTGACGGCCAATGAGCTGGCTCAGATGATGGATGTGCCTGTGACGAAAGTTATCGGTACGTGCATGAGCATCGGTATCATGGTGAGCATCAACCAGCGCATGGACGCTGAAACGATTGACTTGGTGGCTGAGGAATTTGGCTTCAAGACGGAATATGTTTCAGCTGATGTGCAGGAAGCTATTGCGGAAGAGGAGGATAATCCGGAAGATCTCGAACCGCGTGCTCCGATTGTGACTGTGATGGGTCACGTAGACCACGGTAAGACATCACTTTTGGACCACATTCGTAAGTCAAACGTGATTGCAGGTGAAGCGGGTGGTATCACGCAGCATATTGGTGCATACAACGTGACGCTCGAAAATGGCCGCAAGATTACGTTCCTTGATACTCCAGGTCACGAGGCATTTACAGCAATGCGTGCCCGTGGTGCGCAGGTGACGGATATTGCCATCATCATTATTGCTGCTGACGATGACATCATGCCGCAGACTAAGGAAGCTATCAGCCACGCCGTAGCAGCCAATGTACCTATTGTGTTTGCTATCAACAAGGTGGATAAGCCCCATGCGAATCCGGATAAGATTAAGGAGGGCTTGGCTGCCATGAATTTCCTCGTGGAGGAATGGGGTGGTAAATACCAAAGCCAAGATATTTCTGCGAAGAAGGGTATCGGTGTGAGTGACTTGCTCGAAAAGGTATTGCTCGAAGCTGATATGTTGGAGCTGAAGGCTAATCCTAACCGCAAGGCTACAGGTACGGTGATTGAATCTTCATTGGATAAAGGTCGTGGTTACGTGGCAACGGTGATGGTGGCCAACGGTACGCTCCGCCAGGGCGATGTAGTTTTGGCAGGTACGAACTACGGACGTGTGAAGGCTCTCTTCAACGAGCGTGGACAGCGTATTCAGGAGGTAGGTCCCTCTATGGCGGCTACCCTGCTCGGTTTCAATGGTGCTCCGCAGGCCGGTGACCAGTTCCATGTGATGGATACGGAACAGGAAGCACGCGAGATTGCCAACAAGCGCGAACAGTTACAGCGTGAACAGGATCTTCGTACGCGTGAGGTGCTTACGCTCGAGAAGATTGGTAAGCGCTTGAAGCTGGGATCTTATCACGAATTGAACTTGATTGTCAAGGCTGACGTGGATGGTTCAGTAGAAGCACTTGCAGACTCTTTCATCAAGCTTTCTACAGAGAATATCGTTATCAAGGTTATCTACAAGGGTGTGGGTCAGATCAGCGAGAACGATGTGACGTTGGCTGCGGCATCCGAAGCCATCATTGTTGGTTTCCAGGTTCGTCCTTCTATGCAGGCTCGTAAGTTGGCCGAGCGCGACGGTGTCGAAATTCGTCAGTATTCTGTCATCTACGACGCTATTGAGGACGTGACGGAGGCAATGGAAGGTATGCTTGAACCTGTAATCAAGGAAGAGGTTACTGCAAACATCGAGGTACGTCAGGTTTACCACATCTCGAAGGTGGGTTACGTGGCCGGTGCTTACGTGCTTGATGGTAAGGTGAAGCGTTCTGATAAGGCTCGCTTGATTCGCGATGGTATTGTGATCTTCACGGGTGAAATCAATGCGCTCAAGCGTTTCAAGGACGATGTGAAGGAGGTTACTACAAACTTTGAGTGTGGTATCTCACTGACCAACTGCAACGACATCAAGGAAGGTGATATTATCGAAACCTTCCAGGAAGTGGAAGTGAAGCAAAAGCTTCAGTAAGTCTTAACTTCCTGCGATTTACATATTTAAAATCCCCCGAAAGTTCAATTACAGGGCTTTCGGGGGATTTTTGTTGGTTTATTGTATGTGTTCTTATCTTCCAACAGTTGAGAAGTTATCGTACAGGCGATGTTCGCGTCTTTCTAACAGTTGAGAAGCTATCAAACAGGCGATGTTCGAGTCCTTCTAACAGTTGAGAAGCTATCGAACAGGCGATGTTCGAGTCCTTCCAACAGTTGAGAAGTTATCGAACAGGCGATGTTCGCGTCTTTTCAACAGTTGAGAACTAATCGTATAGGTGATGTTTGAGTCTTCCCAATAGTTGAGAACTAATCGTACAGGTGATGTTCGAGTCTTCCCAATAGTTGAGAAGCTCTCGTACAGGCGATGTTAGAGCTACCCCAACAGTTGAAAACTAATCGAACAAGCTGTGTTTGAGTTTTCCCAATGGTTGAAAGCAATTCGAACAGACGATGTTTGGGCCATCCCAACGATTGAAAGCTATTCAAACCACTAGTGTTGGGTTTCTCCTTACCATAGTAAGCCTTCACACTTATCCTTTTATATCCTCTTTTCCACATTCCATGAAACGATTCTTGCCAATGGCTCTGAGTAACAGCACGTTGATTACCTTCAATGGCGGTATAGTCAGACACAGATGGTAGTTTATAACTACTCTCCCAACTTCATCGGGGATAGAAAAAAAGGAAGCCACATGAATAACGTGGCTTCCTTTTTTGAATTCAGACTGTACACACAGTCCAGAAGAGTAATATTTTATTGCTTGTGAGCTTCCACCCACTTGCGGGCATTGACGAAGGCTTCGATCCACGGAGTAACTTCATCGGTCGCGCGACGATCGGCAGGATAATAAGGATTCTGCCAAGGGAAGAAGGCACGTTCTAAGTGGGGCATCATGGCGAGGTGACGGCCATCGGGGCTGGCAATACCTGCTATAGAGTAATCTGAACCGTTGGGGTTGCCTGGATATTCGTCGTAGCTGTATTTCAGCACAACGTTGTAGTCGTCTTCTGAGTAAGGCAAGCTAAACTTACCTTCACCATGAGCTACCCAGATGCCGAGGCGGTCGCCCGAGAGTGAACCGAACATGACACTACGGTTGGTCGGTACGGTAACACCGAGGAATGCACTTTCAAACTTGTGAGAGTCGTTGTGGAGCATGCGGGTACGCTTCTTATGGTCGGGGTTGATGAGATTGAGTTCTACCATCAACTGGCAACCGTTGCAGACACCGAGCGAGAGCGTATCTTCGCGTGCATAGAAGCGATCGAGGGCTTCCTTTGCCTTGGGGTTGTATAGGAAGGCACCTGCCCAACCCTTGGCTGAACCCAATACGTCAGAGTTAGAGAAACCACCGCAGAAGACAATCATGTTGACTTCATCAAGTGTTTCGCGACCCGTAATTAAGTCGGTCATCATGACGTCTTTCACATCGAAACCAGCGAGGTAAAGTGCATAAGCCATTTCGCGTTCGCCGTTCGTACCCTTTTCACGGATGATAGCGGCCTTGATGCCACTGGGCTGACGACGATTTGCGTCAATACCGTAGCTGGCGAGCTTGCCAGTGAACTCGGGATGGAAGTTGAGTTCGATGGGCTGCTGCTTGTAGTTCTCGTAACGCTTCTTGGCGCAACCATGGAAACTTTGCTTCGTATCGAGCAAGTAAGAAGTTTCGTACCAGATGTCGCGCAGGTAGTCGATACCGAATTGATAAGTCGCATCGTGGAGAGTAACCATGATCTGACGTTCTTCAGCCGGCTTACCGAGCTTGATGTAACCAATGCCTGCATCGTCAAGCAAGGCCTTGAATTCCTTCTTGTGGTCATTAGCAACCTGAACAACAATACCAGGGTTTTCAGCAAAGAGAACCTTGATGAGGTCGTCAGAGTTAAACTTGTCCAAGCAGATATCCATACCGCCTTCGGTATTAGCGAAGGTCATTTCGAGCAAGGTTGTGATGAGACCACCGGCAGAGATGTCGTGACCTGCCAGGAGGTAACCCTTCTTCACGAGTTCCTGAACCGCATTAAAGGCATCGCGGAAGTACTCGGGATTCTTGACAGTCGGGACATCTGAACCTACGCAACCGCGTGTTTGAGCGAAAGCTGAACCACCGAGACGGAGTTGGTCGAAGGAGAAGTCGATGTGGTAGAACGTAGACTTAGCTTCGTTCTTCATCACGGGAGAAACAACCTTACGGATGTTGCTTACTTCGCCACCTGCACTAACAATCACTGTACCCGGAGAGATAATCTTCTCACCACCCGGATATTGTTGAGAAAGCGAGAGAGAGTCCTTACCTGTCGGAACGTTAATCTGCAAGGCACAGCAGAAGTCGCTGAGTGCTTCAACGCCACGGTACAAACGAGCATCTTCACCCTTCTGAGAGCGGCAGGGCCACATCCAGTTAGCTGAGAGTGAAACGCTATCAAGTCCTTCTGCAAGCGGAGCCCAAACAATGTTGGTCAAAGACTCAGCTACGGAGAGTACCGAACCTGCAGCAGGGTCAGCCAAACCAGCCTGAGGTGCGTGACCAAGAGCTGTTGCAATACCCTTCTCGCCACGATAATCAAGGGCTACGACACCACAGTCTGCCAACGGCAACTGGAGTTCGCCCTGCGTCTGCTGATTAGCCACCTTACCCGTTACGGAACGGTCTACCTTATTCGTCAACCAATCCTTGCAGGCTACAGCTTCGAGTTGGAGTACCTGGTTGATGTACGTATCGAGCTGAGCTGTATCGTAGGTAACATCCTTATACTTACGCTCTACCGTTTCGTCGACCATGACCGTTTTGGGAGAGTGACCAAACATTTGCGCTACATCCAAGTCGAAGGGACGTTTGCCGTCACCCTGTTCGAAGGAGAAGTGAGCATCGCCTGTAGTTTCACCTACAACATACATCGGTGCGCGTTCACGTTCGGCAATCTTGCGTACGTGTTCGAGGTGTTCTTCCTGAATCAAGAGCCCCATGCGCTCCTGACTTTCGTTGGCGATAATTTCTTTTGCAGAAAGAGTCGGATCACCGATAGGCAGTTTCGTCATGTCTATCTTACCACCACACTCTTCGACCAATTCAGACAGACAGTTTACATGGCCTGCAGAACCGTGATCATGGATAGAAACAACGGGATTAACTTCCTCTTCGCAAAGTGCACGGACAAGGTTGTTCGCACGCTTCTGCATTTCGGGATTGGCACGCTGTACGGCGTTGAGTTCAATACCGCTAGAGTAGCGACCCGTGTCAACCGAGCTGACAGAACCACCACCAAGGCCGATGCGGTAATTGTCACCACCGACAACTACGACCTTATTACCCTTGGCGGGTGTGCCCTTGAGGCAATCACGCTTTGTGCCGTAGCCTACACCACCAGCCAACATAATTACCTTGTCGTAACCATACTTTTCACCGTTCTCCTGGTGTTCAAACGTCAATACAGAACCGGCAATCAGAGGCTGTCCAAACTTGTTACCGAAGTCGGAAGCACCGTTGGAAGCCTTGATAAGAATCTGTTCGGGAGTCTGATAGAGCCACTGACGTACAGGGAGAATGTCTTCCCATTCGCGGCCACCGTCCAAGCGGGGATAAGCCGTCATGTATACAGCAGTACCGGCAATGGGCCAAGAGCCGACACCACCACCCATACGGTCACGGATTTCACCCCCCGTACCCGTAGAGGCACCGTTGAAGGGTTCTACCGTGGTAGGGAAATTGTGGGTTTCTGCTTTGATTGAGATGACGCTTTCGATGTCCTTCACCTGGAAATAGTCGCTGGTCGAGTGGTCTGCGGGAGCAAACTGTTCAATGACAGGACCTTGTGCGAAGGCTACATTGTCCTTGTAGGCAGAAATAATCTGATGCGGGTTCTCTTGCGTAGTTTTTTTAATCATAGCAAAGAGTGAAGAGGGCATCTCCTTGCCATCGATGATAAAGGAACCGCCGAAAATTTTGTGGCGGCAGTGTTCTGAGTTGATTTGTGCGAAGCCGAATACTTCAGAGTCGGTCAACTGGCGACCCAATTGCTTCTCCACGCCGTGGAGGTATTCGATTTCAGCGGGTGAGAGTGCCAAACCCTCTTGTTCATTGTACGTCTCGAGGTCAGAAATGTATTCGATAGGCGCAGGTTCGATGTTAACGGTAAAGATTTCTTGGTCCAGACCGTTGTACATGCGTTGAAGCATCGGGTCGTGTTCCGCCTGTTCGTTGCTGACAGGGAAATATTCTTCGATGCGTGAAACGCCTTGAATATTCATGTTTTGGGTAATCTCGACAGCATTCGTACTCCAGGGAGTAATCATTTCGCGGCGAGGGCCAACGAACCAACCTGTTAACGTTTCACTGTCTTCGAGCGTTGCTTCGCCATAAAGCCAGCAGAGTTCTTTTACTTCGTCTGCAGAAAGCTGATGATCGACTTGGGTAGCAATCACGCTCTGTTGCGGAGTTTTAAAAAACAGAATCATACCGAGTGGGGATTAGAGGGTTTGTTTTGATAAAGAGTTGTGCAAAGGTAGTGAGAGGCGGTTTAAAGGGCAAAAGTTTTGGGAATTCTTTCGTGGTTAGGAGGGAGGAGAAAGGGGGAAAAGTTATCGGTTAGAGGTTATAAAGTGACTGTTTGAGGGCGGTTGGAGAGGATGGAAGTAAGTAGACCTGAAAGTCGAACCGTCAAAAGTAACTTTATAACCTCTAATTCTTAACTCAGTCAGCTCTTAAGCCTTGCCCATCATGGCGGCACACATTTCCGCACAGCGTTCCCCGTCAATGGCTGCACTGACAATGCCTCCGGCATAGCCTGCTCCTTCGCCGCAGGGGTAGAGGCCGCTGACACTTACGTGACAGAGTGTGTCTTTGTCACGGAGAATGCGTACCGGAGCAGAGGTGCGGGTCTCGGCAGCAATGAGAATCGCTTCGTTGGTAAGGAAACCATGACTCTTGCGGCCAAAGGCGTTGAAACCTTCGATGAGGCGAGAGGTAATGAATTGGGGCATCCAGAAATGAAGCGGAGAAGATACCAAACCGGGAGAGTAGCTTGATTTGGGCAAGTCGTAGCTCAGACGGCGGTTGACAAAGTCAGCCATACGTTGTGAGGGAGCGGTTTGTTTGCGGTTACCTTGTTGCCAGCAGGCCTTCTCGAGTGCTTCTTGGAAATACATCATGCGCAGGGGATTGTCGGGACGGTCGATGTCTGCATGTGTTTCAGCAAAAGTGCCGTCTGCCATGGCTTCTGTGAGGAACGGAAGGAGTTCACCGTCCAAATCTTCCACGCGTGTCTCTACAACCATGCCTGAATTGCTCCAAGCAGAGTTGCGGGTCGAGGGACTCATGCCGTTGACCACGATTTGTTGCGGCCCGCTGGCAGCAGGTACTACAATGCCACCCGGACACATACAGAAACTGTAGACACCACGTCCCTGAGCTTGCGTTACATAGCTGTATTCTGCCGCAGGAAGGAATTTGCCACGGCCTTCGCGGTTGTGGTATTGGATGCGGTCAATGAGTTCAGCGGGATGTTCCAGACGAACACCGACAGCAATGCCTTTAGCCTCAATGGCCAGTCCGCTTTCGTAGAGATGGCGGTAAACGTCGCGGGCGGAGTGACCCGTGGCGAGAATAACAGGACCATAGAAGGTTTCGCCTGTTTGGCAAACTACACCTTTTACTTCCTTGTTTTCAATCAGCAGGCTGTCTACACGGGTTTGGAAATGTACTTCGCCGCCACAGGCGATAATTTGGTTGCGCATGCCTTCGATGATGCGTGGCAATCGATCGGTACCGATGTGAGGATGGGCATCAATAAGGATATCGGTGGAAGCACCGAATTGGCAGAAGACGCGCAGAATCTTTTCCACATTGCCACGTTTCTTGGAACGGGTGAAAAGTTTGCCGTCAGAGTAGGCACCGGCACCGCCTTCGCCAAAGGAGTAATTACTTTCTCCGTCAACCCTGTGCTGTCGGGAGATGAGAGCAATGTCTTTCCGTCGTTCGTGAACATCCTTTCCTCGTTCGAGTACAACCGGACGTAAACCGAGTTCTATCAGTCGAAGAGCGGCAAAGAGACCGCCAGGTCCGGCTCCGACTACTACGACGCGTGGCGCGTGGCTTACGTCTGTATATTCCACTGGTTCGTAATCCAAGCGGGGAGGCATTTCGTTGATGAAGAGGTCGACTGTCAAGTTGACATAGATGGTGCGTTGGCGGGCATCGATGCTACGGCGGCGGATGCGCAAAGCTTTGATGGTACGGGCGTCAATGCCAATTTCGCCGGCGGCATAGCGGGTCAGTAAATGTTCGCTGGCTGCGATATTGGGAGTAACTCGAAGGGATAGTTGTCGTTGCATAAGTATGTGGTGTAAAGCTTGTGGAGGGAAGGGGTTAAAGGGGAAGTTATGAAGTTATATTATGAGGGGGAATGAGTATTGGTGTAGGGTGAGAGTGTGGGATGAGGGGGAATTAATGATGTTATGTTAAATCCCAAATCTTTATCCTTCAAACACATTCTACTATCATCCAAAGAGTTCTCGCAAAGCTTCTTCTACTCTGGCTACAGGAACAATTTCAATGCGGTCAGGAAGTCCACCTTCTAGACTCTTTTTGTTTCCTTCAGGAATAAGAATGCGAGTGAACCCCAATTTAGCAGCTTCGGCAATGCGTTGGTTGATACGGGTGACGGGGCGGATTTCCCCACTCAGTCCCACTTCGCCTGCCATACAGATGTTTTGACCGATGGCCGTGTCGACATTGCTGGAGAGAATGGCCGCAATGACGGAAAGGTCGATGGCAGGATCGGTAACGCGGATGCCACCAGCAATGTTAAGGAAGACGTCCTTTTGTGCCAGTTTAAAACCTACACGTTTTTCCAGTACAGCTAGGAGCATATTGAGGCGGCGGAGATCGAAGCCCGTTGCCGAACGTTGAGGTGTACCATAGGCAGCTGTCGAAACCAAAGCTTGTGTTTCGATGAGGAACGGACGAACTCCCTCAACGGCGGCAGCAATGGCTACGCCGCTAAGTTCACCGCTAGCTTGTGTGAGCAGTAATTCAGAGGGATTGTCTACTTCGCGCAGGCCGTCTTGACGCATCTCATAAATACCTAACTCCGAAGTAGAGCCGAAGCGGTTCTTCACACTGCGAAGGATGCGGTAAAGATAGTGACGGTCGCCTTCAAATTGTAAGACCGTATCGACGATGTGTTCCAATACTTTGGGGCCAGCCAAAGTTCCTTCTTTGGTAATGTGTCCTACGAGAATGACGGGAACATTACTCTCCTTTGCAAACTTCAGTAAGGAAACGGCGCATTCGCGTATTTGGGTCACAGAACCTGGAGCCGCATCCAGATTTTCAACAGAGATGGTTTGGATGGAGTCAACGACCAATAATTCCGGACGCGTGCTTGCGACTTGCTCAAAGATTGCTTCCAAGCGCGTTTCGCAAAGTAGATAGACATCTCCTCCATTTCCCGCAAGACGGTCGGCACGAAGTTTGATTTGTCGTTCACTTTCCTCACCGCTGACATACAGAATTTTGCGGTTCTTGATTCGTAACACCGTTTGCAGCAGCAGGGTTGATTTGCCAATACCAGGTTCACCACCCAACAGTATTAACGAACCTGGTACCAGACCGCCGCCCAACACGCGGTCGAGTTCGCGGTCGAAAGTGGTAAAACGCGGTTCTTGTTCAGCTGGAACTTCGGCTAACTTAATGGCCTTTACTTCTGAGGCAGGAGCTGTGGTGATGGCGCGTCGGGCTCGTTGGGAGCTGGCCGTAGCGGCACTTTCCGGACGAAGGGCCATTTCCTTCATCGTGTTCCAAGCGCCACAGGAAGGACAACGTCCCACCCATTTGGGAGAGTCTTGTCCACATTCGGAGCAAACATATACGGTTTTTGATTTGGGAGGCATGAGGAGGGATGTTTTGGATGAGAATGAATGGGATAAGGAAGTATGCTGGTGATATCTTTCACAGGAATAGTTCTCTGTGAAAAGAAGGAGTACCTGGAAGCATCATGCTTAGACGCAGCTAAGCCTTCCTTGACGAGGCAATAGTTCCTTTAATGACAATGTGTCCGCACGGAGAGAGTGCGGACACATTGTATAATCTGCGGTGTAAACACGACCGCATTACATATCGCCCAGCGCCTGCTTCATAGCTACGAGCTCTTCGCGTATGGCGCGGAGTTTTTGAAGTACTTCTACGTTGTTGGCTGTGCCTTTTTTGTTTTGCTTCAGCAGTTCGCGGGCAGCAGCTAATTTCATACCTCTGACTTTTACCAGCTCCTTGATGCTGATAACCACCTCAATGTCCGCTTTCGTGTAGCGGCGTATACCGCGTGCCCCTTTCTTCGGAGCGAGTTGGGGAAATTCCTTTTCCCAATAGCGCAGTAGGGTTTCAGTCAAATCGGTAATTTGCGAAACTTCGCTGATGCTGTAGAAGAGTTTCTTATCGTCGTTCAAAAGGTCATTTTCCATGATGAGAACGTGTGAGAAATATCAGATGAGTTGGAATCAGACGCGTACGGCTTCAGTTACATGCTCAATGGCTTTGAGCTTCTCGCAAACTGTTACGACATCGTTCGTGTCATAAACCGAGATGATTAAGTATCCTTCGAAGATGCCATCATCGGTGTTGAGCGAGATGCGTTTCACCGTGAAGTGGGTAAGCTTGTGGAGAACTTCGGCAATAGAGTAGAGCACATTTTGTGAGTCGATACCGCGAATCTCAATCTTTACATCGTAGAGGAATACTTTGTGTGTGTCCCAACGGCAGGCTATGATGTTATTACCATAACGTGTTTTGAGTTTGACAGCCGTTTCGCAGCTACGTTTGTGAAGTTGCAGTCCGCCGTCTGCTGTAATGTAGCCCATGACATCGTCACCGGGAATGGGGCGACAACAGTCTGCAAAGGTACATTTGCGTAATACCTCTTCATTGAGCACGAGTACTTCCTTGCGGTTAAGTTTTGTCGCCCAATCATCGTCCTCTAAAGTTTGTTGGGGAGCTTTCGTGTCAGTCGTCTCGCTTTTGCCGATGAAGGGAATAAAGCGACGCCAACCTTTTCCTGTATTGCGACCCTTCAGGAAGTTGATGACTTCTTCGTTGAGTGCAATCTTTTCGTCCCCTAGACTGAATAGTAATTCTTCGTTAGAGAGCACATGGTAGAATCGACGCACCTTGTCAATCACAGAAGGTTCGTATGCCACTTCGTTTTTGACGAGGTAGTCGCGAAGCAACTCTTCACCCCTGCGTTGTTTTTCGCGGCTTTCACGGCGCAGAATGGCTTGAATTTTGGCACGTGCTTTGGCCGTTGTCGCAAAGTTGAGCCAATCGGGTTGCACTCGTTGAGTACGTGAAGTAAGTATTTCTACCTGGTCACCGCTTCGCAGTACATAGCTGAAGGGCACCAGGCGATGGTTTACCTTGGCACCGAAGCAGTGTGTTCCGAGGAAGGAGTGGATGGTAAAAGCAAAGTCGAGTACCGTAGCTCCCTTCGGCATGGTCTTTAGTTCCCCTTTCGGTGTGAACACCATGATTTCTGAAGCATAGAGGTTCAGCTTGATATTGTCGAGCAGATCGAGTGTATCGGGCTGTGGGTCATCGAGGATTTCCTTGATCGAGTTGAGCCAGCGGTCAAGTTCATTCTCGTCGTAAGCAGCATTCTTATCCTTGTATTTCCAGTGAGCCGCAAATCCCATTTCTGCAATGTCATCCATGCGGTCAGAGCGAATCTGTACTTCAATCCATTTGCCCTGCTTCGACATAAACGTGTTGTGAAGAGCTTGGTAACCATTGGTCTTCGGGTTCGAAAGCCAGTCACGGAAGCGGGTTGGATGAGGCTTGTAGATTTCCGTTAGAGCAGAGTAGATACGGAAACATTCGTCTTTTTCGTGCGTACGGTCTGCCGGACGGAATACGATGCGGATAGCCAGAATGTCAAACACTTCTTCAAAAGGAATGTGTTTGTTTTGCATCTTCATCCAAATAGAGTACGGACTTTTAATGCGTGCCTTGATGGTATAGTTCACACCTAAGGCATCCAATTTTTCGCGGATAGCAGGTGTGAATTGGGCGATGATGTCATCGCGTTCGATGCGCGAGTCCTCTAACTTTTGTAATACTCCCGCATATTCCTCCGGGTGTTCATACTTAAAGCTGAGGTTTTCGAGTTCAGTTTTGATTTTGCTCAGTCCCAAGCGGTCAGCCAAGGGGGCAAAGATGTAGAGCGTCTCTCCGGCAATCTTGTATTGCTTCGAGGGCAACATGCTGGAGAGGGTGCGCATGTTGTGCAGGCGGTCGGAAATCTTGATTAAGATGACGCGGATGTCATCGCTCATCATGAGCAGAAGTTTCTTGAAGGTTTCAGCCTGCAGTGATGCTCGGTCACCAAAGATACCGCCTGATATCTTCGTTACCCCTTCTACAATGTTGGCAATCTTAGGGCCAAAGAGGTTGCTGAGGTCTTCGTTTGTATAGTCTGTATCTTCTTCTACATCGTGTAGCAGGGCTGCACAAATAGAAGTAGAACCCAATCCGATTTCCTCACAGGCAATTTGGGCGACAGCAATGGGGTGAAGAATGTAAGGTTCACCCGACCGGCGACGCACACCTTTATGGGCTTCCTTGGCAAAGTTGAAAGCCTTTGTGATGAGTTCGACCTTGCGGCGATGGTTGGATGCCAGGTACGTATCGAGCAAATGCTGGAAGGCAGCATTGATCATTTCCTCGTCCTTTTGTTCTTGAGGGGTGAGAACTTTAGGTTTATTTTCCATAAGGCGATGCGGATTAGGGGTTAGACATAGGGAAAGGCAACGGGGAGGAAGGAGAGCAATCCCAAAAGAAAGTGAGGGGGACTGTAAACCAAGGAGTAGGTACGCTCAAAAGCAACTCCTTAGGCCCCAGTTCCTCCGGCGCAAGAAGAGACTTATCGTACTTTCAGTTTCTTGCCCGTATTAATCAAGTTACCCTTGATGCCATTGAGCTGGCGAAGCTTCTTCACGGTAGTACCGTTTCTCTTCGCGATTTCGCTCAGTGTGTCACCTTGACGAACGGTCACCGTCTTGCCACCTCGGCTACGCTTCGAACGGTTCTTTCGGGAAGCATTCCGGCTGTAACGAGAACGACTGGAAGAAACACGTTCCTGCTGGTTGCTGCGGCGACGAGCTGCTACGCTGCGCGTGTCCAAGTCTTCGTTGACCATCACGGTCGTGCGACGCTTTAGCAATTCTTCTGCGCGGTAATTGTAGATAGAGTCCTGATTGTCGATAAAGGCAGTCAGATTCTCAGTCGGCAGACAGAGCGCCATCGGCTCGGAACGTCCTGGGATAAGATCCGTGCGATATTGAGGGTTCAAGGCGCGGATAGCCTCTAAGTCGATGTTGCAGAGCGCTGCTACCTGTTCGAAGTGCAAGTCCTTATTGACCATAACAGTATCCGTAGTAATCGGGTACTTTGTCTTCATCGGACAGATATTATGCTCGCAGTAATAGTTCATGATGTAGTTGGCGGCAATAAAAGCCGGTACATAACCGCGTGTCTCTGCAGGCAGGAAGGGATAAATCGTCCAATAGTCTTTTGCACCGTTTGCGCGGTGAATGGCTTTGTTAACCGTACCCGGACCACAGTTATAAGCAGCGATGACGAGACTCCAGTCCCCGTAAATCTTGTAGAGGTCACGCAAGTAGCGAGCTGCCGCCCAAGTAGCTTTGTAGGGATCTTGACGTTCGTCGATGAGGCTATTCACCTTTAAGTCATAACGCTTAGCCGTAGAGAGCATAAATTGCCACAAGCCCACGGCTCCCGCATGACTGCGGGCTTTCGGTTCGAGTGCAGACTCAATAACAGGCAAGTACTTCAACTCCAAGGGGAGTCCATAGTAGTCTAAAGCCTCCTCAAAGATGGGTACATAGAAATTGCCGGCCCCCAACATATAGGATACCGAGCGGCGCAGGCGGCCGCTGTATTGGTCAATAAATTTCTGCACCACGTTGTTGTAAGGCATTTCCATTACAACAGGCAGACGGCGCAAGCGTTCCTGAAAAACCTCTACGGGGTAGGAGGGATTGACATCAGGATCTACACAGGACGTGTCGGGATAGAGATATTTCTTAGCCATCCACTCGTTAAGCAACGAGTCACAGCTGGCAGTCATACCTTCGGGGAGTTCAATCACTTCGTCGCGATTACTCTGTTCGTCATGCACCGTGATTTCAGTGATATTGGTTTGTGCTGTGGCTGTGATAAAGCCAGTAGCGAGAGTGAATAGGAGAGTCTTGATTCGTTTCATCGAGATGAGATTAAAAGCGGAAACTACATCCAACGCCATAGGCTGTAGTTGAACGGGTTCCGATAGAGGAATTATTACCGATTACGGCAGGTTCAATGCTCATAGACAGGTCGGGAGAGATGTCAAAGACCGAAAGTTGCGCGTCGACATAGGCATCAATCACCGAGAGCAGGTAAACACCGACGAAGCAGAAAGCACTTAAGTCACGGTAACGCCGATAGAAGTCTTTTTTTCGTTTGAAGAGCTTCTTGAATTGTTCTTCTCTGCCCGTGATGTCATATCGGGGAGGGAGCATTTCCAAGAAAGAGTTCGTTTCGGGGTTATCGTCCATAATGTCGAGGTAGGCCTGTGAGTAATCCCGGTACATCTGTTGATTCCACATAAAGGCATAGGCACAACCCAAAAATCCCCCATAGATAATGGGGAGTTTCCAATACTTTCGGTTGTAAATCTGTCCGGCACCCGGCAGTACAAGCGATAGCCAGAGGGCGCGTTGTGGATTGGGAATAAACCGTGGTTTCGGCAATTGTGGTTTACCTGCCGCTGTACCCACCGAGTCTGTCACCTGCTTGAGCCGCGTGGTGTCGATAGGCATCGTGAGCGAGTCGGTCGTATTCTGCAAGCTGTCTTCTGCGTAACCTGTCAAAACGGGTAAAGCCGAAGCCTCGTTTAAGACTTCGACTTTCGGGTATGTTTCAGCATGGATCGCGGTCCACTGCAGACAGACGAAAAGTCCGCACAGCCAACCTTTGCGTCCAATCCGTAGGGTTTGCAAGTTCATACGTTGTTACTTAATCTTATCCATCAGGGCAATGATGCGTTCCAGTTCCTCTTCGTTGGTGAAGGGGATGGAAATTTTTCCTTTACCCTGTTGAGAGCAAGTCATTTGCACTTTTGTTCCGAACACATCAGCCAGTCGGCTTCTCAGTTCCTTGAACTCTTCGGGCAATCGTTGTGCTTCTTTGTTTTTCAGCGTGTGTCGTCCGCTTTTCAGCGTTTCGCCGTTGTTGAGTGCCTTGACCATCTCTTCAACTTGACGTACGGAGTAACCTTTCTCTTTGATTTCGTTGAAGAGTTTGACCTGGAGCGATGGTTTGTCCAACCCGAGCAAAGCACGGGCGTGCCCTTGGTCCATTTCTTTGTTTTGCAAGGCCATTTGTACCTGGGCAGGAAGTTTCAGCAAACGCAGGTAGTTGGCTATGGTTGCGCGATTTTTACCCACCTTTTCCGACAGTTTGTCTTGTGTCAAGTCATACTGTTCGATAAGGCTTTGGTAAGCCAGGGCAATTTCAATCGCGTTTAAATCTTCACGCTGAATATTTTCCACCAACGCCATCTGCATCATGTTCTCATCATTGGCCGTGCGGATGTAAGCCGGGATGGTCGTCAAGCCAGCCATTTGCGAAGCGCGCCAACGGCGTTCGCCTGCAATAATCTGGTACGTGCCATCTTCCATCAAGCGCAACGTAATCGGCTGGATGATGCCGATTTGGCGGATGCTGTCGGCTAATTCCTGCATGCTTTCGGGTGAAAACTCCCGTCGGGGCTGATTGGGGTTGGCTTTAATTTTAAATACCGGCACCTCATTGATGCTCGATGATCCACTGGTGTGCACCTCCTCCTCGGTAGAGATTAAGGCGTCGAGACCACGTCCGAGAGCAGGAAATTTTTTGTGAGATGCCATAGATGAAAAATATTTGAGTAAGGGTTGGGGCTGTTGAGAATATACGGGAAAGGAAACCTGTGTTCGGCCAATTCGTTCAACTAATCCGTTCAGCAGGAATCTGTCGAAACAAGAAAAGCTTAGCGTGTCGACCTCACCATTCCTTCGTGTTTAGTTACCGTCAGTTCTCAACCGCGTTCGTTTTTGTTGATAATCTCTTTGGCGAGTGCCAAATGGTTTTTGGCACCTGTCGATTCTGCGTCATAGAGGATGGTAGGCAAACCGTGACTAGGAGCCTCAGAGAGTTTGACATTGCGCTGGATGACCGTCTTAAATACCAACTCCTGGAAGTGTCGCTTGACCTCATCATAAATCTGGTTGGCGAGTTTCAGACGGCTGTCATACATAGTCAACAGGAAACCTTCGATTTCCAAGGCAGGATTGAGCTTCTTCTTAACAATCTTAATCGTGTTCAGCAACTTGGAGATACCTTCCAAGGCAAAGTATTCACACTGTACAGGGATAATGACTGAATTGGCGGCAGTCAGCGCATTGACCGTAATTAGTCCTAAAGAAGGAGAGCAGTCAATCAGAATATAGTCATAGTCATTGTGCAGGATTTGGAGCATATCCTTCATGATAAACTCGCGTCGGTCGAAATTCAGCATTTCAACCTCTGCACCGACCAAGTTGATGTTGGAGGGGATAACATCCAGTCGCTCAATGTCCGTCGTGTAGATGGCTTCACGCACATCCACGCCGTTGATGACGCATTCGTAGATGGAACAATCCACCTTGCTGAGGTCGACACCCAATCCCGAAGAGGCATTGGCCTGTGAGTCCGCGTCAATCAGCAGTACTCGTTTTTCGAGTGTGGCCAATGAGGCTGCCAAGTTCATCGAGGTCGTGGTTTTACCTACGCCACCTTTTTGGTTGGCTAAAGCTATGATTTTGCCCATATTCAAACTGAAAGTATGTAGGAAGGAAGTTCTTGAAAAGTGCGGCAACCTGTCATGCAAACGGATGGGTAGACCGAATCTCTGACAGAGTCGCTCTTTAAGCAGTCTGTTCCCGATAAGAAAGGCCTTTGTAGGGAGCAGATGTCACCCGCTGGTTTGCTGCTACAAGTATTGCAAAGAAGGCTTTACAACCTTCCGAACAGGTTCTTAAGAGAAGAATTTCTTCCCTTTTGCTTCCTTGCTTTTTAGTTGGCAAAGGTAAGAATAAATCGGGTAACAACCCCTAGGCAGGGTAATTTTCGTACATTTGCTCTCGTTTACCGCAGACCCGTTCTTCGCTCTTAACGAGCCACTTTCTTCAAGTTCTTTGGGGTGGGTGCTGCTTCCAGGTTCAGTGCAGTAGTCAACAGCTAAGTTTGTTGGTAAGAAACTTCGCTGGCCGTTTTTGTTTAAGTCCTTATTATCCTCTTGTTTAAAGTATGGCTATACGTCCCTATCTTCTTATTTCCAATGATGATGGTGTAACAGCTCCGGGTATTCAGTTCCTGGTAGAGGCACTTCGTCCTTATGCAGACATCTTGGTAATGGCTCCCGATTCAGCCCGTTCGGGCTTCAGTTGCTCCATTACCTCTGCCCAACCGATTACCTATAAAGTTTTGCGCGAGGAAGAAGGGCTGACGGTTTGTTCCTGTTCGGGTACACCGACCGATTGTGTCAAGATGGCATTGAATCTGTTTCCAGACCGTCGTCCCGACCTTGTTATTGGAGGCATCAATCATGGGGATAATTCTTCTGTCAATGCACATTATTCCGGAACCATGGGAGTGGCTATCGAAGGAGCATTGCAAGGCTTCCCTTCCATTGCTTTTTCGTTGTGCGACCACCGTTGGGATGCAGACTTTGAGCCTCTGCGTCCTTATCTCGTAGATTTCATGTACAAGAGTCTTGCGTTGGCATTGCCTCCCTTTACTTGTCTGAATGTCAATTTTCCTGCGGTCTCCAAGTTTAAAGGTGTAAAGGTCTGTCGGATGGCACATTCCCGCTGGACGAAGGAAGTTGAAGAGCGAAAGCATCCTTGGGGCGGTAAATATTATTGGTTAGTCGGTGAGAATATCGAATTAGAACCCGAAGCGACCGATACCGACCGTTGGGCATTGGCTCATGGATATGTAGCGGTCACGCCTACGCAACTGGACGTGACGGCCAAAGAGCTTGTCGAGGTGTTGCGCGAGGTGTTGTAAGAAGGGACGGAGCTCGATGGATTCGCTCCATTCCTTTTAGATAGGCTGCTTTATGTTGTGGATGAGTTTCGTCTAGAAGTGTGGACAGCCCCTTTCAACTATTCAATCGCTAATCAATAGAATCCGCTTTATGAAATACTTCCTTATCGCAGGTGAAGCCAGTGGCGATCTTCATGCGTCTCATTTGATGAAAGCTCTCTTGGCAGTCGATGCACAGGCCGAGTTTCGTTACTATGGGGGAGACTGCATGCAGGCCGTAGGCGGAACCTTGCTAACCCATTACCGGCACTTGGCCTATATGGGGTTTGTGCAAGTCCTGTTGCACTTGCCGACCATCCTTCGAGGCTTGCGAGCCTGTAAGCGCGCTATACGGGAATGGCGTCCCGACGCAGTCATTCTGGTAGATTATCCCGGCTTTAACCTGAAGATTGCCCGATATGTGAAGCAAGAGCAACTCTGTCCGGTTTACTATTACATCTCTCCTAAAATTTGGGCTTGGAAGGAACACCGTATTCAAGCCATCCGCCGAGATGTCGACCGCCTCTTTTCCATCCTGCCTTTTGAAATAGACTTCTTTGAGAAGAAACATCATTACCCCATCAGTTATGTAGGTAATCCGACTGTTGATGAGGTTGCAGCTTATTGTGCACAACACGGTCAGCCTCAGTCAGACGGTCGAACCTTGGCGCTGCTTCCAGGTTCTCGTCGTCAAGAGATTGTGGATAACTTGAGTCGGATGCTTCAGGCCGTGGCTCCCCTGACGGACTATCAACTAGTCATAGCGCAAGCTCCGGCTGTTCCGGCTGACTTTTACGAATCCCTGATAGTTCCGTCGGGCATTCCTCGTGAACGGGTAACCTTGCTTGAAGGGCGTACTTACGAATTGTTGTCGCATGCTGCAGCCGCACTGGTTACCAGTGGGACGGCCACTTTAGAGACTGCGCTCTTCCGGGTGCCGCAAGTGGTTTGTTATTACATGCGTTGTGGCAAGGTTGTTTCCGCCATTCGTCCTTATTTCTTGAAAGTACCATTTATCTCTTTGGTCAATCTTGTCGTAGGGCGTGAAGTCGTTCCCGAACTTGTTGCAGATGGCATGTCTGTTGCCAATCTTCGGGCTCATCTGTTGCCGTTGCTTCCAGGAGGCGCTGAGCGCGAACGAATGCTCCAGGGTTATGAAGCGATGGCAGAAAGATTAGGCGATCCGGGGGCTCCACAACGAGCCGCTGAGGAGATTGTGAGATTGTTGAAAAATTAGGATGCTCTGACTCATGAGCCCCATCAATCGAAGGTTCCTTCTTCCGATTGATGGGGCTCATGTTGTGTTAGAGGGTTGAGGCTTGAATCAGTTGGGGGTATGTTGTTTCAGAAAGTTGCTTACCCGCTGGGTGTATTCTTGCGGATAGTCGTAATAACTCTTTGCATGCTCTGTTCCCGTTGTCAACCACAAAGCTTTGGGGCCCGGGTGAGCTGCATAGAGTGGATAAACCATCCGGGTGGGTACAAAGGCATCGGCTGTACCGTGGATGAATAGCATCGGGCGGGTGCATTGTGCCACCTGGTGTAAGGGCGAGGCTTCTTCAAACTTCCAGCCGTAGCGGAAGTTACACAGTACTGAAGCCAGTGGGATGAAGGGTATGCGAGGGAGGAAAAAACGTTCCTTCAGTTCTTTGCTAAATTGCTCGTCGACCGATGTGTAGCCGCAATCTTCTACATAGGCCTGGACATAAGGAGGCACATCGTGGTCTCCCGACACCATCATCGTTGTGGCGGCTCCCATCGAGACACCATGAACGACCACTTCGGTACTGTCGCCAAAGAGCTGGGGTACGATGCGAATCCATTGCTTTACGTCCAGACGGTCTAACCACCCCATTTGGATGTGGGTGCCTTCCGATTTTCCTGCATACCGCAGGTCGGGCAGGAGGATGTTCATGTGCAGGTCGCGGTGATACATTCTGCCTAGGTGCATCATGTCGATGTGGCAATCGGTATAACCGTGTACCAAGACAGCTGTGTGGCGCGTAGGTTGTGAAGCGCGGACGTACACAGCGTGCAGTCGGGCTCCGTCGGGGGCAGTGATGAAGGTATCCCGACGTTGTCCAATGGCCTGAAGCGAATCATGCCAGGCATGCAGTCCGGGGTAGAGGCTATCTGCCTGCGCCCATTTATATGCATAGTCGCGGTTATGACTTTCGGGGGTCAGTGAATAGTCTAACAGACACCAGGACACAATGGGGGGAACCAACAGGAGCAGAACGAGGAGGGTAGGGAGAAGTAGTTTCTTGAAGTAGTGCATGAGGTGGGGGATGAGGTTATGGGGGTATAAGGTTAGTCGATATATCGACAGTTGTTGCCTAGCTATCTTTTACTCAATGTTTCCCTTTACTTGGAGCTTTCTCAAAGTGCTGGTAGTCCTTTTTGCTTCGCCAATCTCCGCCCCAGGTAAAGCCATATTGCTTGAACAATTGGTAGCAAAGGTCACCTTTGGTAATCTTGTAAGGGAATGCCTGGCTGCGTTGAGCATAAGGACGGGCATTGGCTGGCTGCACGCGTCGGCCGTCTCCACTTACATAGGGATTGTAAAGCGGATTGATGTCGATCGCTCGGCCGTAACTGTGGTTTGAAAGCACGCGTGTACCAGCCACATGGCGGTAGTTGAAGGCCGAACTGTTATTGGCACGCATCGAACGGTCATCGTTCGCCCCGTAACGGTCTATCAGTTCCATGCGTTCGATGGGATATCGTGCTTCATAAAGGGCGCGGAAGATGGCAATCAAGTCGGTCGCAATGTCTTGGTGGCAAACCAATTCGCCTTGTCGCTCCCGTCCGTGCAGGTCTACATGCTTTACCCGCAGGTAACGCAGGCTGCTGCGCGGTACCGTGCATCCTTTGGGATAAGAACGTCCTTGCATCAACGAGAAGATGCTATCGGGGATGTGGTGCACCGTAAAGTCTGCATCCTTTGTTTGGGCTTGTAGGGGGAGAAGAAGGTAAGACAGCAAAACTGCAAGGAGTATTTTGGGGAACATGGGCGGATTATGGAGATGATAAAGTCTTTTATAATGTGGAGAGGGGAATGGGGACAGGTGCTGTTTGTCGTGAAGCATGAACGGCACCTGTCCCTGTTTTCCGTCTCCGCAAAGTTACCTTTTGTCGTTCATATCCTCATCCAAAGTTGGTTGAAATCGGTTTCAGACTACCTGTTTCGGTTGGGGCTTGCTCCAGTTCTTTTGTTTCAAACAGAAGACGGACAGATGCCACGCTTGGCACCTGCCCGTCTGAGAGAAAAATTACCAATTTACTCACGAAGCTTGCGCTCCGAAAGTGAGGGACAAAGGTGGAACTTCCGTTGAAGTGAGGGAAGTTCCCCTTTGTAAGCGTTTTATCCAAGGATTATTCCTCGTCTTCAGCACCCCAGCTTTCGCTGCCCCAAGCGTCCTTGCCGTTAGAGAGGGCTTGATCCACTTTGATGCTTTCATCGATGAGGAGTCTGTCGCTAGAAGCAAGCATGCTTTCAGCATTGAGCGTCAGTGTGCTGATTTGCGGTTGGATGTATGTTTTCATTTGAATTGAATCGTTTTAGAGAAAATAAATGTGAGAGAAATTGTGCGATTAGCGTACGATGAACTTCTTGCCATTCTGGATGTAGAGACCACCCTTCACGGTCTTCACTACGCGTCGTCCGCTGAGGTCGTAAACAGGAGCGTCCGTGTTGGTTTTGCCCATTACGCTTTCGATAGCCGTAGCTTCACCGTCGAAGTTGAGTACGAAGCTCTGAGCACCTTGAGCTACTGCAGGCAAGAATGCCTTGTTAGCACCGATGGTAGCACCATCGTTCAGGCTGTAGAAACCAATCTGACCTCCGCTGATACCCAGTACGAGTTCGTTTTCGTAAGCCTTGCCGAGGAGCGTACCCTGAAGTTCGTTGCCTTCTACAGCAGTAGCCTCGCCGATTGTCAGTACAGCCTTTTCAGCGTCCTTTTCACCCTTAAGAACCACACCCGTTTCGGCGGGGAAAGCATTAACTGAAGTCATGTTCAGCTGATCGCCGTTCTTCTTACCAATAAATGCCGTAGCACCTTCTACACCGCTAACACCAAAGGGAAGGTAAGTTGTAGCGTAAGCACCATCATTGGCGGAGGCCAGGTCTACTTCGATGTCAGTTGCCTTAACGAGATACCAAGCTCCATCTGAATTCTTAGGATTGTCAGACCAAGAACCGATATTGCCATTACCATAGTCCACCAAGTTGTTGTTTCCAACTTTGAGATTGAATTGAGCATCAGTAAGATCATTCAATGTATATTCTGCACCCTCATTAAATCCATCACCGATTTTATTGGGAGCAGGAAGGTTGTTCTTGTGGTTGGGGTTGAAAAGCTTGTAGGTATTTTCGCCTTCACCAGCTACAAACTGCCAAAGACCATTGATATCACTGTTGCTGATTTTACCAGGTACGGCTTTCGTGCTGTTTGCAGAGAGTGCAGATTTACGTTGTACGTTTTGCAGACGATAATATGCACCAGCTTCAATGGTTATGCCATTGCTCTGAAGATTTTTGATCGCATCACCCAATGCAATGGCATTTGTAATGTTAAACAAATCCTTCTCATATTCAGTATACTGATTATCGAGAAACTCGTCGTTTAAGTAACCGCCGACAGCATTGTTAGGAATGTTGATTACATCCTCAGCCTTAGTTAATACCCAGTGAGCTGGAGCGAAAACGCGACAGGTAGATCCGCCATCGGGAGATGTCCAGTATTTCAAGGTTGCTATTGTTTGGCTTCCTTTGTCAAATTGTGCGTTGAGATAGTTGGTATGGTCTGACGTGAAACAGGGCTTACCGGAGTCTTTGCCTGAATTTACAATGAACCATTTTGTGTGTGCACCTTCGGTAATTTGCGCATTGCCATCCGTGGCGTTCAGTGATTTGCTTGTAGTAGCTTTCTTGTTGTAAATTTCAAATCCATCAAAAGCATTTCCATAGAAGCACCACAAGTAAGCATCGTCCTTCAGAATCTCGTAGTTGTAGTTTTGCTTAGTAGCTTTGATATCTTGACTATCTGCTACGTAATTCCAGAACAACTGATAGGAGTAGTTGTTGTAGTTGTGCATGTTGATGGTACTCCACTTCGGATTATTCAAGTCGGTAGTCTTTTCGAAGGGAAGAGCTTCAGTACAAGTAACGGTAACGTTGTTTGCGCCTTCTTTGACCTTACCTTCAGGCTGGGTAAAAGTAACAAAGTCGATTGCAGGTGCCGCATAGTTGGTTCCCACTATTTGTTCAACCGTTTGGGTTTTGGTTGCATTGCCCAGTTTGTAGGTGTAAGTAACTTGGGCTTTCTTTTCAACGATTGAGGTTGTAGAGTATACGTCAAATTCAGCACAGTTGCCGAAAGAGCCTTTAGCGTCCTTAATAACAAAGAGTACATAACGACCCTGCTTAGCTTTGCTCAAAGCTACAACTTTTTCTTGGGTGTTCTCTTCCATAGTGCCAGTTGCATCTGCATTGGCGAGTCCTGTATTGTAAGCATCTACTTCGCTTTTGTTTGCTGCAGGTGCTTTCACGTTGGAGAAGGGGGTATCGCTAACGTAGAATTCATAGGACTTGCATGTACCATTGGCAGCAGAAGAGTGCTGTCTCGGTGTATAGGAGAAACCTGTTACGTTAACACTCTGCTTCATGTCAATCACGAAGTAGTGAGGGCAATTTCCTCCCTGGTTAAAGCCTGTTCCCGTACCATAATTAGAATGCCAAAAAGTTTGGGAATTCCCATCAATGATAGCTGCAGCTACGCCGTTACCTGCACCTGATTCTTGATTGGTAGATGTAGAAGCTTCTACACTCCAAGTTCCTTTGGGCAACTTATTGCCTTCGGGAGTCTGTGCCCAAGCTGTTCCTGCAAATGCCAGTGACAGCATCAAAAGACTCGTAATCTTTTTCATTGTGTTTTTTATTAGAATGTGATAAATAAAAGTTTCAAATGAGTGTGTATTGTTTGAGATAGGGGGAAATATTTTCCGAATATTGAAATGTCCTATTTTTCAGTCAGATATATAGAGAGAGGGAAAGTTAAGCCCTTTCTTTAAGTAGCGTGCAAATGTATTTTCATTTCCTAATTTCGCCAAATTGGGGGGGGTAATTAAAGTTAACATCGTGATAAAAATGCAAATCTATTCAGAGAGTGGCATTTTTAAAGGGGGTAGATTGCAATTTGAGGGCTAATTAAGTCTGGGTTTACCTGTTCGGTTGTTTGGCTTTCGGTCGAAATGTTTGAGAAAAGAGGATGGTAAAGGGCGAAACTTACCAAATTTCTTCATCTCGTTTTGGGTTTTAAGCCCTGTGCAGGTTTAAGGGATGAGTAGCAAGTGGGTAAACAGGAATTGCAGTCTTGAAGGATGCAACTTTCGTTTATTGACTTCCTCTTTACTTGCTAATGGGGGCGGCATGGAAGTCTTTTTTGTAGTCTATACTGTGAGAAGGGGCATTGAGGTAGTCTGATGAGGCGTACTTATAGGACGAATCGCAAAATGAGTACTCAGATTTAGGCCTCTCACTGGGAGGAGGGGAATCTGATGCCCCCTCTCTGGGTATTTACCAGTGAATACGTGCAGCTGATGCATCTGCTTTGGGTATTTACCAGTGAATGCGTGCAGCTGATGCATCTGCTTTGGGTATTTACCAGTGAATACGTGCAGCTGATGCATCGGCTTTGGGCATTTACCAGTGAATGCGTGTAACTGTTGCATCAGCTTTGGGTATTTACCAGTGAATACCTGTATCTGATGCATCGGATTAGAGTATTTACCAGTGAATGCGTGCAGCAGATGCATCAGATTAGAGTATTTACCAGTGAATCGCTTTATCTGATGGGACTGATAGGTGTTTTTTCTGTGTAGCGGCTTCTTCTGCACTGTCCAATTGGTGATTGGCTGACTTTCTTCTTTAGTGAAGTCGGTTTTTTCTTCTCTTTCGAGGTTTCTAAGTGGTTCATGAAGCAGGTTGATAATATAATAGCCTTGAATTGGTTGCGACCCATCAGTGGAGAATGCTAGTTAAGCGGGAGGAAGGTGCGGAGGCTTGGATAGCGCAGAGGAGGTACGGTCGCGGCATGCCGCGACCCATTAGTAGAGGGAACTCTTTCAGCAAAAGGAAGGCACTGCTACTTTGAGTCGCGGCATGCCGCGACCGTACCACACGGTTCACCTGATTAAAGTCGGGGGAATAAATATGCCTCAAAGGGCTGAAAGAGGCTTTGTCTAGGGGGAGATGAGCCCAACCCCCTAGGTAAATGACAATGGACTTTATAAGAAATCTCTACAACAGCTCTTTCACAGCATGCAGGTGAAACAAAAAAAATCAGCTCCGTCACGGAAGGATGTGACGGAGCTGATTTTGTAATAACAAGACAGGTGGACCAGGAGGGGCTCGAACCCTCGTCCAAACAGGGAAACAATGTGCTTTCTACACGCTTATCACCGCTTTAGTTTTCGAGCTTAGGCAAGACCGGTGCTACCAACCTAAACCTTATCCTCTAAAAACTTCATTCACGCCGCGAGGCAGACGCAAACTATCTCCGATGTATCTGCACCACCTGATCAAGACGCTTCGGAGCAACAGCTCTTGGGTGATGTCTCGTTTCAGCACCTTGTGCCGAAATAAAGCCAATCTACTGTACTTCGATTAGGCAGCGAGAGCAAACTTGTTTTCGCCAGTTAAATCTTTGGAAGCCGAGATTAAAGTGCCCACCTCCAGGCGCACTGCGTGCTTACATATCATTCCGACCCGCTGTCAAATCCAATCTGGCCCTGATCGTGAATGGACGGCAAAGGTAAGCAGAGGGAATGGATGTGCCAAATTTTCATCGGCTTTTCCATCGTATGGGGGAGAAGGCGAACGGGGAATAGGTTTTCGTTTACCTTCAAACGGGTGATAAAAGGGGAAACGGAACTTGTCCCAGTTCGCCGTAAGCGGGGAGCGTTTATCTTCGTGAAGTGAGGGCGCAAGACAAATGGAAGCTTCTTAATTTTCCTTTGCGATTGCTTTGCACTATCTTTGCAAACAAATCAAATTTTGCTGTCCCATTTCGGGCGGGTCTGCATCTGTTAGTGCTGACCATGATGACTGAATAATCACCTCTATATATAATAATGTGTATGACACCTCTCTTTATAGCAGGTCCCTGTGTGATCGAATCGGCTGAGTTGCTCGATGTGGTAGCTCGTGAGTTGGTACGGATTAAGCAGCAAACGGGGGCTGAAGTGTATTTTAAGGCTTCGTTTGATAAGGCAAACCGCACATCGGTGCATTCGTTTCGCGGTCCGGGACTTGAAAAGGGACTGCAGCTGTTGGCAGATATCAAGCAGAAATATGGCTTGCCGTTGCTGACGGATATTCATGAAAGTTGTCAGGCTGCACCAGCAGGTGAGGTGGTTGACGTGCTTCAGATTCCGGCTTTCCTCTGTCGACAGACCGACTTGTTGGTTGAGGCTTCGCGCACGGGCAAGGTGGTTAATATCAAGAAGGCACAGTTCCTCTCGGGCGAAGATATGCGCTATCCGGTAGAGAAGTGTCGGGAGTCGGGAGCCAAGGAAGTTTGGCTGACGGAGCGCGGCAATATCTACGGTTACAACAACCTGGTGGTGGACTTCCGTAACATTCCCTTGATGAAGCCTTATGCCGACCGGGTGATTATGGACTGTACGCACTCGGTACAACGTCCGGGTGGAGCCGGTGGCAAGACGGGGGGTGACCGCCAGTTTGTGCCGCAGATGGCTTTGGCGGCCAAGGCCTTTGGAGCAGACGGATATTTCTTTGAAACACATCCGAATCCAGATGAGGCACTGAGTGATGGTCCGAATATGCTCTTCTTAAAGGATTTGGAAGGGGTTATGACCTCGCTGATGGGATAAGGTTAGAGGAAGAAGCGGGACGCATTGGGGCGTTAGCTTGGCTTCTTCACCCGTCAGTTGATTCTCTTCTCATCAATATAAACTTTTAAAATCATTCTCTCTTCATGAGTAAGTGGACAGAAACCGCTATCAAGTGTTTGCGCGATGAGGCTGACGCCTTGTTGGGCTTGATTCCTCATATTGATGCCGATTTTGACAAGACCGTCGACATCATCTTACAGTGTAAGGGTAAACTCGTTGTGACGGGTGTGGGCAAGAGTGGACACATCGGTGCAAAGATTGCAGCCACTTTGTCGTCAACGGGTACGCCTAGTTTCTTTATTAACCCTTTGGACGTGTTTCACGGTGATTTGGGCGTGATTCAGCCTGGTGACGTGGTACTTGCCATCTCTAATTCCGGACAGACCGACGAGTTGCTTCGTTTCTTACCCTATTTGCTAGAAAATCACATTCCAGTGATTGGTATGAGCGGCAATCCGGCTTCGTTGCTGGCACGTAATGCCACCGCTCACCTCAATGCCGCCGTAGAGCGGGAAGCTTGCCCGCTCAATTTGGCTCCGACTTCGTCGACTACAGCCGCCTTGGCTTTGGGTGATGCTTTGGCTTGTGCCTTGATGGAGGCACGCCAGTTTAAAGCGTCAGACTTTGCCCAATATCATCCCGGTGGTACCTTGGGTAAACGCTTGCTGACTCGTGCGAAGGACGTGATGCGTTGCGACGAACTGCCCGTAATCAGTCCGGCTATGAAATTGGGTGAGGCGGTGATTCACATGAGCAAGGGACGCCTGGGACTGTGTGTAGCCATGGTGGAAGACCGTGTGCAGGGACTCATTACGGATGGAGACATTCGTCGCGCGATGGAGAACTCACAGGATAATTTCTTCCAACTGACGGTGAATGACATCATGACCCGTACGCCGAAATGTGTGCATGCCGATGCCAAAATTACGGAGATTGAAAAGGTACTTCATCAACATAAGATTCACTCAGTACTCGTTGTGGACGATGAACAGCACTTGCTGGGCATTGTAGACTCCTTCAGTACGATGTTGTAAGGCGATAGGGCTTTGAGCAAAAAGGTCTCTCTTCGGTGAAGGGGCCTGTCGATATCCGTTGAACATACATTTAGGGTGTTCTTACGAGTAGGTATTTAATCCTCCCATCTGAAGTCAACGATGGTGGCTTCGGGTGGAACTTCATGAGGTCAATACTTGCTCCTATCTGGTTTGTCCAGTCGGGGGAGGAGGAAGTAGCCATGTAGGCAGTTGGCCTACAGCTTTTTCTTCCCGCGATGCTTCAACTTGTATTACGTATTCATGCGTCCTCATACTTTACTGTTAATTCTATTGAGCTATTTCCTTTTTTTGCCTGCATTGCCCTTGAAGTGTAGGGCGGCGGCTGCCACTGATTCGACAGTCGTACATTTTCTGCAAGATGAATATGGGGTAAAGTTTACAGACAATAACCGCATTGTCATCTTCAAAACGGGTAAGGAGAAGTTTGACGACCTTTTGCCCGCCGTACAGGCTGCCAAAGAGAGTATTCACCTGGAGTATTTCAACTTTCGCAATGACTCCATTTCGAAGGAACTGTTCACCTTGTTGGTGCGTAAGGCTGCCGAGGGGGTGAAGGTACGTGCGCTGTTCGATGGCTTTGGAAACAGTTCAAACAACCGTCCACTGCGTGCACGCCACCTGGACAGTTTGCGTGCTCACGGTGTCGAGATTTATGAATTTGATCCGTTGCGCTTTCCCTGGGTTAACCACGTGATGCACCGCGATCACCGCAAGATTGTGGTGATAGATGGTTGCATCGCTTACACGGGCGGTATGAATGTGGCAGACTACTACATTACGGGAAAACCTGAGTTTGGGGAATGGCGTGACATCCATGCGCGTGTGGAAGGAGACGCTGTAGGAGAGTTGCAGAAGGTCTTTCTAACCTTTTGGAACAAGGTGACCCAACAGCAGATACACGGACCGGAATATTATCCCGGGGAACGGGATGCTCGGTTGGATTTCCCTCAGTTGAAACCCGATGTGAGCGATACGGCGGGTAAAAAGTTTGTCGGTGTGGTCAACCGCGATCCGTATGATTCGCCTCGTATCATTCACGACACCTTTGTCAAGGCGATACAACATGCGCAACACCGCATTTTAATCATCAATCCTTACTTGACGCTGTGCCGACACATCAAGCGGGCTATTCGTCAGGCGGCGAAGCGCGGGGTGGACGTGCAAATCATGGTGTCGGAGAAGAGTGATATCCCCATTACGCCCCGCATCGTGGAGTATAATGTGCACCGATTGATGAAGGCGGGTGCTAAGATTTATATGTTCCAAGGGGGATTCCATCACAGTAAGATTATGATGATTGATGACGAAATCTCCTTTATCGGATCGGCAAACTTAAACAGTCGCAGCTTGTCGTTTGACTATGAGTGTAACCTTTATGTAGTAGACCGACCGACAACCGCTCAACTGTCTGAGATATTCTATCATGACCGCGATACGCGTTGTTTCCGTCTGACTCCCGAAGTGTGGAAAAGCTGGAGTCGCTGGCGTCGTTTCAAGGGGTGGTTCTTCCATTTCTTGACTCCCTTTGTAAAATGTGAGAAGCATGAGAAGGTGGGCGACAGTTTCCAGGAGTTCAACGAAGAGTTACCACCTACTTATCGTGGGTAGCAAGGAGGCGGATTTAAAGAACCACGGAAAGAACCGAATGTACGGAAGCTAACGAAGAGTCTATTATGTTCCGAATCTTCCGTTCCTTCCGTGTATTCCGTGGTTGATGTGTTTTTGTGGACTACGGAATAGACAGGAAGGAATAACGGAAGATGTTACTCTTCGTTATGCGTTTTCAGTAGTTTCTTGTATCCTTGCCTTTGTGGTAAGTGTTCATATCCTTCTATAGTTTTTCTCATTATGCCCGATACTCGTTTTTCCATACTCAAGGCACTGGCCATTTTGCTGGTAGTGCTGTCGCATGCCGGCATCAGTGGCTGGCTCTCTGGGGTAGTCTACAGCTTCCACGTACCTGTATTCTTCCTTTGTGCGGGGTACTTCTTCCATACAAAGTATTTAGCCGATGAACGCACCTATGTAGTCCATCGTGTACGGGGCATCTATTTTCCCTTCCTTCGGTGGAGTATTCTTTTCCTGTTGTTACATAATCTGTTCTTCTCTCTGGGCATCCTCAGCGAAACGTACGGGAATGCCGCCGGAGGTGTGACCCATCCCTATACGTGGCACCAGGCCATGCAACACCTTTGGAGCATCGTCTTCAATATGTCGGGTTATGACCCTTTCTTGGGTGGAGCCTTCTGGTTCTTCCGTGCTTACCTGTTGGCAAGTTTCGGATTCCTGCTGCTCTTTAAGTTGCTTCGGTTTACCCGTCGCTTTGACAACAATATACAGGCTGGTTGGGGCATCTTTGGAGTGGCGATGGGCTTGATTACTTGGAAAATAACCGAAGGACTCACCCTGACAGGTGTGGCTCAAGGAGGCTATCGTGAATTGATGGGCATCGGGCTGATGGCCTTGGGTTTTCTGATGCGGCAATATGAGGTCTTAACGCGGTTGAACTGGAAGGTAGCTGCAGGGGCCTTGGCTCTTCTGCTGCTTTCAGCCAGTTTCTTCCCCACCTCGATGGCTTGGAATCCCGACTTTGCCACCTTTATCAGTTTGCCTCTGCCTGCCGTAACCGGTTTCTTGGTATTGCTCTATATCGCGCAGTGGTTGAACGGTAAGGAAGGTTGGGTAAAGCGTGGACTTTCTTACATCGGAACGCATACGTTGTATATCTT
The DNA here is from genome assembly GCA_900541335.1 of uncultured Prevotella sp. Lineage (GTDB taxonomy): Bacteria > Bacteroidota > Bacteroidia > Bacteroidales > Bacteroidaceae > Alloprevotella. The sequence continues at coordinate 44,790 of UQJC01000005.1, forward strand.
TGCCTTTCATCTGTTAGCCTTTAAGGTTGTCAGTGCGCTCAAAGTAGCTTGGTACGATTTACCTTGGGAGGCTGTGGGAGGCCATCCAGTCGTCAACCAGCCTGCCAATAATGTGCTGTGGGTATTGCTTTACTTGCTCGTAGGCGTATCGCTTCCGTTGTTGGGACAGCGAGTCTATGCTTACGTAGCCGCCCGTGTGACGCTGACACAACAGGAAGTGGTAGACTATTTGGTCATCGGTTTCAAAGTCTTGGGCAAATTTTGTTTCCTTCTGTGCCTGATTCTGATTCGTTTGCTCAAGCGGACGTATCAATCGGTGGTTCGCGGTATGAAGGAAATTATCGCGGCCTCCAACCCGAAGGATGAATAAGTAACCGCATACAGGCTCTTAAGAAAGCTTTCGTTCCTCCTCCTTCGGGTAGAGTGGGGATGGGGTTGTGGAAACTTATTCGTACTTTTGCGGCACTTTAGACTGAACTGACGTCTGCGGTGGCAGAAACATTGCTCACAGTTCGCAGAAATCAGTCAGGTTATTCGCTTTATCCATTCTATTATCCTTTCAATGAAAAGAAACTTCTTCTTCCTTCTACTGGCACTGGTCAGTGGTATGTTTTATACTTCGTGTGATGACGGTGAAAGCTATGCAGACAAGCGTGAACGCGAAGACAAGCAAATCAAGTCTTTCCTTAAGACGGGTGCTCAGGTTAAAGACAGCGACAGTGGTGACTACCTGCTGAATATTCCGGGCAATATCCGTGTGATTTCTGAGGAAGAGTTTCATCGCAATGACAGTACGACGGATGTGGAAAAGAATGAGTATGTATTCTTCCGCAGAAAAGGTGTGTACATGCAGATTGTCGATAAGGGAAGTGGTGAGAAAATCGCTAATGGAGAAAGTTTGCGTGTAGTGGCTCGCTATACGGAGTTCAACATTGCAAGTGATACGATTCAGAGCTCCAACTGCATTACTTCTTATGAAATGATTCCCGACATCATGACCTGTTCGAATACAGAAGGTCTCTTTACCGCCAGTTTCTTACAGGGAGCCATGTATAAGACGTACAATTCTGCTGCAGTGCCGGCTGGTTGGTTAGTTCCGTTTACCTATATCAATCTCGGTCGTTTGGATTCGCCTACGGCGACTTTGGCACATGTTCGCCTAATCGTTCCTGCTTCTCAAGGACAGGCCAGTGCGGCTGCCAATGTGTATCCTTGTTTCTATGAAATCAAATACCAACGCGGCTTGTAGTCGATGGTATTTGCACAGACTTCGTTTTTCAATTAGTACTTGCTGCTACTCGTTGTAGCAGATAAATAAATTAGCACACCGCCACCCTTACTCGGTAGAGTAGGGGTGGCGGTGTGCTATTGATGGGCTGTTGGTAGATGAGCCGTATCCTAAAGGAGGAGTTGCGTTAGAAATGCCATTTCACATCGATGCCGAAGTGACGGGGCGTATTGTATTGGGCAAAGCGGCGATTCATACTGTCAAATGAGAAGGTCGCATAACGCGAAGCCGTGAGGTTGCGTGCCCAAGCTTCTACACGGACGTTGCCTGCCAGTTCGACTCCGATGCGGGCGGCAAGATTGGCATAGAAGTCTTGAGAGAAGGTGTTGGCCTCGTTCCACATGACAGAGCCAGCCCCCCGTACATCAGCACCCACAGAGAATGCGTGAAAGAAGTCGTGTTGCAAGGGCTGACGGAAATCTACAGAGGCACTGAAGGTGTGTTCGGGAACATAGGGAACGCGGTTGTCCGTATAGTCAATCGTTTCGCCACCTTGTTGATTGGTGCCCAAATTGTAGTTCGTAAATACCGCCTGGGTGTAACCATAGGTTGCGGCAAGTTGGAGGCGGTCTGCCAACAGCATGGAACGCAGTGCCACTTCAACTCCACAGCTCCGACTGCGTCCGGCATTGACCAGGACACGACCCATACCGCTTTCGGCGAAGCGTGCCAATTGCTGGTCGCGGGTCTTCATATAGAAGGTTGAGAAGTCTAATTGCAAGTCGTTGCCGAGCAGGTTGAGATGAGTTCCCAATTCGTAGCTCCAGGTGTATTCAGGCTTGTATGCCAAGGTTTGAATGGCTGGTTGAGCCGGAGTGTGCTTGTCGAGGATGGCCGACATTCCCTTGAGAGCGTTTTGTTTGACAGGTTCCGGCAGCGGCAGTCGGTTGATTGTTTCCGTACTGAAGTCTTTGACTCCCAACATCATTTCTCGTTGCAACAGATTTTGACTGAGGTCGGAGTAAGCCTGAATGTTATATCCGCCGGCACGGTATCCTTTGGCTACACTGAAATAGACGTTGCCTTTGTTTTGAGGTAGTGTGTAGTTGAGTGCCGCTTTGGGTAAGACTTGCCAAGAGTGGTCGTAGAGGTTGCCTTTCAAGGCCGGATTGGCTGCTAAGTCCGTTTCAATCTGCATCATGGGACCCATGGATAAACCGAAATGGTAGGGGATGGGCGATGCGGTATGAGACTGCAGACGCAATTCGCGGTAATCGTAGTCAACTCGCAAGCCTAAGGTTAGCGCGAGACCTTTTACGCCCAAGTCATTGAGGGTGGATTGGTGGAAAAGTGCAGCATTGACCGAAGGCGTTACCAAACGGGAGTGGAACGGAAGCTGGTTGCCTGTGAATTGGAGCGTTACAGCTGGACGAGAAGGAAGTACGGCTGCCAGTTGACGATTGAGCATCGCAATGCCATCCTGATAGAAATCTACGGGGCACTGGGTACGTAAGTATTGGTACATGGCAAATAGTCCCGTTGTCCATTGCCAACGTCCTTTCCCCTTTGGACTCTTGAGGGCGATTTCTTCAGATACGGAGTGAAGATACTGTTTCTGCTCTAAGGAGAAAATATCTGCCGCCGTAAAGTCTTGGTCCATGAAGAGACGGTCGTTCAGATGTTGGTAGGCCGTGATAGAGGAAAGAACGAAGTGAGGTAAACGATGTTCAACGCCCAAACCCGTGTTGAAAAGGTGACGGCGGTAACTGCTCGGACGGTTTTGCTCCAAGGTTTCCTTAGGGAGAGCCGTAGAGCTATTACCCGCCTGAGTCTGGGTTAGGAAGTAAGGACAGGCATCTTCGTCGCTGTATTCGTAAGAGGCTGTCCAGTCCAGTTTGACAACATCAGTCGGACGCCAAGACCAGCGCAATTTGCCACCGGCACTTTCGGAACCATCTTGTTTCTTTCCGGTATGAGTGTTGGTATAAAATCCATTTTCGCCTTCATAGTAGCCGCCTATGCTCAAACCCATACGGTCAGCCGGATGGAGGTAGGTGGTTGCAGCCACTCTTCGGCCAGCAGTGCGCGATGTCCAACCGATATTGATGTCCGTGCCTTGATGGCTGATAGGGTCAGCGGTAAAGACGCGAATCAGTCCGCCCATCGTATTACGTCCATAAAGCGTTCCTTGGGGACCACGTAAAACATCGACGCGGTCGATATCAAGAAAACGGAAGTCGTATGCAGACTTATCCATGTAGGGAACATTGTCTACATAAAGTCCTACAGCCGGAGTGTTGATGCGGGAACCGATGCCTCGGATGTAGCAGGCCGAAGTAATGCGACTGCCATAATCGGGTAAATGGAAGTTGGGAACATACGAGGTGAGGCCACCCACAGACTGAATGCCGCGTTGACTGAGCTGGGAAGCATCCAAGAGGGAGACACTCAAGGGTTGACGGCGCAACTGGGTAGTTTCTTTAGGAGAAGCTACGACTACGGCCTCTTCTACGTTGAAACTTTTTAGGGTGTCGGCCGCAGTGGGAGTCAAGGCGGTAAGGATAGAAAATAAAAACATAGGGATGAATACTGAGTGATTGCGAAGAGACGAGGAAAGGTTGGTGAAATGGGAGTATTCAAATATAGCATAATCCACTCAATGCTATTTTCAATAGTCTCAGGACCCAATCGTTCCGATCAATCGTTTCGCTTAGCTTAGCTAATTTGCAAACGGGTGCAAAGGTAGCTGTTCTGTGAAGGAAGGAAAATCCTTATTTATAGGGAGAAGAAAAGCAAAAAGGATGTATCCCATGGTGTTGGGATACATCCTTTACTTTATTTGAACAGAGGTTGTCTGGATTAGAGCACAGCCACTCTCTTCGTAGTTACCTTGTTGTCAGCATCCGTTACTTCGATAACGAGTACATGATCAGCTGCCGTGTTTACGCGAAAAGAAGCCTTGTTTGAAGTTTTAACGAGGCGACCTTGAAGGTCGTATACGTTGACCTTCTTCACATCTTTACCCGTAACCTTCACGAGGTTATCCTTGAGGCTGATTTCGAGCTGGGCCTTTTGAGCCTGCTGAATGCCAGTGGGCTTGTAGCTTCCGTCAAAATCGAAAATGTAAACGCTACCAGCTTCACCCTCAAGGGTTGCAACGCCCTTATTGTCAACAGCAAGCGTTACCTTCTTGTCATTAACGTAAACCGTAGCATCCTTGAGGTGCTTGTAGAGTACGGGAATTGCCTGACCCTTGTTGTTGGTGATCACCACACGCGTAGCCTTGCCTGCCTTCCAGTCAATGTCAACGGTGAAGTCCTTAACAGCCTTCAAGCCCTTCATGTGACCATCCTTCCAAGCAGTGGGAAGAGCGGGGAGGATGCGGATGGTGTCGGCATTGCTCTGCATAATCATTTCGGCGATACCGGCACAAGCACCGAAGTTACCGTCAATCTGGAAGGGAGCGTGAGAGTCGAAGAGGTTGTAGAATACACCTGCGCCACCGTTGGCATGACGAAGTGCATTGTTCAAGATAGTGCGAGCGTGGTCGCCATCAAGTGCGCGAGCCCAAAGGTTAATCTTCCAGCCCATAGACCATCCTGTAGCACCGTCACCGCGGAGCAACATGGAGTTGACAGCAGCATCGAAGAGTCCGGTACCCGGATGTACCTGTGAGAAGGGATAGAGGCACATGAGGTGAGACATGTGGCGGTGGTGCTTATCGCCCGTAGCCGTATAGGGGCTATATTTCCATTCACGGAGAATGGGGTTACCCTTAGTGAGGTTGTTGTGCTTGTCACCCCACTGGCCATCGTACATTTCAATGTGCAGACCCTTATCGAGCTTCGTAAAGCGATCTTTCAATTTGTTCAAGTCTTCGTCAGAGATCTTGGCTACATCCTGACCGATTACTTCGATTGCTTTCAGCGTGTTGTCGAAGAGGTCGTAAACGAGTTGTTGAGCGTGAGCAACACCGTTTTCGCTACCGGGACCGTGTTCGGGTGACCATTCCTTGGGTGCTTCGTAAGTGCCGTCCTGAGCCAGGATGAGGCGATCGAGCCAGAAGTAAGTAGCTGAGAGCATAGCGGGGAATACCTTCTTCAAGTATTCCTTGTCAAGCGTATAGCGATAGTGCTGCCAGAGGTGCGTGCAGTACCAAGCGTTGGCAATGACATAGTTTGAGGCAAACTTAGAACCGCCACCGAAGATGTTGTTCTCCGTGAAGCAGGTCCAACCGCGGTTCTGACCAGACATTTGAGCGTACTTCTTCCACTCATTGTGGTTTTCAGCCATGTTCCAAATGTAGTTGATGAAAGGCAAGTGCATTTCGCTGAGGTTGGTCGGTTCAGCGGGCCAGTAGTTCATCTGTACATTGATGTTGGCGTGAATATCCGCATTCCATGCAGGATTGGTAATGTTGCTCCAGATACCCTGAAGGTTAGCGGGGAGGTCTACACCGCGAGAAGAAGAAATCTCGAGGTAACGGCCGTATGCGAAGTAAAGCTTTTCGAGCATCAGGGCATCAGCACCCTTACCACCGTTGTAAGCATCGATGAGCTTATTCGTAGGCAACTGGTTCTTTGTACCAGCAAGTTGGAAGTCCACACGATTGAAGAACTTCTGGAAGTCCTTTACGTGTGCATCATAGAGTGCGTTCCAAGAAAGTTTGGCGGCATCGTTTACACGAGCTTGAATCGTAGTAGCCAATTGAGCCGTATGCTTGATGTAAGAAGCTTCGTAAGCATCGAAGTCCGTACCACCAGCAAGGATAACGAGTACTTCGTCTGCATCCTTCACTTCGATACCTTCGGCAGTTTGCTTCATCGTACCTCCCATAGGAACAACTTTGAAGCGTGCATTGTAGCTGACCGTTTCAAGTTTGCCGCTGAAGACACCACCATCAGCTTCGTAAGTTGTAGCAGCGACTACACCGGGCTTACCGCTTGCGAGTGAGAAGCGGAGGTTGATCTTGCCAGCTTCAGATGCCGTATAACGAGCGGCTACTACGCGAGCAGGGTTGGAGGCAATGTATTCGCGGGTATAAGTTACTCCATTCTTGTCTTGGAAGCTCACTTTGCCCGTAGCGTTTGAAAGATCCAGCTGACGGTAGTAGTTGGTTACACCACCCTTTGAAGAGTAATCGATATCGCTACCGATGTATTCTGCATAGAGTGAACCGAAGTTTTCATATTTACCATAGCCTGAACCACCTCCAGAGAGATCTGTGCTGCGACCACTCCAGAGTGTCTTTTCATTAAACTGAATTTCGTCCTTCTTGATACCACCGAAAAGGCTGGCACCAAACTGACCATCACCGATAGGAAGAGCGTATTCCATCCAGTTAGAGTATCCCTGGCCACCGGCATAGAGGCGAGCCGTCGTAGCAGGCTCCGTATACCAAAGGGTGAGGTCGTTAGCTGGAACGTAGCCTTCGATACCCGTAGATTTGCAGTCAGCATATTCCATCTTGTCGGGATCCACGAAGGTAAGCACGTTGTTGCCATCGTTAGCTTGCCAGAAGCCGATGGTATTGTTATTGTTGTCGCCCCCCCACTTATTCCAGTGGTTGTTGCCACTCTTGCCAATGGCTACAATTTCAAAACCGCTGCCATATTGTCCGTTGGTTGATTCCACGAGCTGGAAGCCGTTGGGATCTTTCGTTTTACTAGAACGGATGGGGTTGCTGTTGAGGCCACCTACTTCCGGAGTAATCGGTTCGTTGCTGACAATTGCATATACGCCAGTCTTATTTACCAATTGGAAGTTGTCTTTCGTACCGACTAGTTTCCACATTTGAGCATCGGCAGGGTCAGCAGCGTAGATACGGATGCAATTGTCCGTGCCGTTGGTGCTAAGACTTGCGCAACCTTTGTTGCAGAGGAAGCGTACAAAGTAATACTTCTCCTTCGTGCCATCCTCAGTAGAGAATTCAGGCCAAATCGTTGTCTTTATATTAAAGAACAATTGGTTGTTGATGTCTCCAGTTCCCCATTCACCGAGTTCCTTGTCATTACCGGCACCGCCCCATTGGTTCATACCATTGTTGGCATTAGCTACACGGTGAATTTCCCAATAGCCTTCAGCAGAGCCTTTGACCATTTTCAGTTCTGCGGCTTGGTCTTTGTTACCAGTAACAAATCTGTCTTTAAATCCGACCCAGTTGCCAGCCTTACTCTTCATCTTGTAAGATTCGCTGGTACCAATGAATTGGAATTGTTCGTTTGTTGCTGGATTACCAGCCTTGGTCTTCATCTTCTGTCCCGCACCTTTGTCGGACAAGAAGATGTTGTCGCCGCCTGCCTTAAACTGTACGGTGTACCACACGGGGTTTTCTTCCGTAGAGAATTCAGGCAAGGTACTTTGCGCTTTTGCCATCATGATAGCAAAGAGTGCAAAGAAGAAAAGGGTAATTCTTTTCATTGCTTGTTGATTTTTTATGTTAGTAATTGATTTGTATGTTCTTCGTAGAATGGGAGCAAAAATACGTAATTTCTTGTATATCTAATCTTTCTATTTCCATTATTACCAAACCTGTTACAGAACTCAGGCATTATAGGGGAGTCGGGTTGCAAAAAAGGAAGAAAACGGACGCCTCTATCGAAATAGAGACGTCCGCTTTCTTCCTATCAGAAGGTAGGAAAGTTGCTTTCCAATCCATTATCAAAGGTCGGGATAATATGTTTTCTTGCCTGCTTCGAGGGTGTTGAGCATTAACATACAGATGGTCATCGGGCCAACTCCACCAGGTACGGGAGTAATGTAAGAACAGTGTGGGGCTACTGTCTCAAAGTCTACGTCGCCTTGCAGACGAAAGCCTTTGGGACGAGTGGAGTCGGGTACACGGGTTGTGCCGACATCGATAACTACAGCACCGGGCTTAACCATATCCGCTGTGACAAAGCCTGGTTGGCCTATGGCTGCAATGAGAATATCAGCCTCTTGACATTCCTTGACTAAGTTGCGGCTATGACTGTGACAGACCGTCACTGTCGCATCGCCGTATTGCTTTTGTACCATGAGTTGTGCCATGGGCTTTCCGACGATGTTGGAACGTCCTAAAATAACACATTTGCGTCCAGAGGTTTCGATGTGGTAACGTCGAAGTAACTCCATAATACCTTTGGGAGTAGCTGAAAGGAAGCAGGGCAGACCAATTGCCATACGCCCGACATTGATGGGATGGAATCCGTCAACATCTTTGCGGTAGTCAATGGCTTCAATTATTTTCTGTTCGTTGATGTGTCGAGGGAGGGGGAGCTGTACGATGAATCCGTCAATATCAGTGTCTTTATTGAGTTGGTCTACGCAGTTCAAGAGTTCCTCTTCGGTGACATTCTCTTCGAAGCGGACGAGGGTCGATTGAAAACCGCAAGCTTCGCAAGCCAGAACCTTGTTGTGTACGTAGGTTTCGCTACCGCCATCATGTCCAACGAGCACGGCTGCCAGATGCGGACGTTTACCACCATGGGCCACGATCTGCTTTACTTCTTCTGCTATTTCTTGTTTGATTAAGGCGGCTGTTGCCTTTCCATTGATCAGTTGCATGGGGCTATGAGGTTGAAAAGTTACTTTTGGTAGAGGATAAAATAGGATTATCCCTTACGAACTACAAACCCAGGATGCTGCCCGTTAAGCAGTATCCTGGGTTTGATGATGTTCTTATTTCATTTTAGGCATACCTGGCATGCCGGGCATTTTAGGCATTTGCTTCATCAGTTTGCCCATGTTGGCACCCGTCACCAGTTTCATCATCTTGCGCGTTTGATCAAACTGCTTGATGAGGCGGTTTACGTCCTGCACCTTCGTACCCGAACCTTTTGCGATACGTTCGCGACGGCTCTTGTTGAGGATTTCAGGGTTCTCGCGTTCCTTCGGCGTCATGGAGAGGATAATAGCCTCAATGCCCTTAAAGGCGTTGTCGTCGATTTCCACATCCTTGAGAGCTTTACCCACACCTGGAATCATGGAAGCCAAGTCCTTGAGATTACCCATCTTCTTGATCTGCTGGATTTGTGCCAAGAAGTCGTTGAAGTCAAATTTATTCTTTTGAATCTTGCGCTGCAACTTGCGAGCCTCTTCTTCGTCGAAGATGTCTTGTGCACGTTCTACGAGGCTGACGATGTCACCCATACCGAGGATACGGTCTGCCATACGTTCGGGGTGGAACACATCGAGTGCTTCCATCTTTTCACCCGTACCGACAAACATAATTGGCTTGTCAACGACAGTACGGATAGAAAGAGCTGCACCACCACGTGTGTCACCGTCGAGCTTCGTCAGTACAACACCTTCGTAGTCCAATCGGTCGTTGAATTCCTTCGCGGTGTTGACTGCGTCTTGACCCGTCATGGCGTCTACGACAAAGAGCGTATCATCCGGGTTAATAGCGGCCTTAATGGCAGCGATTTCGTTCATCAGCTCTTCGTCTACAGCCAAACGACCAGCCGTATCGACAATGACCGTGTCGTATCCCTTAGCCTTTGCTTCCTGAATACCCTCTTGTGCAATCTTCACGGGGTCCTTCTCCGTCAGATTCATGTAGATGGGCACTTCAATCTGTTCAGCCAATACGCGAAGTTGCTCAACAGCTGCAGGACGATAAACGTCGCAGGCTACGAGCAACGGCTTGCGATGCTTCTTCTGCTTGAGGTGGAAAGCGAGCTTACCCGAGAGAGTCGTTTTACCTGCACCGTTCAAACCTGCCATTAAAATGACTGAAGGACGGCTGCTCAGTTTCAATTCGCGGGCATGGGCACCCATCAGTTGCGCCAATTCGTCGTGTACGATTTTGACCATCAGCTGACCCGGCTTTACACTGGTCAGTACGTTCTGACCCAAAGCCTTTTGCTTTACCGTGTCCGTGAAGTTTTTAGCAACCTTGTAGTTCACATCGGCATCGAGTAAGGCGCGACGCACGTCCTTCAAGGTTTCAGACACATTGATTTCGGTAATCTTGCCTTCACCTTTCAGTATTTTGAAGGACCGTTCAAGTCTTTCGGAGAGATTTTCAAACATGCTGTTATTCTAATTTGTGGAGCGTGCCTGTGGAAAAGAGACCTGTGGAAAAGAGATAAGTAGGGCGAAGGTTTGGAATCCGTGGAAGCGATGAAAAAGGAAATTTCATCTGGGACGCTGTCAGTGTCTAACTTCTTTGCTTTCAGCGTGGTTACTTCAAGTTTGCCAACCTTCATAGAGAAGCCTCGGGCACGCGTTTTATTTGGAGCGCAAAGTTAACACTTTACCTCATAATTTGTACCTTTGCGTGGAAAATAAATCTTTGATAATCGTGACTAAATCGCATTCATCTTCAGCAGCCCCGCGCGTTCGTGGGGCTGCTTCGCAGTCAGCAACAAACACCGTGTCGAGGACAGCCTCTTCCAAGTCTTGTTGCATGCTTCGTCCGCAGGTAGCACGTGGCTTAACCTACGGTTTGGGCTTCGTAGCCTTTTTCCTGTTCTTGGGTTGGGTTTATGGCGATGTGCTTTCCCGTGCCGAGCAGGATAGTTATGTTTCGACTTCCTCCGAAACCATGCACTTCTTGTTAAGCCAGCCTTTGGGCGCAGTTTATGCCTGCAGTCGGTGGGCACTGCTCTTGTTTAAGAGTCCGTGGTTGGGTGCTTTCGTGTTGGCCGGGGTATACACCTTGACGGCTCGCTTGCTCGATTATGCGACCTGTTTACCTCGTCGGTGGGAAGGTCTGGGCTTTTTAGCGGCAGGTGGTCAATTGGCCTGGATGCTTTACAAAGGCATCAATCTGTACTATAAAAATGAACCCTCGCTCTTTCTGCTGATTGCTGCCATCGTGTTGGTTGTCTCTGGTATTTTGGCGGGGGGAATGTGGTTCATTCGTCGTAAGAGACAAACGGCTGTTGGGTCTGGAGTTCGTCCTTACGGGGTGTTGTTGGCCTGTGCACTCCCAGCTGTTGCCACGTGGGCGGCTTACCATTATAATGACAACGTGATGCGTACCGCACGTTTCCAATTATTGACTGAGGCACAGGATTGGAATACCATCGTAGAGGAAGCTCGTGAAGCCAAGCAACCGAGCCGTGCAGTAGCCGCTTATCATGCTATAGCCTTACTACAGACAGATCAGTTGTTGGAAGGGATTTTCGAATTGCCTTATGATTATCCGAAGGAACGTTTGGAAGAGCATGATGGCAGCGAGGAGTACGGGTTGTTCTTGACCGATTGTAATTTGTATGCTGGTTTGCTCAATTGTGCTTATCGCAATGCAATGGACCAAATGGTGATGAATGGTCCTCGCATTTATACATTGAAGCGGTTGGCATTAGCCTCCTTGCTGAATGGCGAAAAGGAGCTTTGTCAGCGTTACTTGACACTTTTGCGGCAAACGCCCCTTGAAGGTGATTTTGTGAAGCGTTGCGAAACGTGGTTACAGCATGACGATCAACTCAAGGCTGACGACAATTGGCAGCGTGTACTTTCGCGTTATCCACAAGAGGACCTGTTTGAACAGAATTATCGCAGTCCGGCATTCTTAGGTTATAACGTAGGTCTTTCTTCAGGCTCTGATGCCACCCTGGTTACTTCGATTGCTGCTTGTCTTTATTCGAAAGACCTGCAGTCCTTTATCGTTCGTGCACAGATTTGGGCGCAAAAGGGGAAAACCTTCCCGCTCTGTATGCAGGAAGCCTTGGCCATCATGGCCCTCAAGCAGCCTGAAATTTTGGATGCATTCCCGCAAATCGGTCGTTTCGTACCCGATCAGATTCGCTCTTTTATGGTTGATGCCAAGCCCTATGTCAATGATCGTTTGGCTCTTCGTCGCGAACTGCGCGAACGTTGGCTGGGCACCTATGTATATTATTATTACACCGAAAATAATGATCCCGACCAGGTGGAAAAGCCTACTGAGAATACTCAAAATGCCGGTGTGAACTAATTCCTTCTAACAATGAAGGGCATTTTCAACCAGACCAGTTTAAGCGTTTATTGACTGGGCAGGTATGTTCTGCCTGCATTCTTTTACTGACATTGGTTGAACTTGTCAAGAATCGTTTTTGTTATGCGCATAAATTATTCATTTCTATCTTTCGTTCTGCTGTTACTGTTTGTAGCTTGTGGAAAACCTCAAGCCGAGGTACCGGCCAATAGTACAGCTGTACAGGAAAATCCCTCCATCTATCCCGACTATCGGAACATCACGATTCCCCCCAACATCGCCCCGCTCAATATTCAAGTGCGTGCGGCCGGTGAAGCCTTTGTGGCTTCAGTTGAAGGCAATGGCAAGCAAGTCGTAGCTGCCAGCGAGGGAGATGATACCACCCTTCGTTTTGACTCCATCGCCTGGCGTGACCTTTTGCAAGCTAATCAGGGCAAGCAATTGACCGTTACGCTCTATGCCCAACGCAACGGTGCATGGGTACGTTTTCCCGCCTATCAGCTTACAGTCGCTCCAGAGCCCATTGATCGCTACCTCTCGTATCGTTTGATAGAGCCTTCCTACGAACTTTATCGTCAGTTGGGACTTTATCAGCGTGATTTGGAAACCTTCCAGGTGCATACCATTTATGAGAATAACCGCACATTTGATGCGGATAACAATCATTGCATCAACTGCCATAACTATCAGAATTACAGCACGCGTCGTATGCTTTTCCACGTGCGTGCCAAGCATGGCGGAACTGTCTTTGTTGAAGACGGAAAGGCGCACAAGATGGATATGAAGGCAGACTCCGTACTTTCTAATTCCGTTTATCCTTCTTGGCATCCTACTCGCAATTGGGTTGTGTTCTCATCCAATCAAACGGGACAGGCTTTCTACATGGCCAATCATGAAAAGATCGATGTCGTAGACTATGGTTCTGATCTCGTATTCTATGATGCTGACAAACGTCAATTGTCCAATATCCTCAAGACTGATACCTATTTGGAAACCTTCCCTTGCTGGTCACCTGATGGAAAGAAAATCTATTATTGTGCTGCTTATGTGCCTGAGTTTGCCAACACGACGACTGAGCAACGCATCAATCTCATCACGCAGATTTGCAAGAATGTGCGTTACAATTTGATGAGCATTACTTTCGATCCTGCCACGCGTACCTTCGGTGCTCCCGTGGTAGAGTACGATGCAGTAGCGCAAGGCAAGAGTGTGGCAGTGCCTCGTGTGAGTCCAGACGGGAAGTATGTGCTCTTTACGTTGGCAGACTTTGGTCAGTTCCACATCTGGCATAAGTCTTCTGACCTTTACGTCAAGAACCTCGAAACTGATAGTGTATATGCCCTTCAAGCTACGAACAGTCCGGCAGTAGACAGTTACCATTCGTGGAGCTCCAACGGGCGTTGGATGGTCTTTAGTTCGCGTCGGGACGATGGTTCCTATACTCGTCCTTACATTGCTTACTTTGACCGCCAGGGCAAGGGACACAAGGCTTTCTTATTGCCTCAGGAAGATCCCGAGCAAAATATACTCTTGACTAAGAGTTACAATGTGCCCGAGCTGACGCGCGATGCAGTTCGTATCAGTGCAGATGAACTGAAGGAATGTATTTATGCTGACGATAAAGCACAGAAGGTGACTTATAAGTAATCAAGAGGTTATCTCTTACTAAGATTCTATTAAAGGGGACAGCTACTGTTCACACCATAAGCATTTGCGATTGGATGAACGGTAGCTGTCCCCTTTTTTCGTTTCAGCAAGAACCACGGAATGCACGGAAGCTCTTTGTTCCGTGTCTTCCGTATTTTCCGTTCATTTCGTGGTTAATAACTCAACCAGCAGAAGCATTGCACCAAGTCGTTATTCCGTGCAAGCAAGAACCACAGAAAATACAGAAGGAACGGAAAATACGAAAGCTTCAAGTTTCGTAAATTCCGTTCCTTCCGTTGAATCCGTGGTTGTTAAAAACCTCAAGCAGCAGAGGAACACATCCTATAGCCCCTTGAGACCGTGTCGTAGTACACCATCCTTTATACAGTGCACTTCCAAGTAAGGTTGTTACCCCACGCTTCCTTCCAGCGAGACACTGAGGAGCTTTTGGGCTTCGACAGCAAACTCCATCGGAAGTTTATTAATCACATCGCGCGCATAGCCACCGACAATCAGAGCAACCGCGTCCTCTGTCGGAATGCCGCGTTGGTTGCAATAGAGCAATTGGTCTTCCGAAATTTTAGAAGTCGTGGCTTCGTGTTCAACCGTAGCGTCCGGGTTGGCATTGTCAATGTAAGGGAAAGTATGCGCCCCACATTCCGAGCCGAGCAACAAAGAGTCGCACGAAGAGTAGTTACGCGCTCCGCTTGCCTTCGAACCGATTTTGACCAGACCACGGTAAGAGTTCTGACTCTTGCCAGCCGAAATACCCTTTGAGATAATCGTACTGCGCGTGTTCTTACCGATGTGAATCATCTTCGTACCCGTGTCCGCTTCCTGGTGATTGTTGGTCACAGCTACCGAGTAGAATTCCGCCTGCGAGTTATCCCCCATCAAGACACACGAAGGATATTTCCACGTGATGGCCGATCCCGTTTCCACCTGCGTCCACGAAAGTTTCGAGTTCGCCCCACGCAGTTGACCGCGCTTCGTAACGAGGTTATACACACCGCCCACGCCGTTTTTATCGCCCGGATACCAGTTTTGTACGGTAGAGTATTTTACCTCCGCATTTTCCTTGACCACGATTTCCACGATGGCCGCGTGTAGTTGGTTTTCGTCACGCATCGGAGCCGTACAACCTTCGAGGTAGCTCACGTAGCCCCCATCGTCACAAACGATGAGCGTGCGTTCGAACTGTCCCGTGTTGACCGCATTGATACGGAAGTAAGTAGAGAGTTCCATCGGGCAACGTACCCCCTTGGGAATGTAGACAAACGAGCCATCAGAGAATACAGCACTGTTGAGTGCCGCAAAATAGTTGTCACGATAAGGAACCACCGTGCCGAGGTATTTGCGTACCAATTCGGGATTTTCGCGAACAGCCTCTGAGATGGAACTAAAGATGACGCCTTTTTCCTGGAGTTTCTCCTTGAAAGTCGTTTTGACACTGACCGAGTCCATCACCGCGTCGACCGCCACGCCCGCCAAGGCCATGCGTTCTTCGAGGGGAATACCCAGTTTGTCAAAGGTCTTCATCAATTCCGGGTCAATCTCCTTTTTACCTTCGTCCTTCTGTTTTTTCGTCGGATCTGCATAGTAGGAAATCGCCTGGTAGTCAATGGCAGGCAGGTTGACGTGCGCCCAGTCAGGCTGTTCGAGCGTCTGCCAATAGCGGAAAGCCTTCAGACGGAAGTCGAGCAACCACTCCGGTTCGCCCTTTTTCTCTGAAATCAGCCGAATCACGTCCTCGTTGAGGCCCTTTTCGATGATTTCAGTATGGATGTCGGTGGTAAAGCCATATTCATAGCCTTTGTCCGCCAATTCCTTTACATATTCATTAGATGCCATAAGTACGGAATGCTATTTTTTCTCAGTATGCGTGGGGTTCATTTCCACCCACACGGTGTCAGAAGTCACTTCCTCGTGAAGGGGAGTCGTGTACTGACTGGTAGAGTCCGTGGGGAAGAACGTCTGCAGGGCACCCGTCACGGGTTTGAAGAGGCGAGACGTTTCCGTCTTCTCTTCATTGAGGATGTGGAGGGTCTGCATCACGTTGAGCACGCAACTGATCAGGATGAAAAACTTAAGTACGCTGACTGCGGCACCGAGGATGGAGTTCGGAATGCCCAGTTTCATACCCTTGAGTGCCTTCGTCAGTACGTTTGCCGCAAAGCCCAACAGAATGGGCACGACAATCCAGAGCAGGAAGAAGGCTATGATGCTGGTCATCATGTTGCTTTCTGTACCGTTGACCGCCAAATATTGGCTGAACTGACTGTAACAGGTAGCAGCAACTAACAGACCGACGAGAAAGCCGACGGTCGAGATGACTTCTTTAATGAATCCTGCGCGCCAGCCGCTGAAGGCTGCCCAAAGCAACAGGACCAGGATGAAAATATCAATCATGTGAGAGTGTGTAGTTAAGGGTTAAAGAGGAGAGGAAACAATCCATCGAAATAACTGTATTTCGAGAAGCCTGCCATCAGCGAACTCACTAATCAAGTATCTCGATGGACCGTCCTCCCAACCTTATTTCTTACCGATTTTACTTTTTGCTTACCAGTCGCATCGCTTCGCCAACCCACAGCACGATTGAAGTGCCGCCGATAATCAGCAACCAGTCGATGGAAGAAAGCGGAGTGACGCTAAACATCTTGCCGCCAACGGTCACGATGCCAATCTGACCGACCAAAATCAGCAGGGCAATCAAGCCAAAGCCTTGGCAACCCTTGAAGTGGAAAGCAGAGCGCCCCGTCTCGAAGGCACGGGCATTAAACATGTTCCAGAATTGCAACATCACGAAGATGGTGAAGAACATACTCAGCTCGTAGGCACTCAGTGCAGGCACCGTGCTGCGGCAAGCGGCCAAGTTCGTGAGGGCCGTCAAGGAGGCAATGTCATAGTTTTGGAAGATGAAGAGCAAGCCAATCAGCATCGCTGTGAAGAGCACACCGACACCGACAATCGCCACACGCATGGTACGCGTAATGATGAATGCCGTACGCGGACGGGGCTGGTCCTTCATCACCGCTTCCGAAGGAGGCAGGGAAGCCAGTGCCATAGCGGCAAAGGTGTCCATAATCAAGTTTACCCAAAGCATCTGTGTGACAGTCAGCGGAGACTCCGTGCCGAAGAAGGCACCGAAGAGCACAATGAGACAGGCTACCACGTTGACCGTCATCTGGAAGAGAATGAAGCGCTGAATGTTCTGATAGAGCGAACGGCCCCACATCACGGCGCGGGCAATCGAAGAGAAGGAGTTGTCGACAATCGTAATGTCAGAAGCCTCCTTTGCCACACTCGTACCGTCACCCATCGACAGCCCCACGTGGGCAGCCTTCAAGGCCGGTGCATCGTTCGTTCCGTCACCCGTAACGGCAACCACCTGTCCCTTCTTTTGCAGGGTTTCTACCAGGCGTTTCTTGTCCATCGGACGGGCACGTGAGATGATTTTAATGTCCAAAATGCGTTTCCACAGTTCTTCGTCGCTGAGTGCGGCAAATTCCGGTCCCGTAATGATGTGGTCCTCGCTGTCTTGGTCAGTCCACAGACCAATTTGGCGACCGATTTCCTTGGCCGTACCCGGTGTATCACCCGTTACAATCTTGATGCTGATACCCGCATCAATACATTGGCGAATCGCCGCAGGCACTTCCTTGCGTACAGGGTCGGCAATGGCCACAATACCCAGGAAGGTCAAGTGTGTGGCGGTGACGTGCGTTTCGTCAAAGGTCGCATCGCCTTCGTCCAACACCTGGTAGGCGAAGCCCAACGTACGCATGGCCTTCTGCTGATAGCCGAGCAACTGTGCGTCGACCTTCTCCTTCGTGATACCTTCTACGCAACTCTGCTGACAGAGTCCGAAGATGATTTCGGGAGCCCCCTTCACATAAAGGATGCGCTTGCCCGGCAGTGCGTTCGAACGAACCACCGTAGCCATGTATTTACGCTCCGTCGAGAAGGGAAGTTCCTCCAGGCGTTCCGCCTTCTCCTTGAGGGGCAAGTATTCCACGCCCTGCTTGTGAAGCCAGAGCAGAAGGGCACCTTCCGTAGGATTACCCAATACCGAAGGCGTATTTTTCTCGGCACTAAATTCCAAGGAAGCCGTTGAGTTCACAGCGATACCTTCTTGGATGAGGAGGCTCGTTTCGTCCGTACCCAGTTGCTGCTCGGCAGTCAAACCGTAGAAACTGGTCTCATAGACCGTCATTTGGTTCTGAGTGAGTGTACCCGTCTTGTCCGTACAGATAACCGTCGTGGCACCCATCGTTTCGCAAGCGTGCATTTTGCGCACCAAGTTGTTGGTTTTCAACATGCGGCGCATGCTGTAAGCCAAGCTCAGCGTCACCGCCATCGGCAAACCTTCAGGCACCGACACCACAATCAGCGTCACGGCAATCATCAGCGTTTGGAGCGTTTCCGTAAGCAGCGCATCGAGTGTGCCACCCCCCAGCGTTTCATTCAAGCCGAGTACGCAACCAATGAACAGGGCAAAGAAGGTAATCAGTGTGGCCACGCAACGGACACTCTTCCATTTCGGGAATTTGGCAATGACGAGGTAGAAGAAGATAACCGTCGGTATCGCCAGTGACCAGGCCATCGGTTCCCAGTCGAAGTATTTCACCAGTCTGCCGACAATAATCAGTCCGGCGATGGCATAGCTCACGTTCGAGATGAGACCAGCCAGTCCTTCCAACTGCTCGTTGAGCGGCGTCTTTACACTGTCGTCGATTTGTGCCGCCACAAACACCTTGCCGTTTTCCGTGTGGTCACCCACAGCCGTCACACGCATCACGCCGTGACCTTCCATCACCTTGGTGCCACGCATCGCCATGTTAGAGGCAAAGGTCGCTTCGGGGTCAAACTCCTCGGGACGAGTTGTCTTGTGGCAGATGGGTTCACCCGTCAGGGTAGACTCGTCAATGCCCAGCGTGACAGCCTCCAGCAATTCGCCGTCGGCAGGCACCTCTTCACCCGTAGAGAGCACCACGATGTCACCCACAACGACTTCACGCTTAGGAATACTCATAGAGCGTCCTTCACGAATCACCTGTACGGGTTCGTCGTCATTGACCTGGTTGAGGATGGCAAACTCCTTGTCAGCCTTCATCTCGAAGTAGAAGGCAAGTCCGGTGGCCAGCAGAATGGCAACAAAGATGCCGACAGGTTCAAAGAAAACTTCAGCAGAGTGGCCCAGTCCGAAGAATTCGTAGAAGGCAATGCCCACACTCAGCACACCGGCAATGAGCAGAATAATAATCAGAGGGTCGCCAAATTTGGCAAAGAATTTCGTCCAGAGTGATTCTTTGTCGGGAGGAGTCAGTACGTTTTCGCCGTGCTGCTTCCGACTTTCATTAACTTCGGCTGCAGTGAGTCCGGAGTAGTGCTTGGTCTGTTGCATAGGTATATGGATGTTTGTTGAATCTTAGTCGGTTTTATTGTCAAAAATCTGAGCCGCAAAGTTAGTGGAATTTTCTGAGGCAACGTAAGTGCGGGTAAAGTAATCAGAGCGGCCGGGTTATGTGACTGAATACAGAAGCAGAAAATGCAGTGCAACAAGGTGATGGCATGTGCAAGCAATTGGATTGAATGATATAAAATAATTTTCTACACCTACTTATATCCTCAGGAAGGAGGTGGAAATGTCAGCATGCCGTTGGCGACACGGTGATTTATGCGTAATATTGCGTGGCGGTTGAGCGTCTGAAAGCTGTTTCGCCCCTTCACGTGAGTCAATTTCAATCGATACCTGTCGATTGGACTCGACTCCCAACGACTCATCGTCACCACAATTCACTTGATAAATTCATAACCACTCTCTACCCCCCAATCCCCGTCTCACTCATGACCCTTCATCATCCCGACCCGATGGGTGCCGCCATCGCAGATTATTGGAAGGAGCGGCGTGCAGCCCGTCTCCGTGTGTTCTCCCCCGATTTTGACGAAGACGAAATTCCCGTATCGACACTGTTTCGCACCTGGGAAGAAATGCCGCCCCTTGAACAACAGGCACTTTCGCTCGCTACAGGCAAAGTGCTGGATGTAGGAGCCGGCGCTGGTTGTCACTCGTTGGTACTTCAAGCACGCGGAGTCGAAGTCCATGCCATCGACCTTTCTGAACTCGGTGTGCAGACCATGCGCGAACGTGGCGTGCGAGAGGCACGGGTGCAAAACTTTTGGCAAGTGACCGAACGCTACGACACGGTTCTGATGTTGATGAATGGTATCGGCATTGTGGGGCGCATTGCCGCCTTGCCCACCTTCTTCCAGCATCTCGATCAGCTTCTCACCCCCGCAGGTCAAGTCCTGCTCGATTCTTCCGATCTGCGTTATCTCTACGAAGACGAGGACGGCACGTTCGACTGGGACGAAACCGATGGATATTACGGCGAATTGACCTATTCCATGCAGTACCGCAATGTGAAGGGAGCTTCCTTCCCCTGGCTTTACCTGGACTTCCCGACCCTCGAACGTATCGCCCGTGCCCACGGCTTTTGTGCCGAGCTTCTCGCCGAGGGTGAACATTATGATTATCTGGCTCGGTTGAGTCGTGTGGCGGAGTAAGCCAAGTTGAGCGTGTTTGTGTAGCAGTTCTTGCCGTACTGGTTGCTGCTCTTCTTCTTTCTTGTTGTTCTTCTTGTTTTTGGTGTTGTTCTTCTTGTTGTTCTTGTT
>UQJC01000006.1 GCA_900541335.1 uncultured Prevotella sp.
TGGAGCGGAAAACGAGACTCGAACTCGCGACCCCAACCTTGGCAAGGTTGTGCTCTACCAACTGAGCTATTTCCGCGTTGATTTGCCTTTATCGGCTTAGCGGGTGCAAAGATAGAGAGTCGTATTGAATCAACCAAATATTTCGTTGAAAAAATATATGGAAAGCTTGATTTAATTTGATAAGAGTGATAAATGAAAAGTCTAGCTGTTGATAACAGGCGTTATTAGCAGCTAGACTTTGGTTTTGTGTTATGCTGATTTATTCCTCGTAATGTTCGAAGAGGAAGTCATTGTATGGATACTTTTGTACGTGAAGTTGTTTGATTCGCGTATAGAAGAGTTCCTTGAGGTTGTCGATATTCTCTTTTTCACGAGCTGATATAAAGATACAGTCGTCGCCCAGTTTAGCCATCCAGGTACGTTGGAGTTCTTCGAAAGATACATTTTCCTTCGTGGCGGGTGTCAAGTCGTCAGGATCCTTTTCGGTCCATGTGTATGCATCCATCTTATTAAAAACCAGGAGCTGGGGCTTTTCAGCGCACCCCAGGTCTTGCAGTGTATGGTTGACTACTTCGATTTGTTCTTCGAAGTCCGGATGCGATACGTCTACGACATGTACGAGTAAGTCGGCTTCGCGTACTTCATCGAGTGTACTCTTAAAGGAATCTACCAAGTCTGTTGGGAGTTTGCGGATAAAGCCGACCGTATCAGCCAACAGGAAGGGAAGGTTATCGATAATGACCTTGCGCACTGTGGTATCAAGGGTTGCAAAGAGTTTATTCTCTGCAAAGACCTCGGTTTTAGCCAACAAGTTGATAAGGGTTGACTTTCCTACATTGGTATAACCAACCAGTGCCACACGGATGAGTCTGCCACGATTCTTGCGTTGGGTGGTTTTCTGGCGGTCAATGTCGGCCAAGCGTTGTTTCAGTAAGGCCATGCGGTTCAGAATGATACGGCGGTCCATTTCCAGCTGCGTTTCACCTGGTCCGCGTAGACCTACAGAGCCTTTACCGCCACCCGAACCCGAACCACCACCTTGTCGTTCAAGGTGAGTCCACAAACGTTGCAGTCGGGGCAACATGTAGCGGTATTGTGCCAGTTCTACCTGTGTCTTGGCATTGGCCGTCTGGGCACGCATGGCGAAGATATCGAGGATTAAGCTGGTACGATCCAATATTTTGACGCGTAACTCTTTTTCGATATTGCGTAATTGTTTGGCAGATAGTTCATCATCAAAGATAACCATACCTACTTCACGTTCCGCCTCTTCTTCGGCTTCAATGTATTGGCGTATTTCTTCCAGTTTACCTTTTCCAACGTAGGTTACTGATGAAGGACCGTCCATGCGTTGCGTAAAACGTTTAACGGTAGTTGCTCCCGCTGTTTCTGCCAAAAAGGCTAATTCGTCGAGGTACTCCTTCGTCTTGCGTTCATCTTGATTTTTGGTAATCAGTCCGACAAGTACCGCAGTTTCTGTTTTAGCTTCGGATTGTATAAATTCTTTCATGAAGTAAATTCAGAGATAAATTAAGTGTATAAGGAGAAAATGGAAAGCTGGATTCTTACCAAGATCCTGTTAAGTAGAGGAGAGTCCAGTTTCCTTTAAAGTGATTGATGTGATTCCTTCACCGCCCAATCGTCAATCGTTCCTTTCTCAGATGAGAAGTTGACACCGATAAGTCGAACGGGACGTGAGTCTGCTACATAGGGACGGGCATATCCCTTATCTTCTATTTGTTGTAAGGCTTCTGCAGCAGTGCCGTCGAGTTTGAATTCGAAGATGTAGACGTACTTCGGCGTTTCAATGATACAGTCTACTCGGCCCTGGCTCTGTTCTTTTTCCGTGTAAACGGTATAGACACTCATGAGGCGGAGCAGGAGGTAGAAAGTATAATGAAAATAGCGTTCGCGTTCGGGCTCATTTTCCTTACGGCGCATGGAGTAGGGGATGCTGGCGAAAAAGGCGGTCAGCATATCGCGGAACCCATCTAGGTCGCTGCGCTTGAGTTTTGAGACTGCTTGAATCATCCACGATTGTGGAGAAGATTGGGATTGTAGGTAATTAGTTGCCAAAACATCGAGGAATCCGCCTTTTACTTCGTTGTTGGGAAAATCGAGCAGGAACATGCGGTCTTCCTTATCATATTTCTTGATAGTCAAGTAACCGCTTTGGTAAATCATCGGCAGTGGGCGTTCAGCGTCTGCACGATAATTGATAAACTCGCTAGGAAGATAATATTTACCTGCTAACTCATCAATGCCTTTCTTGAAATGATTGAGTAGACGAACTAAATAGGTGGGTGTGCCAGAGGTAAACCAATAATCTCCGATGTCACGAAGTCGGAAAGCATTCAGCAGGCTGAAGGGATTATATAAATCAGTCAGATTTTTACTGAAGTGATACCCATCATACTGGTGTTTTAATCGGGCGCGATAGGCAGCAGGAGTACAGTCTTCTTCTTGTGCCAATTCTTGAATGGTTTGGGAGAAATACTGGTCAAGCTCTTCCTCCGTTATCCCACAAATCGTCTCGTACGCCTCACTCATACTAATGTCCAGAGGTTGGTTGAAACCACTGAATACCGTAATTTGTGAGAATTTGGTCACTCCCGTAAGGAAGACGAAGCGCAGGTAGTCGTCCGAGAGCTTGAACACCGAATAGAATGCCTTTAATGTTTCGCGGTTGCGTGCCAAAAGTTCGTCGTCCACTTCCATCACGTCGAGCAACGGCTTGTCGTATTCATCAATCAGCACAACAGCTCCTTGTCCCGTTTGTTCCTTGGCAGTGCGGAAAAGACGTTCACAACGAATACCAAAACGGTAGTCATCACTTTCAGACTCAATGCCAAAGCGTGCCTCCCATGAGGCAATGCGTGCATTGAGTTCCCGTTGCAGAACTTCTGGATCATTGAAATTGATGCCGTTAAAGTCCAGACGGAATACCGCGTGTTGTTTCCACTCCTTTTCCAGTTTCTCAATCTTAAGCCCCTTGAACAATTCCTTCCTTCCAAGGAAGTAACTTTCCAGTGTGGAGAGCAAAAGGCTCTTGCCGAAACGACGCGGACGACTGAGGAAATAAATTTTTCCTTCCTTGGCAAGGGAGTAGACTAGGTCAGTCTTATCCACATAAACATAATCAGACTGTATGATGTCAGAAAACGACTGGATACCTACGGGGTATTTCATGATGTGGAGGTTTTGAGTGGTTCATTGTTCCTGCGATTTCTTTTCCGCTCCATGCAAGCCCGCTTTTCTGAGCTTTATGGCTTAGTCGAAATCGTTGCAAAGGTAATGAATTTTCAGCAAGTGTCTCGGTGGCTCCCATTCCCTCATCCAGCTCTTCGGCGGGTTAAAATGTAAAGAACAACGGGAACGCCCATCAGTGGGGTGATGGCGGCTAGCGGAAGTACCCCGCGTTCACCGGGTAAGTGAGTGAGCAAGAGAGAAAGTAAGGCGATGTCTGCGCCCCACAATAATGTTGCAGGAATGAGTTTGCGGTGATCCGCAGTGTGAAGTAAAAGGCGGGCGATGTGAGGAACTGCCAGTCCGATAAACGAAATCGGACCGCAAAAAGCCGTGACGGTGGCTGTCAGCAGTCCCGTCAGGCCGAGCAGCCCTGTACGTACGGTTTCTACACGTACCCCCAGGTTGTAAGCATATTCCGAACCTAATAAAAGGGCGTTGAGCGGGCGTGCCAACATCCATATCAATAGGGAAGGAAGCAGAATAAAGGCAGAGAAGATGCTCATTCGAGATAGAGGAACTCCCGAGAAATCACCCAATCCCCATATAATATAGGAGCGCACTCCGTCGGCGGTGGCATAAAAGCTAAGCAGGGAGATGACTGCTGAAAGGG
This sequence comes from uncultured Prevotella sp., assembly GCA_900541335.1. Classification (GTDB taxonomy): domain Bacteria; phylum Bacteroidota; class Bacteroidia; order Bacteroidales; family Bacteroidaceae; genus Alloprevotella. Next base: position 3,860 of record UQJC01000006.1, read on the forward strand.
CAAAGCTGAGCATGACCCCTGTGACGAGTAAGGCAAGATTGCCTTTGAGCAAACGGCTGAAAGTTAGTAACAGCATAATGACTCCGCAAGCTCCCAGAAAAGAAGCGACAATCGTGAGTAGGGTTCCCGAAAGCGTAAAGCTCCCGATACTTCCCCAACCGCCCAATGCCAGCATAGCCAAAGCAGCTCCCAGTGAGGCACCGCTGTGGATACCAAGCAACGAGGGGTCTGCCAAAGGGTTGGTAAAGAGGGTTTGCATGATGAGGCCGCTGACGGCCAGTGCGCAGCCCGCTAAGGCGGCGGTCAAAGCTTGGGGAAGACGTGACTCCCATACGATGTAAAGGGCTGTTTCATTGGCTTCTTCCGAGTGTAGCAAAGCTTCTGTTAAGTCAGAGTAGGAAAGATTGACACTACCTGTCAGTAAGGTGAGTGGGAAGAGCAGAAAGAGGAATAGGAGCGGATACTTCATGAGATCCTGGCAAATGAATAAGAATGAGAATGGAATAATTGAGGCTGAATGGTTTTATTCCTTCATCTTGATATAATACTTATTTCCTTTCTCCGTCTTCAACTCTGGATGAAAAATCTCCATCAAGTTTTGAAGTAAGCGTTCGGGATGAAAGGGAATTTCTTCATAGAAGGGAGTCTGTAATGTATTGCATACCCAAATGTGTCGCTGTTTCCAAGCACCGAAATGAGTGTAAGGCGGGTAGTCCGCAGCAAGCGACGCATAAGTCAGCGTGCGAGGGGTTCCCTGTTTGACTAGCCAAATAGCTGCATGTTGTGCCTTTACCATCACACTTTCCGTGTGTAAGGGAATGCTTCCGCTTTCTGTTCGGTCCGCCCAAAGATAGTCACCGCCTGCATCCGTGATAAAACGTCCCATGGTGCTGTTCCCTCCCGGTTGGTACCAGGTAGCTCCATAGCGTAAATCACAGAATACAGTTGGACGGGGTGTTTGGGCATGAGCCGCTTGTTGGCGGAGTTTTTCGTAAGTTGCAACAGTGGCCTGGAAGAGTGAATCAGCCTTTTCGCCCAGCCCAACCAGTCGACCATAGAACCGCATCCATTCGGCACGTCCAAGCGGAGAGGTTTCCATGTAGTCTGCACAGATAATCAGGGGAATATTTAGTTGTTCCAAACCGCCGAATCCCGCATTTTCAAAAGGTGAAACAAAGATAGCATCAGCTTGAAGCGTACGGATGAGTTCCGTATTGGGACGCATGCTAGAACCGATATTCTTTGTCCCTGTTCGGAGCAAAGCCTTGACTTGCGGACTGACAATGTAGTCCGTATCAGCTAATCCTTTGATGCTAGCCCCTGCACCAAGTTCCGTCAGCAAGGCGGCATGAATTGCCGAAGTGAGTACAACCTTTTGTAGAGGCGTGCGGATCAGCTTGCCTTGAGGAAGGTGCGTAGGCACGGGGCGTTGGCGATCGATTAATAGATAAGTGGCGGCAATGCGTTCGGGCTGCCAGGCATCCTGTAAAGTGACCTGTGTGAAGCTGTCGCATTCCGTAATATGGAGTAGAGAGGCATACGCCTTGGAATCTTGGTGAGGCGTAATTGGGTGGGGGTGCTTCGTGCAGGCATTGAATAGGTAAAAACCGAAGTAGAGGAGGAAATAGAAGATAAGGCGCATGGGCTGGAAGTGAAAAATCCGGTTTGCTATACCGTTATACTCTTGTCTCGTAGGGTGGGCAAGCTGTCTACCCTGTATAGAAAGAGGAACAAGTATGGCAAACCGGAGTTTGGGAGTGTTAGAGTGTAATTTCGCCGGCGATGTCTTCATTCATTAGGCGAATCACGTCTTCATTTTTATCATGATGAGCCAAAAGGTACATCAATTTAGTGATGACCGCTTCCATTGTTGAGTCATATCCATTGATTACGCCCGCTTGTAACAGGTGTAAGCCTGTGCCGTATCGGTGCATTTCCACCGTACCTTGCGAACATTGGGTGATGTTAACTACAATGACACCACGGTTGACAAGTTGGCGGATGCGCTCCATAAACCAAGGTCGTTGCGGGGCATTGCCCGCTCCAAACGTTTTGAGGATAACGGCTCGGATGCCCGCTACATTAAGACATGTATCGACCACCTCTTTGCGGATGCCAGGGAATATGGTGAGAATCATCACGCTGTTTTCCACCAGGAAATGCGGTTTAAATGGCTGGGCGGGGTCGGGACGGCGGATGAGGTGCTGGTCGTATTTGATGTGAATACCAGCGTGTGCGAGCGGAGGAAAGTTGAAAGAGCGGAATGCATTAAAGCCCTCCGCATTAATCTTCGTCGTGCGGTTACCGCGTAACAGTTGACTTTCGAAGAAGATGCAGACTTCCGGTACCATGGGTTTGCCTTCCTTGTCTACAGCGGCAGCAATTTCGATACTTGTTAGCAGGTTTTCCTTGCCGTCTGTACGAAGTTTACCGATAGGTAATTGCGAGCCAGTAATAATGACAGGCTTACCCAGATTTTCGAGCATAAAGCTCAGGGCTGAGGCAGTATAGGCCATCGTATCCGTGCCATGAAGCAACACGAATCCGTCGTAGTGGTCGTAGTGATCAGCAATGATATGCGCGATTTTTACCCAATACCTCGGTTCCATGTCACTCGAATCGATAGGTGGGTTGAACGTGAGCGCGTCTATCTGTAGATTGAATCGTTTCAGCTCAGGCACGTAATGTCTGAACTGTTCGAAATCAAAATTTTCAAGCGCGCCCGTCTCCGGGTTCTCAATCATGCCGATGGTACCACCAGTGTAAATGAGAAGAATATGTGGAACTTGGTGTTTCTCCATGCGGCAAAAGTACGAAAAAATTACAGAGTGTTATTTCCTCTTGCAGAAAAAACAATTTGTATGCAGTATATACTTTCTTTTTGTTAGACAGATGGAGAGAATAGAGATTTCAATGCCTGGATTTCTTCTTTACTTAAGTGGGCATAACTATTAGATGAGTATGCTGCTGATGATTTATATTGGTTAAGGGGTGTATTAGGCAGCTCGGAAGGTTTCTTTTTCTGTGAGAATGGCTCTTCTGCTTGCTCAAATAGTGTGTCCTCACAGTAAAGAGTGTTTTTCTGAGTACTCCGAATGTATAGTTCATGTATGAAAGACTCTCTTCTGCTTGCTCAAATAGTGTGTCCTCACAGTGAAGAGTGTTTTTCTGAGCACTCCGAATGTATAGTTCATGTATGAAAGACTCTCTCATGATTGCTTGAATAATACCTAACACTAATCCCAGAGTCTTGAAGGGTGCTTGTCAAGTATGTTCTCACAGAGAAAGGAGCTTTGTAAGTACTCATATAGTGGCTCTTCATAGGTTATCTTCTTTGCTGCTTGCTCATTAAGTATATCTTCGCAGGTCTTGCTTCTTGTCCACTACTCATAAAATGACGTTTCACTGGTCAGACAGCTTTGAAGAGCAGACGTATGCATGTTCTTCACAGCTTTGACAATTTTGTTTTCATGTTTAAGTCATTCTGTTTTACGGAATAAATATATAATTTTGCTCGGTGAAAACTATTTTCCTATGATTGCATTATTATAGGGTATAAATATCTTCTTTATGTTTTTTGAAATTAACAGTATTAGTAAGCCGGCACTTCCTAATGATTTGCACGATGAGTTTATGAAGGAATGTGCTGAAATCATCTCAGCAATTGATGTGTTGGAGAATGAAAAGTTTCGTGCGGTGAAAGAAAAATTTCTTTCAGCTTTTGCCGAAGAGGAAAAATGGTTCAAACAATCTACTTCAGATCCTGCTCTTGAGGAACTGCGCAAGTTGTCAAAGGAACGATTGCGTGTTTATTCGGGAATGAGATTCGCATTGAAAGGCATCTTGATGGCAAATTTAGCCGATGCTCATAGTGTGGAAATCCTCTTGAAGTATTTTAAGGTATACCAGAGGAATATGAAGACCAGCGTCGAAGGGTTGACTTCTATCATTCGCAATTTGCTCACGAGTTTTTCGCAAGCGGAGGAGCAACAGGCGCTGATTGATACGCAGACCATGCCCTATTATAATCGGCTTTTGGAGCTCAATGAACAAGTGAGTGAACAGAAAATGAGGTGTCGACAGGTTGCTAGCCAATATGTCACGGCTGCTCTGAGAAAGGCCAGAAAGAACATGGACGAAGTTTATGACGAGACGGTGAAAGCAGTTGAAGGACTTGCTAATTTATTTGGTGGTTCGTTTGAGAGAGTGATTGCACTGTGGAATACTTCTATTAAGAAGTACAAGGAAACGCTGAAAGCGAGAAGGGCTGCGCGCCAAGCAGCAAAGAAGAAAGGAGAATCGAATACCCATGCTTCTACTGATATAGCTCCCAAAGCCAATGCGCTTGCTTTTCAAATGCAGCACGGGGATTGGGCAACAGAAGTGAATGCGGATGATGGTGCGGGGGGATTAGTGACGGAAGCCAACCTCGAGAAAGTTACGGTGTGAAGATCGTTCACCGTACCAAAAGTAGAAGAGAGATTCGAAAAAGGGGAGTTGCAAAATCGTAATGCCACTCAATGAGAAAGTCCCGACATTAAGAGAAGGAGATACTTCTAGTTCAGCAATGAAGCATGGAAGTATCTCTTGATTCTTTTGTTTCAAACTTCAGGTGTTTCAAACTGATGCCAAGGGAAAGCTAGGTAATGGATGTCATCTCCCAATAGGAATCAGCCAGGTATATGCTAATTTTACTGAGCAGAAATAGTGTTTATTTTGTAATCTAAAGCCCTTTGTTTTTTGGAAATATGTACTTAACGAATCCTCTACTGAGCCAAAAAACGTAATCTCTGGTTTTATTTCTATCAACTGCTATACTTTTGTAATGCCTTTAAGTGACAAGGCAACCTTAATTTCTAAGTTGCAAAGTGTCAGTTGCTTCTTGAAAAACCGCATAATCTACGATTTTATCTCGCAAAAGCACCAAGCACTGCCGCTTGCCGCAAAGAATTTCTATTCTTATCTAATCTTAATCATTTCTATCTACTCAATCTTTTATCACAATGCGAAAAATTGTGTTGACGCTCTCGTGCCTGTGTTTGGGAGCGTTGTCGGCTTTTGCCGATCTGCCGTTTCGTAACCACCGTTACGACGGCTTTAAAGTGCTGAAGGTTACACCCGAACATACGGTTTTCGTGGGTAACAGTATTACCAACATGCACGAATGGTGGGAAGCCTTTGGCAATTCCAAAATTATCAACCGTGGCGTTTCGGGAGCCGTCAGTGACGAAATGCTGGCGAACCTGGAAGGCGTAGTGGCGGGACGACCGAAGCAAATCTTCTTTATGATTGGCACGAACGATTTGGGAACAGCCGGTATCAACAATGCTGCCCACGTGGCACGCAATGTGCGCGCTACCTTGAAGCGTTGTCAGGCCGAAACCCCTGAAACGAAACTTTACGTGCAGAGCATTCTACCCAGCCGTCGCCGCGATCTGGCTTTACAGCAGGAAACCAATGACAGCTTGAAGAAGATTTGTACAGAGATGAACGTAACGTACATTGACCTGTGGAACGACTTAATCAGTGTGTCACAGGCCAACAATAACAGCCATACGCTCGACGGACTTCATTTGACGGCATCGGGTTACCGCATTTGGTGTAACAAAATTGCCAAGTATGTAGGTTCTCAGTGCGTCTATCCCGCTACGGCTACAGACAATGCTTGTGGCTTGGGCGGTTCGCATGGTATGCGGGCTACGTATTTCAGCATGCTCCCTGTACGCAAAGATGACATCTTGTTGATTGGTGACGGAATGGTTCACGGAGGTGAGTGGCACGAATTGCTGCACTCCGACAAGGTAAAGAGCCGTGGTACGGGCTGGGGCTATCCCGGTTCGGATATTGCCACCACAAAGAAGATGCTGAACGGTATCTTTAAGGGACGTGCAGACAATGTAGCCCCCGCACAGGTATACCTCTACATTGGTGCGGCTGAATTGAATAACAACAATAATACCCTTGAGTCGATTGCTACTTCCTATCGAGCACTCGTAGACGAAATTCGTAAATTGGCTCCGAATGCTCCGATCTACGTCCAAGCTATTTTGCCGAAGAGTGATGCCGCTTCGAATACGAATCGCATCGTGCCCTTTAACGCGAAGCTCGAAGCGATGGCTAAGGAAATGAACAACGTAAACTACGTAGACTGCTACACTCCCTTTGTAAAGGACGGCAAAGCTAATCCAGCTTATTTTTCTGGAAACTACCTTTACGGTAAGGGCTATGCCAAACTTTCTCAGGTATTGGCAAAAACAATGGGAAGTGGCGTAACTCCCACAAGTGACGAAGAAGCGAATGCCAACTACGCGGTTTTTAGCCAACGCACGGCGCTGGGCAATGTCATCACCCGTGCAGAAGGTTTGAAATTGAGTCACGAAGTAGGTGCTTACACTCCCGAGGCTGCGGCAGACTTGTTGAAGGAGATTCCTGAAGCCTATACGTTGCTGGGCAAGAAGGAGGTGACGGAGGCCGAACTGACGGCAAAGGGTAAGGAACTCAACGACCTGATGACGGCTTTGCTGCCGAAGCTCAATTTGCCGAAGGCTTCGACGGCTGACAGCGAAACGTGGTACCAGCTCTATACGCCTCAACGCGATAATCGTTACCTCACCTCCAACGGTGCAGGCAAGGGCTTGACGGGTAACGAGAAGCAGGCTTATGCCCGTATGATGTGGAAGTTTGTCAGCCGTACAGACGGCAAGTTTGACATCATCAATCGTGAAGACGGAAGCTATGTGAATCCCGTTGCGAACTTTAATGCAGCTGTTTCTACATCGGCAACGGCTCCTGCCCAGGGTTGGGAACTCAGCTATAGCAATACGGCGGGTTACTTTATTATCCGTAGTGGCAACGTGCAACTCAACCAGACGCAAAAGAACATGAACTATGCACTCTACAACTGGAGTGCGGGTCAGAATGGATTGGATCGTACCGATGCGGGTTGTCAGTTTGCCATTGTCGACGCACCGGCTGTGGCTCCCGAGCCTCATGCAGATCCGGTAGCCGTACTCGACTCGGTTGTACTCGACGGTACGAAACCTTATGCCATTCCTGCCGACGTGAAGGCTGAAATTTTTAAGCATAAGTCGGTAACCGTAGCTATCGACTTTACTCCGAAGGCTGCGCCTGCTCAACCCGCGATGCTTATCGCTTCCTCTAACAGTAAGGGACAGGACTTCTTTGGCGTAGTGACGCGCGAGACCAATAAATATGGTGTGCAATACGTGGGTAACAGTCACAAGGAAGGCTGGTACACACAACATGGTAAGGACCTGACGAGGCGCAGCCAGATTGTGATCACGATGAACAGTGAAACTGAGGCTTATCATTACTACTTCAATGGAAAGGCTGACCGTAGTGTGTCGGGTTTGGGCGAGTATGGTTACCGTACCTTCGGCAATGTACCCAGCGCAGACGGCCTCTACCTGGGTGGTGTGGTTCGTGAAGGCAAGACAAATGAATACCCCTTTAAGGGAACGATTCACTCCGTGCGCGTGTGGAACCGTGTACTCTCAGCTGACGAGGTAGCCGCTCTGACTTATGATAAAGAAGAGCAGAAGCCCGCAGGCACTTACCAGGTAGACCTGAACAATGGTAAGTTCGTACAAGGTAATCAGCAGGGCACTTGGAATCAGGTATGGCAGAGTAATGCCACCAATCCAGCCTTGCAGCTCAATGCGGGACACAACAACATGACGAAGGACGCTCAAGGTAATCTGCTTGCTTACGTAGGTATGTATTCCCCTGAAACCTATACGCTGAGTGTGCCCGTGGGCTACGCTGTGACAGGATTCTCTTTTGATGTGGTCAACCACGAACACAATGAGGCTATCGAAGTAGCTTGTGGTACGACAAAGTTGACTACCAATAATACCGTACAGCATTTTGCTGTGAAGGGCTTGAAGGAACAGACGGCTTCCTTTACTCTTAAGGGGGCTAACAAGGGCTTGAAGCTGACGAAGTTCTATGTAACCGTTGCCAAGGGCGATTATGTTGTAGAGGAACAGTTTGAAGTATTCCCCACGCTCAACAGTGGGGCTATTCCTTACCGCATTCCGGGTATAGCAACAGCCAAGAATGGTGATGTGATTGCCGTAGCTGACTATCGCCATTCACGCCAAGATATTGGCTTTGCCGGTAGTGCTAACGGCCGCATTGACCTTCATGCTCGCGTAAGCCACGACCATGGTAAAACTTGGGACGACATTACGACCATTGTGGAAGGTCAGGGCAAGAATGCCAAAGATCCGTTCTACACGGGTTTTGGCGACCCCTGTATCGTAGCTGACCGTGAAACTAACGATGTACTCGTGTTGAGTTGCTCGGGCGACATTTCTTTCCCCAGCGGTACGCGCGAACATCACCAGGGCATAGCCCGTTTTGTAAGTACTGACTTCGGTAAGACTTGGTCTGCACCGACGAACCTCGCAGAAAGTATCTATTCGCAATTTGACGACTCCAAGCGTGGTCCTATCCGTGCCATGTTTATCGGTTCGGGTAAGATTCACCAGAGCCGCTACACGAAGGCTGGTAGCCATTACCGTCTTTACTGTGCCGTATTGGTGCGTGATGTCAATGCCACGATGTGTAACTATGTACTCTATTCTGACGACTTTGGTGTCAATTGGAAGGTGTTGGGCGGAGCTGACATCGCTCCCATTCCCTCGGGAGCGGACGAACCCAAGGCCGAAGAATTGCCCGATGGTAGTGTAGTCATCAGCAGTCGTTGCAATGGGGGACGCTATTATAATGTGTACAGCTTTACCAATGCAAAGAAAGCTGAGGGTAGCTGGGGCTCGGTAGCCTTCTCGGGTAAGAGCAACAACGGTGTGACAGCGGTTAATAACTCCTGCAACGGGGAAATCTTGATTCTCCCTGTAACACGCCGTGCAGACCAGCAGCCGCTTTACCTCGCTTTACAGTCTCTTCCTTTCGGCAGTGGTCGTGCCAACGTCGGTATTTACTATAAGGAACTCGCTTCGTTCGATGATTTCTGTTCAGCCGATTCATTGGCAGCCAACTGGGATGGCCGTCACCAGGCTTCACGCTTGAGCTCGGCTTACTCTACGATGACACTCCAAGCCGACTCTACGATAGGCTTTGTATATGAAGAAGATACGCATCGTACCAACGGTGGCGGTTATACCATTGTCTATAAAAACTACAGTTTGGAATACCTGACTGACAGCTTGTATAGCGTACGTGCAGAAGAGGACTGTGCTGACTGGTTCAAGGCTTGCGGTGAACGCAAGGTGGAGATAATCAGCGAACAGCAGACGGGCGATTGTGTGGGTATGTTGGACCGCCAGTACCTTTCGTCGCTTGAAGAAGCTGGTGCACAGTGTGTGGCTCATCCTTCAGTAGAGACCTATGAAAAGATTCAGCAGGTGGCAGAAAGTCATCGCATCGCTTTGGAGAACGGAGCTGTTTATATGCTTCAGAATAAGTTGTACCCGACCAAGAATTTAGCCTTGAATGAGGACTTGACCGAATATGTAGGCAAAGAGGGTCAGGATGACTACATGGAATTTGTCTTTGCACAAGACTCTACCGGTAATTGGAAAGTGTATAATGAGAAGCACGACAAGTGGCTGGGCGTAACGGGCAAAACCGAGGAACGTGTGTTGGCTACGGCTGAGGATGAGGCGGCAACGTATGAGGTTGCTTCTTCGGCAACGGGATTTAGCGTGCTGAGTTGTACGAAGCCGGGCAATGGTGGCATTCCCGCTATTCACTTGGCAGGGCATGGTCATGTGGTGCCTTGGACGACAAGTGCCGATGCTTCGATGTGGAAAATCCGCAGAGTAGGTATGAGCACGGATTTGAATTCCGCTCTGGCTCCCGTTCCGGCAATCCAGCCGACTCGCATCTATGACTTGCAGGGTCGTTTGGTTAAGAAGCCGTTGCGCGGTGGTATCTATATTGTCAATGGACGAAAGAAATTCGTGAAATAAGAACAGACTACTGGTATTTGAAGCCCCGTTTGCTCACTGCGAGCAGACGGGGCTTTTGATTGTGTCGTTCATTCTTCAGAAAAACTGGTTACCTTTGTCTCCACCAACTCTTTTTGCTGATGAACATAACGCTTCTACAAACCGATATTCACTGGCGCAACCTTTCAGCCAATTGCGAGGAGGCTGTGCGCTTGATGACTGAGGCTCCAGATAGTGACCTTTATGTGCTTCCCGAAATGTGGGCAAGCGGTTTTGAAATGCAGCCAGACGAGGCTTTGGCAGAAGAGAGCCGGTTGGCCTTGGCGTGGATGTATGAGCAGGCTGTGCTCCGTCAGTGTGCTGTGGCTGGCTCGTTGCCCTGGAGGATAGAAGGGGTGGGTGAGCAGGCCGGACGGGGAGAGGTACATGTGCTGTTACACTCAGCCAATCCTTTAGCTAATCGTGCAGCAGCTTCACTCACTGCAAAAGGAGGAGGGAAGGAGTGGCGTAACCGTTTCTTCTTTGTGATGCCCGACGGACAGTATGTAGCTTATGATAAATGCAACTTATTTGCTTATGGCGGGGAAACGGCAGTGTACACTGCAGGAACTTCACCAGCCGAAGTGCTGTGGCGTGGGGTGCGCTTCCGTCTTCAGGTATGCTTTGATTTGAGATTTCCAGAGTCTGCACGCAATCAGGTTTCGGCACCCTATGATGTGTTGCTTTACGTAGCCAATTGGCCGACTTCTCGTCGTGTAGCATGGGATGCTTTGCTTCGTGCGCGAGCGATCGAAAATCAATGTTACGTGGTGGGTGTGAATCGTACGGGAAGCGAAACGGCTTTGTCCTATAACGGCGGATCGGCGGTAGTGGATGCCTATGGCCGTATCTGGAAGCAATTGGGCGAACTGCCACAAGCGTATAGTTTTAGTCCGGATTTAGAAGAACTGAAAAGGTTTCGGAAGAAGTTCCCCGTGTTGCGTTGAGGGATGATACGAGCGAGGATACCTTCCTGTGGTAGCCAACTTGGTCTCGTTCTGCCAGAACGGAGCCGTTCCTGGCTTTTGTATTCCTTTCATTTGGCATTTCAACCGTCAAGGTGTAACTTTGCCCTACTTTGTGAGGGTCTGTCTATTGGGGCAGGCTTTCATTTTTCTACCAAATCGAATCATCATGGAGTCTCCAAGATCCTTTCAATATCTCCAAGACATCAATAGTCCTGCCGACTTGCGCCGCTTGAAAGTAGAGGACCTGCCTGCCGTATGCGAAGATCTGCGACAGGACATTATCCGTGAATTGGCGGATAATCCCGGACACTTTGCTTCCAGTTTAGGTACGGTGGAACTCACAGTGGCATTACACTATGTCTTTGATACCCCCTATGACCGCATTGTGTGGGACGTTGGGCATCAGGCGTATGGTCATAAAATACTGACCGGCCGTCGGGATAATTTTCATACTAACCGTAAGTTGCACGGTATTCGTCCCTTCCCCTCTCCGCTTGAGAGTGAGTACGATACGTTTGCTTGTGGACACGCTTCCAACTCCATTTCAGCTGCACTCGGCATGTCGTTGGCTGCACTGAAAAAGGGAGAATATGACCGGCACGTGGTGGCTGTCATTGGTGATGGTGCCATGAGTGGCGGATTGGCCTTTGAAGGATTGAACAATGTATCGGATACACCGAACAATATGTTGATTATCCTCAATGACAATCATATCAGTATTGATGAGGCTGTGGGCGGTATGAATCAATACCTTTTCCATTTGCACACGAGTAACTGGTATAATCGTTTGCGCTTCTGTGTGGCACGGAAACTGACGGACTGGGGATGGCTGAATGAGTCCAGACGACGCTCAATCCTGCGCTTTAATAATTCGGTTAAGTCTTTGCTGACGAATCAGCAAAATATCTTTGAAGGGCTGAATATCCGCTATTTCGGTCCGACCAATGGACACCACGTTATCGAATTGGTGCGCATACTCCGTGAAATAAAGGATATGAAGGGACCCAAGCTCCTGCATTTGCATACCATCAAGGGTAAGGGGTATAAGCCCGCTGAAAAAGAAGCTACGGTGTGGCATGCTCCGGGAAAGTTTTGTGTAGAAAGCGGTGAAATCATTCGTGAGCAGGTCTCTACTCCACAACCACCGAAGTTTCAGGACGTGTTTGGCGAAACCCTCTTGGAGTTGGCTCGCAGTAATGATCGCATTGTCGGGGTGACACCCGCCATGCCCACAGGTTGCTCCATGAATATCTTGATGAAAGCCATGCCTGATCGGGCTTTTGATGTCGGTATTGCAGAAGGTCATGCGGTTACGTTTTCTGCCGGTATGGCGAAGGAGGGACTCGTTCCTTTCTGTAATATCTATTCCTCTTTTGCCCAACGTGCGTACGACAACTTGATTCACGATGTGGCATTGTTGCGCTTACCCGTTGTCCTTTGTTTAGATCGGGCGGGTTTAGTCGGCCAGGATGGTCCGACTCATCACGGTGCTTTTGATATTCCTTCGTTACGGGCTATTCCCGGTGTTACCATCTGTTCGCCATACGACGAACCAGAACTTCGTCGATTGATGTATACAGCCCAACTTCCTAATCAGGGAACTTTTGTCATTCGTTATCCACGTGGCAAAGGGTCAGTCGTAGACTGGCGTTGTCCGCTGGAGCCTGTGACCGTAGGTACGGCACGGTGTATGAAAGAGGGACGAGACGTGGCAGTCATTACGTTAGGCCCGATCGGTGTACAGGCAGCTGCCGCTATCGAAGAAGCTGAAACACTCCATGATTCGCTAACTATAGCCCATTACGATTTACGCTTTGTAAAACCCTTGGATGAGGCTTTGCTTCATCAGGTAGGAAAGCAGTTTCGCCAAATTGTGACCGTAGAAGACGGAGCAAGAATGGGCGGAATGGGTAGTGCCGTAATGGAGTGGCTGGAAGACCATGGTTATAGGGTGGAAGTAACCCGTATCGGCTTGCCCGACGAATTTGTAGAGCATGGTACGGTCGAAGAGCTTCAGCGTATAGTAGGACTGGATAAGGAAAGTCTGGTGAAAGCCTTCTGTAAAGCATCTGGAAAATAGTTTGTGAAGGGGCTATCCATAACAGACTGTTTATCAGTTAGTGTGTTGATAAAATATTCCAATGGATAGTCCAAACTCTTAAACTCTCATTTTTTTCAACGAATCTTAAAGATAGCATCCTCTATATTCCCTTTTATCAAATGAAGATTATCATTGCCGGTGCAGGCGCCGTAGGTACCCACCTAGCCAAACTGTTATCGCGTGAACATCATGACATCACGTTGATGGATGAGTCGCCCGAGAAGTTGGAAGACCTTTCTGCCAACTTTGATATTATGACTTTGCCCCTATCCCCTTCTTCGGTAGCTGCATTAAAGGAGGCAGAAGTAGGTGATGCAGACCTCTTCATTGGTGTGACTCCCGATGAGGCACACAATATGACAGCCTGTATGCTTGCTTCGAAATTGGGAGCCAAAAAAACGGTGGCGCGAGTAGATAATTATGAATATACAACTCCAGAGAACCGGGATTTCTTCCGTACAGTAGGCATAGATTCAATTATCTATCCTGAGATGTTGGCTGGACAAGAAATCCTTCACAATATCAAGCGTAGCTGGATTCGCCAGTGGTGGGAGGTTCAAAATGGTGCACTCATTCTACTGGCAGTCAAAGTAAGACAGAATGCGCGGATTCTCGATCAACCGTTGCGAGTGCTTTGTGGTCCTGAGTCACCCTATCATATCGTAGCGGTCAAGCGTGGGGATGAGACGGTCATTCCGCATGGTGCAGACTGCTTGCGTGCCAACGACATTGTCTACTTTATGACAACGCCCAAGTATATCAACTACATTCGTGACTTGGCGGGTAAGGAAGATTACCCCGATGTGTCGAATGTTTTCATTATGGGGGGGAGTAGCACGGCAGTACACTTGGCCAATGCCATGCCTGATTATATGCATGCCAAGATAATTGAAGCAGACGTAAAGCGTGCTGAGCGTTTGAATGAAGTTATCCACAATCCTCATACCTTGATAATCCATGGTGATGGTCGTGACCTTTCACTCTTAGAGGAGGAGGGTATTCGTAAGACTCAAGCTTTTGCCGCTTTGACAGAGAACTCTGAAACGAATATTTTGGCATGTTTGGCGGCCAAACGTCTGGGAGTAAGAAAGACAGTGGCAATGGTCGAGAATACCGATTACATCAGCATGGCAGAAAGCCTTGAAATTGGTTCGATTATCAATAAGAAAACGTTTGCAGCCAGCCATATTTATCAGATGATGCTAAAGGCGGATATAACCTCGGTAAAAAGTCTGACGGTAGCCAATGCTGATGTGGCTGAGTTTTCAGCTTCTCCGGAAGCCCGGATTATACGCCATCCTATCAAAGACTTAGGTTTGCCCGATTGTGTAACCCTGGGTGGTTTGGTGCGGAACGGTCATGGCCAGCTGATTAACGGTATGACCCAAATTCAAGCGGGTGATACGGTGGTGGCATTCTGTTTGGCTGGTGGCATCAAGAAATTAGAGAAGTTCTTTAAGTAAGTAGATAGCGTTTGCGTAAAGAAATGCGGACTTCCTTACATAGAATTAAAGGTAAGGATGTTGCGTTCTTTGTGATAAGAAGAACTCCATTGTTTTACAAGTACGTATAGATACATGCTCAATCTTCCTATTATATATAAGGTACTCGGTACGTTGCTCTATTTGGAGGCATTGCTCTTTGGTGTTTGTATGAGCCTCGGGGTGTGGTATGGTGAAACGAACTATGCGACCTTTGGCGTTCCCATCGTGATAGCCTTGGCTTTGGGTACTGCCTTGCGTTTCTTTGGACGGCACGCAGAAAATCGAATGGGGCGACGTGATGGCTTTTTAATCGTTTCGCTGACTTGGGTCATTTTTTCCTTTATCGGAATGCTTCCCTTGCTTATTTCGGGGTATCAGCCCCGTGTGGCGGCCGCTTTTTTCGAAATTATGTCGGGGTTTACAACGACAGGAGCCACAGCGTTAACGAATATCGATTCTCTCCCAGCTTCCATTCTTCTTTGGCGCAGTTTAACCCACTGGTTTGGAGGAATGGGTATTGTGTTCTTTACGATTGCAATTCTGCCAAACATCGGTGGGGGTGAAACGAAACTCTTTTCAGCTGAGGCAACTGGACTAAAAATTGGTAAGTTGCACCCACGTATTGGTACAACTGCTCGTTGGATTTGGAGTCTCTATTTATTGTTGACCCTCACATGTATGGGAGCGTACTATTTGGCGGGTATGAGTGTCTTTGACGCAGTGAACCATGGTTTCTCAACGATTGGTACAGGTGGCTTTTCCACGCATCAAGATAGTATTGCTTACTTCCAGTCCAATACGATTGAATGGATTACAGCCATCTTTATGTTTTTAGCTGGTGTGAACTGCACGCTGCTTTATCTGTTGTTTATCAAACGCCGGATGAAAGACGTCATACGTGATGAAGAGCTTCGTTGTTATCTCTTCCTCTTTTTGGGAGCAGTTGCAGGGATTACAGGTATACTCTATTTTGTAGATAATCTTGATTTTTCCACAGCCTTGCGCAGTGCCTTCTTCAATACCGCGTCGTTACAGACAACAACTGGTTTCTCGGATGAGAACTTTATGAATTGGCATCCGACGATTTGGTTGCTTCTTGTCTTTGTCAGTATGGTCGGTGCATGTGCAGGTTCTACAAGTGGTGGCTTGAAGTGCATCCGTGTGTTGATGGTTTGGAAGCTCACTCGTGCTGAATTTCGTCAGTTATTGCATCCCCATGCTGTATTACCAGTTCGCCTCAATCAGAATCCTGTGACTGCACAGATGGGTCGTACAGTATTCGTTTTTTTTGTGGTATATGCCATTTTGATTTTGCTCGGTGCATTTTCCATGGTGGTCATGGGGCTTCCGATGCTCGATGCTTTTGGCCTGGCTATTTCTTCGTTTAGTAATGTCGGTCCTTGTGTCGGTTATGTAATCGGTCCGTTGGGTTCCTGGAATCCGTTGAGTGATGCGGCATTATGGATTAATGCTTTCTTGATGCTTGCGGGCAGATTGGAGATATTCTCCTTGCTTTTGCCTTTTACTCCAGCTTTTTGGCGGGATGAATAAAGGATGAAGTTTATTGCGTAAAGAAAACAGGGCGTGTATTCGTTGCTTGAATATGCTTCCGTTTTCTAACGATAAATAGCGAGTGCTTCGGTTGCCATGTTGGTAACTTTTCCCTACTTTTGCGCTATCAGACAATTTGAAATTCTACAACATACAACTCATTCCATACACATAAACATTATGGCACAAATACCTGAATTCAAGTATGCTCCGATGTTCCAGCACGGCAAGGACGAAACGGAATACTATCTGCTCACCAAAGACTACGTCAGCGTGAGTGAGTTTGAAGGAAAACCTATTCTCAAAGTAGAGGCTGAAGGTTTGACGAAGATGATTAATCAGGCTTTTCGCGATGTCAATTTCCTCCTGCGTCGTGCACATAACGAACAGGTTGCAAAAATTCTGACAGACCCAGAAGCTTCAGACAATGACAAGTATGTAGCATTGACCTTTTTGCGTAATGCAGAAGTTGCAGCGAAAGGACAATTGCCCCTTTGCCAGGATACGGGTACGGCTATTGTACATGGCGAAAAGGGACAGCAGGTTTGGACGGGCTTCTGCGATGAGGAGGCTATCTCAAAGGGCGTTTATAAGACCTATACGGAAGAAAACCTTCGTTATTCACAAAATGCTCCGCTCAGTATGTACGAAGAGGTGAACACGAAGTGTAATCTTCCCGCGCAGATTGATTTGGAAGCTACCGAAGGTATGGAGTATAAATTCCTCTGTGTGACGAAGGGTGGTGGCTCTGCCAATAAGACTTACCTCTATCAGGAAACAAAGGCTATCCTTAATCCGGGTACACTCGTTCCCTTCTTGGTAGAAAAGATGAAGACGCTGGGTACAGCTGCTTGTCCTCCGTATCACATCGCTTTTGTTATCGGTGGTACTTCTGCAGAGAAGAATTTGCTGACCGTTAAGTTGGCTTCTACTCATTATTATGACGATCTTCCCACAACGGGTGACGAAACAGGACGTGCCTTCCGCGATGTTGAACTCGAAAAGCAATTGCTTGAAGAGGCATATAAGATTGGCTTAGGTGCTCAGTTCGGTGGTAAGTATTTTGCCCATGATGTACGCGTAGTTCGTTTGCCTCGTCACGGAGCTAGCTGTCCGGTTGGTCTCGGTGTAAGCTGTTCAGCTGACCGTAACATCAAGTGTAAGATTAATAAGGATGGTATTTGGATTGAAAAGATGGATGATAATCCCGCTTCTTTGATTCCTGCTGAATTGCGTGAAGCAGGCGAAGGCGATGCCGTTCGTATAGACTTGAATTTGCCCATGAGCGAAGTTTGCAAGACGCTTTCTCAATATCCTGTATCTACTCGTGTAAGCTTGACGGGTACAATTATTGTGGCACGCGACATTGCTCACGCTAAGCTTAAGGAGCGTTTGGATAAGGGTGAGGATTTGCCTGATTACATCAAGAATCATCCCGTTCTTTATGCAGGGCCTGCCAAGACACCGGCTGGTATGCCTTGCGGCTCAATGGGACCGACTACTGCCAATCGTATGGACCCCTATGTAGATCTCTTCCAGAGCAAGGGCGGTTCGATGGTAATGATTGCTAAGGGTAATCGTACGCAAATGGTAACAGATGCTTGTAAGAAGCATGGTGGATTCTATCTCGGTTCGATTGGTGGTCCTGCTGCCATTCTTTCTCAGCAGAGCATCAAGAGTATTGAATGTGTAGAATATCCCGAATTGGGTATGGAAGCTGTGTGGAAAATCCAAGTAGTAGATTTTCCGGCCTTTATCCTCGTAGATGATAAGGGTAATGACTTCTTCCAACAGATTAAGCCTCGTTGCGCTTGCAATTTGTAAGCATAGGTCTAAAAGAGAAGGGGTAGGTTATGAAACCTGCCTCTTCTCTTTTCAATATAAGAGAAATGCAACATTGGTTGCTGTCTTTATTTACCGATTGAATACTGTGGTATAGTACTTATTACATGAGTTTATAAAGTGAACAGATGTGTTTGCTGTCTGATAGTATAGCTTCTACATGTAAAATGAAGTTATTTAAAAGGGGCGCAAAGTCCAATATATCATAGAAGAAGATAAGGTCTCAAGAAAATGTTCTAACTTTGTCACCCAAACAATTATTATTCAGAACGAATGAATAACAATGCCTATTATCAAGAACAAGAGGACGAATTGCAGTTCGGACCTCTTCTGAAACTTTGTTACCGCCAGTTTCTTAATAACTGGGGGTGGTTTCTCCTTTCTGTTATTGTCTGTGTTTTAGCAGGTGTAGTTTATTGGCAAAGCCAGCCGCGTATATTCCAACGTCAGTCTGTGATGTTGATAGAGGATGCAGACAATGGAAATAGTATGCGCCGGATGACGCGGAATAGCGGCATGAGTAGTTTAATGGAACTCAACGGTATCAGTGTAGGAGACAATCTACAGAATGAAATTTTTATTCTTTCTTCGAAGCGTCTGATGCTCCGCGTAGTGGATAAACTGAAGTTGGATGTAGATTATACCACCAAGGAAGGTCTGCATCCTATTGCACTCTATGGAAATGAACGTCCCTTTGAAGTGTTGTTCAAAAATCCTTATACCGGAAAGAAGATGCAACAAATCAAAGTGAAGAGGAAGGATGATCAGACGGTTGTACTGACAGAAATGTTAGATAAAAAGGGTAAGGAACAACCGAATGTAACAGCTAAGTTGGGACAGTTTGTTCAGACGCCTTATGGTCCTGTTTGCGTAGTTCGTGGTAAGAGCTTTGCTAAGTGGGATGATGAGGTGATTGCTGTGTCTCGCCTTTCACACAATAATGCTGCTAATCGTTACATGAGGGAGATGAGTGTGGAAGAGTATGACAAGGAAACCTCGCTGATTGTCATTACTTGCCAGGATATGCACGTGAAGCGTGCCGATGATATTCTCAATACGCTTTATGATACGTATAAGAATGACGTGGTGCAAAATAAGAACCGCGTGGCTTATAGTACAGCAAAGTTTATTGATGATCGAATTGCGTTGATTGGTTCTGAATTAAGTCAGGTCGAAAATGATTTGGCTACGTTCAAGAAGCAGAATCAATTGATTGATTTCGAGGAATCTTCTAAATTTATTCTGAATGAGACCAGTGATGCGCGTAAGTTGGCATTGGAGGCTGAGACAGAATTGAATGTTGCTCGTTACTTAAGTGATTATTTGAATAATCATACCAATGATCATGACTTGATTCCGGCATTGAGTTTAGGAGCGAATTCATACAATAGCCAAGTCGCTGATTATAACAAGTTGATGAATCAGCGCAATACAACGGTGCAGAATTCAAGCGACGACCACGCTGTTGTGCGTGAAATGGATCGCCAGTTGGTACAAATGCGTAACAGCATCAAGTCTTCCATTCAGAGCTATATTCAGTCGTTGCAACTTCGTGTACGTGACGCTAAGCAAAACGAACAATTCATAGCAGGTAAGATTACCAACGCTCCTGAGCAGGAAAAGCGTGGATTGGATATCAAACGCCAACAGGCCTTGAAGGAAACGCTTTATACTTACTTGCTCAATAAGCGTGAAGAAGTGGCTTTGAAGCAGGCTATCAACGAAGCTAATGTCCGTTTGGTTGAAGGTCCCATTGGAGGCGATAAGAAAATTAGTCCGAAGGGAAGTATCATCTTGCCGATTGCATTCCTTATTGGTTTGTTTATTCCGACACTGATTATTTGGCTTCGTATGACGTTGGATGTGACAGTCCATGGACGAAAGGATGTTGAGGATGCAACCTCGATTCCCATCCTGGGTGAAATTCCTCGTTTGAAGAAGTCTGATAAATCAACCATTATTAGCGAGTATTCATCTGATGCCCCCATCGTAGAAGCATTCCGTATCTTGCGTTTTGGATTAGGCTATATCAAGCATTCTACGCAGGTTATGATGACGACTTCATCTACTCCAGGTCAGGGTAAAAGCTTTGTGGCGCGTAATTTGGCCATCATTCTTGCCATGAGTGGAAAGAAAGTTGTGGTCGTTGATGCCGATATTCGTAAGGGAACTTTGAGTGCTTCTTTTGGTTCACACTTGGGATTGACAACCTATTTGGCTGATGAGCATACTCGGATGGAAGATATCATCTGTCATGATATGGAGGGAACAGGTGTAGATTTTATTTCTGCTGGCCCGATGCCCCCCAATCCTTCCGAGCTCTTGATGTCTAATCGTTTAGATCTGCTTGTAGGGGATTTGCGTAAGCAATATGACCATATTATTCTTGACTGTACCCCGATGTTCTCGGTTGCAGATGCGAGCATTGTTAACCGTTTGACTGACTTGACGCTCTTCATCATCCGTGTAGGTCTGCAGGATCGTGATTTCTTGACCGACTTAGACCGTATGTATAAAGAAGAACGCTTTAAGCACCTTTGTGTGGTACTTAATGATGCGAATGCCAAGTACAATACCTATGGTTATGGCTATGGTTACGGTTATGGCTATGGTTATGGTTATGGTGAAACAAAGCAATCTCGTACGAAGAAAATCTTGAGTCGATTGCGTAAGTAGTTGTTACTTATTTGACATTCACAAAATTCTGAATATACTATATAAAAAGGACTGGCTTCAATCATCTGAGGTCAGTCCTTTTGTTTGGATGCGGCGTAGTAAGTATGATTTTATCGTTTGTACTGCTATAATGATGTCTTTGGCATAAATGTACCAAATGAAACGTGGTTGTGTAAAGCAGTAGCGGATTAGCGATTGAATGAGTTTTTGCTAATTTTGCGCTACACTATCAAGTGCTTGTTGCTTTCCTTAGGAGGGGAAGTACTATTTTGTTCCTATTTCCATCTACGATACTTCCATTTCTTATGCATATTCCTGATTTTCTACACGTCTTTTCCCAACATCCTCAAGTAGCGGCATTGGCCCATACCCTGAGTCATGATCGACTTCCACTTATTCACGCAGAAGGCTTGCAAGGATCTGCAGCTCCTGTTGTACTTGCAGCATTAAGTACTGGCCGTTCGATTGTAAAGCGGCCCTTTCTGCTCATCTGCCGTGATGAAGAGGAAGCGGGTTATTTTTACCATGATTTGGTGCAATTGTTGGGGGAAGATATGGTGCTCTTTTTCCCATCTACTTATCGACGTGCTGTAAAATACGCCCAACGCGATGCGGCAAATGAAATTCTTCGTACGGAGACGCTTAATCGTTTGGCAAAACCTTCGGATAAAGCTCAGACACTTTATATCGTGACACATCCAGAGGCTTTATCGGAACGAGTAGCTCCGCTTCAGCAAATGGAAGAGCGCACCTTGCGTTTAGAGGAAGGTCAGGAGTATGACTTGACCTGGTTGGCCGAGCGATTGCGTGATTTGGGTTTTGTGCGTAAGGACTATGTTTACGAACCTGGTGAATACGCTTTGCGTGGTTCTATTCTCGATGTTTATTCCTTTGCATCAGAATACCCTTTCCGTATTGACTTTTTTGGTGATGAGGTGGATTCAATCCGAACTTTTGAAGTTCAAACGCAGCTATCGCGTGAACGGCGTCAGGTTGTAAGTATCGTTCCCGACACCGAGGGACAGCTCAAGGAAGGATTGGTTCCCTTTACGGACTATCTTAGTCAGGATACCGTCTTAGTCGTACAAGATTTGCCTTTTATTCATGATTGTATCGACCGCATTTACACGGAAGGATTTGCTCGTCAGGCTAAATTAGAGCGTGCTCCGGAAAGTGAGATGGAGGTAGCGGAACAATACGAACGATTACGTAAGGAATCATTGCTGATTACGGGTGAAGAGTTCTTGCGTGGTGTCGCTTCGCTCCAACGTTTGCATATAGGTAAGCAACCATTGGGTACTCCTGATGCAACGATACGTTTTCAAACTACACCGCAACCGTTATTCCACAAAAATTTTGACTTGCTCATACAAAACTTACGGCAGATGCAAGTTGATGGATATCGATTATATATATTGGCTGATAGTCCGAAGCAAACGGAGCGTTTACGTTGTATTTTTGAGGAAATGGGGGAAGCGTCTGATTTCTTCACTCCTATCGATAAAACTTTGCATGAGGGATTTACCGACCAGACGTTACGTTTGTGTTGTTATACGGATCACCAAATCTTTGACCGTTTTCATAAATACAGCTTAAAGACAGACCATGCACGTGATGCAAAGATGGCTTTGACGCTTAAAGAGTTGATGCAATTTGAAGCTGGAGACTACGTTGTACACATTGACCATGGAGTGGGGCGGTTTGCAGGTTTGGTACGTATGCCTGGTACTGACGGTGAAATGCAGGAAATGATCAAATTGCTTTATAAGAACGATGATGCGGTATACGTATCCATTCATTCGCTTCATAAGGTATCGAAATACAAGGGCAAGGAAGGTGAACCGCCTCGCATCAGTCATCTTGGAACGGGAGCTTGGGAAAAGCTGAAAGAACGCACCAAGAAGAAGATTAAGGATATTGCGCGCGATTTAATTCAGCTCTATTCCAAACGTCGTGAAGAAAAAGGCTTTGCTTTCAGCCCAGACTCGTTTATGCAGCACGAATTGGAGGCTGGATTTGCTTATGAAGATACGCCCGATCAGCTCCGTGTAACCCAAGAAGTAAAAGCAGATATGGAGGCTGACAAACCGATGGATCGTTTGGTGTGTGGGGATGTGGGGTTTGGCAAAACGGAAATCGCTGTGCGTGCTGCGATGAAGGCGGCTGCCGACAACAAGCAGGTTGCTGTACTTGTTCCTACAACAGTACTCGCATTGCAACATTACAAGACTTTTGCTTCGCGACTCAAAGATTTTCCCGTAAAGGTCGATTATTTGAGCCGTGCCCGTTCAACGGCACAAACTAAGCGGGTGTTACAGGAGTTAGCAGAAGGAAAAATAGATATCCTCGTCGGTACACATAAATTGATTGGGAAGACAGTCAAGTGGAACGACTTGGGATTGCTTATCATCGATGAGGAACAAAAGTTTGGCGTAGCCGTCAAGGAACGTTTGAAACAAGTAAAGGTAAATGTAGACACACTGACCATGTCAGCCACTCCGATTCCGCGTACCTTGCAGTTTTCGTTGATGGGAGCACGTGATTTTAGTGTGATTCAAACACCTCCCCCCAATCGTCGTCCGATACAGACGGAGATTCATACCTTCAACCACGAAGTCATAGCAGAAGCGGTCAACTTCGAAATGAGTCGAAATGGACAAGTTTATATCGTGACCAATCGTATTGCAGCTCTGGAGAATTTAGCTGCCATTGTGCGCAAACATGTACCTGATGCTCGTATCTGTATTGGTCATGGACAAATGCCGCCCGATAAGTTGGAAAAGATTATCATGGAGTTTGTCAATTATGACTATGATGTACTCATCTCTACAACCATTGTGGAAAACGGTATTGATATTCCTAATGCCAATACAATAATCATTGATGCGGCTCACCATTTTGGTATCTCAGATTTGCATCAGATGCGTGGTCGTGTAGGACGTGGTTCTCGTAAGGCGTTCTGCTATTTGCTGGCTCCGCCGCTGGCATTGCTTTCTAACGAATCGCGTCGCAGGCTGCAAGCTATTGAGAATTTCTCTGATTTGGGGTCAGGAATCCATATCGCGATGCAGGATCTCGACATTCGTGGTGCGGGAAATTTGTTAGGGGCGGAACAGAGTGGATTTATTGCTGATTTGGGTTACGAAACGTATCAGAAAATTTTGGCCGAAGCTGTGACCGAACTCAAAAATGATGAGTTTGCCGATCTCTATGCAGAAGAGTTACAGCGTACGGGTGATTTAAGTGGAGAGCTCTTTGTAGATGATTGTACGGTAGAATGCGATTTACACGCTTATTTTCCCGAAACTTATGTGCCTGGAGCGACCGAGCGAATGTTGCTTTATCGTGAATTAGATTCTTTGGCTTCGCAAGAGCAGATAGAAGCATTTCGTCAACGCATGAAGGACCGGTTTGGTGAATTGCCTCCTGAAGGCGAAGAATTGTTGCGTATCGTTCCTCTCCGTGCATTAGGACGTAAGGCAGGAGCCGAACGCTTGCTGTTACGCAAACGCACAATGACGCTTTACTTTGTCGCTAATCCTGAAAGTCCTTTCTATCGCAGCAACACGTTTGGTAAGATTATTGACTTTGCCACACAGTCTTTCCAGCGTTGTGTATTGGAAGAGACGGGCGGTAAACGAAGAATGAAAATAAAAGACGTACCTTCGGTCGAAACGGCATTACTCACCTTACGGGCAATGTTGGGAGTTGAAGAATAAGCCAGGGGGATATTAGGGTAGAATCAGCTAAAGCAGATGTCTACAATGACCTGTGCGCCTACTCGTTTATTGAGAGCTTGCACCAATTCGCTCCGGCGCATCATTAACTCTGTACGCATGGCGGCCGAACGAATGCTGACATAAAGCTTTTGGTTATATATTTTCAAATCCTTGGTCGATCGTTCAACTACAGGTCCTGCCACTTCGCCCCAAGCTTCGATGAGTCGGAATTCGTTGAGTGGACCTTCCAGTTGAGCTTGGCGAAGGAAACGGAGTAAGATGGCATCTAATTTTTCTTCTTTACGACGTTCCATGTGTAATAACATAAATGAATGCCCCGTTCCCGCAAAGGGAACGGGGCATTATTGATTAAAAGAATTTTGATTGATTATTCAGTTAGGTAGAGGGAAGAAATCTATGCGAATCATCTAGATTCTGGTGTCCGATTCCTAACTCATCAACGATTAGGAAACTAAATCTTCGATTTTACTCAGGTCGTTCAGCATCAATCTTTATAATACCTCCCGTAACAGGCGATAGTTGTACATGAGTTGTATACTTTTTGTTGAAGAGTTCACCACCTAAATGTTCCACTCTACCAAATTGAGCCATCGGAAACGAGGCTGAGGCACATTCCCTAGTGTCTGAGAAAACTTTAACACTAACACGACTCGGTACGATATAACGAAGATCTTCTACTTCTTTTGCTTTCTTGTCATTGGCCGGCATCGCGGTGGGCAATGTCTGAAGGTCCTTGATGCTTATATAGTAAGGCAAACCAGCGGGGTCGTCAGCATCTACCATACCCAAGTATTTTGAAAAACGAAATAACAACTCTTTTTCCACATCTTGCGTAGGAACCACGTCAAATACAAAGGTCTGCTGTTCAGAAGTCGTGTGTCCTTTGAATAATTGCATCAGTCCTTCTTCCTGTTGGTCAAGCGTAGCCAGCATGAGGCGTAACTGTTCACCATCCTTAGGCATGAAATCAGCCTGTCCCTTCATGAGCAAACTGCGATTTTCACGGATGTCGTAAATCTCATTGGCGGTCAATTCTGCCATTTTTGAGGTGCTACCCGCAGAGAGAATTTCTTCCGTCTTGAAATCGTTTGGATTCAAACGGCGTGTTTCTCCCTTCACCACACAAGGTTGGGGCAATTGTTCTTCAGCTTGTGCAACACGCGCATTGACCGTTAGCAGACGACCGTCGGGAGTAAGTTCTACCAGCGGGGCGGATGTCTTTGTTTTCAACTTGATGGTATAGGCGTTTGACGGGTTAGCCTCACCGAAGGAATAAAGTTCTACCTTGTCAATCTGCCAACTGTCGTAAGGGGACTGTGTTACTTCTTTCAAACGTAAATAACGCTCAGCATATTCAGCATATTCCCCAGGGGTATGATGAGTCTTGGTTGCCGTAATGGCCACACGTACAACAGTTTGTGGTAGAAAATAGGTGATACCCTCAGCCGTAATGCCGGGCTTATAAGGAGCAACTTCGGTCTGAGCTATCGAAGACAAGGTGAGCAGCGAGGAGGCTGCTATAAGGAGAAGTCGATTGAACATAAGGATTATAAAGAGAATTCGAAAAATAGAGATAGGTAATCACAGGATAATTAGCTTGGGCTACTTAGTATGTTTTCCCCAGTCCAAGCCAAGACGCTGCGACCATGGTAATGATTCCTGTTGTTGCAGGCAAGCGAAGGCTTGGGGAAGGAAGTCGATGAGATCGGAGGCGGTCAATGCATATTCGCCTCGTTCTTGTGCGGCTAAGTCACCAGCCAGCCCATGTAAGTAAACTCCTAAACGACAAGCCGCTTCCTGAGGATATTGTTGTGCAAGGAGGGCTAATATGATACCTGTCAATACGTCACCGCTTCCCGCAGTAGCCATTCCAGAATTGCCTGTAGGGTTGAAATAGACATATCCCTTGGGGGTACATACAGCAGTGTAATGTCCTTTGAGTACGATGTAGAAGTGGTGGCGTTTAGCCAAGTTGATTGCTTCTAAGAGAATGCTGAAAGAATCGTTGTTGCAAATCCCCAATCGCTTCATTTCAGTAGGGTGGGGGGTAAAGATGGAATGTTGAGGAATTTGTGCTATCCATCCTTTGTGGCTACCGAAAATATTGATGGCATCGGCATCAATGACTAAGGGTAAGGCTGAATGACTCACTTGTTCAATCAGTGCCAAAGCCGTGCGTTTTTCGGTGCCGATACCCGGTCCGATGGCAACTGCTTGGAAGGCCTCTGAGTGAATAGCTTTACTAAATACACGTTCATCCGTGTCATGATGAAGCACCGCTTCAGGAACAGCTATTTGCAGAATATCATTGTTACATGTCGGTGTATGTATCGTCACCTTTCCTACTCCCGCTCGCAAGCAGGCACGTGCAGCCAATACGGCAGCACCAGCCATTCCATAACGCCCGGCAATCAGCAACCCGTTTCCGAAAGTTCCTTTATGTCCAAAGGCAGGACGTGGACGAAGCAATGCGCGCATTTCTGCATGTTCAGTAATTTGGAATGGAGTTTGGAGTTCCGCAATTTTAGTCTCAGAGAGTCCAATAGGCAAAACGTAGACTTTACCAGCAAAAACCTGTGTGTCAGGCAATATCAGTGCTAGTTTAGGTAAACCTAATGTTAGCGTCACTGTTGCACGTACAATAGCCGAAGGGGAGTTAAGTGTGTTGTCTTCACTCATCAGTCCCGACGGCATGTCAATACTAATGACCTCTGTACCTGAAGCATTGATAAATTGTACTAGTGCGGCAAACCCTCCGCCTAGTGGTCTACCAAGTCCCGTACCGAATAGCGCATCAATGACCAACGTATTGGCTGCCAATTGGGGAGCTTCAAACTGTTGAGTGATTTCTGTAAAAGTTACGTTGGGGCACTCCGTTTGCAAGCGTGTCATGTTCGTTTGGCAGTCTTCGCTTAGCGATTGGCTTGTATTGAAAAGAAAAACCTGTAGTTGAGCATAACCGTGCTGACTCATTTTGCGTGCCACCGCTAAACCGTCGCCTCCATTATTTCCCGGACCGCAGAATATGACCACGGGGCGGTTTTTGTTCTCATAGTGCGTGTAGATGAAACTTGCCAATTGAGATGCAGCGCGTTCCATCAAGTCATAAGAGCTTATTTCTTCTTCCTGGATGGTGGCAACATCCAGTTCCTTCATCTGAAGGGCATTGGGTAATTTCATAGAAATGGAGATTTTGATAGAATGCAGCAATGCTACTTTAGCTCATAGGGAGTCAAAAGCTGTATGCTGGGTGTGAATCAGGGAGTGACGTTGTTACGTATCGTGAGAAAAAGCGTATGAAATCGTGAGCTTAAAATTTCCACCAAGCCTTTTTCTTGGCTGGCTGAAGGCTCTCTTCTTGGTGGCGTAAATACTCAGCATAGCTCATCCGTTTAGAAATGAGTTGGTAGATTGTTCCCCAATCAGGTAGCCCACCGACATTACGGTCGTCAATAAACATTTGTGCTTTTAGCTTACGGCTAAAGTTTTCTGAACGGTGTTGTCCGATGCCATCTTCATCTAAATCATGATTGGCGGCATAAAATTTGACTCCACGTTCTTCACACCATTGAATAGCTTCCTCTAAGAGTTTTCCTTCACGTACAGACCAAAGAATGAGTTGGTGACCATCCTTGATTAACTGACGAAGGGTTGCTGTGGCAAAAGGAATCTCCTTGCCAATAGCCGGATATTTATGTTCGACAATGGTTCCGTCGAAATCTACTGCAATAATCATAGGCACTTGTTTATTAGAATGCAAACTAGATAAGGCTTTCAGCTGAAAGTTGTTTAGGGCATTCTTGGGTGGTATAATCGAAACGGAGCAAAGTTAGTGTTTTCGAACAAGATAGAAAGTCTACCTATGCTGGAAACTATCTTCTGATGTTCTCGCAAAAATGCGACCGAGTAGTAAAAGTGACTTGAAAATGGGTTTGCGAATTTTACAAAGGCATTTCGTCGGTCGGAAAAATGAGTTTGCGAATTTTACAAAGGCATTTCGGCGAGTGGAAAAATGAGATTGCGAAAATTGCAAAGGCATTTCGGCGGTCGGAAAAATGCGTTTGCGAAAATGACAAAGGCGTTTGATTGAGATGCAAGGAAAGTGGAGGTGCATATTTTAAATATTTGGAAGCATGCATTCACCTATGGTTGAGAAGCAGTGAAAAACAACGATAGGTATAGATTGTTCGTATGATACAAGAATATAGCAGTCTTTGATTTTTGATTCAAACCTCTGTATTATGAATCAGTGCGTTTTTGCAAGTAAACTGGCAAAATGTTTCTTCATGATGGTTGAATGTGGCTTGCTTGTTGTCTTATTTATATTTTTTTACCCCCCCCCCATATAATGAAAAATATATTGAAATGTAGTACTTTTGCAGAAAAATAAAACTTTAATCGTTCATAAGGTCTTAATAGTGTCCTCATTAGATGGGGCAGTTCTCTTAAAGCTTGCATAAATAGAGCATAAGAGATGCTGGTTGTACAAAGTCTTCGATTCAGCATTAAAAAAGATTAGCTTTATATCATTAACAGCAGTTTCTTTCCGAAATAGGCATATCTCTTTCTAATTTTGCATCCGATCTAATTGGGAAGTTTGTGTATTTACTCAAAGTATTCCATCAATCTTGATTTTTATGATGAACAAAACTGCATAATGTATGCTGTACCGTTTTTCATTTAGAGAATCTTACCTGCGATGATGTTTTAGCGAAAATTCTTAGCAGGCAATTATTAGTTTTATCAGGTCTTAATAGATTATGTCATATACTCAACAGTTTGCGAATGATCTTTCAGAGCGAATGATTCGCTACAGTATTTTCGTAACAGAAATCATCCTTAATTTGTTGCTGCTGAATATTTTTTATTGTCAGCGGTGGTTTGTTCTTCCAGTAGGGATTACTCCTATCGAGATGTATGTGTTTGGTAGTCTGTCCTATTTGGCATGTTGCACCCGTATCGGTACAGTTACCCATTTCCCTTTGTCGCGTCCCGATCAGATACTTGTGCATTCTTTTAGTATTGCAATAGCATACAGTTTACTCACGACGGGGTTGCTCTTGATTACCAAAGATGCCATTCATCCTGTTCATGCAGTGATGAGTTATTATTTTGCTGTTCTATTCTTTATATTGCTCAATCGATTGGTTTGGCGTAAGGGGCTTCAAGCTTGGCGTCGTTGTTCCAGTGTGATGCAGCGTGTGGTTTATGTCGGTGATTTGGGGATAGCTAGTGATTTGTTCCTGAAGATGAATCAAGATCGTTCTACGGGCTATTGTATAGTTGGCTATTTTGCAGATCAGCCTGATGTTGATATAGCTAAAGATGTTCCTTATTTAGGTACTCCAAATGAGGTCGTAGGGTGGCTTAAGAAGCATGAAGGGCAAATAGATCAGCTTTATACTACGCTTTATTCTAATCATCAGCAGAGTGCTGCCATACTTCAAGCATGTGAGAATAGTATGGTGCATTTCTTTGTTATTCCGAGTTACCGCACTTATATCCGCCATAGTATGCACTTTGAGTTGATGTATGGTGTGCCTGTTTTGTCTCTTCGCCGCGAGCCGCTAAATAGTTTTCCCAACCGCTTGCTGAAGCGTTCGTTCGATTTGCTTTGTTCTACGCTCTTTTTGGTTACGATTTTTCCCATTCTGTACGTTATAATCGGTATCGCGATAAAGATGTCGTCGCCTGGTCCTGTCTTTTTCAAACAAAAGCGTAGTGGCTTAAATGGTAAGGAATTTCTTTGCTACAAGTTTCGCTCAATGCGTGTAAATGATCAGTGTGATACGCTTCAAGCAACTAGACATGATCCACGTAAGACTCGTATCGGAGAATTTTTACGCCATACGAATTTGGATGAGCTCCCTCAGTTTATCAACGTTTTTCGTGGTGAAATGACTATGGTCGGTCCTCGTCCTCACATGTTGAAGCATACGGAGCAGTATTCAGCTATTATTGATAAATACATGGTGCGTCACTTGGTAAAGCCTGGTATAACGGGTTGGGCACAGGTCACAGGTTTCCGAGGTGAGACTAAGGAGTTGTGGCAAATGGAGGGACGTGTGAAGGCTGATATTTGGTATATCGAACATTGGACTTTTATTTTGGACCTCTATATTATGTATCTCACTATCAAGAACGTTGTGGTAGGCGAAAAGCAAGCATACTAAGCAACCGTTGCAAGGCAGGCTGATGAACTTGATTCTTTAGCCTGCCTTGTAACGGTTGAAATGTGCATGTGGGTTTCTTTTTCTTCCTGAGCAAGAAAATCAGACCGTTCATTTATTACCTCGAAAATGAGGCGTATCTTTGTCTACGTATTTCTGATCGGGAAGAGGCTGTGAGATACATACATTGGTGTTTCTATGAAGGTTAGCTTGTTTCGTTGAAAAGTAGAAAATAATAGCTTCGGCGTGTGGATTCCGATCAAGCATTTCAAGCATGTTTTCACTTCAATAAGGAAGGCCAAGTGCTCATCTTTCAGTCGGTTATTTTCTTCTGCGTTCGGGGAGAAACTTTATCCTTTCTAAGATATTCGCTCATGAATGAATCACATCCCTCTCTTCGTATAGCGGTAGCTGGTACTGGCTATGTAGGTTTAAGCATCGCCACCCTGCTAAGTCAGCATAACCCGGTGACAGCGGTAGACGTTATTCCGGAGAAAGTAAATCTGCTTAATCGCCGCCAATCTCCCATCCAAGATGAATACATCGAGAAATATCTGGCAGAAAAAGACCTGCAGCTGACAGCTACGCTGGATGCTGAGTCTGCTTATCGCCAAGCAGACTTTGTGGTCATAGCGGCGCCTACTAATTATGATTCAGTCAAGAATTATTTTGACACCAGCCATGTGGAGGAAGTCATCGACTTGGTGTTGAAAGTCAATCCTCAAGCTGTGATGGTTATTAAGAGTACCATCCCCGTAGGATATTGCCGCTCGCTTTATGTGCGTTATGCGGCTCAAGGAGTAAAGCGGCTCAATCTGCTTTTTTCACCCGAGTTTCTTCGGGAAAGTAAAGCACTTTATGACAATCTTTACCCCAGTCGTATCATCGTCGGCATTCCTAAGCTGATTGATGCTCCTGCTTTTGAAGAAGAAAATAAAGCCATAGCCCAATTGGCAGACATTCCGTTCTTGACTCAAGCAGCTCAAACATTTGCCTCCCTGTTGCAGGAAGGTGCGTTGAAGCCTGATGTAGATACGCTCTTTATGGGATTGAAGGAGGCCGAAGCCGTAAAGCTTTTTGCCAATACGTATTTGGCTTTACGGGTCAGCTATTTCAACGAGCTTGATACTTACGCAGAAGTAAAGGGACTCGATACGCAAGCCATCATTCAGGGGGTGAGCCTTGATCCGCGCATTGGTACTCATTATAATAATCCGTCTTTTGGATATGGGGGCTATTGCTTACCCAAGGACACCAAGCAGTTGTTGGCCAATTATCAAGATGTACCGGAGAATCTCATAGAGGCCATTGTGCAAAGTAATCGTACGCGTAAAGACTTTATTGCCGATCGTGTACTGCACAAGGCGGGTTATTATGATTACTATAACCGTGGCGACTTTGATACCCAGCAGGAACGTCCCTGCGTCATTGGAGTTTACCGCCTGACGATGAAGTCCAATTCTGACAATTTCCGTCAGTCAAGTATTCAGGGTGTCATGAAGCGTATCAAGGCAAAGGGCGCAACCGTCATCATCTACGAACCAACACTGGAGTCGGGTAGTACCTTCTTTGGCAGTGAGGTGGTTAATGACTTGGAGTGTTTCAAACAACGTTCGCAAGCCATCATCGCAAATCGTTACGATGCTTGCTTGGACGATGTGCAATCGAAGGTATATACCCGTGATATTTTTCGTAGGGATTAAACCGCATGCCTAAACGCATGTTTTCTATGATTTTTTTGTCTAGTATTCAAAATACCTCTCTATAATGAACTTTTCCTTAGCATCAGAAATGCGTGACGGGTTTCTTGTCACCGAAAAGCGTAAAAAACTGTGGGCAATCCAACTGGAATTACTTCAACAGCTTCTAGCGCTTTGTGCTAAACATAACTTGCGTATTTGGATCGACTCAGGTACACTTCTAGGTGCTGTTCGCCATCAAGGCTACATACCTTGGGATGATGACATCGATATGGTCATGCCACGTGAAGATTATGACCGTTTGCTTGAAATTGCTCCACGCGAGCTGCAATCTCCCTATTTCTTACAGTCAGCCTATACTGACAAGCATTATTTTCGGGGACATGCACAATTTCGGCATAGTGAGTCGACTGCTATTCTTCTTTATGATATCAACTATGAGTTCAATCAAGGCATCTTTATCGATATCTTTCCTCTTGATAAGTTGCCCTCGAAAATTAAGGATTTCACTCAACTCATACAGCAATCAGAGAAGTATAGGAAACGCATGCGTTATTACAAGCACATTCCCTATGTATTCAACCCAATCAAAAGGTGTGTATATCAGTTGCGAAGTGTAGTCAGTTCTTGTTTCATTCGCAAACATCAGGGATTTCTGGCTTGTTATCGGGATTTTGAGCAACTTTTCCGTACTCCACAGCCGAATGCATTCGCTTATGCCTGTCTTTCTTCTTTTACTTCCGAGACCTTCCCAATTGATTTGTTTAAGGAAACGGTTTATTTGAATTTTGAAGGATTGAAAGTGCCCGCTCCGGCTGGCTACGATGCTTATCTTCGCATTCTTTACGGAGATACATACATGACTCCACGTCAAGCTCCTTCGCTTCATGGGGGGATGTATGTAGACGTTGAGCGTAGCTATCGGGAGGTTCTTCCTCGTGTGCGACGGGTGCAAAGTTTTCCGCAACGCTTGCTTCGAATGCTCACCGGAAAAAAAGAGCCTCGATGGTTTCAAGAATTGCGTGAACTTTAACGAGCTGTTTGCGAGTTTAAGTCTTAAGTAGCTATAGATAGGGCTTGTATGCAGGTCGGAGTCTAATGGGTCATAGTTAATACTTCCTGTTTCTTCTA
The DNA here is from genome assembly GCA_900541335.1 of uncultured Prevotella sp. Lineage (GTDB taxonomy): Bacteria > Bacteroidota > Bacteroidia > Bacteroidales > Bacteroidaceae > Alloprevotella. Next base: position 37,197 of record UQJC01000006.1, read on the forward strand.
TCAGTTTCTAACTTCTTCAAATTATTACAACGAATGGCTGAACCCAATCTGAAATCCAGCGCGGTTAACGGAGCCTTGTGGACTGCACTTGAGAAAATAGTCCGTCAAGGTGTGCAATTTGTAATAGGCATTATTCTAGCCCGTCTGCTTTTGCCCGAAGACTTTGGTATGGTCGGTATGCTGGCAATCTTTATTGCCATAGCCCAAGCCTTTGCCAACAGTGGGTTACAAGGTGCGTTGATTCAGAAAAAGAACAGCACAGATACAGACTGTTCTACCATCTTCTATTTCAACCTGGTAGTATCGGTGGTGTGCTACCTTATCCTTTTCGTAACAGCTCCATGGATCGGTGATTTCTATAGTATGCCCGTTCTAGCGGATGTACTCCGTGTATCAGCTTTTTCGATAGTTATCATCTCTCTCTCAGCTGTACATAATACCCGGTTGACCAAGGCGTTGCGCTTTCGTGAACAGTCTATCGTCTCGGTGGTGAGTATGATTGTTTCAGGAGTGACAGGTCTGCTTCTGGCTTACCGAGGTTGGGGTGTGTGGGCATTGGTGTTTCAGACATTGATGGGACAACTTATGACGACCCTGTTGCTAATCGGCATATCACGTTGGTGGCCTCGTTGGGAGTTCTCTATGCAGTCGTTCAGGCAATTATGGGGATTTGGCTCAAGAATACTTTGTTCTAGCTTAATCAATACGGTCTATACCCATCTCTATACGTTGGTCATTGGTAAAGCCTTCTCACCGATTACTGCGGGATATTATAACCGTGGCAACCAGTTTGCTCTTCTGCCCATCCAAACGATGACAGACATGACCGTCAAAATCAACTTTCCCATTCTGTCTAAAATTCAGGACGATGACGAACAGCTCTTGCGTGCTTATAAGAAGTTACTCACCGTGCCGCTATTTTTGCTTTATCCGCTGTTGACGGGCATGGCTGTGTTGGGAGAGCCGTTCATCCTATTATTGATTGGTGAGAAGTGGTTGCCCTGTGTGCTGATTATGCAGATTCTCTGTATCGGCTACATGTTTAGTCCATTGACCTATATCAATTTGAACTTGCTCTATGTAAAGGGACGGACAGATCTCGTGCTGAAGTTGGAACTCATGAAAAAGCCCATCGCTTTTCTCATTCTTTTTGGTACGCTTCCTTTCGGTCTCATTCCCATGGTATTAGGAATGGCGCTTTACGACTTTATAGCTTTCGCATTCAATTGCTACTATACGGGTAAGTTTTTACATTATGGCATCGGTCGCCAGCTACGTGAGATTCTTCCTATTTGGATTAACTGTGCTATCATGGCAGCAGTGATTTATGCGGTAGTCTATTTTTTTGACAGTCCTGTACTCAAATTGGTAGTTGGTATTCCTGTGGGTATGCTTACCTATTGGCTTTATGCACGCTTTACGCACGACGTCAATTTGCAGGAAGTAACCAGTATTATCCGTTCCAAACTACATAGAAAGTGAAGTGGATGGGAGTAGAAGTGTTGGTGGAAGGATTTGGGCTCATAGCGTATCCTTTTCGCTCTTCAGCCCCTCAACTCCTAAAGCTTTTATGTTTTACCCCGTTTGCCTCAATGGCATACCTCAAACACCTCATTCGTTATGACAGCATCAGCTCTTCCTTACGACTATCTCATCGTAGGTTCAGGTCTCTACGGTGCGACACTTGCCTACCGTATTCGTCAAGCCGGAAAACGTTGCTTAGTGATAGATAAGCGTCCCCATACGGGAGGCAATATCTATTGCGAGGACGTGGAAGGCATTCATGTGCACAAATACGGGGCACACATTTTCCATACGTCCAACCAAGCGGTATGGGAGTTTGTCAATCGCATCGTTCCCTTCAATCGTTATACGAATAGTCCTGTAGCCAATTATCGTGGTCAGCTCTTCAATCTGCCTTTTAATATGAATACCTTCTATCAAATGTGGGGGGTACATAATCCGGCAGAAGCTCAGGCCAAAATAGAAGAACAAAAAGCGGAAGCCCTTGCCGCTTTAAACGGACGGGAACCTGCGAATTTGGAAGAACAGGCCCTTACGCTTGTAGGAAAGGATATTTACTTGAAGTTAATCAAAGACTATACAGAAAAGCAATGGGGACGTCCTTGCACGGAACTTCCGGCTTTCATCATTCGTCGATTGCCCGTTCGCTTGGTTTTTGATAACAATTACTTCAATGATAAATACCAAGGTATTCCCATTGGGGGCTATAATCGGTTGATAGACGGACTTTTGGGAGATACGCCAGTCGTTTGCGAACAAGATTTCTTTGTTCCAATTTCTCCAGCTTTAGCTGCATTGTGTCCTCAATTGCTTGAGGAGGTTACGCAGCAAACTGACTGCACTTTGGCAAATCATTGGCGTAAAATAGCTTCTAAATTGGTCTATACGGGAGCTCTTGATGAATTCTATGGCAAACGTTTAGGAGCACTTGATTGGCGTACGGTATCATTCCAAACTCGCATTGAGGATACATCTAATTTCCAAGGCAATGCTGTGGTAAACTATACCAGTCATGACGAACCCTATACGCGTATCATCGAACACAAGCATTTTGAAATGTTTGGTGCCGAGGTTTATGAATGTCCTCGAACCGTGGTAAGCGAGGAGTACAGTACAGAGTACCGCGAAGGAATGGAACCTTACTACCCCGTTAATGATGAGCGTAACAATCGTTTGGCTGAGCAATATCGACAACTGGCCGCCCAGGAAGAGGATGTACTCTTTGGCGGTCGTTTGGCTGAATATAAGTATTACGACATGGCTCCTATTGTCGAACAGGCTTTGGCGGTTAAATTATAACCTCCTGTCTCCTGCTTGGTTGTTCCCTCAAAGTTCTGTCGTTTAATCTGAAACGATAGAATCAAAGACAAATTCGGGCAAGTTTACTTCCAATGGCAGCTTGCTCGAAAAAATGCTTACCGTCAACTGATGGATTTCTTACATATCCCTTCGGATGTTTTTTGTATGAAGTCATATAAGGGATGTTCTATAAATTACAGTTTAGGAGTTTAAGTGTTTAAGGTTGATTCATCAAGCCATAAACTCTTCAACTTATCAACTGATAATTAATAGAACCAGCCATAAGGCTTCTTTCTAAGACTTGTGAGTTCGTGCATCTTGCGAGCATAAGTGTTTAGAACGTTATTATTTTCCGGCATTGTCTGATGCACCCATCCGTAAGCAAGAAACCACGTGTTTCGATGGCGTCGGAGTTACTCCCCACGCGCCCTCCATTTCTGCTACAGTCAGAAATGGGGTGTCGGTAGACTATATCTTGGATGTTCAGAAACAATGGTATGTACTTCGCATTTCTTACGGACGTTATACTCCAGCCCAAGAGTTGATTCATACTCACGGACTGGACTTTTTTCATCCCTTCTATCACACTCGTCAACGAGTCAACGGAAAGATGAAGAAAGTGACCAAACCGTTGTTGTGGAATCTGATTTTTGTCTATGCTCGTCCAGAGCAGATACAAGCCTTGATGGGTGATCCACATAACAATCTTTTGACCTTTTACTACGACCACTTTACGACAAACACTTACGGCAAAAATCCTCCCCTCACGGTTCGTGAGTCTGAGATGCGCAACTTTATCCGCCTCACCTCCATCAACAATGAGCATATCCGTCTGGTTCATCCCGATCAGTGTCGTTTTCGAAGCGGAGATCAAGTGCGTATCACGCAAGGAGACTTTGCTGGTATAACCGGGCGAGTAGCTAAAGCCGTAGGTGAACAACGCGTAATCGTTGAACTCTCCCATCTGTGTCTCATAGCTACAGCTTATATTCCGACAGCCTTTCTCGAATCGATTGACTCGAATACAGCCAGTGAAACGATGCCGATGAGAGAGGAAACATAATGGCTTGCCAATACACGTATAGTCTATTAGGTTTTCATCCGTATCAGGTTCTTATGAAGTGAAATAGGGGGGATTCTTAATAGTCAATTGATTATTATGTCCAGCGCATCCTGATAAGTCCTCCTTCTTAGATTTTGGGCAAAACAGAATTGTTTTATTCCATTTCATTTTAAAATCATTCTTCCTCATGAAATATCCCGTAGGAATCCAAAGTTTTGAACGAATCATTATGGATGGTTATGTCTATGTCGACAAGACAGATATGATTTACTCCTTAGCCAATAAAGGAAGTATCTATTTCCTCAGCCGCCCCCGCCGCTTCGGCAAGAGCCTCTTGATTTCTACGCTGGAGAGCTACTTTCTCGGACGGAAGGAACTGTTCGAAGGCTTGAAGATAGCGGAGTTGGAGAAGGAATGGAAGCAGCACGCCGTGTTCCGGTTGGACTTGAATGGAGCAAATTTTACCACTCCGGGAGAGCTGGAGAAAGTGTTGGAAAGGCACGTGGATAAATGGGAAAAACAATACGGCATCGTGGTCGATGCAGAAAAGGAATATATCGGTTCCCGCTGTCAGCGAATTTTCGAAAAGGCAAAAGAGCAGACAGGCTTCGGTGTAGTTGTTCTTGTCGATGAATACGACAAGCCCTTGCTCGACGTCATGGAAGTAGATGAGGAACTCCTGGCACATAATCGCGAAGTGCTGAAAAGCTTCTATTCCGTCTTCAAACTGACCGACGATTTGTTACGCTTCGTCTTCCTCACCGGTGTCACGAAGTTCTCGCAGATTACGGTGTTCAGCGGATTCAACCAGCCACTGGATATCAGCATGAGTGAGGAATATGAAACTCTTTGCGGCATCACAGAGGACGAACTAAATAGCTATTTCACCGAAACAATTCAAGAAATGGCACAGGTGGAAGAGTGTACGCCCCAAGCTTACCATAGCATGCTGAAGCACCACTATGATGGTTATCACTTCAGTCGTGGGCTTACCGACCTTTATAATCCGTTCAGCTTGTTGATTGCTTTCCGCAATCGCGAAATAGCTGACTATTGGTTTGCCTCTGGCACTCCGACCTACTTAGTTCGCTTGCTGAACCATTTTCATGAAGGCATAGACGAACTTGTTGGGAAATATTATAAGCCCAGCGAGTTCATCAACTACCGTGCCGACATTGAGAGTCCCTTGCCCATGATTTACCAGAGCGGTTACCTGACCATTAAGGGGTATGACCGAGAAGACCGGATGTTTTTGCTCGACTTTCCCAACAACGAAGTAAAAGGTGGTTTCCTTGACGTGTTGGCCTCCAATTATTTACAGACCAGCTCTTCAGCCCAGTCCTGGATGCAAAGAGCGGTATCGAGTCTCAAGCGCGGCGACCTCGACGGCTTCCGCGACAAGCTTACCGCCTTCTTCGCCAGCATCCCCTATAGCATGCGGCGCAAGGAGAGCGAGTCCGAGCGTGAACGTTACTTCCACTATACCTTCTACCTCCTGCTCCGCCTCATGAGCGTCTTCACCGTCTATACGGAGAAGGAGCAGAGTCAAGGTCGCGTAGACTGCATCATCGAAACCCCGAAGTACGTCTACATCTTCGAGTTCAAGCTCGACGGCACAGCCGCCCAGGCCCTCCGGCAGATCGAGGCCAAGGGCTACGCCCGCCCCTATGTCGACGACCCGCGCCCCGTCCGTCTCATCGGTGTCAATTTCTCGTCCGAGAAGGGAACGGTTGACGACTGGGCGGTGAAGGGGTAGGGGCTTACATGTGCGGACCCTTGTTCTGCCCATTAAAAAAATAGGCCTCGTGGGAGAAGGTTCTTCTCGCACGAGGAGCGATATATTGTTTCTGTATAAATCCCCTTTGTTGCGAAGTCTTATGTTCCCCCCCCATACCCCCACCAAGCGCAAGCGCATTCCTTATGGAATGATGAATTTTGTCGATGTTCGCGAAAGCAATTGCTATTACGTGGACAAGACAGACTTTATTGTGCGCATAGAGGATGCCAACAAGTACTTCTTCTTCATTCGTCCCCGTCGTTTTGGCAAGACATTGACGATTTCAATGTTACAGCATTATTATGATGTGCTGACGAAGGACAAGTTTGAAGAATGGTATGGCGACCTCTATATTGGCCAGCATCCCACGCCCGAACGTAACTCCTATCTGGTTCTCTACTTGAACTTTGCCAATGTGCAAGGTGAGTTGACTGGTTATCGTCAGTCGCTCGATGCACATTGTTACAACCAGTTCTCGTATTTCTGTGACCGCTATGCAGCATATCTTCCTTCAAACATTCAGTCGCTACTGAAGGAAAGGGAGGGAGCAGTCGCACAGTTGGACTTTCTGGTAAACGTATGCCATAGGGCGGGACAGAAGATTTATCTCTTTATTGATGAGTACGACCATTTTACGAACAAAATACTCTCCGAACCCGCCTGTCTCGTCGACTACCTGAGCGAAACTCATGGCACGGGCTATCTGCGCAGCTTCTTCGATACCGTAAAGTATGGAACCTATACTTCCATTCAACGTTGCTTCGTGACCGGTGTGAGTCCCGTTACCATGGACGACCTGACCAGCGGCTTCAACATCGGCACCAATTACTCCCTCTCTCCTGAGTTCAACGAACTTACTGGTTTTACCGAAGAGGAGGTGCGCGATATGTTGACCTACTACGCTACAACTGCTACGTTTCATCATACCCCCGATGAACTCATCGAAGTAATGAAGCCCTGGTACGACAACTACTGCTTTGCCAGCCAGCGATATGGTTGTGCCACGATGTACAATAGCAACATGGTGCTTTACTTTGTGGATAATTACATCCGAAACGGAGGACAGCTGCCTTCCCGCATGATTGAGGACAACATCCGCGTGGACTACAACAAACTCCGCATGCTCATCCGTAAGGACAAGGAATTCCAATACGATGCCTCTATCATCCAAACCATCGTTGAACAGGGCTATATCTGTGCCGACCTCAAGACAGGATTCCCCGCCGAAAAAATAGCTCACCCCGACAACTTCATCAGCCTTCTCTACTACTTTGGCATGCTTACCCTTGCCGGAATCACAGAAGGCAAGACGCGACTGGTTATCCCTAACCAGGTGGTGCGCGACCAGATGTACACTTATTTGCTCGAAACGTACGAAGAGAATGCGTTAAGCTATGACACTTACAAGATGGGTGACCTCCACTCGAAGCTTGCCTACCGGGGTGAATGGAAGGCATATTTTGAGTACATAGCCGACTGCCTCAGGCGTTATGCTTCTCAGCGTGACCGGCAGAAGGGGGAATCCTTTGTTCACGGCTTCACCCTAGCCCTCACCTCTCTCAATAAGTTTTATCGTCCCATCTCCGAACAAGATACTCAAGCGGGCTACGTGGACCTCTTCTTGAAACCCAACGTAGAAGTCTACCCCGACATGAAGCACAGCTACCTCATCGAACTGAAGTATGCCCGCAGCAGTGCCACAGCCACATACATAGCCCACCTCCACGCCGAAGCCATCGCACAAGTCAATCGCTATGCCGCAACCGGAATGGTACAATCGCACGTCGCCCACACCCAACTGCACAAAGTCGTGGTTCTCTATCAAGGTGTAGATATGGTGGTTTGTGAGGAGGTGGGGTGATGAGGAGATGGTAAGATTGAACGTTTTACATATCTATATTTTGATTGCCTAAATAGATTATCAACTTCTATATCCCTTCTTATAATTGATATAAGAATCTCTATATTATTATAGGGAGAAGTTCATAACATCCTACCAACTATGCAAACATTTAATACTCAACCTGAAATTCGAAACGGATTTCATATTTCAGCCAAACGTAAACGCCTGTGGCAAATTGAGATAGAACTTTTACAAGATCTTCTCGAAGTCTGTCAACGTAACAACCTGCGCATTTGGGTTGAAGGTGGAACTCTTCTTGGAGCTGTCCGTCATAAGGGCTACATCCCTTGGGATGACGACATCGACACTATCATGCCACGAGAAGACTACAACAAGTTGGTCAAAATAGCAGACAAAGAGTTCAAGCATCCTCACTTTCTGCAAACAGCTTATAGTGACACTCACTATTTCCGTGGACATGCACAATTACGTAATAGTAATACCACAGGAGCTTTGCCTGGTGAAATCTTTAGAGACTTCAACCAAGGTATCTTCATAGATATTTTCCCCCTTGATGATACGCCCAAGTCAGAAAGAGACTTTTGTAAACTCGTCAAAAAAGTCAACATTATGCGCAATACTTTGGCAAACTATCACCTGCCCCTTGACATGATTTGTCATCGCGATATACCTTTTGCTTTTTTAAGAGACTGGAGAAACCGTTATCGTATTAAGCGCGCAGGTGGATTTCGGGAATATTTTCAACAGTTCGAAGAGCTCTTTACCGATAAACGTGACGAATTATCACCCAATTACACGATGCTATCCTCTTTTCTCTATAACTTCATACCTAAACATCTCTTCAATGAAACTATTTATTTAGATTTCGAACACATCAAGGTTCCCGCTATAAAAGATTATGACGCTTATCTTAAAATAGAATACGGAGACTATATGACTCCAGTTCAAGCTCCGTCATTTCATGGTAGTCTATATATCGAAACCGAACGTCCATATACAGAGGTTCTCAAAGAAGTTCGAAAAATCAACTCACCTTTTAATCGTTGGAAGCGTAAGTTATTCAAGCAATCAGAGCCGGCTATTTTACGGGAACTCCTCTCATTATAGTCTTCATTATATTTTATCTTTTTCATAGCCTATACATAAAAACTGAAAAAGCTCTCGACAAGAAATAGCCGTGTTCCCGCCTTTGACATTATGAAAGGCATAGGTATTCTTGCTATGATTATCGGTCATACCATTATACCTGATATTCTGAGCGACTTTATCTTTGTTTGGCATATGCCTTTATTCTTTCAGGGTATTTCTGTAAGATAAAGCCTATGAGCGTATTGCTGAGAAACAATCTACGTACATTACTCGTTCTCTATCTGCTTACCGCTATTGTCATCTTTCTCTTTGCACTATTCTACGACCTATTGGGGCGCAAAAGTTATGATGCTTTATCTTACATTATAGCCATTTTCGTGGAATCAGGCTCACGCACAGGTTTACCTCTATCAGAATATTTCATCGGGCCATTTGGTTTTTGCTCGCTCTTTTTTGGTGCAGATTGATTTTCAATAGTATACTGATATTATCCTTCATTTTTTGTGGTTTGAGAGTATATGGACAGGAAGTATGTCTATGATCAGTAATACTTATTCCAACCTCGTAATCAATTATCTTGGGGCTGTTACTATGGTTTATGCCATTTACCGTCTGTCGGCCTACCTCAGCCGTTTTGAAAACTGCTTGGTACGTTCGCTAACTCATATAGGAAGGGTTAGTCTTCTGATACTTTGCGTCCACGCTGTTCACGGATTCATTACTCTCCTTCCTGCTCTTCAAGATAAAGTTTTTCATTTAGATCCACATGAATATATATTGGTTACTAACGTGTGGGTTTTTATATTTCCACTTGTCGTTTCTCACTGTCTTTATCAAATACGGTGGATTCGAAGAGTCTTTAATTTGTCATGATGTTTTTTGTGATCTGATAGAAACAATCATAAATCACTCCGTTGTATGAGTTATACTATAACCAACTCTCATAGCCAATATCCCAAACAACCCAGTTACTGGATATTCAATTGTGCTATTGCCAGCTTTATTCTGTTCAATTGGGTCTCAGGATCTTTAATTTCACATTTTCTAGGAGGACTGAAAGGCATTTTTCTTTATTTGTCTTTTGGCGTGATTCTGGGGTTATGCATTTTCAGCATTATCTTGAATTTCAAGAAAAGTGTTCTCAACATCCTTCTATTGTTGAGCCTTTCAATTACTTCCGTTCTAATCTTTGTGAACCATACCGATTATGTTGTAGCCAGTGTCTTATTGTTGCCCATAGTTTCTAAGATTCCGTTTGAAACAGTTGTCAGCCGCATTATGAAGGGTACTGTCATTTATTTAGCTGTTCCCTTTATACTCTCACTAATAGGTATTCTTGAGAACCGGGCGTTTATCAGACATGAAGAATTTTTTGGATCGGGTATTGCCTATTCTTTTGGATTTGCCTATTACTCAGGCTTTTCTTATCCAGCGATGGGCATTTTAATCTGCCAAACCTACTTATGGCGAAATCAGTTAAAGCTTAAGAAACTGGTTATATTGATAGTTTATGCACTGTTTATTTTCTTCGTTTCTTATACGCGCCTTCAAATTCTAACCTGTTTAGCCCTCATCCTATCATTTTATTTAATCAACAAATTCAACATTCATTTCGGCCTAAGAATCTTTAAGTGGATAGCTCTTACGGTGTACCCCTTGCTCTGCTACACGACTTATATCACTGCTTCGGAGGCATCTCTTTCTTCAGAGCTGAATGATTTCAATGAAATAAATAAAGAGTATTATAACGGACGTCTTGCCCTTAATGAAATTGCGTTTAAGAAATATGATGTCTTACCATGGGGGCAAGAAATTGAAAGTACTGGTGGTAAACGTTTTGAAGAATACTTCTATTTAGACTCAGGTTATGCACGCCTAATATTACAGGAAGGTTATGTATTGTCTTGTTTACTGATGTTTGGCTATTCTCTTATTTTTTACAGAGCATGGAAATCAAACAACCCCTATCTTTATAGTTGGCTTTTATGGTTTTCCATAATGAATACATTCAATTCGTTCCTTATTGAGATATTTTCCAATCCTGTAATCCTATTACTCTTTATGAGTAGTCGCACAATTCAACAGTCCACCATTACATGTTATTCTAAGCCAAGTTCCCTTACTCCTACAATCCACAAACATTATGTCTACTAAAGTTCTTTCCATTATTATTCCGACTTATAATATGGAGAAATATCTCCGTCGGTGTCTAGACTCCCTTATCGTAAGTGAGAAACTCTTGTCGTTGTTAGATGTATGGGTTGTCAACGATGGTAGTAAAGATTCTTCGTCTGCTATCGCACACGAATATGCCACCCTTTATCCCGATACGTTTCATGTAGTAGATAAGGAAAACGGAAATTATGGTTCGTGCATCAACCGAGGTCTCAAGGAGATTAGAGGACAATATGTCAAAGTTTTGGATAGTGATGATTGGTATCAAACTATTGAACTCGAAAAGCTAATTAGTTATTGCGCCAACCATACAGTAGATTTAATCATAACAGACTTTGTTGAAGTATATTATCCTGATGGGAAAAGAATATTAAGGCATTATGATTTTCAGAACCCTGACGGGGAAATTGCCCGTTTAGATACAACTGCAGACCTCACTAGCCTAAGAGGAGTGATGATGCATGCTATTACCTACAAAGCAGATATCTTCAAACAGTTTGAATATAATCAAACAGAAGGAAATTCCTATACAGACACACAATGGAATATTCTTCCGGCTACACAAATTGAGACCTATACCCACTTGCCCTTTGTGGTCTATGCTTACGGAATAGGACGAGAAGGGCAAACCATGTCACCTGACATTTGGAAGAAATCTTTACCACAGCGTTTCAAGCTATGTTTGGATATGGCTGGATTTTATGAAAGCCACTATACATCACTCAGAGCTGAAAACAAACGTCTTATAGATATTCAATTCTTTGGTATTTTGAAAAGCATCTATAGCCGTGCACTTTTCGACCGATTATGCACTGCTGAGCAATTAGCAGCTTTCGATAAGCAGTTAGCGGAATTTCCGCTTGTATATCAAAAGAGTGAGACTCTGATTTATATCAACTATCTCAATCTAAGGTTTATCAAAGCGTACAGGCAGGGGGAAAGGCACGTATTGTTTCTTGCTAATTTGATTTACAGAGTACGACATTTATTAGGTAAATAGGGTGGGGCTGTTTGATGTTCCTGGTTTCACAAACTAAAACAATACAGCCGCCGTTCAAATCATTGATATTCATTCCCCAGGAAAAATTTAGCCTCGTGTGAATTTACATTGAATTCCATCATTTCAAAAAGAAGCTTGTCATGAATCGAGTTGTCGCCATTAAACCCGTTCTTCTTTCTGGTGGCCTTCATCACCTCCTTGATGCATATAAAGGTTGGAAAGAGATTGGAGGCCGTTGCTTGCGTAATGTACCCCAACCGCGTCCCTTGCATTATTTTTACTTTCATTGGCCTTTACCATCGCTTGGCAAATGGAAGAAGAAAGGGGTGCGGTTGCGTTTTGTCAGTTCTTATGCATTGCTTTTTGACACCTTCCCCCATTATGCCACACATGAGATAATTCCGATGTTTTGGGATTGCTGGCCGAAACATTTTGAAAAAGTTTGTTGCTTCCTGCAACGATACAAAGTGCAGACAGCCATCTTTACCTCAAGTATGACAGCTGCACGAATGAAGCAACGATTTCCACACATGAATATATTGAGTGTGCCAGAAGGTATTGACATCTCGCCTTATTACAATAATAAGAAATTGGCGTCGCGCTCTATTGACATCTTGGAGTTTGGACGTGATAACCGTAGGATTATTGGTGACAATTATAACAGCCTGCCTGTAAACCATCTATATCCCAAAAATGGTGGGAGGCTTTTCAAAACTGACCAGGCACTGTATGATGGTCTGGCTGATTCCAAAATTTGTCTTGCCTTTCCGCGTTGTGATACCATGCCAGAAGTGGCTGGTGACATCGAGACTTTGACGCAGCGTTATTGGGAATGTATGCTCAGTGGTTCTTTGATGATTGGGCGTGCTCCCAAGGAGTTGATTGATTTGATAGGTTATAATCCTGTCATTGACTATGACCAGCAGCATGGACGAGAGCAAGTATTGGATATATTGCAGCACATTGATAGGTGGCAGTCACTGGCAGATCAAAATTATCAGACAGCATTAAAATATGCTCCATGGTCGGTCAGTATGCAAAAAGTAAAGGACTTCTTGCTTTCTTTGGGATATATGGTCTAAGAGATGTTCTGCAAATTACGGTTTGGGAGTTTAAAAGTTTGTTTATCAAGTCAATGATTTTAAACTTAACTCCTTCAACCTTCAACTTGTCAACTGACAATTTAAATAATAAGCATATTATGCAAATCCTCCATCTTCATTGGTCTTTAGCTACAGGCGGCACGGAGACCATGCTGGTCGATATCGTCAATGAGCAGTGTAAGGAACATCAGGTGACGATCATCGTCATTAACGACCAGATAGACGCTGCGGTGTGTCAGCGCATTTCGCCGCGTGTGAGCATACGCTGCATGAAGCGCAAGGTGGGCAGCAAGAGTCCCTGGTCGCTGCTGAAGCTCAACTGGGTGTTGTGGACCCTCCGTCCCGATGTCATCCACGTTCACTGCCACAGGCTGGTACGGTTCATCCGCACTCGCGTCCCTCTGGTTCGGACCATCCACAGCACGCTGTGTTCGCCCGAAGAGTATCACCGCTACAAGCGGCTCTGCAGCATCTCTGAAAGTGTCAAGGCATATACGGCTTCGCAGGGGTTCCCCGACAGCATCATAGTGTATAACGGCATACATACAGACGAAGTCACGCCGCGTATAGCACCTTTGACTACGGAGGGCATACGGCAACTCATCTGTGTAGGACGGTTGGAGAAGGTCAAGGGGCAGCAGCTCCTCGTGGAGGCCGTCCGTATCCTAGTCAACGAACGGGGCGTGAAAAACTTCCACTTGACGCTGATTGGCGACGGAAGTATGCGTTCTGCCATCGAGGACGCGCTAAGGGTGAATGGGCTGACCGACTTCGTCACGCTACTGGGTACGAAGCCGCGCAGTTATTTTTATCCACGGCTGAAGGATTACGACCTTTTCGTGATGCCTAGTCTGAGCGAAGGCTTCGGTCTGACGCTGGCTGAGGCTTGTGCCGCCAAGATTCCAGTCATGACCTGTGACTTGGAAGGACCGATGGAGGTCATCGGAAACGGCCGTTACGGTGCTTCGTTTGAAACGGGCAATGCGGTTTCGCTGGCCGATGCACTGCAACGCTTCCTCTCCACAGCTCCCGATGTCGGGCAAGTAGAGTCCGCTTACCAGTTTACCCGAGAAAACTTTGATGTCAGAAAGACGGCAGAGAAGTATTTGAGGATATATGGGGAGGTGGTCAAGTGAAGAGGTGAACAGGGGACTGGTCCCGTTCCCCTCCTCCCACGTCCGCAAAAGGGGGAACGGTACCTGTCCCCTGTTCACCCGCTGAGGCGCGCGGTTCGCGGTTCGCTTTCTGCCGCAGCGGTATCTTCGGTCATTTGCGGTGAACGTGGGACAGGTTCCGTTCCCCCCTTCTTCGGGCATGGGGAGGGTGAACGGTACCTGTCCCGCGTTCACTAAAAACGTTTCGTATGCCACGGTATGCAAGGAAAATAGCGGAGTCGGGAGTTTATCACGTGATGCTTCGGGGCATTAACCGACAGGACATCTTCGAGGATGAGGAGGACTACCAGCGGATGCTCGACAGCTTGCGGCATCTGCCTCAGCAGTATGATGTTAAGGGAGAAAGGAAAGGCGACACCTGTTGCCTCTATGCCTACTGCCTCATGCCCAATCACGTACATCTGCTTTTGCGCACGCTTGACTGGACGATAGGCGAAGTGGTGAAATCGCTGGCCGATGCTTATGCCATGTATTTTAATATGAAGTACGGGCGCGTGGGGCATCTGTTTCAGGGTCGGTTCAAGTCGGAGCCTTGCGAGACGATGGGCTATTTCGTGACGCTTGTCCGTTACATCCATCAGAATCCTGTGAAGGCGGGACTTTCGCCAACGGTTGATTACCGCTGGTCGTCGTGGCAGGAATACTGCTTGTCGTCGGAAGCCCGTATATGCCGTGTGGAGCATTTGCTCAAGCGTATGACCTTTGAGGAATTGAAGGAGTGGGTAGAGCGGCCGGTGGATGACGAAGCGGGCTGTCTGGATGTAGAAACCCAGGCATTGATGCCGCGCAAGATGTTGTTGGATGAGGCAGTACGAGCTTTGCTGTTGGCTTTGGCCGAAGTGGCGAATGTGGCAGAGTTTCAGCGTTTGCCGCTGGTCAGGCGTAAGTTGGTAGTCAGGCAGCTGAAGGAGCGTGGGGCAGGGGTGAGGCAATTGGTGCGAATTACAGGGATGCCGCTGTCGACGGCTTCGAAGTGGTGAAGGTGAACCGGGGACAGGTTCCGTTCCTCCCTCCCCCAGTCCCGCGTTCCCCTTCTCCCCCGCGTTCCCCTCTCCGCGTATAATAGAAATCCCTTCTACTTTCAATTTAGTTAAGTATGAAAAATATATCAACGATACATGACTGCTATGGTTGCGGATTATGCGCTACCGTTTGTGGCAGAAAAATAATCGAAATCAAGCTTAATGATGAAGGCTTTTATGAGCCATACATTACGGATGAAAGCCGATGTTCCGATTGTGGACTGTGTCTGGAGGTGTGTGCGTTCTCACATGAGGAACTTGCAAACACTGAATGTAAGCCTCTAGCTAGTTATGCTGCCTGGAGCAAGGACGAACAGGTTAGGCAGAAGTGTTCTTCGGGAGGTGTTGGCTTTGAAATCGGACGTTCCCTGATTGAAGATGGATATAAAGTTTGCGGTGTCCGCTATGATGCGCAGAAAGCGCGTGCGGAACATTACATTGCAGCTACAAAGGAAGAACTGATTGAGAGTATTGGCAGCAAATACATCCAAAGCTTTACAGTAGATGCCTTTCGCTCAGTTAATCGCAAGGAGAGGTATCTGATTACGGGTACTCCCTGTCAGATAGATTCATTTCGTCGGTATATACGGAAATTTAGAGTAGAAGATAACTTTATATTGATGGATTTCTATTGCCATAGTGTGCCGTCTATGCTTATATGGAAAAAGTATCTAAGAATGGCAAAGCAGAAGGTTGGAAACATTGTTTATTCTTCATGGCGAAATAAGCAGATGGGCTGGCATGATATCTTTGTCGAAGATAATAAGAATCTAGTTAAAGCGGAAGATAAAGTTGATTGGCATGATTCATATAATCTGTTGATAAAGGGTGAGAAGGGATGTTTGAACTCGAAGTTTTCAGAAGGTGATATTTTCTATGGTTTGTTTTTAGGTGATTTCCATTGCAATCCGGCTTGCCAAAAGCATTGCAAGTACAAATACAACAAGTCAAGTGCGGATATTCGGATTGGAGATCTTTGGGGGAAGGCTTACAAATCGAATAAACAAGGAGTCAGTGCAGTCATAGCCTTTACTGAAAAGGGTGATATGGCTTTGAAACATTCGAACTGTACACTGATAGAACACCGCTTTGAAACAGTGGCGGAAGGACAAATGAAACATAAGGCAAAGGCTGCTTATCTTTCCTGCTTCGCTTGGAAAATGCTTCACAGCTCGAAGACTTATTCACCTGCCCGATGGAAACTGCTTATTACTCTGGAAAAGGTGTTGCATCTTCCTCAAAGAGTCGTTCGTAAAATTTCTACTATTATATCCCAATAATATGAATGTAAAAGTTATTACACGCCATATGCCCAGTAATTATGGTTCGCTATTGCAAAGTATTGCCACGCAGCGAATCATTGAAAAATTGGGACATCATTGCGAAATTATTAATTATGTACGCAAGGACGAAAGAGGACTGGAAGCCATCCTGTCAAGTTTGGAAGGAAAAAAGCAGTGGAGTAACAATCCGCTGAAGAAACTTGCCTATGTTGCGTTGCGTTATCCGGGTGAAAGTTTGGCTCAACGTACCTTTGACAAGATGCGCCGGAAACACCTGAATTTGACCCCTGTTTGCTACACTAGGGAAGAGCTGAAACAGCTCAGAGCTGATGTTTTTATGACCGGAAGCGATCAGGTGTGGGGACCGCTGTTCAAGGTAAAATATGACCCCGTTTATTTTCTCAACTTCGTAGCAGAAGGCACGAAGAAGGTGGCCTATGCCGCCAGCTTCGGGCGCACAGACTTCACTCCGCAGATACTCGAAGCCTACAAACGTTACATGACAAGCTACACCCACCTGGCTGTCAGAGAAGACAGTGCCGTGGAACTGTTAAGGAAGATGGGACTGCCCTGCAAGGCTCAGGTATTGGATCCAACTCTACTTATAGAAAAGGAAGAATGGTGCAAATACATCCGTAAGGATATCTGTGGCAAGTATGTTTTGATATATGAAATTCATAACAATCCAAAGTTGGACGCTTATGCCAAAAACTTTGCCCGTCATGTCGGCTTGCCTCTCATCCGCATTACGCCAACTTTGCATCAGGCTGTGAGAGGCGGAAAGTTGGTGCTTTTGCCCGATGTCGGTGAGTTCTTGTCGTATATCAAGCATGCAACCTATTTGCTGACCGACTCCTTCCATGGTACGGCATTTGCCATCAATCTCAACACGCAGTTCATCGAGGTGCTTCCCAACACGAAGACGGGAAGCCGCAACCAGAGTATCCTGCAACTGACGGGATTGAAGGACCGCATTGTCACCGACCTGCATGATTATTCCTTGGCTAACAAGATGATTGACTTTAACCGCGTGAATCAAATCATTGCTTCAGAAAGAGGTAAGTCAATGGAGGTGCTGAAGGAGATGATTGAGCATTAAGGTGAACAGGGGACAGGTCCCGTTTCCCCCTTTTCGGATGTGGGGAGGGGGGAACGGAACCAGTCCCGCGTTCACCTCCCTTCCCCCCCCAGTCTCGCGTTCGCTGCAGGATGTTCGCCTTTACCTCCCTCTCAAAAAAACAATCAAAAAATGACCACATGATAAGAATCCTACAAGTAGTCAGTAACATGGATCGGGCTGGTATCGAAACCATGTTGATGAATTACTATAGACATATAGACCGGAACAGAATTCAGTTTGACTTTTTATGTAATAAGCTTAAGCCTGGTGATTATGATGAAGAAATCATACAGATGGGCGGGCGTATATTCCATACACCGGGACTGAATCCGTTTAAGTACGGAGCTTATCTCAAATACATGGATCAGCTGTTTCAGGAACATTCTGAGTACAAAATCGTTCATGCACATAACGATGCTTTCGTGGTATATTCTTTGTATGCTGCTAAGCGCAATCATGTGCCTGTACGGATTGCGCATGTGCATTGTTCTGCCTTTGGGTGGGACTATAAACTTCCTCTTAAATGGGTATGTCGTCCGCTCATCAAGCCCATAGCTTCGCATCTTTGGGCATGTGGTATGGTGGCAGGTGAATTCTTCTATGGAAAAGGCACCCCCTTTCATGTGCATAACAATGCCATTGAGGTCAATCGTTATGTGTATAACGAAGCCGCACGGCAACGGATACGAAGAATGAATAATCTGGGTGATGGTATTGTCATAGGTCATATTGGTCGTTTTGTCTGGCAGAAAAACCATCGTTTCTTAATAGATATTTTCAGTCATATCTATCAACTTTCACCGCAGGCTCACCTCGTTTTGCTTGGTGTGGGAGATGGAATACAAGCCATTCAAGCATACGTACGAGAGAAAGGGTTGGAACATGTCGTTCACTTTATGCACGGAGTAAATAACGTCAATGAATGGTGTTCCGCTTTCGATTGCTTCATTATGCCTTCTCTTTCAGAGGGTATGCCCGTAGTCGGTATAGAAGCCCAAACTGCCGACCTTCCCTGTATTTTTTCTGATAGCATCACCCGTGAAGTGGATATTCTCCCTTCTACCTGTTTCTTGAGTCTAAAACAGTCACCCGAAATTTGGGCAGAGAAGGCTCTGCAACTTATTCGTGAAAAGGGTGTACGACAAGACCGCTCACAGGAGATAACCCAGGCTGGGTTTAATATCGAGATAGAAACGGTTAAGTTGATGGAAATGTATGAACGGATGTACAACCTGTCGCGATAATCCCATATTAAAACATGAAAATTTGCATCATTGGCACTCGAGGATTCCCCAAAGTACAAGGTGGAACGGAGAAACACTGCGAAATGCTTTATCCTAAATTCGGCGAAGAGTATGATTTCATAGTTTACCGACGAAGGCCTTATGTGGTAGCAACTCCTGCCTATCCTCATATACGTTTTAAAGATCTACCATCTACACGGATAAAGGGTTTTGAAGCTGCTTTTCATTCCTTTATCGCCACCATATGTGCAGTGTTCTCAGATTGTGAACTCATACATTATCACAACATCGGTCCGGCTATGTTTTCATGGATTGCCAAACTGGCGGGGAAGAAGGTGGTGTTGACTTATCATAGTGCAAACTATGAGCATGAAAAGTGGGGAAAAATGGCACGTTGCTTACTGAGACTATGTGAGCGTATCGCGTTGAGTTGTGCGGACCGCATTATCTTTGTTAGTAAGTTTCAATTAGAGAAATACAGCGACAAGGTGCAACAGAAGTCTGTATACATTCCCAATGGTATCCCCGAAACAGTAGCAACTACTCGTACTGATTATATTCGTTCACTTGGACTGGAAAAAGGTCATTATGTGTTGGGTATAGGTAGAATCACTCCTGAAAAAGGTTTTGACGTATTGATTCGTGCCTTTGAACAGGTTAATACCGACTATAAGTTGGTAATAGCGGGATCGGTGGAGACGGAGTCGGAATATTTGACGAAGTTGAAACAGTTGGTAAAAAGCGACCGCGTGGTCTTCACGGGTTATGTGGAAGGTGAGAACCTCAATGAATTGTACAGCCATGCTGGGCTGTATGTCCTTTCATCACGCAATGAAGGTTTTCCTATCGTCTTGTTAGAAGCGATGAGTTACGGACTGGATGTGCTGGTCAGCGATATACCAGCCACTCATTTAGTCAGTCTGGAAGCATCGGATTATTTTCAAAAGGAAGATGTAGAGGACTTGATTCAGCAATTGGAGAAAAAGTTCCATTGTATGGATATCGTTAGTAGGAGATCTTACGATCTTACTCGTTTTAATTGGCTACATATTGCAAAAGATACGGCTAACGTGTATAAGGAGACGTAAAAATCTTTTTGATCCTTATGCGTAAGCCTTCCTTTTCGGTTTTATTAAAAACTCTATTATGATAGAATCTCTTTTTTTTGAACTCCTACAAGTCAGCATAGGTCGTCGTGTTACTCTGCACCATTGTCCAACGGGGAAGCAGTGGGCGGAGCTATTTCAGATGGCTAAAAAGCAGGCACTGGTAGGTGTGACGGCTTCGGCTATCGAACGGCTACCGCAGGAACAACGGCCGCCGAAATCGTTGATGCAACAATGGGCGATATTGACGGTGCAGGTGGAACTGCAAAACCAGTGGCTGAACGCGAAGTGTGCGGAGGTGACGGAGTTCTTGCAGCAGGAGGGCTTTGATACGTGCATTTTGAAGGGGCAGGGGATGGCGCAACTCTATCCGAATCCGCTCAGAAGGCAGAGTGGGGATATTGATGTGTGGGTGATGGAGAAGCAGTATAGAAGTGATATTGATCAAGTAATCAAAGATATTCAACAGATTTTTCCCCATGCAAGATTCCGCTATCATCATGCAGATATTGAAGCCAAATTGCAACGGAATGAACAGGGACAACTAATCTGCCTGACAGAAATCAAAGAAGGGGAGAAGCGGGATGCTATTGAGATTCATTTTCGACCTTCTTATAGCCTTTCACCGTTTCGTAATTTTCGTATGCAACGGTGGTTTACTACTTACAAGAAATTCCAACGAACATCCCTGGGGTTCTTTGTACCGTCGCATTCTTTCAACGCAGTCTATATCCTTTCGCATATATTCCGTCATCTCTTTGATGAAGGAATAGGACTACGCCAAATTCTTGATTACTATTATGTCATACAGGCTTGTGCTTCGTTATCCTGTCGGGAAAAGGAATTGATTAATCAAACTTTGCGTCGAATGGGGTTATATTCTTTTTGCCAAGCTATAATGTATGTGCTTCATAGGGTGATGGGGCTTCCTCAAGAAGCGATGATTACGAAGATGAACGAAAAGAAGGGACGCTTTGTCTTGGATGAAATTATGATGGCGGGTAACTTTGGTCATTATGACTCACGCGTGCAACACGGTAATCGAACCAAGTGGGATTGGTTTGTTTTAAAACAAAAGCGAAGTACCCGTTTCTTTAGTTATTTCCCGGAAGAATCGTTGAGCTCCCCTTATTATAATATATATCAGTATTTATGGCGTTGGCGTAGAGGATTTCTTTAATATCTCGGTTTGAACATTGAATAAGGAAAATCCCCCGAGGCAGGTCTGTATAATCTTGCTTCGGGGGATGCTTTTGTTTTATACTATCGAGTAATATTCAGATTATTCTCCCAATCGCTTTTCCAATCGTTGGCGGATGGCTTGTAGGAATTCCAAGGAGTTGACTGCTCGTGGAGTGATACCTTCCATGAGGCTGACTAAGTCTTTAGTCACGATGCCTTCATTGAGGGTGTCGAGACAGGCGGCTTCGAGGGATTCGGCGAAGTGGATGAGGGCGGGGAGCTGATCTAGTTCCCCGCGCTTTTTTAATGCGCCCGACCAGGCAAAGATGGTTGCCATGGGGTTGGTGGAGGTTTCTTCACCCTGGAGGTATTTGTAATAGTGGCGGGTGACGGTGCCGTGGGCGGCTTCATATTCGTACTTGCCATCGGGAGAAACCAGTACGGAGGTCATCATTGCGAGGGAGCCAAAGGCGGTGGAAACCATGTCGCTCATTACGTCTCCGTCGTAGTTCTTACATGCCCAAATGAAACCACCCTGGCTGCGAATGACGCGCGCTACGGCATCATCGACGAGGGTGTAGAAGTAGGTGATGCCGAGTTGTTCGAATGTGGATCGGTATTGTTCAAAGACTTCATCGAAGACTTCGCGGAAGCGGGCATCGTACTTTTTTGAAATGGTATCTTTGGTTGAAAACCATAGGTCTTGCTTGGTATCAATCGCATATTTAAAGCAGGAATGCGCAAAGGAACGGATGGAACGGTCGGTGTTGTGGATACCCTGTACGACACCAGGTTCCGTGAACTCGTGAATGAGTACTTCTTCGGTCAATCCGTCTGTTCCCTCAAAGACCAATTTGGCACGTCCGGCTTGGGGTATGCGGATTTCTACATTCTTGTAAACATCACCATAGGCATGACGGGCAATGGTAATCGGGGCTTGCCAGTTGCGTACGGCGGGACGGATGGAGGGTAAGGTTATCGGGGTACGAAAAACCGTACCATCGAGCATGGAGCGAATGGTACCGTTGGGACTTTTCCACATCTGGTGGAGGTTGTATTCCGTCATGCGTTGTGCATTGGGAGTTATGGTCGCACACTTCACAGCTACGCCTAATCGTTTGGTGGCTTCTGCCGCTTCAAGTGTAATCTGGTCTTCGGTCTCATCACGTTTAACGAGTCCTAAGTCGTAATATTCGGTTTGGAGTTCGACGAAGGGAAGAATCAATTCGTCTTTAATCATCTTCCAAAGGATGCGCGTCATTTCGTCGCCATCCATCTCCACAAGGGGAGTAGTCATCTTTATCTTGGTCATTGATTAGGGGTATGAGGTTATGTGCTTATACTTTCCTGTTCTTCGCATAATGATTTATCAAGCAGCCGTCTGCGAGGATGGTTCGTTCGTCCGTAGTCAGTCCGGCAAAGTGCAGGGTTAATGGGGTTTGGGTGCCGTTGGCGGTAATAACCAGCGCTTCGATGCTTTCTTTTCCGTTGAGAATAGCTTGTCGGATGCCAGGCACAAAGATGAAGTCACCCGGTTGCCAGTGGAACTTCACGTTTGCGTCAAGGGTGTAAGGCACAATGCCCCAGTTAATGCAATTGCTGCGGTAACGTTTGGTGGCATATTCGTAGCAGATGTTGGCATCGCCGCCCAATACCTTTTGGCAACTTGCTGCTTGTTCACGAGCAGAACCATCACCTGGTCGGTTGGCAAAGACACAGGAACCATAGGACGTGTTAGCTGGTGAAGCACCCACTTGCTGTAAGAGTCTCATCAAGGTTTCGGGACATTTGTTTGCACGGCGATCCAGGTCATTTGAGTGGATGCGTTGGCTGTGTGCCACGTATTCGGGAACCCGGCGTGACAGTGCAAACTCTGCAAGCTTCAGCGGATTGGAACGATAGCTTGACGTTTCGCCTGAGGGAATTAGTTCGTCCGTGGTGGTCATCGGGTCGTGAATCACAGCTGCCAGTTCGAGCAACTGGTTTTCTTCCATGGGAAACAGTTCTGGCCAGTCCTTGATATTGGGACCATAACGCAACTCCTCTGTGGGTTGAGGCCGATTGTAGCCATTGTACACACGGCGTTCGTAAATACGCGGTTCGTAAGTATACGCTTCGTGCGTATCCGTATATTCTATATCTGTTGCCGCAGTCAGTTTTCCTCCGTTAGCGGCTGTTGCGGCAATCGAACGGGCATCCATGAGAGCGATGAGGGAAAGTTGTCCTTGACTGGGTTTCGAGCCTTCGCGGTTTGGAAAATTGCGTGTCGTATGACGAATAGAGAAACCATTGTTGGCAGGTACGTCACCCGCACCGAAGCAGGGGCCGCAGAAGGCTGGTTTGATAACAGCTCCAGCTTCGAGCAACTCCTCGTTGATGCCGTTGCGCGTAGTGGCAACCGAAACGGGGATGGATTGTGGAAAGACCGAAAGGTTGAAGTAGTCATTGCCACAGGATTGATCTTGAAGGATTGCTGCCGCTTGACTCAGATTTTCGTACGTACCGCCTGAACAGCCCGCAATGATGCCTTGGTCAGCCCAAACACCGCCGTCGTGAATTTTGCTGAGCAAATCCACTTTTACTTTTTCTCCATAGCGTGCCCGTGCTTCTTCCTCTACCTTGCGTAGAATTGATTCGGGCTGGACTTGAAGTTCATGAATGGTGTAAGCATTCGAAGGGTGGAAGGGCAAGGCAATCATGGATTCCTGTGTACTGAGATCAAGGCGAATCATGGCGTCGTAGTAAGCTACTTTTCCTGGTTGCAAAGTTCGGTATCCTTCAGGGCGGCGATGCAGTTCGTAGTGCTCGCGTACCTTTTCGTCAGTCACCCAAATCGAGGTAAGGCAAGTTGTTTCTGTAGTCATCACGTCAATGCCGTTACGGAAATCCACAGAGAGTCCGGCTACGCCTGGTCCTGCAAACTCCAGTACTTTGTTCTTGACAAAGCCACTTTCAAATACCGCCTTGGTTAGTGAGATTGCCACATCGTGTGGACCGATGCCTCGGCGCGGTGTACCTTCGAGCCACACCAAGACGACTTCGGGAGTTGAAATATCCCATGTGTTGCGAAGTAACTGCTTGACCAGTTCGCCTCCGCCTTCACCAACTCCCATCGTGCCGAGTGCACCATAACGCGTATGAGAGTCTGAGCCTAAAATCATGCTGCCACATTTCACCATCATTTCTCGGGCATACTGGTGAATTACTGCCAGATTGGTGGGCACGTAGATGCCGCCATATTTCTTAGCGGCCGAGAGGCCAAACACATGGTCGTCTTCGTTGATGGTTCCGCCCACAGCACACAGCGAATTGTGGCAGTTTGTCAGGACATAAGGAAGGGGAAATTCCTTTAATCCCGACGCGCGCGCAGTTTGGATGATGCCCACGTATGTAATATCGTGGCTCATCATCGCATCGAAATGAATGCGGAATTGGTTAGGGGTGGGGGCTCCGTCATGATGGGCGCGGAGTATTTGGTACGTGATGGTGTTTTCGCGAGCTTCGTTGGCAGTAGGTAGGCCAGAGGCTTGTGTACGTACTTCTTTGCCGTCGAGCAGGTAAATGCCGTGCTTAATCAGTTCAATCATAGTGAGGTTATATTATGGGATAGTTAGTGGAATGTCTAATTGTCTATATTGTTACTATTAAATGAATTATGCTATCTAAATGACGCGCAAATATACGATTTTGTTTTCGTTTTCATGTTCTATGGAGTTTGTTTAGCGCAAATAGATAGATTTATTAGGTGAAAAAAGTAGTGAAGGCTTTAGAGTGGATAATTTAAAGCAGAATATAGCTTTCTGATAAGAGTCCAAATGCAGTAATATTTGGAAATGGCCGTTGCACTCCTGCAATGCAGTTTCGCGACTTTGGAAATGGCCGTTGCGCTCCTGCAATGCAGTTTCGCGACTTTGGAAATGAGCATTGCAGTCGTACAATGGAATTATGCAGATTCAGCGAACCTCAAACCATTACTTTTTGATTAGGGGGCTTGTAAAATAAAAAAGAAGACTCGAACGCTTAATTTTCAGTGTTCGAGTCATACTTTATTACTGTATTGGACTTTTATCGGACAGTAATAAAAGCAGAAAGAATTGATATGGATGGAGCATGACTGTTTTCCTTGTTTATCCACATTTTGAGTACAGAGAGTGCACCTAGTGTAGATGACCATGGTTGTATGGGAATGTAGGTGTTTGCTTCGTGAGTTTAATATATCTGTCATTTGTCAGTTTATGTCGTTAATAAGTCTTTTTATGCTGCTCATTTTCAAGGAATAGGTTGTTAAATAGTTTGTTGTATATCTGTGTAACACAACGAGAATATGTATTTTCGCATCTGATTTTCGACGTTTTGGATTTTAAGCTCAGTTGAATGTCTTCCATGTAGTAGGTAATACTTGAAAAGTAGGGCAGATGTGCCTATTGGGGTTGTTTTTCGAGTGTGTGCTTACATGGTTCCATGATGCTCATTCTACTTACTTAAAGGCGTTTATCCTTTGAGGTTATAGAATAAAATTCTTTTTGGGAGTGGGGCTGTATGGATGTTTCTCAAGCAACAGCATATTCAAATTTTATTGTCTATTTGAACTCGCATCAATAACTCGTTTTTAGTACCGCAGTATAGCTTCCATTCGATGGAAGTATTTTCCCATAGTGCTGTGGTCTTGTTGTCATTCTTTTAGCTGGTTATTGAGCTTTTTCGCGATGAAGGGTAATGGACTAGGCGGCTGTCGTATGATACCCGCTCTCCACAGTTGGCTGTGTAGCATGTTTGTGCGTTCAGCTCGTCGAAAGTTTACCCGATGTCAATCGCTTTATACATTTACATTTATGAAATTTCAAGTAAGGAAAACGCCCTTGCGTAAAGCGGCGGCCCTATTGTTGTTGACAATGGTGTCTGTCGCGGGTGCATGGGCACAATTGGTGGATGGTAAGGTTTACAATATTGTCAATCATAACTCTTCTAATTCGTTGAGTAGTAATGCGAATAGAGGGACGGGTGTGTCAAACACAGATAGGGCAAACTATTACCAATTATGGATTGCAGAAGCTGGTAAAGGAGAACATCAAGGAAAATTTGCTTTGCGCAACTTGGGTAATGGACATTATTTGCGTAACTCAAGAAAAACATCGGTTGCTTGGACGATGGTGCCAGATGTTTTCCTGGATGCCAATTGTTATAACTATTGTGTTCAACAGGCAGGTTCTTCTAATATTTACACGATGAGTGACCATGTGCAGGGGGCAGGATACAATTGCATGCACATAAGCGGTTCTATCGTTAGCTGGGAATTTAAGCACAGCGCTTCGCGGTGGAATATCCATGAAGTTGCGATGAGCCCAGAACAGATTCAAGCTCAGCTTGACAAGATTGCGCAAATCGAAGAATTCAATGCGGGTAAGTATGAAGTAGCTCTTGCTAAAATCTTCACCGATAAAGCCTGCACCGTTCTCGCTTCGAACTATGCCGCTATGACTGATGAGCAGTTGGCACAAGACGCTACTTTCAAGCAACTCTCAGCTGCCTTGCAGCAAATGGTTCGGAAGGTTAAGAAAGCTGACTGGACGGAGGATAATCAGTTCTCCAACAAACCTCAATGGGACAGCGAATATGCT
This sequence comes from uncultured Prevotella sp., assembly GCA_900541335.1. Classification (GTDB taxonomy): domain Bacteria; phylum Bacteroidota; class Bacteroidia; order Bacteroidales; family Bacteroidaceae; genus Alloprevotella. The sequence continues at coordinate 63,841 of UQJC01000006.1, forward strand.
AAGAAGTTTCGGGTACAACTTTATGAACCCTATAGCAATCCGCATGAGGCTGGACGTGCCCTGCGCATTCAGCCGCACTCTGTGATGAATAACCCCACAGGCATTTATGCCAAGAAAGGGGATGTGTTCTATGTGATGGTAGAAGGCAAGATAGAGGAAGGTTCTCAGCTTTGGTTCAGTACCTTCAAGGGCTACGAGCGTCCCGAGGGGCATGCCTACAAAGGTCATAAGCTCAAGGAGGGTCTGAATATCATTCGTTACAATCAAGACTCGCTCAATACCTTCATCTGTTACACGGTCGAGACTTTCATGGACCGAAAGCCTACGGGGCTTAAGCTTTCTAGCTACAAGGATCTCAAAATCCATATCGAGGGCGGTCACATTAACGGTTACTATAACCGCATGGGTGACAAACTCTATACGCCTGATAAGAATAAAGACTGGGAGTATTACGAGGCGCGTGCCAACATGCCCGCTATCACCATTTTGGGTAAGTACCAGATTCTGCATCTTTACCAAGACAGTATGGCGGTGGGTGGTAAGAAGTATCCCGGTCTTCGTTCCATTATGAACGAAAAAGTTCAAGTGGAAGATGTCATTGCCGCTTGGGATAAACTCATGATGAGCGAACGATTGACCTTGGGGATACTCAGCCGTGAAGAAATCGAACAAGCTAAGAAGGAATTCCCGACACTCGATGACCCGTCGCGTGGAATTTATACCTACATGGGTAACGATTCTCTTGCACCCGTTGATTATTCTGATACCTATCGCGTACATGGCATGGCTTGGGGTATGCTGACAGGCTATATGGTGGGTTCCAATGGTTATAGCGGTTATCATATCAGCACCTTTCCAGCTATTACTGTAGGCTTGGCTTCAAGAACTTCGATGGACATTGACAACATTTGGGGACCGGCACACGAAATCGGGCACCAACACCAAGAGTTGCTTCACATGAATGGATTGAAGGAGTCTTCTAACAATATTTTCTCTAATGTGGCGGTATGGTTTGACGGTAAGGCTACTTCCAGAATGTCGGATGGTAAATTGCTCAATTTGCTCAATATTTACAATCGCGACAATGGTGACTTCTTCCACACTACGCTGGGTGTGCAGATGCACCTTTATTACAAGCTTTGGCTTTACTACCATCTGGCTGGTAAGAACAATAAGTTCTATCCGCGTCTTTTCGAGATGCTTCGCAAAGATCCGATGGGAGTTAC
>UQJC01000007.1 GCA_900541335.1 uncultured Prevotella sp.
TTCCGATCTGTTACTGCTCCCGCACAGGACGGCGCCAAGTGTCTGCTTCATTTCTATAAGATGTGTAGTCGTGCGGCAGGCGAAGACCTCACCGACTTCTTCCGTGCACACTGTTTCTTTACGCCGATGAACCAGCGTTTTGTGGCTGACTACACTTCTTCATCTTACACGCTGACCCAGGAACAGGTCGATGCCGCTATTGCTGAGGTGAAGTCCTGGAATCTTCCGCTCAATCGTCACATCATCTTGATAAACGACTGTGCCGGTAAACCCACGTATTCTCACGACGGAAAGACCCTGCGTCTTATTCAGAACGGTGTACAGGCCGATTTGGGCATGTATACAGACTTTATCCATCCTGAGGCATCTCCCGTTACGGGTTCGTATACTTATCGCTATGCCAATGGTAAAATCGAAGTGAGTGGCGGACAAGGAGGAGTGGGCTTCCTTGCCTACGACGATGAAGGCATGCTTCAGGCCTTTTCCGATAGCTATGTGTTCCCGCTTTCTGAGCGAGCCGCCAAGAAGCTTTCGCTTCATAAACTTCGTATCTATGCTGTGGACGGGGCTGGTCAGCTGACCGAGATTTCTGCCAATGACTTGATAGGAACTCAGCGTGAATTGCTGAATACAGCCATTGCGAGTACGAAGAAATTCTTGCAACAAGTAGATCCCCAAAGTCGTTGCGTAGGTTTCTATCGCCAGGAAGCAGTAGTGCAGCTCAATGACCTCTTGGTACAGGCTGAAGAAGTGTATGAGCAGAAGACAAAGGAAGCCTATCTCCCTGTTTATTATCAGTTGATGGAGGAAATGGCTCGCATAAAGGAGGCTGCTGATTCACGCATCACGTTCGTCCCGAACAGTGAGTATTTGCTGGAATGTCAACATTCACCTAATAAGTATATTATCACCCAGCCCGATGGTACGCTTCAGATGACGGCGGATGAAAAGCAGGCAAGCAAGTGGCTTTTCGAACAGGTGGGTGAGAATGCTTATTACATCAAAGACCCACGAACGGGCAAGTACATGTCAGCTGCCGAAACGGGGAAGGCTGTAATCTTGGTTGAGAGGGCGCAAGCTCCTACCTACCGTATCGAAACGCTCGATGAACAGTTCTTTGCCTACTTTGCTGTAGGTTGTGACAAGGGTTATCTCAATTATAATGGTGGAAAAGTACAGGGCTGGGCTAAAATCGAAGGTACGCAGAGTCGTTGGCGTTTCCAGTTGATGAGTGTGCAGGAAGCCGAACAGGCTTACCAAGAACTCAAGGTGGCAGCAGATCAAGCTGAAGCATTGGTGCGCGAGGTGACCGAAATGAAGGAAATCGCGCTGCAGACCCAAGACAGTCAGGCAACTGGTTTCCTTTATTGCAATGCGGCAGCAAGTGATAAGCCAGAGGTAAATGGTTCGGCTGCCAATGGTTACCATTTGCTTGACAACAATATCAACACCTTCCTCTTCACTGAAGCGAATGAGAAAATTGATTCTGAGGACAAGCTCGATCACTATCTCCGCGTCGATCTTAAGGAGCAATCCCTGCCAGCTGTAAGTATGCGCTACGTTACGCGTAATGCCGACGGATTAGAGCGTCCCAAGCACATTCTGATCGAAGGTAGCCAAGATGGTAGTCAGTTCATTCCCATTCAGGAAGTGACTAAGGGACTTCCCAACCATCCCATTACTACGTATGAAACCGAGTTGCTCAATGCCAACTATCGTTATTTGCGTTTGATGGTCAAGGCTACTTATGGGGGCAATAAGAGCATGAACCATCCCTATTTCTCGCTTGCATCTTTCGGGTTGTACAAGCCGGAGTTGCTTGCTCGCTATACGCAGGCCAGTGCTGAACTCGCTGTGCTTTATGAGGCCCTCAATGCGGCACGTTCGGCGATGCTGACTCAAAAGGGGGATGTCTATGCGCTTCGTCAAGCTAAGGACAAATTGGTTCAAGCATACAGTGCATTTGCCCAAGTTTGTGAGGCGGTTGAACAGGCTGAGATCGCGCAAAAACAAAAGCAACTCCATGAGCTCATTCAACAGACCGAAAAGCTGATAGCAGAAGTCGGTACGGTAAAGTATGAGGTAAATCGTGAATTGTTTACTTATCATCCCGTTGCTTTACAGGCAACGAATGAAGCGAAGAAGGGGTACGTTACTTCCAACGCAGACCAAAATACCGGTGGCGGACAAGCTGATGGTGGTGGAGTAGCCGCTTTGTTTGATAAGAATGTTCAGACTCACTTCCATAGTCGTTGGTCGGGAACCGTTGTCCATGAAGCTCATCACCTCTTAATCAAGGTGGCTGACGTGGCAACCGATGCCGAGTTTGTTTTAGGTTATGCGACCCGTAATCATAGCGGTGGCCCGTTCCCTCAGACCATTCGTTTGGAACAGAGTTTGAATGGCAAAGATTTTACTACCATTAAGGAGTTCACCCATACGGCTGATGCTTTACCCCAAACGCATGGAAAGGTTTGGAAGTCAGGCAAGATTTATCCGACGGATAAGTACCGCTACCTTCGTATGGTTGTGACCAAGTCAACGGTCAATAAGCTGTTTGGTGGTCAGTATTGTTTCGCTCTTGCCGAACTTGCTATTGACACTTGTGAGTACAAGACCGAGGTTCGCGCTTCGGTGAACGACGGATTAAACTGTGTGACTGCTGAACTGTTAGGAGCGGTTGATTTGACGAAACTGGCGGCACAATCCATGGCTCAGCTGACAGTGTCGGAGCAAATTCTCACCGATCAACTCGTTCAACTCCAGCAAATGCACGACTCTCTGCTGAAGGCTAAGAACGCTTCGGCTGCTTACAATGCACTCCAAGCTTTCAGCCAAACGCCCTATCTGCCTTGTTACGAATTGACAGCTGGTACGAAGGTGGGGCAGTGGAATTCCCAAGGAGTCGAAGCCTATAATCAGGCTTACCGCCAGGCTGCCGCTTTACTGAAGAACAAAGGAGCTGCAGCTCAGGATTATGCTGAGGCATTAAAGCATTGGCAGGAGGCTGTAGCCTCATTGACCGTAGTACAACCCGAAGCAGGTAAGTTCTACACAGTGCGCAAGGCCGATGTAAAGGGCAATCTCTTCCTTTATGCCGATGCGGATAATGTGCTTCAACTCAGTGCTGAGGTTGATGCAACTCAAAGTCGTGCAGCTTGGCAGTTTGTGTCAGAAAAAGGGAAGTTGACTATGAAGAGTCTTCATACGACTTCGTATCTGCCCGCAGTGATTGATGGTCAGAAATTGCAGACCGAGGTACATGCAGTTTACGAACTGAAGCCCTTGGCGAATGATGGAAAAGTGGCATTCGCTACGGCAGCCAGCGAATCGCAAGGCTGGTATGTAGAAGAAATTGCCGATCCGACGCAGTTAGGCTATGATCTGACCGTAAGCAAGTATGGTTATGCTGGTCTTTATCTTGACTATGCCGTACAGCTCCCTGAGGGGGTACAGGCTTATACTGTGGGCGAGATTAAGGGAAGTACGGTAAAACTCCAGCTACTTGCAGAGAGTGTGGTTCCAGCTTCAACGGCTGTGATTGTTAAAGCACCCGCTGCAACCTATCGCTTGAGCTATTTAGCGAATGTTCCGGTTGGGGTTGGTGATAATCAGTTGCGTGGTGTTTCTCGTACGCAATTCATTCAGGCTGAGAACAACCATGCATATTATCTCTTCGGGGTAAAAAATGAGCAAGTAGGTCTTTACAAGGCTTGGTTGGAATACAATGCTGATGGAAGTATTACTACCGGCAACCAAGGTACTGATCATGGCGGACATTTCAGGGTATCAGCCAATAAGGTCTATCTACCTTTAGCTACTTCTATCACGGGAGCACCGCTTTCCTTCCGCTTCGACGAAGTGCAGACCGATATTGCTCATCCAACGGTGACAGACGAAGTACAGACGATTTACGATTTGCAAGGACGTCGTATTCATCGGGTGCGTCAAAGCGGACTCTACATCGTCAACGGACAGAAGGTTTATCTCACTGCTCCGAGTAAGTAACATACAATCGGGTGGAGTGGATTTGTGCTTATTTCAACCACTCCACTCCTCTTTAATAACAACAAGAAAACAATGAAAAAAAGATATGTAGCTCCCCAATCCAAGTATTATCGCTTTGTATTGGAAGGCTTTTTGGCAAATAGCCAAAATTGGGGTATTCATGAGGATCGTGCGGATGAAGGCTTTGTCGAACTTAGCCACAAGTTGGAGGGAATTTGGGAAGAGGAAGAGACCTCTTGGTAACGTCTAATTTCTCTGTCGACCAATCAGATATAACAGAAAAAAACGGGGCGCAGCATTGCTGCGCCCCCGTTTTTTAGTACTTCTTGGGCATCACATTACAGTAGGGGCTACCGGTTTGTAAGTTGTGTATTCTTTGAAAGTCTACTTTCCTAAGGGGTTGTGAGTTGTGTGTTCATTGAAAACCTACCCTTGATGCCCTTTTTCAGTTCATTTAAATAGTGGCTTTCGTAGTGATTATTGGGTATGGTAACTAAAACGAAAAAACTCCGAAACGCTCGATAATGAAGCATTTCGGAGTTTTGCAGGTGGTGCCACCAGGAATCGAACCGGGGACACAAGGATTTTCAGTCCTTTGCTCTACCAACTGAGCTATGGCACCTTGTTTCTTGTTTGCGGGTGCAAAGGTAGGCATTATTTTTAAAATACCAAATGTTGAGCCTAATATTTTTATTGGAAAGGGAATGGATGTGAGGAATGGGAAGGATAAAAGTGCTGAAATATAGGAAATAATGAAGCGAATTTATACCAAAGTAGCAACCTCGTGCGTTATTAGGCGTAGAATGGAAAGGAATGTTTCCTCTCTCTAAGATCGATTGTTATATGAAAAAGATAGCTCTGATTACGGGCGTGACAGGACAAGATGGTTCCTATCTAGCCGAATTCCTTTTAGATAAAGGATATGAAGTACATGGTATTATTCGCCGTTCTTCGGTCGATTTTCGAGAACGCATTGCGCATCTCGAAGGAGAACCCAACTTCCACTTGCATTATGCCGATTTGACGGACTCGATGTCGGTTGTTAAAGTCGTTGGCACCGTGAAGCCTACCGAGATTTATAACCTGGCGGCACAGAGTCACGTACAGGTTTCGTTTGACTCACCGGAATTTACGGCAGATGTCGATGCGGTCGGGGTATTGCGCATTCTGGAAGCAGTGCGAATCTGTGGGCTCGAAAAGACGTGTAAAATTTATCAGGCTTCGACCTCAGAACTCTATGGTAAGGTAGAAGAAGTGCCGCAAAATGAGAATACGCCCTTTCATCCTTATTCCCCTTATGCTGTGGCCAAACTGTATGGTTACTGGATTGTCAAAGAATATCGCGAGGCTTACCAGATGTTCTGCTGCTCGGGTATTCTCTTCAATCACGAGAGCGAGCGCCGCGGCGAGACTTTCGTAACGCGAAAGATTACCTTGGCTGCGGCACGTATCGCTCAGGGTAAGCAGGACAAACTTTGGTTGGGCAATCTGTCTTCTTTGCGCGACTGGGGCTATGCGAAAGACTATGTGGAATGTATGTGGCTCATTCTGCAGCACGACCAGCCCGAGGACTTTGTCATTGCTACGGGTGTGCAACACTCTGTGCGTGAGTTCTGTTATTATGCATTCAAGCATGTAGGCATAGAGTTGGAATTCCGTGGTGAAGGAATGGACGAAAAGGGTTATGACAAGGCGACGGGTCGTTGCTTGATTGAAGTTAGCGCCGATTTCTATCGTCCCACCGATGTGGTCAACCTGTGGGGCGACCCGACGAAGGCCAAGAAGGAGCTGGGATGGAATCCCGGCAAAACTTCCTTTGAAGACTTGGTGCGCATCATGGTAGAACACGATATGGCAAAGGTCGCTGTGGAACGTGAAAGCGAGCGCGTTAAAACTAATTTGGCCGCTTACTTGGAAAAGGGTATTGTCAAATAAGTAGTCGTACATTCATGGAACTTCAAGCAAAGATTTATGTGGCAGGCCATCGGGGCATGGTGGGTTCTGCCATTGTACGTGAGTTACATCGTCAGGGCTATACGAACTTGGTGACTCGTACGCATGCCGAGCTCGATCTCTGCGACCAGCAGGCGGTCAATGCCTTCTTTGAGGCAGAGCGTCCGGAATACGTGTTTCTTGCTGCGGCCAAAGTAGGTGGCATCGTGGCAAACGAAAGTGCACTGGCAGACTTCATGTACGAAAACATGATGCTCGAAATGAACGTCATCCATGCAGCATGGAAGAATGGTTGCCGGAAGCTCGAATTTCTCGGCTCTTCGTGCATCTATCCCCGCCTGGCTCCCCAGCCTATGAAGGAAGATTGCTTGCTTGCCTCAGCCTTGGAGAAGACCAACGAAGCTTATGCACTGGCCAAAATCTCGGGACTGAAGTATTGTGAGTTTCTGAATCGTCAGTACGGTACGGACTACATCAGTGTGATGCCGACCAATCTTTACGGTCCCAATGACAACTATCATCCCACCCACAGCCACGTACTTCCCGCGTTGATTCGGCGTTTTCACGAAGCCAAAGTGGAAGGCAAGTCGAGTGTCACCTGTTGGGGCGACGGCAGTCCGCTGCGCGAATTCCTTTACGTCGACGATCTTGCCAACCTCTGTGTGTTCTTGATGAACCATTACAGTGGGAACGAAACGGTCAATGCTGGAACAGGCAAAGAGTTGACCATCAAGGATTTGACCGAATTGGTGGCTCGCGTAGTCGGTTACGAAGGAGAAATCCTATGGGATCCCTCCAAACCCAACGGTACTCCCCGTAAGTTACTCGATGTAAGCAAGGCAGAAAGCCTGGGCTGGAAGTACCGTACGGAATTGGAAGATGGTATCCGCCTGGCTTACGACGACTTTCTGCACAACCCGATGCGTGCCGAACGCTAACGGAAGGGGCGTGACACCCAAGACGCATCTTTACCTTGTGTCAAGAAAGCCCGCAAACAAAATCATTCGTTTCACCCTCTTAATCCCTCCTTATTATGAAGATCGTACTCTTGTCCGGAGGTTCCGGCAAACGTCTTTGGCCGCTTTCGAACGATGCCCGTTCGAAGCAGTTCCTACGTTTGCTCGAATCGCCTACCGGCAAAGCCGAGTCTATGATACAGCGCATTGTGCGCCAGATAAATGAAGCCCAATTGACAGACGACATCACCATTGCCACCAACGTGTCTCAGCGCGATGCCATCCAAAGCCAGTTGGGTAATCAGGTCGAAACCGTTACCGAACCCCAACGTCGCAAGACCTTTCCGGCCATTGCGCTGGCTACGGCTTACCTGGCTCTCGAAAAAAAGTGTGATCGTGAAGAAGTGATTGTCGTTATGCCTTGCGATCCCTATACCGAAGCCTCTTATTTTGATACCATCAAGCGCATGGCAGACGCAGTTCGCCGCAATGTGGCCAACCTCGTACTGATGGGCATCAAGCCCAGCTATCCTTCGACAAAGTTTGGTTACATCCTGCCCGGTGTGTGTCAAGAAGGAATTTGTTCCGTTCGTCGGTTTAGGGAAAAGCCCTGCCGTGAGTTAGCTACCGAATTTTTGGAAGAAGGTGCTTACTGGAATTCGGGTGTCTTTGCCTTCAAGTTAGGCTACATGATGGACATCGTGCGCAACTATTTAGCGACCGATACCTTTGCACAATTCCGTGCCCGCTTCGAAGAATTGCCCGCCATCAATTTTGACTACGAAGTAGCAGAGAAAGAAACGTCCCTGGCAGTTCTGCCTTACGAAGGACTGTGGGAAGAACTCGGTACTTGGGGTGCACTCGCCAAACGATTGAAGGATAATACCTCGGGCAATGTCTTCTTAGGGCAGCATGTGGAGAATGTCAGCGTCATCAATGAGTTAGAAATACCGTTGCTCTGCGAAGGAGTGAATAATCTCATTGTCGCCGCCAGTCCCGACGGCATTGTGGTGTGTGACAAGGAAGCGAGCGAACAGATAAAGGATTATGTAACCCACATTCACGCCCGTCCCATGTACGAAGAGCGTCGTTGGGGCATCTACAAGGTGCTCAACTACGTGAAATACCCCGATGGTTTTGAACATCTGACCAAAGAAATCATCCTCCATCCCACTTGCCACATCAGCTATCAGATTCATCAGCATCGTGAGGAAGTGTGGACCATTACCGATGGGGAAGGTTACTTCTATCACGAAGGCACGAAGCGCAAAGTCGGTCGGGGCGACGTGATGCACATCAAGCGCGGCGAACGTCATGCCATCAAGGCTATTACTCCGCTGACCTTTATTGAGGTACAAAGCGGTGCCCCCTTGGTGGAGGAAGATATCGAGCGGTTAGAGTGGCCCGATACCGAAGCGTAAGGTAAGGTGAGTCCGTTGACAAACGAAGTGAATGTGTCAACGGACTCCTTTGTCCGAATCATAGGGGAGTCATGCTTCCATCTATATGTTCGGGATTGGTTATCAATGTGTCCTCGTGGTGGAGGAATACACATTGATAGTCCAACAATGTGTCCTCGTGGTGGAAGAATACACATTGATAGCTCGACAATGTGGCCTCGTAGGTGACGAGGTCACATTTTAATCCGGCAATGTGTCCTCGTCGACCGTCCGGCCACCTATTTCAGCCTAACGATGTGTTCTTGCTTCCCTGCGAGAACCCATTTTCCCGTTTCAGTCATTCATTTTTATGCGTTATACACTGCTCCGTACGTTCCGCTTCCTTCTATTCCTCTCGTTCGGTGTACTTGTGGCTGGTTGCCAGCATCCTTCTGCTTCATCTTCGCAACAGGAAACCGAACGCATAGACAGCCTGCTTGATGCCAACAAGGTTGTGCTCTTTTCCGATCCGGCAGCACTGAACGCACGACTCGTGCAATGGCAACGCGAGGTGCATGACAGCGTTAATTGGTATAAGATAGAGACCTATCGCGCCTCTGCCCTCTACCGCCAGGGAGATACCTTGCAGTCACAGTCTCTCTATCGCCAGGTGTTAGATTGGTGTGCCAATCGTTCTGATTGTAAGGAATTGGCTGCCGATGTGTGGAATCACCAAGCCTTGCATGCCGACCAGGAAGGAAAGGTTGCTACGGCGTTACATTGTGCCGGTCGGGCCTTCCGCTTGCTCGACGGACTTCCCCACAAAACGGATAAGTTGGTACGAATCTGTATCAACCTGGCAGACATTCATTACCGTTCGGGACAGATAGCCGAAGCGGCGCGTTACTTTCGGCGCGCCCAGTTGCTCAGCGATTCTCTGCATTACGACGCACTCAACTCCTCCATCTATACCGGTTTGGGGCAAGTTTCGATGGAACTTTACGACTTTAAGGCAGCTCACCGCCATTTTGCCCAAGCTGCCCGCTACCTGCCCGATGACGATTTGCTCGACTTCTTTTTTCACTACAATACGGTGGGCAACTGTTATTATTTCGAGGGGCGTTACCGTGAGGCACTGATTCCCTTTCGGAAGGCTTTGGCTTATGCTCAGCAGATGGAAAATGATTGCAACCAAGCCATCGCTTACAGCAACCAGGCTGAAATCTACCTCATGCTCGACAGCATTCCCCAAGCCAGTCGCATGTTACGCTTGGCCATGAAGCACTATGAGCGTTCGGGGCAGTGTCCACCCAATGCGCTTCATTACATGCAGAGCCTGCGGGCAGACCTGGCCTTGGCAGAGGGCAACATCGCGAAAGCCCGCCGCTTGTTGGAGCAATATCCCGCTCGCCTCTTTCAGCACTCGCCCCGTTACCTCATGTTGCACTTCCAGCGTCTCGAACGCTATGCGGCACGGGCTGGCCGTTGGCAGTGGGCCTATCATTTCTCCGAAGAGCGTGAGAAGTACAGTCAGATACTCCAAAACCAACAGACGCGTAACGTAGTGGGCGAGCTTGCCTTGCGTTACAGCCGCGATACTACCCTCATTCGTCAGCAATTGAAACTTGCCGACCTGGAAACGCGCAGTGTGCGCCAGCAGAATTACATCCTTCTGGCAGTGTTTGCCGTCGTCATCGTGTTGTTGGTCAGTGTCGTATTGTTTGTGTGGATGCGTAAGCGGGCAAACGACCGACAGCGCAAGCAGGTGGAGTGTATCAACGAGCTGCGCATGGACATTGTGCGCAACCGCGTGTCCCCGCATTATATCTTTAATGTCTTGGGCACCATACTGCCACGCCTTCAGCGTTATTCCGAACTGACACTCCCGGTCGATATGCTCATTGACGTGTTGCGTGGCAATCTGCTCGCTTCGGATAAAGTCGCCGTGGCGTTGCGCAACGAGTTGCAGTTGGTTGAAAACTTTGTCAAGCTCCACCATTTCAGTAAGGGCGACGACCCGAAGGTAGAGTGGGTGGTAGATGACGATTTGCGCGACTCCGTTCTTCAGATTCCTTCCATGTCGCTTCAGATACCGGTCGAAAACGCTCTCAAGCACGCTTTCCCCGAACGTCATGCCTCCAATTGCATTCGCATCGAAGTAACCCACAGTGAGGGTGTCCTCACTTTGCGCGTCACCGACAATGGCGCGGGCTACAATCCGGGAAGCATCAAGCCCAACGGTCGCGATACGGGAACGGGCTTACGCCTGTTGAGCCGCACCATCGAAATTCTGAATCAGTACAATGCGCGGCAAGCCACGTTTTCCATCACCAATCTGCTCACTCCGCTACACGGTACCTGTATGGAACTCCGCTTGCCAGAGGACTATCGTTACCTCACTTCGAGCCAAACACGTTAGGATAAACAAGAAGCGCAGCCCGTCGCTCTTTGCAACCGGGTTGCGACTGGGTGTCTCTACCTTTGCCTGTGTCTTTCGGGCGAAGAATCTGTTAAGTATTTCCTCAGAGACATCCGACTTTTTTATTCCTTATCGTTTATGCATCTTCATCATTCATCCCACGCTCATGCTCATGGTTGTACAGACCACACGTCTTGTTCTCATTCACACGGCCACACCCATCACGCTCACCATCACGAAGCGACGGGTGGTTGCGCCTGTGGTTGCCATGGACACAGTGCTCCCCTTTCGGAACGAATCACCCTGACCCTCTTCGGACTATCGTTGGTGCTCCTTGGTTTGAGCTTCTTCGTTCAGCCGCTGTCAGCCTATCCGTGGTTGCTTCCTTTGCTGGCCTACCTTCCTGTAGCCTTCCCCATCGTGCGCGATGCCTTCCACAGTGTGCGCAACCGTGACTTTTTCAATGAGTTCACCCTGATGCTCGTAGCCAGTATGGGAGCTTTCGCTTTGGGCGAATATACCGAAGCCGTAGCCGTCTTGCTCTTTTACACGTTAGGTGAATATCTGCAGAACCGTGCAGCTCGTTTTGCGCGGCACGACATTCGGCAGTTGGTGCAGCGCACTCCGCGTCGGGCCACCCTTTGTTTGGCCGACGGGACTCGCCAAGTCGTTCCCTCACAGTCGCTTCAACCCGGTGACTTGATAGAGGTTAAGCCAGGAGAGTGTGTACCCGTCGATGGTCAATTACAGCCAGTCAGCGGTTCGCGGGGCGAAACGCTCGAACAGGCAGACTTTGACACTGCAGCCCTTACGGGCGAATCGATGCCGCGTGCCATTCGCGTTGGCGAAACGGTCGAAGCCGGCACCCTCAGCCTTTCCCAGAGCGTGCGCTTGCGGGTATTGCGTCCCGAGTCGGCCAGTGCCGTTCAGCGTATGCTCCACCTGATTGAAGATGCCTCTCAACGAAAGGCACCAGCCGAACGAGTGATTCGACGCTTTGCTCATCGTTACACACAGATAGTCTTCTTACTTGCTGTTCTCTTGGTGTTGGTTGCGCCGCTCTGTTCCGCTCAGCCCGTTTCGGTATGGCTCTATCGTGCGTTAGTCTTTTTGGTCGTGTCGTGTCCCTGTGCTTTGGTGCTCAGCATTCCGTTAGCCTACTTTCGCGGCATCGGTGTAGCCTCACGCAGTGGTATCCTCTTTCGGGGCGGCATCTTTCTCGACACTTTGACTCGGGTCAAACGCGTATGTTTTGACAAGACGGGAACGCTCACTACGGGCGAATTTGAGATTAAGCACCTCGTAGCTTGTGCCCCCTATACCGCCGATCAGCTCTGCTATTATGCCGCTTCGCTTGAACAAGGCAGTAACCACCCTTTGGCACGTGCTATTGTGCGCGAGGCCAAGTTGCCGCTGTCAACCCACGTTGAGGGCGTGTGTGAACAGGCAGGCAAGGGCGTACAAGGTTGTGTCGACGGTGATCAGGTAGTGGTCGGAACAGAGGCGTTTTTGCAATCACTGGGCTTGACCTTGCCCGTTCTTTCTGAGGCTGAGGCTCATGCCGATTGTTCGCGTGTCGTTTGTGCACGAGGTGGTCAGATCGTCGGTTACCTCTATCTCACCGACGAATTGCGCCCCGAAGCTCCCCAAGTAGTCGAGCGATTGCGTGCGGCTGGGGTTGACCGCTTACAAATCCTTTCGGGTGACCGTGTCGCCGCTGTGGAGGCGTTGGGTAAACGCTTAGGCATTGCTGCTCAAGGAGAATGTACCCCCGAGCTCAAAAGTCGCGAAGTCGCGGCTTCGTCAGCCACAGGAACTCCTGTCGAAACTTGCTTTCTGGGTGACGGATTCAACGATGGCCCGGCTTTGGCTTCAGCCGATGTCGGTGTAGCTTGGGGAACAGGCGGTTCTGACCTTGCAATCGAGACTGCCGATGTGGTTTTACGTCGCAATTCCCTTTTGGCATTGACCGATGCTTTCTCCATCGCCCGTCAAGTGAAGCGCGTTGTTTTTCAGAATATCGCTTTCGCCTTAGGTGCCAAAGCTCTGGTGTTGCTTTTAGCCTCTTGGGGCATTGCACACTTGTGGATGGCCATCCTTGCCGATACCGGCGTGGCATTGCTCTGTGTAGCCAATATCTGGCGCATCCGTCGCGGTGTCTGAGGCGGTAAGGCAGCGTGCGTCCTTGTTCGGAAAGCCTCTCTTTTCCTCCTAACTTCTTAAGCAATTCATGCTCATGTCCATTCTATTAGAAAGTCGTCAGATTAAGCCTACGGCAGTACGTTTGTTAGTATTAAGTGCTTTAGAAAAAGCCGAATGTGCCCTCTCGTTATCCGACTTGGAGGCCCGTCTCGGCACGGTTGATAAGTCTAGCATCTTCCGCACGCTCAGCTTGTTTCTCAACCATCATTTGGTTCACACCGTCGAGGACGGTTCGGGTATGTTGAAGTATGCACTCTGTCCGCCCGACTGTCATTGTGGCGAAGCTAATCATGAAGGCTTGGAGGATTTACACACCCATTTTCGCTGCGAACGTTGTGGCAAGACATTTTGCCTGCGTGGTCTTCCCGTTCCACAGGTACAGCTTCCGCCTGGTTTCTGTCTGACCTCTGCTAACTATGTGTTGGTCGGCTACTGCCCAGATTGTGCGCGCAAATCAGGGCGATAGCCATCGGTTGCAGACCGTTGCATCGCTCTCTTCCTTTTTCGTCTTAATAGCAAAGCCCCCTCGCGAATTTCGATTCGCGAGGGGGCTTTGCCGTTAGGAGAGTAAAGAATTATTTGTCCTTCTCCAGTTGCATGCCGATATACATGCCCTGGTATTGGTCGAGCAGTTTACCCGCAGCTTTCAGAGACTGGCGGTTGCTCAATGCCGCAATACCCTTGACCAGCTTCATCAGTTTCGTGCTTTCGTAGAGCAGACTGAGTTTGCCATTCTTCATAGCCACGCGCGTCGTCGAAGTCGCGAGTCCGGCGAGGTACGTCATCTGGAGCGTCTTCTTCTCCACGTCAAACTTATAAGTACCCTGAATGGTTCGACCGCCGAGGTTGGCCGTGTACGTCTTGTCCTCGTTGAACGTGTAAGAGCATGCTCCCGGTTTGATACCGATCAGCGCCAATTTTTCGTTGACTTCGCTTTCGAGCTTGGAGGAAGCCAGTTCGCCGCCAACCTGCGCCAAGAGGTTTTCGCTTTGGAATACACATTCAGCACCCGTATAGTTCCAGGTGCCCACAATGCTCTTCTCCGTCAGCTTCTTGCTGCCGTTGAGCACATTGCCCAAGAGGTTTTCCAGAAACGAACCACCCTGGGGAGGCTCCTGTTCGCTCTCCGTCGGTGTTGTCGTCGTCGTGTTGCCTTGACCCAGCAATGCGTTAGCGGCACCGAGGTAAGCGTTTTGGCTCGTGCCGCAGCTGCTCATCGAGCAAGCACAGGCAGAGAGAAGGGTGAAGAGTACGGTTTTCTTCATCATAGTGTTTGTAGAATTATGTGATGCGGGCTTTTAGCCCAGGTGAATAGTCGAGGCTTGCTATAGGATATTATTCCTCAGCTTGCGCCAGCGGATTCCATCCTTGTGCTTTGAGGTCAAACTCATTGCCGTCGCGCGTCACGAGTTTCTGTCCTTCGCTGGCAGCCGTGATGTGCCCAATGATTTTAACGTCCTCCAGTTGCGCCACTTGTTCGTGACAGGCGAGGGGCACCGTAAACAGCAATTCGTAGTCTTCGCCCCCGTTGAGTGCAGCCGTGTAGACGTTCATGTTGAATTCCTCCGCCGTCACCGCCGTTTGGTAATCAATAGGGATACGCTCCTCGTAGAGTCGGCAACCCTTCTGACTTTGTTTGCAGATGTGCATCAACTCCGAGGAGAGGCCGTCGCTGATGTCCATCATAGCCGTCGGACGGATGCCCGCTTCGTGCAGTCGCTGAATGATGTCGCGGCGCGCTTCGGGTTTAAGGAAACGCTCAATGAGGTATTCCTTGCCGCTGAAGTCCGGTTGGGCTACCGTTTCAGCCTGTCCCTTCTGCGACTGGAAGATACGCTTTTCGCGCTCCATCAGTTGCAGTCCCATGTAGGCCGCACCGAGATTACCACTCACACAGACGAGGTCCGTGTCGTGTGCACCGTCGCGCGTCACCACGTCGTTTGCTTCTGCTTCGCCAATGCAAGTCAGGCTGAGAGCAATGCCCGTCAGCGAAGAGGTCGTATCGCCTCCGATGAGATCCACCCCGTGGCGTTCGCAGGCCAGACGGATGCCCGCGTAGAGTTCGTCCAAATGCTCTACCTGAATGCGGCGTCCCACAGCCAGACTAACCAATAACTGGCGCGGAGTACCATTCATTGCATAGACATCCGAGAAATTTACCATCGCCGCCTTGTAGCCCAAGTGCTTGAGCGGTGTATACGTCAGGTCGAAATGAATGCCTTCCATCAGCATATCCGTCGTCACGAGTACGCGTTTGCTGTCTTCCGGGTTATTGCTATATCGGAGCACGGCGCAATCGTCACCCACGCCGCGCAGGGTCGAAGTATTCTGTAACTGGATGCCTTGAGTCAAGCGATCAATCAAGCCGAACTCGCCGAGGTTTGCTATTTCTGTCATAGGAGATAGTTTGAGGGTAAAAGATTTCCGAACCTCCGCTGTGGCAGAGATTCGGAAGTATCGGGAAATCATATTTTAGGCCGCTTTCGTCCGGTCGGTTCCAAGTGCCGGTAGGTTCGTTCGTAGGTTCACCTGTTGTTGCCTTTCTGTCGTAACCTTCCGATTGTCCGACCTTTCGTCGGGCGAAAAGCCTTTAGAAGTAAAAGCCCAAGCCGATGCGCAACCCGAAGGTGCTGTTATCGGCAAAGTCGTGGAGAGACATCTTATAATAGAGGGCCGGTTCGAGCGTGATGTGACGGTTAAGGAAGAACGCGTAGCCCACTTCCAGCGGAATCTGTACATCGTTGTTATTCGGCGTGTAATGAACGTATTCTGCACCGCCGCTGAGGTAAACACCGCATTGGTCAAAGTAATAACGTGCGGCAGCACCTACACTCACGTCGTCAATGGCGCGTGTGTGGTTATAGCTAACGTTGGCTTTCAGTAACAGACAGTCTGCCACGAAGTAGCCTGCCGTTGCATCGAGTCCGAAACGGAACTTTTCGCTTTTGCTATACGACATACCAATGCCTGAAACAGAAGCACCGACATATTTCTTGCCTTGTTCGAATTGGGCATGTGCTGAAAGTGTGCCAATCAAGAGGCAGCAGATAAGAAGAATTTTTTTCATACGCGTTAGGAGTAAAAGTTCTCCATAAGGAAGAGAGTTGAAGTAAGGAATGTCTGGAAAAAGAAGACACCTCGTGGAGAGCTGTTTGCTATGTGTACTGTGCGCAAAAGTACCACAATTTTCTAATACTCATGGGGATGTCTGTCGCTTTTAGCTGGCCCTCATCCATTTTTTGTGCGAGGTGTAGCGCGGTGTGTCCCATCGTTCTGCGCAGGTTCACTTCCACACAGGGCATCAGGGCTTTGCCCGTTTCTGTTCGTACCGTCATCAGGTCTACGCCCAGCGGTCCGACATACCTTCCAGCCAGATAGTGTGAGAACTGTTGTGCCATGGTGTGGCAGAGTGTTCCGACGGCTTCCGCACTCCCGATCAATTCCGTCGTTTGTGCTACCAACGCTTCGGGGGAAGCCACCAGGTTGCCCGCATATTGTCCCGTAGGGTGGGTGACAAAATGAGAGAAGCCTTCACAACGCACTTCACCCGTTGCCGTCGCCGTAAACTCCAGGGCAAAGTCCGTGTCTCTTTCGTAGGCCGGCTGCAGTTCGACTGCTCCTTGTTCGCGAATCAGTTTGCGGATGCGTCCACATTCCGAAGCGGTGGGCGTACGATGGATTCGAAACACGCCTCGTCCACTGCACGACCACAAAGCCTTTACCATCAGCGTCGGGTGGTGTTCCAATTGTTGAAAAACCTCCGCTTCGCTATGCGCCAAGAAGGATTCGCCGACCAAAGGCAGTGGAAAGCCTTTCAACGCCTCCTTCAGCAAGGGGAGTACTTCGGTTGTTGTCTGTCGGCTGCTCAAGGTGCGGAGCGTTTGGAGCTCTTCCGCCTGGGGCAACAGCCTTTCGGGTGCTCCCGCTTTTCGCAACTGGTGACAAAGCAGCAAGTCCCAGCCCCAAGGTACGATTTCTTCTATGTCGTTCCATACCGCTGCCGTCAGTTCTCGTGTGTGCAACCAGTTCAGCTCTTTGCCCCATGCATTCGTCTCAGTTTTCTCCCCGTCTGGCTTCGTTGTCTCCTCCGGAATCCAAACGGCATCGCCCGCTTCAGCCCAAATCGCTGGCAGCAGGCACCATTCCACAGCCAGTTTGCGTGCTGCTCCCGATGGATAATAATAAGGAGAGTGTGCGGCCAAAGCTTCGTCGTGCGAAGGGTTGAAAAGATGGAGTTTCATACCAGAAGAAGTATAGAATGGGAGTACTTGACGATTTTCTACCACCGTCTGTTTTTCGATTCTCTCCGCCCTCTGAAGGTTGGAGAGAGTCGGCGGCTGAAAAGACGGGGCTCGATGGGAAATAAAAAAAGCGAGGAGTTTGTGAAAAACTCCTCGCTGGGTGGGGTGCTTAGTGGGATTCGAACCCACGACATTCAGAACCACAATCTGACGCTCTAACCGACTGAACTATAAGCACCATCGTGTCTTTCTTTTCGAAAGCGATGCAAAAGTACGGAGTCTTTCTGAAACTACCAAGCGTTCGCCAAACTTTTTTCTGTTTTGGGCGAAAAAAAAATGAGAGAAGTAGGTTTTGATTGTGTTTATGTAATGTTTGATTTGCAAATGTGGCGCGTTTTTGTTTTGTGAAGCGGTTGTGTTGGGAACGTGAATTTGTGGTGAGATTGGGGCATACGATGGTTTAGGAATGTGGGAAAGGCTGGCAACGATTGAAGTTGTTTCTGCTTTAGGTTGTGGCATGCCGCGACCGTACCTCTCCTTTATATATATAGGGGTGGGTAAGGCTAATGACTAGCGGAGTGCTTCGACTTTGTTTGTGGTCATGCAGGCAAATTCTGCTTTCTTTCGGTTGGTAAGTGAGTAAAAGCCCCTGTACAAAGAAAAGCAGGAAGAGAATATGCTCTTCCTGCTTCCATTCGGTCGTAACACCCCGCATCCTATCTAACTACCGGGTGCCGACCTTTTAACCAATACATTTCTTGTTTCTTGTCGGGGAACTTGTCCCCTGGGGTGCGTCGCGTTGTACTTACTAGGGATGTTCTATTATTACAGTTTAGGAGTTTGTGAGTTTAAAAAGTTTATTCATCCAGTCAATGACTTTCAACCTAAACTCTTCAACCTTCAACTAATCAACTGATCCTTAATAGAACCAACCACTATTTATTACGCAGTTTCAGTGCGTGGTTGCCCACCTTGACGATGTACACCTGGTTCGTAGGCAAACTGATGCTCACACGGCTGTGAGCAACCGTTGTTTGGTTCAACAGCGAGCCACCTACCGAGTAAACCTTTACGACATCGTCCTTACTCAAGCCTTCTACGATAATCTTACCGCCTTCGCTGTAAGCTTTAAGGTTGGTATTGTCTACGTGCGCAATGCCTGTTGTCGGGTCTTCCTCAAATACGACTCCTTCGTAAGCCAGGGTAGCCGTCAGCGTGGCATCCTTGTAGAGAATGGGCGACTTGTAAGTCGTTTCGTGAAGGTCGGGCAATACGTTCAAATCATTGAGTGTGAGCGTAGCGACCTTCCAACCCTCTTCGGGCGTAATCTCTACCGTCAGCGACTTCTCCTTCGGTGTAGCCGTCACCGTGGTGAATTGGTCGCCCAGGGTATAAGTGAAGCTCACCATTTCGGCTTCTACCGGTGTGGGAACCTCAACCTTCACCGTATCCGTCTTATAGATCGGACCCGAGAAAGCCACACTGATTTCTTCGTTGGCCAAGGTGCCGTCCAGCGACGTAACCGACTTCGCTGGCAATACGAGTGTGTATGCCGTGCTATCTTTCAGTGCGTAGGGAGCCAGACTGTCGTCGGCAAAGTTACCCCATACGATGCAGCCGTTATCCGTGTTTGTCACGTTCAAGCTTACGCGCTTCACCAGTTGACTGTCTGCGCGCAACTCCATGCCCGCACCTTCTGCAGCCTTTACCTCGGTGTTGAATCGGAAGGGAACCATGCCGAGTTGCTGAATCGTATCGTTTGCCGCAATACCTACTCCTGTGGATGAGAGTTTGGTCGGTTTGCCACAGTAGTGCAAGAGCATGCCGGGAGTGGCGGGGACACCTTGAATCGGAGCAAAGGCACCCGATCCGGGGAAGAACATTTCCGTGCAGTATGACAAGACATTTTCCGGAATCTGAACCGTGTACCAGGTCTCGGGTTCAATCTTCTGGTCGCTTACCAGGTGAAGTTCTGCCTGGCCCGCTTCGGTCGTTACCAGTTTGATTGTGGCTGTGTTGATAACCTCGTGACCGTGTACAGCGTCGAGTTTACCTGCATAAACCTGCGCCGGAATCATTGATTCGCCGTTTGTACTCGATGTGCCGTCGTTGCCCATGGTCAATGCAATCTTGGCATCCGTGTTGTTCGTAGTTGCATCGGGGTAAGTAATGACCACGTCTGCAAGGCTGTTGATGACCGAACCGTTTGCCGGCGTAACAGCTGCTTCGCCAAAGTTGTAAGTATAGGTGATTTCTTCTTGAAGGATATTGAGGGTAAAGGAGCTTGCAGACGATACCGCAAAGTAGAGGTATTCCCCGGCGTTGACCACATACGACGGGGTAACTTGTGCCCACAGTTGTTGGTCTTTTGTCAATTCTACATCTTGCAAGCTGCTGATGTCAGCGTTGGGGTCTGTGGTTATTTTAATTTTCGCCTGGGTGCTGTATCCGAGTTTAAGTCTGTAGGCACTTTTCTTGCTTGCCTTGTATTTGTACCATTTGTATTCACCTTCGGGTGTTGAAGATACAATCGTACCCGAAGTGAAATTTTCTGCCTGGCTGATAGGGTTGTCAGCGGCAGCTACTGTTGTTGGGTTCAGGGAGGGAGCTGCATAGAGTGTAAGGGGAGCCACTGTAGCGCTTGCCAACAAGAGTTGGAGTGAGAGTAAGGTCTTTTTCATGTTACACGATTTTAAAATGTAAGTAAAGGAGATTCTTTTGGTTGATTACAATGTTTGCATCTTGGTTGATGAAGCTTCGTTGGTTTAGTAGAGAATAATTACATAAACCGCTGAATTAGTTGCAATAAGAAAGTAAATTGAATGATTTGCTATCTTTATGCGGTTGCAAATCTATGAATTATTTCGTAATAGATATACTACTTTATTTAAAAAATATTTTCATCTCTCGCAAAATATTAAGGATGGCTCTAATAATGATCAGTTGATCAGTTGAAGGGTGAAGCGTTCTGGTTGAATGTCATTGGCTTGATATATAAACTTTTAAACTCCTCACCCCCTCAACTGTAATTGATAGCACCCCCCTTAATCTATTTACTCCGTGAGCGGGTGTGCGAATTGGCGTATAGAGGGGTTCCTTCCCCCAAGGAGATTGTGTCAGCGCAGCATGAGGTGAGGCTATCCCCAAAAAGGTTACGCAGTCTTCGAGTGCGTAGATGCATGACGGTGGAGACCTGTTTTTCTGCAAGTAGGGTATAGGAGTTGTTCCTTAGCACAAGGAGCGTAGCATGGAGAAAGGCGTTGTTTCGGTTTTGTACAGTTCCTTCCGATTGCAGCGGTTGGAGATTAACCGCCCAGGGTGCTTTATCGTTCGTATGTTGTCTGTATGGCTGCTTTCCGAGGAGGATTTGCCACCGTCGGGAAATTATTTGGCATTTATCACAGGTTTATTCCATTGTTTGGAGCAAGGGAATAGAGGGGGCGTAGAAAGGGGGATGGGTGGAAAACTTAGATGCTGGTATTTTAGCTTGAGAATGAACGATATTCTTTGGTTTATGCGCAAAATAATGAGCTTGTTTTTCAGGAACGAAAGGAACCCATGAAGGGGGAGCAAAAGAGGAAAACGAAAAAAAAGTTTGTAGGATTGCATTTTTAGTTAGAAAGCCTGTATATTTGCAAACGTGAAAAGCAATTAGAACGTGAATGACGCTCTGAAATCACAGGTCGATAACGTAAAGCATATTTCCCTGTGTAGAGTCCATTACACCGTTCGGATCGCAACAGTAGGTCATCTACCGAAAGCCGAGGACTTTATCCTATAAGAGGCGGAGTGCCAGGCGACGGGCATGACCCCTACACACAAAAACCAGCCAAGCACGCGTGTGACGACTGCACAGCGCGCTTCGACTCACCCACCCACCTGGGGTTTAGCTATTCATCCCCGTAAAGAAGGTGAGTCGGTCCTAATTTTAGCCGTCCCTGTTCCTTGTCTGTGTGCTTTCAAGGCCGCCCGAGGGACATTCCGCTTACCTTATTCGTCCTTACATGTAGATGTATGAACCCAAAGGAGCTTGGCGGATGAAAAACTCCATTCGTTCTTTTTACATACTGTTACCTTCCCGTGAAGTGGGTCGTACCCCCTCTCTCTTTTTACCCGCATGGGTTTTCCCCTCAAGGAGAATCACTGTTCTTCTGCTGAAAAACAATGTTTTCCCTACGGGTAAATTCCCTCTTTTTCCAAAATCAGACTTTTCGCCGCTGTGCGATAAGGGTTGAGGAACGGAAAAACGATGATTTCCTACGGGCTAATTTCCTCTTTTTTTCCCAACAACCTTCTTGCCACTGGGCGATAAGGCTTTGGAGACGAAAAAAGGGAAATTTCCTTCGGGCGATGAGGCTGTTTTTCCAAAAAGAGGCATTTCGCCATCGGGCGATGAGGCTTTGGAGACGAAAAACGCAAATTTCCTTCGGGCGATGATGCTGTTTTTCCAAAAAGAGACATTTCGCAGCTGGGCGATGAGGCTTTGGAGACGAAAAGCGCAAATTTCCTTCGGGCGATGAGGCTGTTTTTCTCCCAAGAGGCATTTCGCCATCGGGCAATGAGGCTTTGGGAAACGAAAAACGCAAATTTCTCACAGGCAAATTCGCTCTTTTTCGTTTCAAACCTCTTTTGCTGGGCGAACAAACCGAAGCTTAGAAGCAAAGACGCTTGTCGATTCGGGGAAATGTCAGTTGGGTGCTCCCTCGTGTTGTTTCGCTTGCGGGAGAAGGGGAAGCATACGGTCACAACTTGTCTTCATCGGGAAGGAATCAAGGTCGAGAGAACGAAAACAATTGCTGGTTGAACAGAACGAAACAACCTTTTCAGAAGTGTTGTACTATTCTGAAGTGTGAGTAGCACCGAATGGGACTCATTCTCGAAAAGCTGGAGCTGTTTGGATATTGTAGAAGGACTGAACCTCGGAACGCTTACGAAGGCTGGCTCTACCTACAGCCTTCACCGTTGAGTGCAGTCACTCTGTGGTCGAAAAAACAATCCGTGCTAAAAACCCCTGTGTAGGTTTCATACTATTCCTATGCAGCGAGGACGCTCGTTTGAACGCTTTCTCACCCTAAAGGCAACAATCCCAAGGGGTTGGATAGTACCGCCTATTGCCTTTTTGAAACGATTGCGGTGACTTTAAATTTATTCATTATGTTACCCAAAGTAACTACGATTGCCAAGGTGAAGTTGACGAACCGCGCACACAATGCCTTGATGAGTGAGTGTTTACCTATCTTGCTCAAGATTGAGAGTGATAACCAGAAGTTTAAGGACGTGTTGGAAGCTTACCAGAAGGCCTATGCCGAGGAGGAGAAGTTCTTCAAGGTGGGTCGGAAGAATCCGTACAGCGAAGCCATCGTACAGTTGGCGCATAAACGCCAAACTACCCTCACGATGTTGAAGGTCATAGTGGAAGGAGAAGCCGTTGCCGGCTACGACTGTGCCGATGCGGCCCAATTGTTGCTGGAACGCATTCAGGTATTCGATTCGGAGAAGAGTGGAAGCATCACGGAACAAACCTCTGTGGTACGTAATCTGCTGGCTGACCTGGAAGCGGAGGCCATGCAACAAGCGTTGACAGAGACGCAGACGCTCTTCCTCTACACGGAGTTGAAAGCTACGAACGAGAAGGTGTCGGAGGCACTCAATCAGTTCCGCGATTACAAGCGTGACGTGGTGCCGCAAGCATTGAAGGACGCTCGTCTGAAGATGGATGAGGCTTTTGACGAGGCGGGGCTCAGACTCCAATCGCTGGCCGACCTCTTTGGTGAACCGTTTGTGACGGCTCTGAAGAGTTGGAACACGCGTGTCGAACACTTCAAGTTCTCACAGAAGCTCAAGGCGGCTCATCTCAAGGGAGAAGAGGAGGTCGACCCGAAGCCGGAGGATAAGCCACAGACGGATGCCAACGGACAGCCGAAGCCGCAGCCCGAGGGCAACCCGTCGACGGAAGGTCAGGGAGCCAATCCGAAACCGGACGACACGAATCCGAAACCTGAGGGCACGAACCCGAAGCCGGACGGCACGGCACCGACCGACCCGAAGCCGCAACCCGAGGATAAACCAACGGGTGGTTCGGGTATTGTGACGCCCGTACAACCTGCGCTCGAAGGCCAACAGGCTACCAAGCTGACTTAACCTGTGCAGAACGATGAGAACGGATGCCCTTAGGGCATGACCTTTTTTACAGGCAATTTGACTGGATGCTTTCCCGCCCGACGGGGAAGCATCCTTTTTTGTCTGCAACCGTTATGCGGGCGGCGAAGGGGGCGGTGTGGGTTGCTCGCAGCCTGCCGTGCCCTGAAGCCGAAGCGGGCAGAAGAGGGAATATCGTTACGCGAGCTGAGAATTTTCGGTCTACCGCAATCGTACAACCTTGGAAGTAGCATCTCCTTTACTTCGAAGGAGCGAGAACCTGAAGGGAAGAGAGCGATCCTTGGCTCCTTGCACGGAAAGTGATGAAACACACTCAGCCCCGTAGAAGCTACACCAACCCAATTAGGAAAGCCTGGGTTCGTGTTGCCTCTACGGGGCTGAATCGAAAGAGTAAAGTCCGTGGATAGGGAGGGGCACTCCCTATGCAGTGCCCAATTATGCCTGCGGGGATGGGTGCTCCCCGTCAGTCGGAGTCATTTCAGTCGGCTCCGTTGCTGCGGTCGTTTCCGAGGCAGGCTGCGCTTCGGCTGAGGTTGCCGTGCCGTTCGTTGCCGATGGTTGCTTCCCATCAGTAGGGTTCTCGGTCGTTGAGGGAGCGGGTGCGGTGTCGGCGGCAGGTTGTGCTTCGGCCGGAGCCTGCACTGTGGGAGCCGGGTTGGTCACCGAGAGCGGGGAGGGCGCAATGGCTACGGCGGGAAGTTCCGTTACGCGTTTGCCCGTGTGGGGATTGTAGATATTGTTCTTCAGATTGATGAGGTGCGGACTGTTGGGAGCCAGTTGCAAGCCTTCCTCAATCATGGCGAGCGCATCGTCTACCATGCCCAACTTGTTGTAGGCAATGGCTTTCTGCCAGAGGTAGAAGCCCAGTCGGACGGGGTTTTCCGAGATAGAAGGGTCGATCAGCAGTTCGTCGACTGCCGCCAAAAAGTCCTCGTAGGCTTCGAGCGGCAGGAGGAAGTTGATCGCGATAAACTGCTTGTTCGTCAGCGTTTCGGGTAAGTGGTGTTGCAAGCGGTCGAAGAGTTCGCGCGCGTGGTCGGCCAAGGCCTGCTTCTGCTCGGGGGCTTCCGCTTGTTTGTAGCGGGCGATGGTCAGTGTGAGCAAGTCCTTGACGCTACTTTCAGCCTTTTCGCCCGTTTCGATGGCGCGCAGGTAGTGCTGTTCCGCCTCCTCGTAGTGTTTAGCGAGGTAAGCCTCTTTGCCGCGTGCATATTCCGACACCTTGGGGGGCTGAATGAAGCTTGAGAAGTTATTGGCCTTTTGGGGAATGTGGATTTTCTTGCGCATTTCCTTTTGGCGTTGCTGAATCGCCAGGCCCTTTCGCATATCTTCCGCCATGGCCTGGGCGTCGACATAGTCGGGATTGGCCTCGATGATGTGTTCCGCCAGGGTGAGTGCCGTCTGCAGCTGGTTCGAGTCAATATACGTTTCGGCCAACTTCATGAGCATCGGGAAAGTCGTGGGTTTGTGGATGCAGACCGCCTCTTTGCCGCGCGGACGCTCCTCGATGCTGTAAGTCAGCTTCGTGTTAAACTCCAATTTGTCGTGAAGGTCCGGGTCGACCACATTTTTCAGCACAAAGTGGAGCACGCCGTTTCCGTTGAAATCGTGTATGTAGCCGTAGTGCTTCTCCTTATTGTAGTTGACCACACGTCCACAGGCCCTAACCTTCGTTTTGCGGCAGGGTGTGGCTGGTTGGGGCGCCGCCGCTTGTTCTACCGGTTCGTCTGTCGTAGTCGATGCAGCGGGTTGCGCCTCTTCGCGCACTTCGGTAGCCTTTTCGGCGAGCGTTTGCTGGGGAGCTTCAGCTTCCTGCTCCGTCTTCACCTCCGCTTCCTTGTTCTTCTTTTTGAAGATTGTTTTGCGGTTGGGGTCAACCTTGTCGAGGTCAATGTGACCGAGCACCTTAATTTTAGGGCGGTTATCCTGGATGAGGGAGAGAAAGTCGGTTTCGTCTTTCTGTTCTGTTTCGTCCGTCGCGAGCACTTCCTGTTCTTGGGGCGAATCGGTCGTTTCCGTGGGGGCGGCAGCTTCGTTTTCATCTTCGACAAGCGAAGGAGTGCGGGCTTCCTCGGCCAGGGCTTGAGCAATGGTGGTAATCACCGGAGTCGCTGAGGCTTGAGCTGTCTGCACTTCGTGAGCCTCAGTGGGCGAATGGTGTGTGTCCGTTTCGACGAGGGGGGCACCTTCGACAGGTTGTTCGCAGGCGGGAGCCAGGGTGGCAGGCACCGCGTGGGGATCGGCAACGGGGGGAAGGTCGGCCGTAAAGCTACGCACGTCTTGGGCGGCGATGCCGCAAACTTTGTCGTTCGGTTGTCGCAGCACGATGAAACGGTCTGTGACGTATTCGATGGTTCCGATAAATGTTCCGGTAGAGCAATTAATTTCGATGGTGTCGCCTGCTCTGTAGTTGGTTTTGATAAATGTAAGCATCGTTCTTTGCTGTTAGAGGGATCCGTAATGCGGGAGTCCGAGTGTGGGGGAAAGCCCTGTATGAATAGCTCCTTTCATCCTTAAGAGCGAGGAGAGGACGGAGGCGGTGCGGATCCGAATGGAATAAGAATGTGGGTAGGTTAGGAGGTTTTGGTGAGCGTACATCAGAGCCTGGCAGTTGAGGCCTGCTGGCTGGGCGAGCTGTGCAAATGCTTGCGTGTAGAGGAGGGGAACTGTCCGTCTTCCTCGTGTTGCGCTTCGGGCGCATTCCCTTATCGAGGCAACGGCGTTGTGACCCTGCTGACGCTTCTCAAACCGTACATCTTCGTGGTAGGATGCGGAACAAAAGTACTACATTCTAATTGTGTGATGTACATTTTGTCAAGATTTTGCATGCGTGAAAAGGCTCTTTGACGGAGAAAAGCGGGGCGTAAGTATTCCCCTGTCCGACAGTGTCGTGCCGGACGTGTCTGCGCGTCACTGGTTTTGTCGCAGCAACACTTCCAGTACTTCATCCTTGGGTATTGGCAACAAACAAGACGCGTCTTAGCGAAGTGGCAGACCTTCGACTAAAACGCGTCAACTGTTGTAGGGTTGGGGCTGGACAACCCGGGAGGAATGTCGGGGTCCCTCATCATCTATCTAAATCTAATCATGTCTGTTCAGATGGTCGTAATCTGTTAGAAACGGTAGCTCAGCGTGAGGCTGAAGTTGCGGCCCGGACGGTAAGAGCGAGTGACTTCCTCTACCTCCTTCTGCGTGCCGTTGGGGAGGGACACTTCGTTGAACTGCTTGAAGAGCACCTTCTCGCCGATGATGTCCTTAAGACCCAACTTGACGTTTAACTTGCCGAAGTTGCGGGCTACAGAGAAGTCGAGCGAGTTGCGCGGCATTTCGTATGAGTCGGGGATGTTGACCGTTTGGTCACCCGTGCTACCTAAGCTGCGGCCGACACCGATGAGGCGTTTACCGATGCGGTTGTAGAGCAAGGAAGCGTTCCAGTCCTTGTGGCTGTAGAAGACACCGAGGTTGATGAGGTAAGGAGACTGTCCCTGCATGGGGCGGTCCTTCTGACGTGACTGTTTGTCGAACTTCACTTCGCTCTTAATCAAGGCTCCGTTGAAAACCAAGGTGAAGTCGGGCAAGCCGATGAAGCGAAGGTTCTTGCGGACATCGAGCTCGAGACCGTAGTTGTGAGCACGGTGGGCATTTTCGTAGGAGTACACCAAGTCGGTACCACCCGTTACGGTGTAAGTCCATTCGATGGGGCTGTCAAAGTGCTTATAGAAAGCTGCCAGAGAGATTTGGTCGCCCGGTGCGGGATACCATTCGTAGCGAAGATCGACGTTGTCAATGTGGCAAGCCTTGAGGTCGGTGTTACCCTGTACAGACGACGCGAGGTCGAAGTCGAAGAAAACCGAGGGGCTTACTTCGCGGAACTCGGGACGATTGATGGAACGGCCGTAAGAGGCACGCACCTGGTGTTGCGGAGTGATGCGGTACGTAGCATTGACTGAGGGGAAGAAGTCATTGCCCTCGTAGAAGCGGCTCTTCGGACTTACCTCGTAGTCGCGGGTGTTGCTAATCAATTCCATGCGGCTGTGCTCAAAGCGACCACCGGCGTAGAGGTTGAAGGCACCGAGCGGCACATTGACCGCAGCGTAGGCTGAGAGCACGCGGTAACGACCCTCGTAGTCGTTGCGCATCTTGGTGTCGTCGATAAGGTAAAGTCCGTTGTCACCATAGTTGGCATCAACCAAGAGCTGGGTGGGCAGGTCGAGGTAACGGAAGTCAGCCGGCAACTGGTTGTCTGCCGTGTTCCACTGGTAGATGAAACTGCGTGTGCCGTATTGGCGCGAACGGTATTCGGCGTAACCACCCGTAAAGAGTTCGGGTTCAACCTTGCCGCCTTCGAAGGTGTAGCGATAGTTGACACCTGCCGAACCGATGTGTTCGTCGAGGCGCGTAAATTCACGGCTGATTTCGTTACCCGTGGTCAAACCGATGCGGTCGGGGTCAAGCTGGTTGTCGAGCGTATAGCGACGACGGTCGGGGAGATTGCGATTGGCGTAAGCGTAGCCGGCATTCCAGTCGAGGCGAGAGTGGTCCCACACGTACTTACCCGTGAGCTGCGTGTTGTAGGTCGTACGGCTGGAGTAGTAATATTCGGCTTCCTTGATTTGGTTGCTTTGTGCATTGAAGCCTTCACGAGAGGTGTAGCGATCGGTACCCAACTGATTGAAGATATTCTTCCACTCGTAGCGGCCGCTCTTGCCGGCAGGTACGAAAGTAAAGTTGAGCATCGCGCCGAGTCTTACATTCTGAGCGTACTGACGGTCTGTGCTGCGGCGCAGGTAGACACTCTGGTCGTGCGTCAAGTCATAAGCACCGTAGAGTGAGTTCTCCATCGGTTCGTATGTCTTGAATCCGTTATGATAGTTGACCGCACCGAGTACAGCAAAGACTGCACCGTTGTCCCATTCGCGTGAACGGCTGAAGTCAGCGGCGAGCGAGAGGTCGGCCCAAGGATGCTGGTTGCGCACGCGCCAGTCGTTGTTCAGGCCATTGCCCAACAGACTGATGCCTCTGCCGCCAGGGGTCGGCTTGAGCGTGGTGTGGAGTCCGTTCTTTAAGCTGCGGAAGTTATCGAATCCGAGGAAGTCGGTCTTACCCCCTTTTCCAGCATGGAAGGACTGAAAGTGCGTTTGGTCATTGATTGAGGCACCGACACTGACACTTGCCGTATTGCTGTGCGGAACGTCTTTGGTGTCGATGAGGATGAAGCCGCCAGTGAAGTCGGCAGGATATTGGGGCGCAGGCGATTTGACAATCTGCATGTTGTCCATCTGCGAGGAGGGAATGATGTCGAAGGAGAAGGCGCGTGAGTCTGCTTCGCTCGAAGGAACGGCCGCTCCGTTAATCCATACATTATTATAACGCTGGGAGAGACCGCGCACCATGACGAACTTCTGGTCAATAATCGAAATGCCTGGTACGCGTCGGATGGCTTCGGAAGCATCTTTGTCCTGTGACTGACTGATCTGTTGTGCCGAGATACCACTTTGCACGACGAGACTGTTCTTTTGTACGGTGACAATGGCGTTTTCGGTGTTGCGCTTAACGTGCGCCGTAACGGTAGCCGCACCGAGGAGGTTTTCCATCTCTTCCATCCGTACCACCAGCACCGTGTCCAGGCGTGCGGGGTTGATGGTCAGGGTTACCTTTTGGTAACCTAAGTAAGTCGCTGTCAAGGTGTACGTGCGCGGGGAGAGTCCCTGGAAGGTGAATGCGCCGTCCGTATCGCTTACGGACATTTTGTTACCCGGAGTGATTTGGAGCGTAGCTCCGACCAGCCCTTCACCTGTCTGGCTGTCGATGACGCGTCCTTGGAGTGTGGCGGCTACATCCGCCCAGGCTTTGCCTGATACCAGCAGGCAGAGCAGTAGAAACACAATTTGTCTCATTAGAGTGATTGGAAATAGTTATTTAGCACGGCAAAGGTCTGACAGAATGGTTAAGGGGCGGTGAAGGGCGGGTTAAGAAGGGATGAAGGAGCAAAGTGACCACCGAACGGACGCTTTTTTTGTTTATAAGAAGGACAGCAAAACGGGTGGTAGACACGGAGGGCTCGGGGCAGCTGGATGAACGAAGCCTTTAGATAGAAGGAGGAGATGTCTGCCTGTGGAAGGGGAGGGCAGACCGCGTCGGGAACCCCCTGACAGCTCGAGCTTCCGTCCCCGATGGGGGTAGCTACGTTCCTCCCCAGGAACTGCCAACCGACTGACGTTTTTGTCACGCTGGCTGACAAACTGGCAGGAAAAGGGTGATTTCAAAAATATTTTGTGCCAAAACGACCTTTTTACCCCGTTTGGCACGCTCTTGCCTTATAAGAGGGTGCATCACGGAAACGCAGACGCTTGGCAGTGTGCGGGTGACGTGAAGCACCGTCGTCCCGGGTCGCTTGCTTACGGGCAGCGAGGACGAGATACTCATTCTAAGCAATCAAATAAACAACTCATAAATTCATACGCATCATGAACATTAAACCGTTAGCAGACCGCGTGCTGATTAAGCCCGCTCCCGCAGAAGAGAAAACAGCTGGTGGCATCATTATTCCTGACACCGCTAAGGAGAAACCCCTTCAGGGTGAAGTTGTAGCTACTGGCGAGGGTACCAAAGACGAAACGATGGTACTTAAGGCTGGCGACGTTGTGCTCTACGGAAAGTACGCTGGTACTGAAGTGGAATACGAAGGCGAAAAATATCTCATCATGCGCCAAAGCGACGTGCTCGCTGTTTTGGCATAATTCAAATTGTCTAACATCCCTATAAATAGAAATCATCATGGCTAAAGAAATTATATACGACGTAGATGCTCGCGAACGTCTTCGCGAAGGTGCTGACGCATTGGCTAATGCGGTAAAGGTAACGCTCGGTCCGAAGGGTCGCAACGTTGTTATCGATAAGAAGTTTGGTGCGCCCCGTATCACGAAGGACGGTGTGAGCGTAGCCAAGGAAATCGAACTGGAAGACGCTTTCCAGAACGCTGGTGCACAGCTCGTGAAGAGTGTTGCTTCGAAGACGGGCGACGATGCCGGTGACGGTACGACGACGGCTACCGTCTTGACGCAGGCTATCTTGACGGAAGGCATGAAGAACGTGGCTGCAGGTGCTAATCCGCTCGACGTGAAGCGTGGTATCGACAAGGCTGTGGCTAAGGTCGTAGAAAGCATCAAGGCGCAGAGCGAGCAGGTAGGCGAAAGCTATGACAAGATTGAGCAGGTGGCTACCATTTCTGCAAACAACGATCCCGAAATCGGTAAGCTCATTGCTGACGGTATGCGTGCCGTAAGCGTGAACGGTGTGATTACGATCGAGGACGCTAAGGGCCGTGACACCGTGTTGAAGACGGTAGAAGGTATGCAGTTTGACCGTGGTTACCTCTCGGCTTACTTCGTGACGGACACGGAGAAGATGCAGTGCGTGATGGAGAATCCTTACATCTTGATTTACGACAAGAAGATCTCTAACATCAAGGATTTCCTCCCCATCCTCGAACCTGCTGTGCAGAGCGGCCGTCCTTTGTTGGTCATCGCTGAGGATGTAGACAGCGAAGCACTCACGACACTTGTTGTAAACCGTCTCCGTACGCAATTGAAGATTTGCGCTGTCAAGGCTCCGGGCTTCGGTGATCGCCGCAAGGCTATGCTCGAGGACATCGCTGTGTTGACGGGTGGCGTAGTGATTAGCGAAGAGAAGGGCTTGAAGCTCGAACAGGCTACGCTCGAAATGTTGGGTTCTGCTGATAAGGTGACTATCTCGAAGGAGAACACGACCATCGTAAACGGTATGGGCCATAAGGACTGCATCCAGGAACGTATCGCTCAGATTAAGAACGAGATGGCTAACTCTACCAGCTCTTACGATAAGGAGAAACTCCAGGAACGTCTGGCTAAGCTCTCAGGCGGTGTATGCGTACTCGAAGTTGGTGCAGCAAGCGAAACGGAACAGAAGGAAAAGAAGGACCGTTGCGACGATGCACTCTGCGCTACGCGTGCTGCTATCGAGGAAGGCATCGTGACGGGTGGTGGTGTAGCTTACATCCGCGCTCAGCAGGCACTCGAAGGCATGACGGGTGACAATGCAGACGAAACGACGGGTATCGCTATCATTCGTCGTGCTATCGAAGAACCGCTCCGCCAGATCTGCCGCAATGCCGGTGTAGAAGGTGCAGTCATCGTGAACAAGGTGCGCGAAGGTGAAGGCAACTATGGTTACAACGCGAAGACGGAAGTATTTGGTGACCTCCGTGCAGTTGGTGTCGTAGACCCCGCGAAGGTAACGCGTGTAGCCCTTGAGAATGCTGCTTCTGTTGCAGGTATGTTCCTTACGACGGAATGTGTAATCTGCGACAAGAAGGAAGATAAGCCCGAACTCCCGATGGGTAACCCGGGTATGGGCGGCATGATGTAATCGGCTGTTTCAATTGATAACATAAAGAAAGCGTAGCAAGCATTGAAGCTTGCTACGCTTTCTTGCGTTTGGGAATGGGCTGTCTTATGTTTGAAGAGGAATGGAGGCGGATGGAATCGCGTTGGGCACAATGCGGGGGCACAACGTGAGCGGCGTTAAGCTTGTGTGGATTCTTCTTCCACCTTTCGCATCACGTCCTCAATGACCAGTCCGGCGAGAGTAAAACCGAAGATGCCCGTGATGTGGGAGAGGCTGCCGTTGATGCGTGCCTTGGTGCCAGGGTCTTCGGACGTTTCGCCTCGGTTTTCAAGCAATTCGTCGCTGAACACACATTTGAATTTGCGGCTCGGAAGTTCCTTGCGTTGCTTGAAGCGACGACGCAGGGCGGCGGCAAGGGGACAACCCTTGACCTTCCAGAATTCGGCTACGCTGATGCGTGTCGGGTCTAACTTCAGGGCTGCTCCCATCGAAGCGAAAAGGCGTGGGCGACGGGCCCGACAGGCTTCGAGGATGAGGTGGGCTTTGTCTTGCAGCGAGTCGATGGCATCGATGACGTAGTCATATTCCCCGAGGGCAAACGAAGAGGCTGTTTCGGCCGTATAGCTCTGCTGTAAAGCGGTTATCTCAGCTTCGGGATTGATGGCAAGCAGGCGGTCGCGGAGCACTTGGACTTTGACCTGGCCAAGCGTTTGTGAGGTGGCCATCAGCTGACGGTTGACATTGGAGGGAGCTACGCAGTCGGGGTCGACGATGGTCAAGTGGCAGATGCCGGTGCGTACGAGACTCTCGGCGCACCAACTGCCTACACCGCCCACTCCAAAGAGTATGACGCGTTGCTGACCCAAACGGTGAACAGCCTCTTCGCCCAACAGGCGGGCGGTACGATTATTGAGCAGGTCGGTTGTCATACGCGCGGAGTTTGAAGGAGTTGGGCAAAGGCTTGCATGGAGGGGAAAAGCGTGTTGGCTCCTTCATCAAGCAGGGCACTTTCGGGAAGTGGACCGGTATTGACCGCAATGGTATAAATCTGTGCAGCTACGGCGGCACGTACGCCGAGCGGTGCATTCTCTACGACGACAGCTTCCCAGGGCTTCAAACCGACCTTTTCCAACCCCATGAGATAGGGTTCGGGATGAGGCTTGCCGTGTTTCACGTCTTTGCTCGAAACGATGAGTTCGGGTGTGAAGAAGTCCGGATAGTTGTGTTCTAAGCGGTCGAGCAGGGATTTTTGTCCGCTACCAGTTACGACGACGATGGCGAGGCCTGCGGCACGCACACTTTCCAAAACTTCTTGGGCACCGGGCATTTTGGGAGCTTCGGGACATTGATTGAAGAGGCGGCATTTCTCTGCGTAGATTTGTTCAATCTCCTGCGGTGTGGCTTCGCGTCCCCAATGGCGGCGGGCCAGGATATTGATGGTCGATTCGCCGGTTCGTCCTTCGTGCATATAAGCCTCTTCGGGCGTCATGGTCAGTCCGAACTCGGTGCAAACGGTCGCCCAGGAGTTGGCATGATTGGGCATCGAGTCGAACAGTACGCCATCCATATCGAACAGTACGGCTTTAGGCGTAAACTCCGTGAAACCATGCTTCTTCAAATACAGTTCAACAGATTTCATAAAGTGAGAAGGAAAATAAAAAGGGCAGAAGAGGCCGCTGAGTGGATTCCCAAATAGGAAACGAGCGACTTCTTCTGCCTCGTGAGAAAGAGATAAGGATTAGAGACGGGCCTTGATGGCTTCACTTTCTGCTTCGTAGCCGGGCTTACCGAGGAGCGCAAACATGTTCTTCTTGTAAGCTTCGACA
The DNA here is from genome assembly GCA_900541335.1 of uncultured Prevotella sp. Classification (GTDB taxonomy): domain Bacteria; phylum Bacteroidota; class Bacteroidia; order Bacteroidales; family Bacteroidaceae; genus Alloprevotella. Next base: position 33,529 of record UQJC01000007.1, read on the forward strand.
CCGGGCTGATCGAAGGGATTGACCTTCAGCAACAGGCCGCTGATACCGCAAGCAATTTCGAAGAAGTAGAGCAGGCTACCGATATTGAAGGCATCGAGCTTGTCGATCGTCACATGCAGGTTGGGCACACCGCCGTCCATGTGAGCGAGGCAGGTACCGAGTTCGGCCATCTTGTTGACTTCGTCGACACGCTTGCCTGCGAGGAAGTTAAGACCGTCGAGGTTTTGAGAATCGGCAGGAACCACTACAGAATGGTTGGGCTGCTTCACAGAAATGACTGTTTCGAAGATGGTACGTTCGCCATCCTGAATCCACTGACCCATAGAGTGGAGGTCGGTAGTGAAGTCAACTGCAGCGGGGAAGATACCCTTGCCGTCCTTACCTTCGCTTTCACCGTAGAGCTGCTTCCACCACTCGTTTACATAGTGGAGCTTGGGATGGAAGTTGACCAAAATCTCGATCTTGCGACCAGCCTGCTGGTAGAAGTAGTTGCGGACAACGGCATACTGTTGAGCGGGGTTGTTCTCGAAGGGAACATCGCAGCCGCACTGCTTTTCCATGGCAACGGCACCTTGCATCAATGCTTCGATGTCATAACCGGCGCAAGCAATGGGAAGCAGACCGACGGGAGTCAGTACGGAGAAGCGACCGCCTACGTTGTCGGGGATGACAAAAGTCTTATAACCTTCCTGGGTTGCCATCATGCGGGCGGCACCACGCTTGGCATCGGTAATGGCTACGATAACCTTGCGGGCTTCTTCTACACCACGCTGTTCCTCGCACTGGCGACGGAGCAAACGGAATGCAAGAGCCGTTTCGGTAGTCGTACCGCTCTTGGAAATATTGATGATACCAAACTTACGTGTCTTGAGGTATTGGCTCATCTCGTAGAGATAGTCTTCGCTAATGTTGTTACCGGCGAAGAGAATGACGGGGTTCTGACCCTCGTTGGTGAGCCACTCGAAGCTGTTGCCCAAAGCCTCGATGACAGCACGGGCACCGAGGTAGCTACCGCCGATACCTGCTACGACGATGGTGTCGCAGTTGGCACGTAAGGTTTGGGCTGTGGCCTTGATGTCGTTAATCAGTTCTTGGGGAGTTCCTGAAGGCAGGTGCATCCAACCCAAAAAGTCGTTGCCCGGGCAGGTGCCATTTTGAAGCTCCTGATGAGCTTCGCGAGCAAGTGATACCAATTCCTTCAGTTCGGCTTCATTACCTATGAGGTTTAAGCCGGCGCGATAATCGAACTTCATTTGTACGTCCATGGTGAGTATATATGATAATGTGTTGTGTTGGTTCGGTAGAGTAAATCTAATATAGAGGCGCTTCTTAGCGCAGGAGAGGAAGCGTTCGAGAATTGACTTACAGCGTAAAACGTGTGTTGGCTTCCGGGCACAAAGGTAGTAATACTTTTTTGAGCGCGTGGGACGTAAAGAATCAAACTTCTCTAATGTGGCAGGAAGCGAGGGAGGAAAGGGACCGGTATTGGTCTCAGGGGTCTGTGACGGAGGAGGGAGAGGAAGTCAAGAGTCCTTCGGCTTGAAGCATTTGGCGGTAAGCCGCGGCTTTCTTTTCTATGTGTAAGGGATAGGCGCGGCTACTGCTGGGCATACGGTATAAGCGCATTTCCCTGCCTTCGAAGGTAAAGGAAACGCTTCCGCCTACAGGTGGCTCGGGTACGAGAAAGTGTGAACGGAGAGTGTCCGTGGCTTTCTGTCCGGTGGTGACAATGGCATGGCACTGGGGGATGCGGCGCAAGAGGGCATCGACGTCGGTTGCTTCGACGACTTCCAAATATTTGTCGGAGGCATTGTCCTGCAAGCGGTTGACTGTAGTTGCCGTGTCGTAGAGAGCGACGCCCTTCTCGGTGAGAAAGGTTTCGAGCAGTTCCTTATTGAAACGCTTGTGGGGAAGGTCGACGAAGTGGTCGCGGTCGGCAAAGAAGATGAGGCCGAAGATGCGCCACATGTCGTTTTGCATATTGGGGTAGAAAAAATCCATCGACCAACGTTTGCGGGGCGGTGGAAAACTGCCTAACATCAGGATGCGAGCCTGGGGCGGTAGAAAAGGTTGGAGGGGATGAGATTCCAATGTGAGTGGAGATGATGGAGGTGGAACGGAAGGGGGATGGAAAATGCAAAAGGAGGAGTCTAAAAGTTTAGAAGGAGGTTGATAAACCTCGTGTATCTTCTCAACCTTTAGACTCCTCCTAAGGGAAAGACCTGGCGATGCGCCTTGTGCCTTTGGGCTACCTTGCGCTTCTCGAGGGGAGTAATAGACGCAAGATGAACCGACGATAGAGGTATGGGTGATTTCGAGCCTGTAGAAGGGTAGCGCGTTGAAACGCTTCGTAGGAATGAACTTCGTTTCGCTACAGCCCTTCACTTCAGAACTGGCAGAAACCGCAAAACCTTATAATGTCTTCAAGTAGCGTTCAGCTTCGATGGCTGCTTTGCAACCGCTGGCTGCTGCGGTGATGGCCTGACGGTAATGGGGGTCAGCTACGTCGCCGGCAGCATAGACACCCGGGATACCTGTGCAAGGAGAAGCTCCTTCGGTGAGGATGTAACCGACTTCATCGGTCTTTACCCAGGGCTTGAAGATGTCGCTGTTGGGCTTGTGACCAATGGCGAGGAAGAAACCGTCGATGGGCAGGTCGTAACGACGTTCGTCAGCTTCGCCCTTGCGGTGAACGAGATGGGCACCTTCTACGCCGTTTTCACCATAGAGGCCCAGGGTGTTGGTTTCGAAAAGAACTTCGATTTTAGGATTCTCCATGACACGATCCTGCATGGCCTTGCTGGCACGCAGGAAGGGCTTGCGCACGATGAGGTAAACCTTCTGTGCCAAACCGGCGAGGTAGGTTGCTTCCTCACAAGCTGTGTCACCACCACCGACAACGGCTACAGTCTTCTTGCGGTAGAAGAATCCGTCGCAGGTAGCACAGGCGCTCACGCCTTGACCTTGGTATTTCTTTTCATCGTCCAAACCTAAGTATTTGGCTGAAGCACCGGTCGCAATGATGAGGGTCTGGCAAGTTTCTTCCGTACCATCGTCAAACCATACTTTATAGGGATGTTGGTCGAAATCAACCTTGACAGCTGCTGCCGAACGGATTTCTGCACCGAAGCGTTCAGCTTGCTTGCGCATGTGATCCATCAGTTCGTTGGCATCAATGCCTTCGGGAAATCCGGGGAAGTTTTCGATTTCAGTCGTAATGGTCAATTGACCACCGGGTTGTAAACCTTCGTAAATAACGGGTTGCAAACCAGAACGTCCGGCATAAACTGCCGCTGTATATCCGGCAGGACCGGAACCGAGAATTAAGCAAGAAATCATAGGAATAATACTAAATGATATGTGGTTGATGAGTTGAGTCGGAGGAATGGGGAAGGAGCCGGATGGCTTTCATCCCTTGGCCTTTGGCCGTGAATAAGAAGAGAGAGGAGAAGAAGGTTGTCGGCTTATCGCAAGTCAATGACTTCGATGCCCGGATGCTTCTTTTCGTCGAACTTAAACGTCGCATCGTTCCAGCGACGCTTGGTGCGGATGCTGTTGACCCGAATACGGGTCCATTCACCCCGATTATCCTTGATGCGGATGGATTTCGGTAATTGGCTGTTTTTGTCAATGACAATAATGAGTAATTGTAAGGGGGCGGACTTGTTGTCGGCGATAAGTCGTACTTCGTGGCTGGGCTTTCCCTGGTAGGTAGTGGGGGCTAAGCGTAAACGGTAACCTTTCTTATAGAGATCGACAAAGGTGTACGGATTCATCTGCTGGAGTTCTTCGACAGTTGGCGTGCTGACATTGACTTCGTCACTGCCCGTCATGAGACTCCACTGGGTATGTCCGTCAAACCAGGTGGTCAGAGAGGAGGAGGTAATCTTAAACTTGTTGCCCTGTAAGTAAAGATGGCCCGTAACGGTGCCGTCTTCTTCAACTCCCTTGAACTGGGTGCCTTCGAAGCTGGCTTCGATGCCACCGCTGTTCTTCAACTTAGCCGCTGTCTGGTCTAACACTTGGCGTGCAGTTTGGGCAAATCCCGAAATGCTGACTGCGCAGGCTGCAAAAAGGGAAAGGAATATGCTTTTATACTTCATTGTTGGCTATCTTTTGACAAATTGTCCGCAAATATAATGGTTTATCATCAACAAGTTGTTCGATATGCGAGAAAATACCAAGAGAGCAGGAGAGTCTGTGGGCAGAAACAAGAAAAACGGGGAGACACGCCTTTCGATGTAGAAAGGATGTGTCTCCCCGTGAAGGAAGGAGATTCGTCAAACAGTAGCACGCTGTGAGACGAACTTAGAAATCGTTGAGCTTACTGGGGAATCGTGAGGTTCTCGAACATGGGAACGTCAGACTTAACGTGCTGTTCGTGAATGATTTGCTTCAGTTCCTTGACGATTTCGGGATGTTGGCTGGCTACGTTGTGGTCTTCGTGTACATCGGTAGCTAGGTTGTAGAGTTTGCAAGTACCGCGATCAACGTGGAGTTTCCAGTCGCCCTTACGCACACCAAGCTGATTGGTCTCGTGGAATTCCCAGTAGAGGAAGTCGTGTTGCTTTTGCTCATCGTCTTTACCAAGGAGGGTCGGAGCAAATGAGATGCCGTCGAAGTAGTCCTTTTCCAATCGTTTGTTGCCAAACACTTCGGTATAGTTCTTCTGACCAATGAGGTCGCAGAATGTAGGCATAACGTCGTAGAAGGCCAATTGGTGGTCATTGACTACACCTGCCTTGACCTTGCCCGGCCAACGGACGATGAAGGGAACACGGATACCGCCTTCGAGGCAAGAACGCTTCTTACCCTGGAGCATACCGTCGCGACCGAAGAAGTCGGGGTCGGCACCACCTTCCTCGTGAGGACCGTTGTCGGAAGAGAAGATAACTAAGGTATTCTCATCCATACCCTTCTCTTTCAGCTTGGCAAAGATTTCGCCGACATAGGTATCCAAACGGGTAATCATTGCGGCAAACTGTGCGTGGGTATTGACCGTGGAGTGGTAACGACCGCTACCGCCAAAGTCTTTGTCCTCGCAGAAGCGACCTTCGTAAGCCTTGAGGATGGAGTCATTGGGCTGGTAGAGCTCAGCGTGGGGAAGGGTATAAGTAAAGAGACCATAGAAGGGCTGATCGGACGTTTGCTGGTCGAGCCATTCCAACGCTTCCTGGTGGATGAGGTCACCCGAATATTGCGTACGTTTCGCATAGTCGGGATGGTTGGAACCATCGGAGTACTTGGTATTCTCTTTCAACTCAATGCGAACCACACCGCTGTCTCCGCGACGCTTGCTGTAGCGATTGAGGAAGTTGGGGTAATACTTGTGTGCCATGTACTGGCAGATGTAGCCGTAGTATTCATCCACACCGCGCTTGTCGGGAGTAGAGATTGAGCCTTCGTAACCGCCTGCCCACTTGCCGAACATACCCGTGGTATAGCCATTGGCTTTCATGATTTCGGGTAGAATGACGTGGGCGGTGTCATAGGGTTCCTGACCTACGCGGTCGGGGTCTTGTGCGACACCATACTGGATGTTCGGACGGCCGCCCCAATACTCTTTGTTACCGCGTACGTGGGTATGACCGGTATGCTGACCCGTCATCAAGGTAGCGCGTGAAGGAGCACTGACGGGGCTACCCGCATAGGCTTGGGTGAAACGCATACCTTCAGCGGCCATACGGTCGAGGTTAGGAGTAGAGATATAAGGCTGACCGTAGCAAGCGAGGTCGCCGTAGCCCATATCATCGCAAAGGATGAAAATGATGTTGGGCTTGGAAGTTTCTTGAGCTGCCAGTTGAGCGGCGCAGAGAGAAGCTCCACCGAGGAGCAGGAGAGATGTCTTTGTCATAAGTAAAAATAGATGAGATGTTGGGGAATTGCCTGGTTGAGGAGTTTAGATGAGGCTTTGGTAGGGAAAACCAGTGAGATTGGCTTTCTTGTGCCTTCTCAACCTATCCCAGTGCAACGTCTGTTTTTATTTGATTTTCTTTTGACCGCCCTGGATGTAAATGCCCTGGTGGTTTTCGAGTTGGATGAGTTTACCTTCGATGTTATAGGCCTTTTGGTCCTGAACTTGTACTTGTTCGATGGGGGTGATACTTGTCGGAGGAGTCGGTTCGGCCTGGGGATGTACGAAGAGGAAGAAGTCGTAGAGCATACCATGCACTTCCTCGTCGGCATATTCCAGTCCGTTGTCATTTAAGCGCATGCGCATGCGTACTCGGCCTTCCTTGGCATCTGTGGGAACTTGGATTTCGGCATGGCCCGAAGCGTCGTTCAAGAATTCTTGTTTAGTCTCGAAGATGCCATCAGCGTCCCAGTCGAAATAAGCGGTTACGGTGTAATCTTTTGTCAAGCCTTGTGCCGCATAGTCTAAGTTGAAACGACCACCGCGTGCGACTTCAGCCGAATCATGACGTTCGATGTGATGGAAGCCTTTGAGGTTGTCGGAAGTAGCTGCATAATGCAATTCGTTAGAAACTGCCTGACCCGTAATGTTGCAAGCCGTCAAGTAAACGGAGGTCTTGCTTCCACAGGGATGGTAGTAGATGCCCAGTCGCTTGGCGAGCGGTGTGGAAGAGACGGGTGCATAGACACTGTCTTTGAGGGTGATGCTGGAGATACCGAAGAAGCATCCTTGGTTTTGAGTGCCCTTTTTGATATTCAACTTGAGATAAAAGTCCTTGCTAGAAGTCTTGACCGTATCTTTTGACATCCATCCCCAGAGTTTGTGGGTCTTTCCGTTGGTGTTGATGCCTTCGGCAATGTCAAAGTTAAACTTGTTGATCCAGCCAGTCCAATCCGTTCCGTTGTCACTGACCGAAGTGCGCAATACGTAGCGGCGGGGTTGTTTGTCACCGCTTTCCTGGTAATTGCCTGCATTGTTGAGTGCATGAATATCTAGATCCAAGGCATTAAACTGAGTCGCTTCAGCCAAACCGGAGATTTTAAAGACGAGATCGATCGTAGGGTTGGAGGTCGCATTGACATTGGGGCAGACAATGGCTTCCGTGATTGCATTACCTGAAGACTTGAAGTCATGTGAGGTGGATACAACAGATGCCGTAACCCCGTTCAAGGGCTGACCGTGGGCATTGCGTACTTGAACTTTTACTGATTCTGCAGTAGTACCTGTTCGCTGAAAGGTGAGCGAAACTTGCGCTTGCATACTCCAACTAAGGAGGAAGAGCGCCAAGAGGTAGAGAGTTTTTTGTTTAAACATGAGATTAACAATTTGTATTTTCCAATGATATAGATAGGTAACCATCCTGTTTGATCAGGATAGTTACCTTGTGTTTCATAATTATCCGCGTAATTGCTGAATGCGGCTGTCGAGTTCAATTTCGTCAGCAACCAAGACTTCTCGGGGTTTGGAACCGCGCACTGGACCCACAATGCCTGCTCGTTCGAGTTGATCCATCAGACGACCTGCGCGGTTGTAGCCGATGGCGAATTTGCGCTGGATAAGCGAAGTAGAGCCTTGTTGATGAATGACAATCAAACGGGCAGCTTCTTCAAACATCGGGTCGAGGGAGTCACTGTCCAATTCTGCTGGACCATTTCCTTCGCCTTCCATTTCGGGTTCGGGAAGTTCGTAAGCAGCCTGGTAGCCTTGTTGTTTGCTGATGTATTCGTTGATACGTTCGACTTCGGGCGTATCGACAAAAGCACATTGCACACGAACCGGCGTGTTGGCCGCTAAGAAGAGCATGTCACCCTTACCTACTAACTGGTTGGCACCACCTTGGTCGAGAATGGTACGGCTGTCTATCTGAGACATGACCTTGAAGGCCATGCGCGCGGGGAAGTTAGCTTTGATGGTACCCGTGATAATATTGGTCGTCGGTCGTTGAGTTGCAATAATCATGTGCATACCCACAGCACGGGCTAATTGGGCAATACGGGCAATGGGCAATTCCACTTCCTTGCCTGCAGTCATAATCAGGTCACCAAACTCGTCGATGATGACTACGATGTAAGGCATGAACTCATGTCCGTTCTCGGGGTTCAGTTGGCGCGCTTTGAACTTGGCATTGTACTCCTTGATGTTTCTAACCTTGGCCTTCTTCAGCAAGTCATAGCGTGCGTCCATCAATTGACAGAGACTCTTGAGTGTTTGTACCACCTTTGTCACATCGGTAATGATGGGATCTTCGTTTTCAGCGGGAATCTTTGCCAGGAAGTGTTTCTCGATGGAGGTATAAATAGAAAATTCAACCTTCTTCGGGTCTACCATGACGAGCTTCAGTTCGGCAGGATGCTTCTTGTAGAGCAAAGAAGTGATGATGGCGTTCAGACCAACAGACTTACCTTGACCCGTGGCACCAGCTACGAGCAGGTGGGGCATCTTTGCCAAGTCTACCATGAAGACTTCGTTGGTAATGGTTTTACCTAAAGCAATCGGGAGGTCAAAAGTAGATTCCTGGAATTTCTTCGTGTTGATGATGCTCTCCATGGAGACGATACGTGGGTTCTTGTTAGGAACCTCAATACCAATGGTGCCTTTGCCCGGAATGGGAGCAATGATACGGATGCCCAAGGCAGAAAGAGAGAGCGCAATGTCATCTTCCAGGTTGCGAATCTTGTTGATGCGTACTCCAGGAGCGGGAGTGACCTCGTAGAGTGTAATGGTCGGGCCGATGGTGGCCTTGATACTCGAAATCTCGACACCAAAGTTGCGCAATACCTCAATGATGCGGTCCTTGTTGGCATTTTGTTCAGCCATGTCAATGGCAGGTCCCTGGTCGTCGTAATGTTTGAGCAACGGAATGGTAGGGAATTTATAATACTCCAAATCCTTGCGCGGATCGTAAGGAGCAAGGTCTTTGACTTCCTCAACGGTTTTGCCTTTGGCCTTATCATCGACGATTGTCTTGGCTATGTCCAGTTTCGTAGTGCTTGCTTCACCTGCTACTTGGGAGGGCTTGGGAGCCTCCTGGTCACTATTCGTCGCTTCGATGGGGTGGGGAGCGGGAGTATTAGAGGATTCAGCTGAAAGATCGATGGAGACCGTTTCGTCTGTTTCTTTAGCCATCAACTCTTCTTCTTCGTTGGTTTCGTCTTCGTAACGGGCGCTTTCTTCTTCAGGAGTCAGGTCGAGCTGAGTTACTTCTTCTTCCACTTCGTTCGGAACGTCGATTGATTCGCCAGGTTCAGCTGCAGCCTTTTTATTGCGCTTCAATTTCTTGAGGTTGATGTAGTCTTGCGGGTGAAGCAAGCGGCGTACGATGTGGATGGTTTCAGACGTAAGGTAGACGAAGTAAAGCAATACGCAGGAGATAATTAGTAACCAAACGCCGAAGGTTCCGAGGGTAGTTACCAGGTAGCTACGTATGAAGTCACCATGTGCTCCGCCCAATCGGAAACTCAGTCCTGAGACCCAAGCATCGGGAAGTGACTGACAAATCAGACTGAAGAACACCGAACTCCAGATCATCAAGAACGAGAAGTTGAGAAACCACTTCCAAAGGCGAACGGTATAAGCACCCATCAGTTTGATACCGATGAGCAAGGTGAGCAGGGGAATAAAGAGTGAGGCAATACCGAAGCAACCATCCATGAAGTAGAAAGAAAGGTAGGCACCTAACTTTCCACCATAGTTGGCGGCTTGGTCTAAGTTGCAACTCTGCACTCCGCCTTGATCGATGCTGCCGGTGAAGAGGTTCGAAATCATGCTAAGCAAGAGGTAGATGCTGATGCCTAAGAGCGACAGCCCAATTACAAAGCGAACGAGGTCTGCTTTCAGAAATTCAGTAACATCTGCCTTGACTTGTCCGTTGCGCAGGCGTTGCCAGAACGTGGGAGGTGCTGGAGTAGTGCCTGGGTTGGGTTTACGGCTTTTGGGTGATGTAACTGTTTTTTTTGTCGGCATAATATCTTAGTATAGATCGATAAAGGGATTGTATAAGAGGGATGAGTCGTCTATGTGCGTTAGACGCAAGTTTCTGATTCTTGAATGTCAGAAAGAAAGAGAAAACGTTGCGAAGGTACGCAAAAAGGCCGGAAGGCTGAAATACTTCTGTTATTCTAAAGGACTACGGCGAATGCACCCGATATGGAAGCCTGTTTGATGGGCTGCTTGGGTGAGTTCCTCTTTGAAGTAGAAGGCAATGCTTCCGACAAAGGAAACTTCCAGGTCCGGACGATTGTATTGGGCTATATTGCGTAGAAAGAAGCGTGTGAATTCGTCAATCAGTAGGTGGCGAATACTTGCTTCTTCCCGATGACGATGGAGAAATGGGGCAAACGAAGCGAGGAAACGGTTGGCAAAGGGTTCGCGATAGACTCGCTGAAGGATATCTTGGGCGGTCAATTCGTAGTGTGCATGAAAATCATCTTCCAACGTTTGGGGCAATTGATGTTTCAGCAAATCACCCAACAAACGGCGGCCGAGTACGGCCCCGCTTCCTTCGTCTCCGAGGATGTAACCTAAAGGAGAAACGTTGTGCACAATCGCACCGTCAAGGAAGAGTCCGCTGTTGCTACCTGTTCCTAAAATACAGGCAATGCCATCGCTGGGTTGGGTAGCTTCTTTTCCTCTGCCAAACAAAGCTTTTGCTGCTCCGAGCAGATCTGAGCCAACTTCAATCAGGTTAGTCTCCTGCCATTCCTGTTGTAAATGTTCGCGCATCCGTTGGCATTGTTCGTCACGACAGCCTGCTCCGTAGAAATAAATCTGCGTAGGGGCGTTCCAAGCAACCAATTGTTCATGGGCAGTATGTAGAGAGGCGGCAATTTCCGTATCCGTCTGCATAAAGGGATTGATACCCTGTGTTTGGATGCGGGTCACAGGTTGTTGGTTTTCCGTCGTCAGTAGCCAGTCCGTCTTGGTACTGCCGCTGTCAGCGAGAAGGATAAGGGAATGTTCCATATGTAATAGCGAGGATGCTTTTGTTTATTCGATGCCAATCATTTTATGAGTTTGCAACGAGAGTCTCCATTGAGGATGCTTTAAGCAGTAGACAATGGCTTCTTGAAGCAAAGCTTGATTGCGTGTTGGATCTCCTGTATCACAAGGCTGAAGAAAGTAGTGCTTTACTTGTATATCAGGAAACTGGGAGTATGTGGAAAAATCAGCACCTGTATACACCAACTTCATCTCGTCACATTGTTTCAAAATGGGACGAGCGGCCGATTGGGTAAGAAAGGGTGATTTGGGAGAGAGGGTAATCCAATCAATGCCAGGAGGCAGTGGATGAGTACCGTTTGTTTCGATAGCAACGTATTTATCCGCTTCGTGTAGTCGAGTAATGAGGGATTCAGTCAGTTGCAGGGAGGGTTCTCCCCCCGTCAGTATCACGTGGCGGGCAGGAAACTCCTGTACTCGTTTCACGATTTCTTCTTCCGTCATTTCTTCGCCTTGTTCGTGATCCGTATCGCAGAAAGGACAACGCAGATTGCAGCCAGCTAAACGGATAAAAACAGCGGGGGTACCTACATGGTAGCCCTCGCCTTGCAAAGAGTAGAATATCTCGTGTATTCGCATCTTGTATTATATCGTTAGTGGATGATTCGATGATATAGCAGTTGAAGTGTTTTGAGTTGGGGAGTTCATAAAGTCATATCTTCTACTCCTTTGTGAATGGTCTTCCTTCTTCTTACTTCAACAAGTTAAGATCGAGTATCCTTAGAAAGCGTGATGTTCACAACCCGGTTTGACGTAGCAGGCAATGTTACCCTCAGATTCTTGGAAAGTTACCTTGTAACAGTGAGGTACTTGGTTCGCAATCCAATGAGCGAGGTTTTCGGCCGTAGGATTAAAGTCAAACACTTCGTTGAGGTTCCGGTGGTCCATTTTGTCTGTCAACATTTTCTTGACGTGGCTGAAGTCAACAATCATTCCGTTTTCGTCAAGCTCTTCGGCACAGCAGTAGACGGTGATGATACCGTTGTGGCCGTGCAAGCGTTGGCATTTGCTTTCGTAGTTTAGTGTAAGTTGGTGAGCGAAGGCTACTTCGATTCGTTTAGAAATATAGTACATGGAGTATTTTCTGTTTAGATGAGCTATGAATGGTGCGTACAGGCTGTAACTATTCTTTATAAAGGCATTGTATGTGGTGAGAACTTGAGAAAAATTCCTTAAGGAATGACTTCCAACAAGTCAGGATGTACATCAATCAGTGCTGCCGCAGCGATATTGTCAATTTTCATGACAACACACTTTTTGCGTATACCTTTAACCTTGATAAAGTGTCCTTCCAATCCGTCGAGCGGACCGCCGTGGATGCGCACCCTTGTTCCTTTGGCTAAGTGTATTTCGTCAGGAGAAAGACAGGTTACTTCTTGCGATGTTTGCGTACAGTAACGGATGAAGAGGTTCATTTCCTCGTCTTTGACCGTCATCTTGCGTACCTCTTTCCCCGATTTGACAACGAGATAGTGCAGGTAGCTGATTCTTTGCTTGATATTCTTCAGAACGTCTTCGGTCGTTCGGATAAAAATCAAGTTACTGATGGCAGGCACCTCTTTTCGTATTTTCTTTCCCATGATTGTACAGACTTTCGTGCGTAGTGGTATAAAAGATTCCACTCCAATGTCTTCCAGATGTTCTTGTACCTTTAAACTTCTGTTGAACGTAGCACTCATGACGTACCATTTCTGGGATAGGTCTGTTGCGTTCATTTTTTTAGTTCTGAAGTGTCAATCGAACCCGAACCGTCTATGCTAATATGCTTTTCTCGGGCTTTACCGACCAGTTTGATATGTCCGGCACCGTTGAGTCGGGCTTTCAATCGAGTGGTATGGATGCCGTGTAACTCCATGTTGCCCGCACCGTTAAGCTCGACTTCGACAGAGGTTGCTTTTAATTCCTGCGAAGTGATGACCCCCACACCGTTTAGCTTCACCTGTAGCGGCGAATGCAGTTGCAACGCGCCAAGTCGCAGACATTTACCACCATTCAACTCAAAGGCATTGACCGTGGGAGCATAAATGTGAATCACAGGAACTGCTTGGTCTGAAAGTCCCGTTCGTGTGTTCATCGTCAGCACCATTGTTCCTTCATCGTCTACATGAGCCGAATACAGTTTGAGCATTTTCTGCGGTGCCAAGATACGTACGGAAGGCGGAGTCGAGGCAGCACACAGATGGTACGTCACGTCGGCAAAACAATTTATTTCGACGGCCGTAAAGGCTGGCAGTACGATACGCTCTTGGCTGTAATAGCTCGTGTCGACGGGTTGTTCCGCAATATCTTTTACCACGTTGTGCACGTTGGTGTGCTGACACGCGGTCATTCCTAACAGGCAGGTCAGCAGGAGGAGGGTATGCTTCATGAGAGAAAGAGAAGAAGGGGGAGAGTCACTAAAAAATCAGTTGGGGACGAACACCCTAGAGGAGTGGAAGCGTTGGTTCATTGAGCAAGAGGCCAACAGGGCTGTTAATCAGCGGTCTGTCTCTTTTCCCAAAGGCAGGCAACTCCGGCAGGTTCAGTTTGCAGGAGTTTCCCCGTAGAGAATTGCTTCAGCCGCCTGCTCCTGCGCTTCGCCCAAATCCATAAATTTGACTACAGCTTTGCCTGCTGCGCGTCTGACGGCAGGCGTTCCGTCTTGCAAGGCCGTGCGGACCTGATCCAGGAACTCTTGTTCGTCGCGTTCGCTTGGTATGGCTTGCTGCATAAAGAGTCGGGCCAAAAGTAAGTAGCCGCAGAGTTCGTGCATTTCGTCTGCAGAAGCAATCCATTCGAAAGCTTTCGACGAAGCCCACTCTGTGCGACTGAAGAGGTGCATAACGGTACATTCAGCTTCTTCTACGAAACGCATGCTTTCCACCCAGATTTCAGCCAGTTCAGCATCCATGCGTTCCACGGGCATCAGCATTCCAGCCAGCAGACGGCATTCGCGAATGTCTTCTTTCCAAAGCGCAGCGGCCAGTTCGTAGGTATGAGGAAGCTCCTGCGCCATTTGCTGCAGGCGGGGCAATTCCACCCCAAAGTTTACTTTATAGTTCAGTCCTTTGTCGCGCATCGACGTGCTGACAATGCCGTTCATCACCCCGCGTAGCGAGCGTTTGATAAAGCGCAGTTGTTCGGACAAATCAGTTATTTCCATAAATTGCAAGAATTGCGAGCAGTAATCTGCCTTCTGTTGTCAGAAGGGTGTACAAAGGTAGTGAAACAGATAGCGGAAACGAAGAAAAAGAGGGCTTTTCTTTGTCTACGAAGGGCATTGCCGTAACTTTGGCGAGGTTTTGCAACACGTTCCCACATGATTATCCATTCCCGAAAGAAACAATCTCTATGAAACAAAAACTTGTAACTATGATGCTATCAGTTGCCGCATTTGGCATGAGTGCAGATGCAGGGGCACAAAAGGCGGCTCCCGCACCCGAAGCCTTTGCTTACAATGACGAGCAGTTTGCTGACATCCAAATGCTTCGCTACAAGGTGGAAGGATTTGAGAAGCTGACGCTCAAAGAGAAGACCTTTATTTACTATTTGCAGGAAGCGGCGCTCCACGGACGCGACATCCTCTTCGACCAGAACGGCCGGTACAATTTACGTATACGTCGTATGCTCGAAGCTGTTTATACCGACTGGAAGGGAGACCGTCAGAGTGCATTTTTCAAAGGTCTGACGACTTACCTCAAGCGAGTATGGTTCTCTTCGGGCATTCATCACCACTATGGTTGTGAGAAATTCCTGCCCGAGTTTAGTCCGACCGATTTGAAGGCGGCACTTCAAACGCTTCCGGTCGAAAAGTTGCCGTTGACAGACGGACAAACGCTCGACCAGTTCTGTGAGGAACTCTTTCCCGTCATGTTCGACCCCGCTGTGATGCCTATGCGCGTCAATCAGAAGGATGGAGAAGACCTCGTGTTGACCTCTGCCAGCAATTATTACGAAGTAGGTATCACCCAAGCTGAGGCTGAAGAGTTTTACACGCAACGCAAACCCGCTGTCGACCCTCGTCCCATCATGATGGGCATGAACAGCCGACTGATTCGCGATGAGTTTGGTCAACTAAACGAACGCGTTTGGCGCGTGGGCGGTTTGTATTCTCCCGCACTCGAACTGGTGGTAGAAAACCTGCTCAAGGCGCGTCCCTATGCCGACACACCTGCCCAACAGAAGGTCATTGATCTCTTGGTAGAGGTTTACCGCACGGGCGACCTCCGTACGTTTGACGACTATGCCATCCATTGGTTGCGCGACACGGAAAGTCTCGTTGACTTTGTTTGCTATTTCACCGAAAGTTACGGTGATCCGTTAGGCATGAAGGCCTCATGGGAGTCGATTGTCAATTTCAAAGACCTCGAAGCCACCGAGCGCACCAAGAAGTTGTCTGAGAATGCCCAGTGGTTTGAAGATCATTCGCCTGTGGCCAGTCAGTTTAAGAAAGAGAAGGTCAAGGGCGTTTCGGCTAAGGTTATCACGGCCGCAATTCTTGCTGGTGACCTATATCCTTCGACAGCCATCGGTATCAACCTTCCCAATTCCGACTGGGTTCGTCGTGAACACGGTTCCAAGAGTGTAACAATCGGCAATCTGACCGATGCTTATGCCAAGGCCGCTCATGGTTCGGGCATGGACAAGGAGTTTGTCATTGACGAAGCCACTCGTCAACTGATTCAGCAGTATGGTGATGCTTGCGACAACCTTCATACCGACCTTCACGAGTGTTTAGGTCATGGAAGCGGCAAATTGTTGCCCGGAACCGACCCTGATACGCTGAAGGCCTATGGTTCTACGATTGAAGAAGCTCGTGCAGACTTGTTCGGCTTATATTATGTCGCTGACCCGAAGTTGGTAGAGCTCGGATTGACGCCCAACCTCGAAGCCTACAAGAGTCAGTATTACACCTACATGATGAACGGACTCATGACGCAATTGGTGCGCATCAAACCCGGTCTCACCATCGAAGAGGCACATATGCGTAACCGCGCACTGATTGCGCGCTGGGCGTATGAGCAGGGCAAGGCCAACAAGGTAGTGGAATTGGTCAAGAAGAAGGGAAAGACCTACGTCAAGATCAATGATTACGAAGCTTTGCGCGGTCTGTTCGGCAAACTGCTTGCAGAAATTCAGCGCATCAAGAGCGAGGGTGACTACGAAGCCGCCCGTGCCTTGGTTGAAGGCTATGGGGTTCAAGTCGATGCCGACCTGCATCGCGAAATCCTCGAGCGTTACGAACGCCTTCACCTCGCGCCTTACAAGGGATTCATCAATCCCGTTTACCATGCCGTGCGCGATGCAGCAGGTAACATTACCGACGTACAATTAGACTACACCGAGGCTTATGATGCCCAAATGTTGCGTTACAGCCGCGACTATTCCTCTTTGCCTTCGGTTAATGAGTAATACATAAGCTTGAAGAGGCACCTCCTCTTCCTTTTGTAAGCAATAAGAAGAGCGGAATCGTTCCCCTTGTGGAGAATGATTCCGCTCTTCTTGTTGCTTGGTGTCGTTTTAGAACTCCAGTATCATCGACTGCAGGGTCAGCAGGTTGATGGTCCACAGTTTGCCAGCCAGCGGTTCGCCAAAACCGCCGACGATTTCAAATACCTGTTGCGCCATCACGTTTCCCACCACTCCCGTAGTGCTTGCCATGATTTCCTTGCCAGGTGCGGGCAAGGTTTGGAGCATTGCTTCGTCGGGAAAGAGGTCACGGTAGCGACGAGGTTGGTCCCCATAGTGAAACACGCTTACTTGTCCTTCCCATCCACCGACTGCACCATAGATATAGGGAGTCTTTCGGGCTTGGCAAAGGTCGTCCAGCAAATAACGGGTCTGAAAGTTGTCGCAAGTGTCTACTACGATGTCATAACCTTCCAACAACGTTTCGGTATTCGCCTGCGTGATGCGCAAAGGGTAGACATGCAAGTTGACCTCGCTGTTCAGTCTGTGCAAACGCTCCCGTGCCATTTCCGCCTTGGGTTGCCCGATAACCGTTTCGTCATAAAGCAATTGTCTATGCAGGTTAGTCAGACCGACTGCGTCATCATCGACAATTCCCAGTGTCCCAATGCCTGCACCTGTTAAAGCAAGGGCAACGGGAGTGCCCAGACCGCCTGCACCAATTAGTAAAACGCGGGCATGGCGAAACTTTTCCTGTCCAGCTTCTCCCATTTCGGGAAGCAACATCTGGCGGTGGTAACGGGACATACTCATTTCCGTTTTACGAAGTCAAACGATCCGTCCCAGTCTTTCCAAACCGGTTCAACACCCGCCTGACGCAGTGCATCGACCACTTCGTCAGCCGAACGAGGGTCTGTCACCTCAAACTGTTCGAGTGCGTCGGGATGTGTAGCGTATCCACCGGGTTCAGTACGGCTGGCAGCCGACATAGTCGTGACGCCGAGCGTAGCCATGTGGTCACGGAAGTCTGGTCTTTCTCTTGTACTGTATGAAATATCCACATCGTGGTCAAAGATACGCATGGCAAAGGTCAACTGAGCCAGTTCGCGGTCTGTCATCACGCAGTTGGGCTGGAAACCACCGTTCTCCGCTGGGCACATACGAGGGAAGTTGACGCTGTACTTCGTTCTCCAGTACTTTTTCTGAAGGTAGCGCAAGTGACGAGCCAACATGGTGAGGTCTGTGCGCCATTCTTTTTCCAACCCAATCAGCACGCCCATACCGATAGAGTGAACGCCGGCTTGCCCCATTCGGTCAAAGCCGTTGACACGCCATTCGAAGTTCGACTTCATGCCGCGCGGATGGTAAAGTTTGTAGTTTTCGCGGTGATAAGTCTCCTGAAAGCAAATCACACCGTTCATACCGTGATGCGTAAGTTCGGCATACTCCTCAGCTTCCAATGGCATCACTTCAATCTTCAGATTCGAGAAGTAAGGTTTCGCCAGATCGAGTGCTTTAGCCAGATAGGGCACCCCGGCCATGGCCGGATTCTCGCCCGTAACGAGGAGCAGGTTTTCAAAAGGCCCCAGTTCCTTAATCGCTTTGTACTCGTTGACCATTTCCTCGGGTGAGAGGATGGTCCGCTTCATCTTGTTCGCCACGTGGAAGCCGCAGTACACACACGAATTCGTGCAAGAGTTCGTGAGATAGAGTGGAATAAACATCGAGACCGTGCGGCCGAAGCGTTCTTCGGTATATTTGCGCGACAAGCGCGCCATTTGTTCCAGGAAAGGAGTTGCTGCCGGAGAAATCAGCGCCATGAAGTCGTCGACATCGCAGTGCTCCTTTTGCAAGGCACGCACCACGTCGGCTTCCGTCTTGGCAGCAATGGCAGCAGTAGTTTCTTCCCAAGAATAGTTTAGCAATTCGTCTGAAAACATGGATTTGTTGGGATTGTGAGTGGATAAATGGAGGAGCAAGCCCTGCTCTTTCCGATTGGGTGAAGTCTGTTGTGTCGATTGAAGTCGCAGGCAGAATGGTTTCCTACGTTTTCCATCGACATAAGGGCAGGTATGTTGAGAAAGTATCGTGTATGAACAGGTTGCAACCTCCTCCTTAACTTAGTCCAGGAAGGCTGTCAGCGGTGAGCTGGCCGAAGCTTCCATCGAATGAGCCTGTACAGCGAGCCCTGCCTCAAAAGCCTGGCGTCCGGCAACCACTGCTTGCGCAAAGGCACGTGCCATGTCCGCAGGACGGCCTGCCACCGCGATAGCCGTGTTAACTAAACAAGCCGAAGCACCTATTTCCATGGCTTCAGCCGCATGACTCGGCGCACCAATACCTGCATCAACGACTACAGGCACATTACTCTGTTCGATGATAATGCGTAGGAAGTCACGCGTTTGCAATCCTTTGTTCGTACCAATCGGTGCACCGAGCGGCATAACCGCAGCCGCACCCGCTTCTTCCAAATGTTTGCAGAGCGTAGGGTCAGCCTGGCAGTAAGGTAACACGATAAAGCCCAACTTGACCAACTCCTCCGTCGCCTTCAAGGTCTCGATGCTGTCGGGAAGGAGGTAGCGCGGGTCGGGATGGATTTCCAGCTTGAGCCAGTTCGTGCCAAAGGCTTCGCGTGCCATTTGTGCGGCAAACACAGCCTCTTCAGCCGTGCGTACTCCCGAAGTGTTGGGCAACAACTGGATGTGGTCGTGGCGGATGTGGCTGAGCATATCGTCGTGAGCATCTTCCAGCTCGATACGCTTCATGGCCACGGTGACCATTTCAGAACCCGAGGCCAGAATAGCCTCTTCCATTTCTTGATTACTGCGGAACTTACCCGTTCCGAGAAACAGACGCGATTGAAATTCGCGTCCGCCGATGTTGAGTGGAGCTATCATGTGATGTGATGATTTAAATTCTGGATTCATTGCGAGCAGTCTGAGTCTCAAGAGCTACGAAGTCCGAGCGTCCTCCTTCTGTATGCTCTTATTCACCTTCTCGACTGCCCTTATTGAGGGTTGAAATCAGTGTGAGTCGGGTTTTATCCGCCGCAGACGGCTTTGATAATCGTGACAGCGGCATTTTCTTCCAACGAGAAGTTCTCCCATTCGTTACGGGGCACAATGCGGTTGTTGACAGCAGCCGCCACACCTTGTGCAGGCAGTTGAAGTTCGGCAATGAGTTCGGAAAGAGTCTGTGCCAAAGTCTCCTTTCCCTTGCCATTGACAGTGATGAGCATAGTGATAAATGAATAGGTTCACCACCTCCTTCCAGTGTGGAACGAGGGAGCGAATAACGTGGGGAAAGAACAATGTATGCTAGGTGTGCGTTTCTTATAAACGCTGTGCGTCCTGCCACGCCGGTCAGTGAGAGACCTACAAAAAAAGGCAGGAAAGAGAAGATAGCTTACGTACAAATGCCTACGGCAGCATTAACTGCATCAGGTCGTAAGGGTATAATCTCAGCCGCTTCGTTCACCGCTTGGGAACATCGGGCACCCCTTTGTCTTCGCGAGCACAAAAGTAGTAAAAGAAATCTGATTGCGGGTGTGGCCGGGGCAGATAAATCCCCTTCGTCCGACAGCCGCCGAAAAAGCCCAACGAATCGAAGGATTCGCCTTTACAAAGCCTGGGCAAATCCTTCGAGAGGGCTTATCCTTCGAGTTCGAAGAGTTTCAACTTATTGTAGAGCGTCTTGCGGTCAATACCGAGCAACTGTGCGGCGCGACTCTTGTTCCCGTTGGTCTGCCGAAGAGCCTGAAGGATGGTTTCGCGCTCTTGTTGCGGGTCCGAACGGAGGCTAAGCGAAGAGCGTCCTATTCCTGCCGAAACAGGAGCCACTGCGGCCG
Source organism: uncultured Prevotella sp. (assembly GCA_900541335.1). Lineage (GTDB taxonomy): Bacteria > Bacteroidota > Bacteroidia > Bacteroidales > Bacteroidaceae > Alloprevotella. The sequence goes on from UQJC01000007.1 coordinate 53,676, forward strand.
ACGGAGTAGCCGTTGCAGCAGAAAGCGGAGCAGCCGTCGCCACGGTATAAGGTGTGCAAGCCGTCAAGCCCAATTCCGTCGTACCGATGTAGGCATTGTGCTCTGCCAAGAGCGTGGCGCGCACAATGACATTGCGCATTTCGCGCAAATTGCCCGGCCAGGGATAAGCAAGTAAGGCTTGACGCGCTTCGATCGTAAAACCTTCGACCTCGCGTCCCAATTCCTCGTTGGCATGACGCAGAAAGTAGGCCGCAAACTCCAATATATCCTCCCCCCGTTCGCGTAGCAATGGAATGTGCAAGGTAAATTCATTGATCCGATGGTAGAGATCTTCGCGGTATTGTCCCCGAGCGATGGCAGCAGGCAAATCTTCGTTTGTAGCACAGACCAGACGGATGTCAACCCTTCGTTCCTCCGTACTGCCTACCGGTCGCACGCGCCGCTCCTGCAGGGCACGGAGCAATTGTACCTGTACGTCGTACGACAGGTTGCCCACTTCGTCCAAAAACAACGTTCCGCCCGAAGCCTGCTCAAAGACGCCGGTTTTATCTGTCGATGCGCCCGTAAACGCTCCTTTCACGTGGCCGAAAAGTTCCGACGCCGCCAGTTCTTTGGTCAGTGCGCCGCAATCTAAGGCAATAAACGGGCCATCCTTCCGCATACTTTGTTCATGAATGCGGTGTGCCACGTATTCCTTACCCGTTCCGCTGGCTCCGATAATCAGTACCGACATCGGGGTAGGTGCTACCAGGGAAGCCAGTCGGTAGAGTTCTCGTGCAGGAGCCGAACTTCCTTCAATTCCTGGAGCCGAAGTCGTAGCCTTCGGTGCACAACGCTTGTTTCTTCCTTTCCCTGCTGTGTCCAACGAAACGGCAGTCGGAGAAGGAACTGCTGTAGGCCCGGCCGTGCTCGTTTGTTCCCGTTCAGCAGAGACGGATGGGGCAGCAACGCTTGCCGTAGCCGCCTTGAGTGCCTCCTGTATTTTTTCCAACAGGATGTCAGGTTGCACCGGTTTGCTGATGTAGTCCGTCGCTCCAAGCTTCATCGCCGCCACCGCGTTTTGCACCTCGGCATAACTGGTCATGACGATAAAGGGTTCCTGTCGTCCCTGTTCACGAAGCCATTGCAACAAGCGAAGTCCGTCCTCGTCGGGCAGACGCAGGTCCGACAAGACCAGTTGCGTAGGTTCTTCTTCGTGAAGGAGGCGTTTGATGGCGGCTTGCACCGTCGAGGCAGTCGTTACTTGAAAACCTTTTTTGCCCAGCCAGGTACTGAGCAGGGTCGAAAAGGTTAAGTCATCTTCAACAAGGAGTAAGTGAGGCATAAGTCCTACAGTTTTTGTGGGAAATGAGGGAAGCAGTCAGAGGTAAGAGGCGGGGAAAACTCGGGCAAGCCGCGGGGGCGCAACGTACAATGGCTATTCGTTGGCGATCCATCGTGTCCGAGCGTCATACAGACGGGTGATGGTTCCCCACCGTTTAGCCCTGCGCTTCCAGCCATGCTTGCAATTTCTTTCGGCACGCTTCCAGTTCCAAGAGCATCCGTTTCACCGGTTCGTTATCCGCCGTTGTCCATTCCGTCTCAGCGCGTCGGTGCTCCAAAAGTTGGAGTGCCGGGACAACCGGTGATTGAATCAGCGTAAAGGTAGGCAGCAGTTTGTGTGCCAACTGGCAGACCGTGGTTTTGTCTTGCCTTTGCACAGCCTGCTGCAGCCGTTCGAGGTGGGTTTCACAGTCTTGCCGGAATTGCAAGAGGATGGCTTTTTCCGCTTCGGGGTCTCCCTCGGCGAAGAAAAGCAGGGACGCGAAGGGCGCAACCTCTGTCGGACTTTCCGAGGGCAGTTGCTCCTCTTGCGAGGCAAGTGTCGGAGAGAGAACCCTGCGCAAATCGTTTTGCGTAAAGGGTTTGAACAGCACCTCCGTAAAACCGCGTTGTTTGAAGTCTTCGGCTGGAATCAGGGCGTGGGACGTTGTCGCTATGACGGGGATGTGGTCGCCGCCCTCCCTTTTTCGGAGAAAAGCGAGCACTTCGTACCCCGTGCGACCGGGCATTTCGATGTCTGTAAACAGCATGTCGGGCAAATGCCCTTCACCCAACCAGGCAAAGAAGTCATCCGTCGTGAGAAAGGTGAGAATGGTTGCCTTGTCGGGTGCCACATTGCGGAGCATGGCTTCGGTCAGCCTAATTTGCAAAGCGTCATCGTCTACTACCACCAGCGTTTGGGCGTGTGTGGCGGTCGTATTGCCGACAACCGGGACTTGAGTCGTTCGAGTGGGCAGAGCAAGCGATTCCGTTGCCATTGGCTGAGCCGATTCCCCTTCCGTCGGTTCGTCAGCAGTTGCCGTTTCCCCTTGTCTGGGTAATGTCAGCGTAAACGTACTGCCCACCCCGATTTCGCTCCTTACGTTGAGCGAACCCTGCAAGAGTTCGGCCAACTTTTGCGTAATGCTCAGTCCGAGGCCCGTCCCCTCTTGCCCTTCGCTTCCCTTGACACGGGTGAAGGGCGTAAAAATTCGTTCGCAGTCGTATCGGCTCAGTCCGCAGCCCGTATCGTGCACAGCAATCTGCACCTCGTCAGCCGAACAAGTTGCCCTCAGCGTCACTTCCCCGCTCTGCGTATATTTCAACGCATTGCTCAGCAAGTTTTCGAGAATCTGTCGCAGCCGAAATCCGTCCGTGTGGAGGGTCAGTGCCTGGGGTAAGTCCCACTCAGCCGAGAATTTCAAACCCTTTTGCTCCGCCAATGGAACAAAGGCCTGGTAGACAGATTGCAACAGCCGTTGCAAGTCCGTCGGTTCCTGCTGTACCGTGATGCCCCCCGCTTCGAGTTTGTGATAATCCAGCAAAGCCGTCACCAGATGGAGCAGATGGTGAGCCGAAGCCTCCATCGCCTCCAGATGAGGTTGTGCCGTCGGTGCCGTGTGGGGTTGGAGCAGCGAAAGGTAGCCCTGTAAGGTGTTGACCGGTGCCTTGATGTCGTGCGAGATGGTCAGTAACAACTGCTCGCGTCGTTTCATCAGCTTTTCCATGTCCTCCTTTGCTTGTTCCAATGCCTTGCGGTAACGGTTTGCCCGGCTCATGTCGCGCCCCACCCACACGAAGAGCACAAGCGCCGCCAGTGTAGCAAGCAAGGCTACAGCCCCCATTTGCCAGGCGGCCTGCGTGCGTCGCAAGCGTTCCTGTTGCGAGGCATACGCCATGAGTTCCTGTTGCTCTTGGGTAAAAGTCTCCAACAGCAAAGCCATGCGTCGCGACAATTCCGCACTCGATTGGCGTAAGTTCACCGTTTGTCTACTCACCCGCAAGCTTCGTGCCTGCGAGTGGCGGGTGAGGTCACGGTGAACGTCTGTCAGGATGTTAGCCAGCGTGTCGCTGATGTCCACCTTGGCCTGTGCGCTGTCCGGCAGGGTGTTGCGGGTCGAAGTAGTCGTCATCAGCGTGTCATTCTTCCCTTTGCGGAATACATCTCCCAGTCTTTGGAAGAATTTCTTCTTTCGCCTTTCGATCACCACCTCCTCGTCGTGTTCCACCACGGGTATGCTCACCTGCGTCCCGATTTCCATCGGTTTGCGCCCCGACCGCAACGCTTCAATTTGTTCTGCAAGGTCCGTTCCTTGCTGGTTTTCGTGTCGCAAAGTCTGCA
>UQJC01000008.1 GCA_900541335.1 uncultured Prevotella sp.
ACAAGTTTTTCTCTTCATCAATCTGAACATATTCATAGCTCATTTGCTGAAGAGTCGCGATAAGTCCATTTTCGAGTGCTGCTTCACTTTGTAACGGCATATACTGATATTCTTTATTTCATTAAACCATACGGGTTCGTTGTAGGTATCAAACTGCAAAATTCCTGTTCCTTTATTCTCGGAGCATGATTTTGACGACTATTCTTGAATGGGTAAACCAAGGCAGTTCGCCTAGTTCTGCTATTGCAGTTGCATTTCTAGCAGAAATGGTTATTTCCTTGATTATCTTAGATGTATTTCGCATCGTTATCTGTTTTTCTAGGCAGAAGACTACTGCCTACAAAGATAGTATTTTTTACTAATAAGACACAACAGCAGGGGCGTTTTCCTGCTTGAACATATCTAACCCTTAATTTTCCTGCGTTTGGCTTCCAGTTTGGTCTTTCTTTTCTCGGTAGCTTCAGTTTCTGTAGTTTCCTGCTTTGAAGTTGTTCTTGAAGATAAGACCTTCGGACTATCCTGTTTCTCAGTGTGAACTGGCGGAACTCCACTTGTTAATAACCTGTTCCCCAAGTCGTTGCTGTACTATCTTTGGTTGAATTGCTTGCGATATCACCTACAAAGACTGTAAACGAAGGTCTCAACACTCGGTCTGTCTCATACCAAAACCGTCATCTTTGATTAAAGTGCATGCGATGTCATCTGCTAAGACTATGAACGAACCTCTCAACACTCGGGATGCTTCCTACGGGAGCCGTAAGGGTAGGTCTCAACACTTGGGACGGCTCACACGGGAGCCGTAAAAGGTCATCCCAACACTCGTAAAGCTCCACGTGAGCATCATAAATAATGCTAGTAAGCTGTTGAGAGAATCGATTCAGTGCCCGCATGATTCTTTCCGCTAATAAGTAACCTTATCATCTGTTCTCCTATCCCAAAAATCTTCACTCCCCACAGCCCCCTAACGTTTTTCCTTCCCCAAGAATCAACGGATTGAAATTTATTTCTAACTTCGCACGGGCTTGAAAAGCCAAGCCATAAAATGCATAAACAACCAATCATCCAACATTTACTAAAGTAACATAGCTATGGAAAAGATTATCACTGATGCCAACATTGCTGAAATCATGGCAACTGGTTTACCCGTCGTTATCGACTTCTCTGCCACTTGGTGTGGTCCCTGCAAGAAAATTGCACCCATCATCGAAGAACTCGCTGGTGAATACGAAGGTCGCGTAGTGATTGGCAAGTGTGACGTAGACGAAAACGATGAGCTTACTGCAAAGTATGGTATCCGCAACGTGCCTACGGTCCTCTTCATCAAGGGCGGCGAAGTAGTTGACAAGCACGTAGGTGCTGCTGCTAAGAGCGACTTCGTACAGAAAGTTGAAGCACTCCTCTAATATTCCTTCTAACCCGATGGCAGCAATGCCTTCACACAACGTTCCGACTATGAATATTGACGAAGAACTCCTGCTCGACGCTCAGGAAGACGCACAGGCTGTGGCCTACATCAAGTCACACTTGCCCCAAGAGCTTCAGGAAAAGTACACCGAAGAAGAGCTTTATTACTTCCTCGATCTCATCTACGATTACTATGCCACGAGCGGCATCCTCGACAAGACGGCTGACAAGGACGGCTACATCGAAATCGATGCAGAAGTTATTGCTGACTACATCGCCCAAAAGGCCAAGAAAGAAGGAATGGGCGATTTTGCTGCCGAAGACCTTCTCTTTGTGGTAGAAGCTCACATGGACATGGAAGAGGACATGGAGGAATAACCTCTTTTCTCTCCTATAAAATCCTTATACGTTTCCGACAAGGCTGTTGTTAGGGTTCATCCCAACAACAACTTGGCGGAAACGTTTTTTTATGCCTTTTACTTGCAACCTGCCAAAAGTTCATCACAGTTGGGTTTAACTCGGCTTGTCGGATAAGTGAATCACTCGATAAAGCCAGGGGGAGGTGCTGGTTCATTGGCTATGGTATTAGGTGGGCACCATAACCCCCGAAGGGGTGACAGCAAATTACCACAGAAGGGAAATAGGGATATTTCGTTCGATGTGGATTCGTTTGAGCTGCCACCCCTCCGGGGTTCGATACTTATTAAAGGTCGTTATCCTTTACCTAGGGTTCCGCTTTGCTCCACCCTAGGCTAAGTCCCTGCCACCCCTTCGGGGTTCTTTTCTACGCTCTGGTTATCAAGGAAGTGAATACGTTGAGATACATTTAAAAGACTGTTTCCGTATATAAGAGAAGAAGGTGCATCGTGTAATACGACACACCTTCTTCTCTTGTGTTGGGGCTTTCGGTTGAAAAGCAGAACGATTGTGATTAATTGATTTTGTACTCCAGAGCATTTTCGCTATCCAGGAAGTCGAGCAAGCTTCGTTCCACATTCAGTTTGAATGTACGTGTTTGGAGCAGTAGGCTGACTTGCTTGGTGTGGTCGATGACCTGGAAGTAAACCTCCGTTTGACCTTGATTGCGTTCGAAGACGGAGAGCATCTCGCTGGCCAGTTGGTCTGTCAAGGCGTCTAAGCGGATGGAGATGGTAATTGACTTAATCTTTTGGTCTTTGACATCGGTGAGAAACTCCACGCGCCCGACTGATAAATCATAAGTGCCTTCCTTCCAGCGACGTTGTTCCACCTTGGCTGTGATAAAGAGCGAATTGCCCACCGAGAAGTAACCTCGGAGGCGCGCCCAGTCTTCACCAAAGAGCGGCAGCTCACCGGCACCGCTGTAGTCCTCAATCTTGACAATACCAAAAGGTTTGCCGTTGCGGGCTTGCCCCTCACGAATGTCGGTCACAATGCCACCGAAAGTAATGTCGCGGTTGGCCAGTGCGTTGAGGTCAGCCAATTCAATCATGCGCGTCGTGCAGACCTTGTCGATGATAATCTTGAAGGGGTCGAGCGGATGGCCCGAGATGTAAATACCGATGAGGTCGCGTTCGCGGTTAAGACGTTCGAGGTGCGACCATTCGGGGCAGTTGGCAGGGGGTTGAGGCTTGGCAATCTCAATGGTTTCCATCGGACCAAAGAGTGACATGGTCGTTTCGGCTTTGTCCTGTTGGTAACGGTTGCCATAGCGCACAATTTCGTCGAGGAATGTTTCGTTAGCGTCTCCCTTCGTTACATATTGTTCGCGCTTAATGTTGCCGAGGCTGTCGAAGGCACCTGCCAAGGCAAGGCTTTCGAGTGACTTCTTATTGCAGGCCGAAAGGTTGACACGTTCCACAAAGTCATAGATTGACTTGTAGACACCGTTCTGTTCGCGTTCCCTCAGAATTTCTTGTACTGCCGCTTCGCCGACCCCCTTGACTGCTCCCATACCAAAACGAATGTCGCCTTGGTGTGTCACACTGAACTTCAGCAAACTCTCGTTGACATCGGGACCCAAGGTGTGGATGCCCATGCTCTTGCATTCGTCCATCAGTTTGGAAATGGTCGAAATGTCTGCCAAGCTTCGGCTCATCACACCTGCCATGTACTGTGAGGGGAAGTTGGCCTTGAGGTAAGCTGTTTGGTAAGCAACCCACGAGTAGCACGTAGCGTGACTCTTATTAAAGGCATAGGAGGCAAAGGCTCGCCAGTCTTCCCAAATCTTTTCGAGTGCCTTCGGGTCGTGTCCGTTCTTGGTACCTCCCGCGATAAACTTCGGGTACATGTGGTTTAGTTTGTCAATGAGCTTTTTACCCATTGCCTTACGCAGGGCATCGCTCTCACCACGGGTGAAGTCTGCAATTTCGCGGGAGAGGAGCATGACTTGCTCCTGGTAGACGGTGATGCCGTAGGTGTCCTTGAGGTACTTCTCCATACACGGCAAGTCGTATGTAATCGGTTCGTCGCCGTGCTTACGTGCAATGAAGGAGGGGATGTACTGCATCGGGCCCGGACGGTAGAGGGCATTCATGGCGATGAGGTCCTCGAAGGTGGAGGGTTGGAGTTCGCGCAAGTATTTCTGCATACCCGTACTTTCGAACTGGAACGTACCGATGGTGCGGCCGTCGCAGTAGAGCTGGTAAGTCGCCGGGTCCTCGATGCTGATGTTGTCGATGTCGATGGTAACGCCCAGTGAAATGCGGATGTTCTCGATGGCCTCCTTGATGATAGAAAGTGTCTTCAGTCCGAGGAAGTCCATCTTGATGAGTCCTGTTTCCTCGATGACCTTACCTTCGTATTGTGTACAGTGAAGCTCCTCGCCTGTTTCCTTATCTTTGGCAGTCGAGACGGGCACCCAGTCGGAGATGTTGTCACGGCAGATGATGAAGCCACAGGCATGCACTCCCGTATTGCGGACATTGCCTTCAAGCATCTTGGCGTAGCGGATGGTGTCGCGCATGAGCGGGTCTGCTGAAGTTTCGGCTTCGCGCAATTCGGGAATGGCGGCAATGGCATTGTTGAGGTTCATCTTGGGCACCTTGCCGTCAGGTCCTTCGGGAAGTTTGTCGGGGATGAGCTTACAGAGGGCGTTGGAGGTCGAAATGGGGAGTTTCTGTACGCGTGCCACGTCCTTGATGGCCAGCTTCGTAGCCATCGTGCCGTAGGTGATGATGTGTGCCACATTGTCTGCTCCGTATTTTTGCGTCACCCAGTTCAATACGCGGCCACGACCATCATCGTCGAAGTCGACGTCGATATCGGGGAGTGAGATACGGTCTGGGTTCAAGAAACGCTCAAAAAGCAAGTCGTACTTGATGGGGTCGACCTGCGTAATGCCCAAGCAGTAGGCTACGGCACTACCTGCTGCCGATCCACGACCCGGCCCCACACTGACATCAAGCTCCTCGCGGGCTGCACGGATGTAGTCTTGCACAATGAGGAAGTAGCCCGGGAAACCCATGGTCTTCATGATGTGCAATTCAAACTTGATACGCTCTGCCACTTCGTCGGAGAGGGGATTGCCGTAACGCTTGTAGGCACCTTCGTAGGAAATCTTGGCAAGGTAGTCGGCTTCGAGTTTGATACGATAGAGCTTATCGAAACCGCCGAGCTTCTTAATCTTGTCCATGCCTTCCTCATCGCTGATTACCACATTGCCGTTTTCGTCGCGGGTAAACTCCTCAAAGAGGTCTTGCTCCGTAAACTTCTTCCGGTATTCCTCCTCCGTACCAAAGTCTTCGGGGATGGCGAAGTTGGGCATAATCGGTGCATGGTCGATGGAGTAGGTTTCGATTTTGTTACAGATGTCGCAGGTATTGGCTAACGCTTCTGGCAGGTCAGCAAAGACCTCGTTCATCTCTGCCTGCGTCTTAAACCATTCTTGCTTGGTATAAAGCATACGGTTGGGGTCATCGAGGTCACGGCCCGTCGAGAGGCAGATGAGGCGGTCGTGGGCTTCGGCATTCTCCTCGTCAACAAAGTGACAGTCGTTCGAGCAGATGTATTTTACCCCCGTCTTCTGAGCCAGTTCGAGAATGTGCTCATTGACTTCGACCTGGATGGGGTAGGTCTCTCGGTTTGCGCGGATGGCTGGGTCCTTCACCTCGTGGCGTTGCAATTCAAGGTAATAGTCGTCGCCAAAGACGCGCTTGAACCACAGGATGGCTTCTTCTGCCTCCTGCAATTGTCCCTTCATAATCTTCTGCGGTACCTCTCCACCCAAACAGGCAGAACAGACAATGAGTCCTTCGTGGAACTCCTCCAAGTCCTTGTGGTCGGTACGCGGACGCATGTAGAAACCATCGACCCACGAACGCGAAACCAATTTGATGAGGTTGTGGTAGCCCTGTTCGTTTTTAGCTAGTACGACCAAGTGCCAACCCGATTGGTCTACACGTTCCTTTTTCAGATTTTTATCCCTTCGGCGTGATACATACATCTCGCAACCGAAGATAGGCTTGAAGCGTGCAGCCGGTCCGTGCTTTAGCAGTGTGGCCTCACAGTCAGCAATCAGTTCGTCGATCGTCTTGCCCTCATCGGGATTGTTGCCTTCTTTATCCAACTTGGGTTGGTACGTACCGTCTTTAAGGGCGGTCAGTTTAGCTTGCGCCTCTTTGACCGCCTTTTTGGCTTTTCCGCATACCTTGTTGGTGTAGTTAAAGAATTCCTTGATGCCCATCATGTTGCCGTGGTCAGTAATCGCCATACCAGGCATACCGTCACGAATGGCTTTATCGACCAGGTTGGGGATGGACGCTTGTCCGTCAAGGATGGAGTATTGCGTGTGGACGTGCAGATGAACGTAGGGTTGCATAGGAATAATTAGAAAGAGAAGATTGAGAGAAAAAAGGGGAGGAACCAAGAGGTGAATTCGAAGGAAAGCAGGAATATCCCTACCGCTACTTTCCGGTTTCAGTCCCCCTGTTAGTCAGGTAAGACTCGCTGTGGGGAGGGTTCCGACCCGAGCAAAACTACAAAAACTAGCATAGACGGGAAAGCGTTTCTTTCTTAAAACTCCCAATCGCGAAAGAAAAGGCTGATTCCTTTGGATAGTAAGGCAAGTTTCTCTACTTTTGCAATCAGTCATTTACAAACATATTTTTATTCATAATAAATTTCTAACATCATGAGAGTTATCATCGAACCTGATTACGAGAAGTTGTCTCAATGGGCTGCTAACTACGTAGTAGACCGCATCAATGCAGCAAACCCCACGGCTGAAAAGCCCTTCGTACTTGGTTTGCCTACGGGTTCTTCTCCGCTGGGTATGTACAAGGCCCTGATTCAGGCTTACAAGGACGGTCGCGTGAGCTTCAAGAACGTGATGACCTTCAACATGGACGAGTATGTAGGTCTGCCCGAGTCTCATCCCGAGAGCTACCACTCTTTCATGGCCAATAACTTCTTCAACCATATCGACTGCCCGAAGGAAAATATCCACATCCTCAATGGTAACGCTGAAGACCTCGTAGCTGAATGCGCTCATTACGAGCAGATGATTCAGGAAGCAGGTGGTATCGACCTCTTCATTGGTGGTATCGGTCCTGACGGTCACATCGCTTTCAACGAGCCGGGTAGCTCACTCACCAGCCGTACGCGTCAGAAGACGTTGACCACGGACACGCGTGTAGCCAACTCTCGTTTCTTCGGTGGCAATCCTGACAATGTACCTGCTACGGCTGTAACGGTAGGTGTAGGTACGGTTATGTCTGCTAAGGAAGTGCTCATCCTCTGCAACGGCCACAACAAGGCTCGCGCTCTCCAAGCTGCTATCGAGGGTCCTGTAACGCAGATGTGGACTATCTCTGTTCTCCAGATGCACGAACACGGTATTATCGTTTGTGATGAGGCTGCTTGCGAAAGCATCACGCACGGTACGTACAAGTACTTCAAGGATATCGAGAAGGACAACCTCTAATCAGCTACTCTCCGCTGTGTCCCGCAATGGATGTGGGATAAGGTAAAAAGTAAATCGGTTGACAACTCCGCGAGGAGATGTCAACCGATTTTTTCATTGGGGTATATCACTGCTCACCCTTGATTTCGGGTGAGTGCTATTTTACTTGCGCATGGCTAGTGCTACACCAAACGGTTTAGAGTTTGCACAGCGCACGATATTCACAGTATTCGCAATGTTCCTTAGGCCCTCTTTTGGGGTTGGGAGGAAATTCCGTATCAGGATTGATGAGGGTAGCTACGGTTTCTATCAAGCGTTGTTCGAACTCGTCAGCAATCTGGTGGAAGTTCGTGATCTCAATGCCATCAACCGTCGTAAAGGGAGCGAAATCACGTCTGGCCAAACTCGGAATGTAGAAGAGCATGGGTTGAACGGGAGTAAGGGTCGTTTTGGTTATCATCAGCGAATAGATGAAAATCTGCATCGGGTTTTCAGGATATTTCTTTGAACCTGTAGCGACCGAAAAGAAATCATCGAACTTGTATGATGTAGCTGACGTTTTGTCCTTTCCCGTCTTATAGTCAATGACGCGGAGAACTTGCGTTCCGTCAGGAAGAATCGCTTCGTCAAATCGGTCGATATACCCCTTGAAGGTAAAGGGAACAGTGATTTCCTGATTGCCATCGAAGAAGGGAATCGGTAAGACAACCGAATGAACCGCTTCGTTATGGATGATATGTAGTTTGTCTGCTGCCGCTGATTGGTCGGTGAGGGCTCCCGTTTCGTACTGCAAGAGTTTTTTGAGGTAATTGGTGAGTGCTTCTACCGTAATCGGGGTTTGCTGAATGTTTGAGTCAGCTTGTTGGGCACATTCCACAAAGGCTTTCTTGACGATACCTTCCAGTTTGGCTCTGCAGTTTTTATCTTCCAAATATTGCTTCAGCGTAGAGGCATTGATGAAGTTGTCTTTTGCATGCAATTCCTCCGTCAGCAGTTTGTCTGCTGCTTCGTGAAAGACTGTACCGAAGTCATTGGCATTGATAATCGGGTCTTGCGTCTGAGAGCCTTTCAAGTGCATAATGTAATGGAAGTAGAACTTTCGGGGACAAGTGAAGTACACCTTGACTGCCGAGGGCGAGAGTTGCGTGAAGAGCGGTCTTCGCTTCTTTCCTTCTACCAGCGGAACGTGGAGCGGCTTCATGTCGGGGAGGTTGGGCGGAATCGGCGTGCTCACCAGGTTCATACGCTGAATGTGGAATCGGTCAAAACCTTCTACAAGGAGTGCCTGCATGAAGCGTGACATTTCCCCCTTCTGGGTACCTTCGGTAGAATTGTTGTAGACTAATCGCACGTGTTGGGCGCGTTGAATGAGTCGGTAGAAGTAGTAAGCATAGACCGACACACGGCGGTCGGGAGTGGTCAGTCCGTGCATTTTCTTTACCAAGAAGGGGATAAACGAGGTGTCGTTTCCCTTTTGAGGAAGTACGCCTTCGTTGACCGAGAGAAGAAGCAAGTTGTCAAAGTCCAGACAGCGTGTTTCGAGTACTCCCATGATTTGCAGTCCGACTGCTGGTTCGCCGTGAAAGGGAATCGACACGTTACTCATGACCTTGCGCATCAAACGACAGAGGGTGAAGCGGGTTACGTCGAGCACACTTTCACGGGGTGTCTCTGTGTCGGTCGTTCCAGTAAGTAGTTGTTGGAAGCGTTGTGTAATGGTATATGCCTGGTAGCAGGACTCCGTATAGAGTTGGTAGAGCAGTTCGCCTTCTGGGGTGCGTTGTTCCGTACCGTCTTCCCTTTTTACCTTATCCGTCAGGTCATCGATGTGTTTGGATTCGTTATCAATAACTTCAGTCAGTCGGTCTAAGAAGGTTTTGCAAGCACGAAGGCGTTGGGCCGGCGTATCTTGTCGGGTTTTAGTGCCTTGGGTCGCTTCTTTGCGGTCGTCTTCGCGCTCTGTTTCTTCCATCAGTTTGGAAATCGTGGCGAAGATAGGGGTATGCGTAAAGGGAAAACCCTTGGTGATGTTAGCTTCCTTGACATGGGCGGGCAATGCCTGGATGACGGGTTGGAGTAAGGCTTCGTTACAAAGTACCACAGCTGTGCGGCGTGCCTGGTCGGGACGATAGTTTTGGGGGTCGGTTAACCACGTACGGACACTTTCAGCCTGGATGGTTTCAGTAGAAGCACTGACAAACTCCATGCTGCGTTGTGCGCGGTCGGACTCAAAGTTACTGAACGAAACGTCGACCAAAGCATTGGGAAAATCGCTTAAGTTCTTTTCGAGGAAGAAGCCCGCCTTGGCTTCCTGAGTGCGGGAATCCTTATCATCCGGGTTGACATACCAGGTATCGTAATCCCAGTAGAACAAGCCCTTGCCGCTGTTGCGCAAGCGGGAGAAAACCGTATGTTCGGCGCGATCAATGGCATTGAATCCCACTACAGCGATGTGGCTGATATGTTCAGGCAAAGTGGCATGACCGTTTTGCCAGTTTTCAGCTACCTCGCGGAAGAGTTGTCCTTCGTAGGCCAGTCCTTCGGCTGCCAGTTCTTCGCGCAGACTTTGATAGAGTGGGAGCATGACCTTCCATAGCCGTTCGAAGTGACTGCGGAGGTGAGAGGTACTCGCCTTCTTGAAATCACCCGAGAAGCGTTTGAGCAGTTCCGCCTGTTCATCGTCCAGGCAGTCAAAATGTTCCAATTGTGCATAATCCTTGACATCAGCAAAGAGTTTGGAAGCATCGGCCATTTGCTTGTCTACGTCATCAAAGTCAGCAAGCAACTGTTCCCCCCAACCATAGAAGTTGTCAAGCGTTTCCTCGCTCTTCGTTAAGCGAACATAATGCTTGTAGAGCCGACAGACTGTTTCGATCGGGTCGGCAATTTGTTTGGGACTGAAGGTTGAGAAGAACTCTGTAATCGACATAAACTGCGGCGACCATACCGGTTGGTTCGCTATTTTAGCCAGATAGTCGTTGAAGAAGAGGCTTGCACGTTTGTTGGGAAACAAAACGATGGTATGGCTGAGGTCGTTACCAAAACGGTGGTAAAGGTCGTTTGCAACGAGGTAGAGAAAATCTTTCATGGGAGATGAGAGGGGGAAGTACCTCTACACTCTTGTGTAGGTGTTGAAATATGTCTTACATCATTCAGTCAGATTGCTTGCACATACAATCATGCAATTGGATGTATATCTATAATTTTCAGCACCTACTGATTAGGGCAGAGGTTATCATGTTACTATTTGAAGGATGGTAATCGGGAGTAGCGGGCTATGCTCCAACACGCTTATCAGCGTATGGGATATCTGATACTCCTAAACTCAAAATATCGATGACTCATCTTATGAGGCTGCATCGTGGGCAAACCTGGATAAGGTTTGTGATCACACGATACGAAGCGACAATAAGGTGTGTCTTCGATATTTTGAACAAGGAGCATACTGAGCGAAGCGTAGGTGTGCGGGGTTGAGCCGTCAAACGGCACCCGTCCTTACTTCTTCAGTTCCTTAACCTTACTATGTTGGTAATAATGGCTGAGAATGTCGCGATAGCTATATCCCTTGGAAGCCATGACGGCAGCACCGATTTGGCACATACCGACTCCGTGACCCCAACCCGCACCGAGCAGGACAAAGCGACGGGGAACGTGGGTTTGTGGGTCGACCTCATGACGTTCCACGATGAAGGCGGCACTGTAAAGGTGGGTATCGGAAAGGAGACGTCGAATTTCCAATTCCTTGCCAATGACCATTTCCCGTTCTGTGCCGACTACGCGCAGTTTGATGAGTCGGCCGCTTGCCCCGCGTTCTACGGGCTGAAGGTCGACAATGTCACCTAGCTTTTCGTTCAATCGTTTCTCAACGAGTTCGCCCAACTTCTCTTGCGTCAGTTCCACTCGCCAACGGTAATAGTCTTTGGTCTGTTGGTCGTACGTATTGAGTACTTGTGCCAGCAGATGCTCGTCGGTAGTGTGGCAGAATGAGTCGGGTGTCTGGCGAATCCAAGCTTCGGCTTCGCTTTCCTGGGTGAGGTCGGGGAGGGGAGCATTGTCAGCGGTATCGCGAACGGGTGAAAGGTAATCGTAATCAGCCTCATCCCAACATGTGCTGTACCGTTCGGATACCCCACCGCAACACTTCGAGAAGCGGGCATCACAGAGTTTACCGTCGTACATCAACACCTCGCCGCGTGTAGCCTGCACGGCTTCACGTACAGTAGGCAATGTGGCACGCGTAATGCCTTGGTAGCGTTGGCAATGGTCGTCGGCACAAACGTCAAAGAGTTGGTGGTCCGAACGGTCGTGCCAGCGAATCAGTTCGCCTTCGTGGCGTACAAAGCTGAAGAAGGAGGCAGGTTTGTCAGCTCCTAACCGGCGTTGCAACATCTGGCTGTACACCCAACTGCGGGATACCACAGCATGGGTCTTGAGTAATTCAAGGGAAGAAGACGCATTCATTTCCGAAGAAATGACACTTTCGAGATAGTCCTCTACGGGCAGTTCGTTGATGACCACGAGTTTCTCCTCGTCTACAATCAGTCGCAGACATCCGTGGAAAGTTTGCGCCTCGCGTTGTTCCCAGTGGAAGTCAATACCGATGGTTACGTCCTTGAGGGTTAACGTAGCCTGTTCGTCGGCAGGTGTGAGGAGCAGTTCACTGTAGATATTGCCGTTCCACTCTACGCCACCGTCACGATAGACCGCTGTTTGTTCACCACAAACCGTATTGCCTTTGGCACTAAAGTTGCCGTTGAGTGTAAAGTGAAGCTCCGTGGTTTGCATAATGCCTACTGCTACATCTTCACCTACGATTTCGGCCAGTCCCGTTTCTTCTGTTGTGTGCGTTTCCGTCTTTCTGCGTCCACTGTGCAGTTTCTTCGCAATTTGGGACATTTCCCCTTCTGTCAGCGAAACCTCACGCAGGATGTTTTGTGCTTGTCGGGGAGTGATTCGTTCGAAGTCCTCCTCACGCGGTGTGATCAGCAATCCGCCCATGTCGAGTGCCCCCGGACTGACAATGCACTGCGACTTCCCTTCTGCAAAGTAGCAGTCGGGACGGTGCTTGCGACGAGGAAAGACCACCATAATCAGGTAATCTTCCTGAGTCGGTCCGCCTTCCTGTCGCCAAGCCAGGATATTCATGTCGGGTTCCGAACGGCGGTCGTCTGTAGGCATCACCTTGAGCAACTTTTCTAAAAGCAACGGACTGGACTGTGAGGCAGGTCCCTGTACGACAAAAGCGGGACAAGCATAGTCCTTCAACAGGAAGATTCCCCCGTTCTTTGGGTCGTAACCCAAATCCTCCAGTTCCGCTTCTTCCTCGCGTGAAGTCGGATAGATGCGCTCCAGATGGTTTTCGTAAAGTTTCCAATCCCGTTCGATGGGTACGATGCCTCGGTGACCAGCCTGTAAGTGGGCATGATCAGGAGCAGAAGCTCCGCTACGTGCCCCGTTGTAGAATACTAGGTAATTGGGCAGTTGCCAAACCAAGCGGTCGAGGGTGTGAGTGAAGCGATGTACACTTTGCGGCACATGGCGGCGCGTCGGTAGCGTGAGGTGGTGGGGCAGGATGGGGAAGGGATTGACCAATACTTCGAGGCTGCCCATGATCGGCATTTCGCGTTGGGCTTGCGGACGGTTGTGGTCACAAAGGAAGCAAGGACGTGCCTTTACGCTCTTCTTGTCAATCTTAGCCCCCGTGCTTACTATGCGTGACGGGTTGTATTGCACACAGAGTTCACCGTATTCCAAAGGAAGTGTACGGGTTCGCACCTGTTGCTCAAGGGCTTCGAAGCGTTCCTTCGCCTCTTCCCATAGGGTAAGCTGACGATCAAAGAAGGCATTGATTTCCGTTTCATCTGCCAAGTGATTCCAACGGGCAATCATCGCTTGGCGCGTTTCGAGTTCGATGGTGCGCAGCGAGTCTTTATAGAAGTTATTGCGGTTTTGCTTGTCAATGCTGAGTGCTGCATCCGAGTTTCCCTCCCAACGGCGGCAGAGGTAAAGTTCCTCGAAGATACGTCCTAAGCGGAAGTGGCGTGAGAAAGCCAGTCCCAAGGCATAGTCTTCGCCGTAGCTGGTGTTGGGAAATCCGATTTGGCGCAGTACGTCCGTACGGAAGGCGCGTGGGGCTCCCAGTCCGTTAATGCGAAGTGCATTGTTGCGTCCGTTGTCGGGAGTCCATTCCGTGTGTGCAATGAGTCCCGGTGGTAAGGTCTCGAGTTGGAAGTTAACCATGCGGTAACTGCCTATGACCATGGCAGCACGTTGGGTGCGAAAAGCCTCCACAATGCGCGTCAGGGTGTCAGGTCCCGAATAGAGATCATCTGAGTCCAATTGTACCGCATAGCGTCCGCATCGTTCGTCGCGAATGGCTAAGTCCCAACATCCACCGATGCCCAAATCTGTGCGTTCTGGACGAAGGACAACTACTTCAGCACATGCCGCATAGCGGTTGAGTACTTCGGCTGTACCGTCAGTAGAATGATTGTCGACGACGATGACATTAAACGGGAAGTCGGTAACCTGACTCAAAGCACTGTCAACCGCATCACCAATGGTTCGGGCTCGGTTGCGTACGGGAATAATTACACTGGCTTCCACGGGATAGTCGTGGGTATCGGCTGGCAGGTCATCGTATTCATCGGGAGCCAACCACGCACCAATGTGCTTCAAATGTTCTGTGCAGGCACGTTCCATTTCCTGCTGCACCTCGCGGTTAGAGGGATCGACGTAGTCAAATTGCTTTTCGCCTGAAGCACGGAGGTCTGTTTCCGTTTCCTTATAGAGCGGTTCAGGCAAGTGAGCCACTTTCCCTTGGGCACTTACGAAGAGGCGTAACGCATAGAGAGCGGCAAAGCGGAAACGCGGACTGCGTTCACCGCCGAAGAAATGACGTAACGCACTGCTACGGAAGAGCAACAACGAACCAAAGTCAAAGTCATCGCGGAGGGCACCTTGCTGGTAGTCGAGGGTAGGATGGAGCCCAGTCTCGTCGTAGCGGTCGGTGTAGAGCATCAAAGACGATTCGGGTGAGGCTGAACGTAAGGTGCCGTTCGTGTTTTCAGCGACTTGCATCATCCGTTCGAGGGCACGATAACCCAGTTCCAATGTGTGCGGACTGAGGTACATCACGGTGTATTTTGCCTGTACCCTCTGCATTACTTGACGAAGAAACTTCGTTCCGCGCAGGTTGTCCGAGGTAATGACGTGCAATCGTGCATCTTGTTCCGCACGACTTTTCGCCTCCGCCTCATGCGGTCCGACTAAATAGAGACGTTCTACGCTCACACAGCGCAGGATGTCCGTGATGGTTTGTTCGATATGGGGATTTTGTGGCTCGTAAGCCAATATAAAATCAATAGAAGCTTTCATTGTGATAGAAATGGCGTCAATGAGAGATAAAACACGTGTTTCGTTTGGCTGTGCAGACGAAACACGTGCAAAGTTAATTTCTATTTCGACTCAAGTTGCCGAAATAGGGGAAGGATTTCTCTTGTTGTGTGGTGTTTCTGTACTAGCTTCCCTGCTTTTCCGTGTTTCCTTTTCCTTTCCGTTTCCTTTCGCCGACCGTACGAATAAATTCCTCCGTCCTGCCAGACACCTTGAAATAGCTTTCGGTACAAGGTTGGTCGAATCTTGCGAACGGGGATGCGCTCCTTGTTCGGATGAGTTATGAACACCCAGCCTGCATTGTTCGTTTGAGAACATCATAATTGTCCGATGGTGGGTAGAATGACAAAAAAATAGCTACGGAATTGTCATTCTACCCGAAGAAGGACAAATTGCAAAGCAAAAAAATGTCTGATGGCAGATAGAATGACAAATATTCAGTCGCAAAATTGTCCTTCTTCGGATAGAATGACAATTTCCAACATACATCCATGTCCTTGAAGCCTGTCGACGAGCCTGTGAGCAACCTATGAAATCGATGTTTTTGAGCAGATACCCTCATGTAGGTATTGCCTAAGAGAGGCGAAGGCAGTAATTTTGCGGACTTTTGGTAAGAAGCTCCTTTCGTCTTCGTTTGATCTTACCAACGACGGATACGCAAGACTCCCACTAACTTACCGAATAGCAAGTGGGCTTTAAGAGGAAGCCTGTTTTTCAGGTCAGGGAACTTAAGAGCATCGTACAAAGCGACTTTTCAAATCCTACATTCCCAGACCTTCTATCTCTTAACTATACTTATTTGTACAATGAAACTATCCGACCTCCATACGGGAGAACGCGGTGTCATCGTCAAGGTGGCAGGTCACGGCGGTTTTCGTAAACGCATCGTTGAGATGGGGTTTGTCAAAGGTAAAACCGTCAAGGTGATACTCAATGCCCCACTGCGCGACCCGATAGAATATGAAATCATGGGCTACAAGATTTCGCTGAGACGAGAAGAGGCTCGACTTGTCGAAGTTATCAGTGAAACGGAAGCCGAAAAAGACGTACGCTTACACGCGGAGCAACACCTCGAAGCCTTGCCTGCTAAAGCGGATGAACAGGAAGAAATGCGCCTGCAACTCGATCGGCACATGGAGCGCATGGCGGCTGATCAACGACGCATCATCAACGTGGCCCTGGTGGGCAATCCTAACTGCGGAAAGACTTCGCTCTTTAATATTGCTTCGGGCGGTCACGAACACGTGGGTAACTACAGTGGTGTGACGGTTGATGCCAAGGAGGGCTTTTTCCGGATGCGGGTACGCGTTCCGGCAGAACCCGGAGGAAAGGCTGAGGCTACGCGTCGTGGACGTACGGCAACCTGTGCGGGGTGTCAGCTCTGTACGGCCTGTGAGAGTGCGCAACAAACGTGTTCGAACCTTGTCGAGAAAGAATACAATTTCCGTATTGTCGACCTGCCCGGCACGTATTCCCTTTCAGCCTATTCGCCTGAAGAACTCTATGTGCGTCGTCACTTGATAGACCAGACTCCCGATGTGGTAATCAATGTGATTGATGCTTCCAACTTGGAACGTAATCTTTATCTTACTACGCAACTCATTGACATGAACCAGCGCATGGTAGTTGCGTTAAACATGTATGATGAAGTGCGTCGAAATGGGGACAAACTTGACTACGAACAGTTGGGAAGTCTGTTAGGAGTGCCGATGGTGCCGCTTGTGTCGCGAACGGGAGAAGGAGTGCGTCAACTCTTTGAGAAGGTTGTAGCTGTTTACGAGAATCAGACCGACGAAATGTTGGCGCGTCACATTCACGTCAATCACGGAGCAGAACTCGAGCAAAGTATTGATCGCATCAAGTTTATCTTTCAAAAGAACAAAACACTGCGCTCCAAATATTCAACGCGTTACCTCTCGATCAAATTTTTGGAAGGGGATACTGAAGCACAACGTTTGGTCGAAACCCTGCCCGAACACGATGAGCTTGTAGCAGCACGCTACGACGAGACGCAACGCCTTAAGCGCGAATTGCATGACACCGCAGAGAATGCCCTCACGGATGCTAAATATGGATTTATTCAAGGGGCTTTGCGTGAAACCTATCAGCCGCATGTCGCTCCGAGCAAGCACACGATGACGGAACGTATTGATTCCATTGTGACCAATCGCTTTTTGGGATTTCCGTTGTTCTTCTCAGTGCTCTTCCTGATCTTCTATGTTACTTTTGCTTTGGGCAGTTATCCGATGGACTGGATAGATTGGCTCGTGGCGCGTCTGTCTGACTTTGTGGGTTATGCCATGCCCGATGGAATGTTGAAGGACATGATAGTCGATGGTGCCATCAGCGGTGTCGGGTCGGTCATTGTCTTCTTGCCCAACATCCTGATTCTGTATCTCTTTATTTCTTTATTGGAAGATACAGGTTACATGGCGCGTGCTGCTTTCATCATGGATAAACTGATGCACCGCATGGGCTTGCATGGTAAGTCTTTTATACCGATGGTGATGGGCTTTGGTTGCAATGTGCCGGCAGTGATGGCTACACGTACGATAGAAAATCCGCGCAGCCGTTTGATTACGATGCTCGTCTTGCCCTTCATGTCCTGTTCGGCGCGCATCCCAATTTACGTGGTGTTGATCAGTGCCTTCTTCCCCTCCCAGGGCGCTTGGCTGATGTTAGGGCTTTATGCACTTGGTATTTTGGTCGCAGCCTTGGTGGCACGCCTTTTCAGCCGTTTCCTTTTGCGAGGTGACGATCTTCCCTTTGTGATGGAACTTCCGCCTTATCGTATTCCTTCTACGAAGTCAGTCCTGCGCCATACTTGGGAAAAGGGTAGGCAGTATTTGCAGAAAATGGGTGGCATTATTCTGGTGTTCTCCTTGATTATATGGGCTTTGAGCTATTTTCCACGTTCGGAAGAAGCTTCATCTGCCGCCGTTCCGTCTCAGACTGTAAGCAGGGTGCAGCCCAATGATACGCTTGCAGTTCCTGCACAGACAGCTGCTCCAGCAAAGTCCTTACAAGCGAAAACTACGACTGCGCTCACAGAGGTACAAACGCAGACTACTTCGGAGGCTTCTCCTTCCTACCTGGAACATTTGGGACGCTTTATCGCCCCCGTCTTCTCACCGATGGATTTTGACTGGCGTATGACGGTCGGCATTCTTTCGGGTATAGGTGCCAAGGAGTTGGTGGTCAGCACGTTGGCGGTGCTTTATGCAGGTGAAGAAGTAGACGCCGATGCGGCAGCTACTGACAGTGCCTTGTTGACAGCACTTCGTAATTTCATGACACCCGCTTCGGCATTGGCTTACCTGGTTTTCGTTTTGTTCTACTTCCCCTGTATAGCCACAATCGTTGCCATCAAGAACGAAACGGGAGGTTGGAAATGGGCGGTCTTTACGGCCTTTTACACGACAGCCCTCGCCTATGTTGCTTCGCTTGTAACCTTTGTACTGATGGGGTAGAGCTTCCTGCATAGAGTAGCTGAAGTGTAGCAAGCTTTATGCTTGAAAGTAGGGTGAAGAGTTGATGAGTTTATGCGTAAGATTCAGAAATGTATCGTACAATCGCATAAAATCATCAACTCTTCACTCTTTCTCAACCTCTGTTCACCTTATTCCCTTCGCCAATTGCGCATTTATGCGTAAGTTTGCGCTCTCAAAATCGGGTAGGTTTCGGTTAGAAAAGGGATGAAACCTTTTTCTTTTTGTGTTTGTTCAAGTCCCTTCAGGGCTTTTCTCCTTACGCGATTTTCAATCCCATTCGATTACAAGTTAGATTCAAAATCTGATTCCAATGTCTTGTATATTGCATATTGAAACTTCTATGGAAGTATGCTCTGTTGCCCTGTCACAAGATGGGGTATGTCTGCATGAAGAGGTGGCTGAAAACGGTCCTTCTCATGCCCAACTCCTGGCTGGCTATGTGGCTGAGGCAGTATCTTTTGCCGATAGTCATGCCATTCCCATTGACGCTGTGGCAGTAAGTAAGGGCCCGGGTTCATACACGGGACTGCGTATTGGTGTTTCTGAAGCCAAAGGTTTGGCTTACGGTCGTAATGCGCGTCTGCTTGCAGTGCCTACGCTTCAGTTGCTGACTGTCCCGGTGTTGTTGCACGAAGAGTTGCCCGAGGATGCGCTGCTTTGTCCCATGATTGATGCTCGTCGCATGGAGGTTTATTGTGCGGTGTACGATCGTGCCCTTCAAGAGGTGCGTCCTACTCGTGCGGAAATTGTTGATGAGAATTTCCTGGCAGACTTGTTGGCAGAGCATCCCATTTACTTCATGGGGAATGGTGCAGACAAGTGTGTCGATACATTGAAACACCCCAATGCCCACTTCCTTACGGGTATCAAACCGCTTGCCCGCAACATGGCTCCGTTGGCTGAAAAGGCCCTGGCACAGGAGCGTTACGAGGATATCGCTTACTTCGAGCCTTACTACTTGAAGGAGTTTGTGGCTACGAAGAGCAAAAAGTTGCTTTAATCTTGAGAACGGCAATCTTTGTCGAAAGCACTTAGGAGGAGTACTGTGCACGTTGCCGGACTCATGCCTACATTCTCTCATTTGATGAATATTATGACTGATTCTTATACATACAAACGCCTGAATCCCGATACGGAGCATTCTTGCATTTACAATTCGAACCGTGCTCGGTTGAAGATGCCCGCTTACGGTCGGGTGGTGCAGGATATGGTGGAATATGCGTTGACACTCGAAGATCCTAACGAGCGGCAGCGTTATGCGGAAGCCATTGCTGACGTAATGATTGAACTGAAGCCCGAGCTGAAGGATGAACAGGATTATCGCCAAAAGATTTGGAATCATTTGGCTTATATCGCAGACTACAAGTTAGACATTCAGTATCCCTGTGAAATTATGAAGGAGGATGCAGAACATCAGCATCCTCGTCACTTAACTTATCCGAAGAAAAGCATCTTCTTCCGCCATTACGGCAGACTCGTTGAGCAGGCGGTAGATATCCTCAAGGGTATGCCTGAAGGAGAGGAGCGCGATGCGCTGGTTAAGTTGGTCGGGAATCGCATGAAGCGGAACCTTGCTGACTGGAAGGGCGATGGTGTAGACGATCGCAAGGTGGCACACGACATTGCTTTCTATACGGAGGGTAAGGTAAATCCGGACTTCTCGCAACCGGGACAGCAACTAATGCCGATTGGCGAAAACCGTTTCCGTACGCGTAAGAACAAACAGAGGTAGATAACCTGAGCTAACGAATCGTTGCCGTTAGCTCTTTCCTCTTTTCTCTTTTCTCTTTTCCCAAACTTCTAAAACTCTTTCTGCTATGAGTACGTTTGTGATAGAAGGCGGTCACCGCTTGAAAGGTGAAATCACTCCGCAAGGTGCTAAAAATGAAGCCTTGCAGGTGATTTGTGCCGTGTTGTTGACGGCCGAAGAAGTGCGCATTCAAAACATTCCCAATATATTGGATGTAAACAACTTGATTGCGCTTTTGGAACGCATGGGGGTTACGACCCATTGGAATGCAGAGGGAGATTGTACCTTCTGTGCAGCTCAGGTTAACTTAGACTATCTCGATACGCCCGAGTTTTTGGAAAGCTGTGCCCGTCTGCGTGGCTCTGTCTTGTTGATTGGTCCGCTGACTGCGCGTTTCGGACATGCCGTAATTGCTAAACCGGGTGGAGACAAGATTGGTCGCCGTCGCCTCGATACGCATTTCTACGGATTGCAAAAGTTGGGTGCTCGCTTCTTCTATGATGACGATTTGGGTACTTATCACATTGAAGCAGAAAAGTTGACGGGTACTTATATGCTTCTCGATGAAGCTTCGATTACGGGTACCGCCAATATTATTATGGCGGCTGTACTTGCCACGGGAACGACAACCATCTATAATGCTGCCTGTGAACCTTATATTCAGCAACTTTGTCACATGCTCAATCAGATGGGAGCCCGTATCTCTGGGATAGCTTCCAACTTGTTGACGATTGAGGGTGTCAAGGTGCTTCATGGAGCCAAACAACACCGCATTCTGCCCGATATGATTGAGATTGGTTCGTTTATCGGTATGGGTGCCATGGTGGGCGACGGATTGACCATCCGTTGTGCTGGTGTGAAGCAATTAGGTATTATTCCTGAAGCCTTCCGCCGATTGGGTATTCAACTTTATATCAAGGGTGATGACATCTTGATTCCTGCACAGGAACATTATCAGATTGAGTCGTTCATAGACGGTTCCTTCATGACTCTTGCCGATGCTCCCTGGCCAGGATTAACCCCTGACTTGTTGAGTGTCTTAATCGTAGTGGCAACCCAGGCACGCGGTTCGGTATTATTCCATCAGAAGATGTTTGAGAGCCGTCTCTTCTTCGTCGATAAACTGATTGAGATGGGTGCGCAGATTATTCTTTGCGATCCGCACCGTGCAGTGGTGGTTGGTCATGACAACCAGATTCGTTTGCGTGGCCGCCGCATGGTTTCTCCCGATATTCGTGCCGGTATCGCTTTGCTCATTGCCGCTTTGAGTGCAGAAGGTACGAGTCGCATTGACAATGTAGAACAGATTGACCGTGGGTATGAATGTATCGAAGAGCGACTTCGTAGACTCGGTGCTCATATTGAACGCATTGATTAAAGTGCTTCCCCTTGAATAGGGTAAGCGGCAGATTGTGATCTATCGCGTCTGCTCTTCATGTCTTCCACTCTTTCAACTAAAAAACTTTTCAACTCCTCAACTTCTCTCTATGATTCGTAACGAAGAAGTTTTCAAAATAGGTTATATCAGCAAGCATCGTGGGTTGCGTGGCGAGGTTGAACTTGTCTTTACGGACGGTTGTTTTGACACCGGCACTGCCGACTACTTGGTGCTTGATATGGATGGCATCTTGGTACCTTTCTTTTGGGAAGAATATAGCTTTAAGAATCAAGATACTGCTATTCTCAAGCTCGAGCAGATTGATACCGAAGAACAGGCACGTCGTTTGGTCGGGCACAGTGTGTTCTATCCTAAGGCGTGTCTTCCTGAGGTCGAAGAGGGAGAAGCTACGTTGTCTTCTTATCGTGCTTTAACCGGATTCGCTGTAAGTGATGAACAAGGAACACCGTTGGGTACGGTTCTCCATGTTGACGATTCGTCAGCCAACATTCTCTTGACGCTTGAAACTCCTGATGGGCGTGATTTGATGATTCCCTTTCACGACGATTTCTTGGTTGACTTCGATTTGCACGCACGCACGTTGTGTCTTGCCTTGCCCGAAGGCCTCCTTCAACTCAATGATTAACCTTTCCAGCGGAAGGGGTGCTCCTTTGCGCTCTGTCAGTGTGACGGAGTAAATGAGGTGCACCTCTTTCGTTTGTATTATTCTGTAAATACAATTTCATGAAACGCATAGCTATTCTCGGATCGACGGGTTCTATCGGTACTCAAGCCTTAGACGTCATCCGTCAGCACCCTTCTGAATTTGAAGCCCGCGTATTGACTGCAGGCAGCAATTGGGAACTGCTGGTGAAGCAAGCCCGTGAATTTCATCCTGATGCCGTTGTTATTGCCAACGAATCACATTACGATGCGGTATGTGAGGCGTTAGCTGACTTGCCTATTAAGGTTTATACCGGAAGCGATGCTCTTTGTCAAGTCGTAGCATCGGATAGCATCGACCTGGTGCTTACTGCCATGGTCGGTTTCGCAGGCTTGCGTCCGACTGTAGCCGCTATTCAGGCGGGTAAGACGCTCGCGCTGGCCAACAAGGAAACGCTCGTTGTAGCAGGTCGGTTGATTCGTAATCTTTGCGAACAGCACCGTGTAGGCATTCTCCCCGTAGACAGTGAGCACTCCGCTATCTTTCAGAGTATCAATGGTGAAGCACACAATCGGGTGCGTCGCATCTTGTTGACTGCTTCGGGCGGACCGTTCCGTCACTTTACGGTTGACCAACTTCGCGAAGTGACTCCCGCTCAGGCTTTGCAGCATCCCAATTGGAAAATGGGTGAGAAGATTACCATCGATTCAGCAACGATGATGAACAAGGGTTTTGAGATGATTGAAGCTCGTTGGCTATACGATGTGAAGCCGCGCGACATTCAAGTGGTAGTTCATCCTGAAAGTGTCATTCATTCGGCTGTAGAATTTGATGACGGTGCCGTGATGGCACAGCTCGGTACTCCTGATATGCGGCTTCCTATTCAGTATGCTTTCAGTTATCCTCGCCGTTTGCCACTCAATGGTGAACCGCTTGACCTCTTCTCTCTTGGTGCCTTGCATTTTGAACGTCCCGATGAAGAGCGTTTCCCCTGTCTTCGTTTAGCTTATGAAGCTATTGAGCGGGGAGGTAATATGCCTTGTATTCTGAATGCTGCCAACGAAGTCACCAATCTGGCTTTCCGTGAAGGCAAAATCTCCTTCTATGATATTTCAGACTTTACAGAGCGTGCCATGAAGCAGATGTCCTTCCTTGCCGAACCGACACTCGATGAACTTTTCGAAACTGATGCGCAAACACGTCAGATGGTAGAAGCATATTGTGTTCGCGGTTAGAGCTTGTTTGTGACCAAGTTACAGTGATTTACGCTCCATAAAGACTCTTCTAAGTAGTAACATCTTCAAACATTCCGATTCCAGTGGAAATTTTTCTCATTCGAGCTTTACAGCTCATCCTTTGTTTTGCCCTCTTGATTCTTCTGCACGAAGGTGGGCACTTCCTTTTTGCCAAACTCTTTAAAGTCCGTGTCGAGAAGTTTTGTCTCTTCTTTGACCCTTGGTTTACGCTGTTCAAGTTTAAGCCCAAGAAAAGCGATACAACGTATTGCCTCGGTTGGTTACCTCTGGGAGGCTATGTGAAAATCTCGGGCATGATTGACGAATCTATGGACAAGGAACAGATGAAACAGCCTGTTCAGCCTTGGGAATTTCGTGCAAAACCAGCTTGGCAGCGCCTCTTCATTATGATTGGTGGTGTTCTTGTCAATTTTGTGCTTGCCTTCATCATCTATGCAGCTGTGCTTTTTACG
Source organism: uncultured Prevotella sp. (assembly GCA_900541335.1). Classification (GTDB taxonomy): domain Bacteria; phylum Bacteroidota; class Bacteroidia; order Bacteroidales; family Bacteroidaceae; genus Alloprevotella. Next base: position 23,672 of record UQJC01000008.1, read on the forward strand.
TGGGGACAAACTTATGTACCCATTGAGAAAATGACGCATGGATTTAAGTTCAATGAGCAGGCAAAGGAAATGGGATTCCGCGACGGTGACATTTTGCTCGGTACGAATGAAAAGGACTTTGTAAAGTTTGACGGCAATGTTTACCGCGATCTCAGTACGGCTCAGTTTGCCAAGGTCTTGCGTAACGGTCAGGAAACCAAGGTCTACTTGCCTGGTGAAATCAATATGCTTGAAATGATTAAGGAACAACCTCGCTTTGTTGATGTGTTGGTTCCCTCGATTGTTGACAGCGTTACGGCAGGTACTCCTGCGGCTAAGGCTGGTGTTCAGCCTGGTGACCAGATTGTGGGAATGAACGGTAAAACTTTCGAGACGGTCAATGACTTCAGCCTTGTACGTGGTACGATGGATGATGTGCTTGCCGCCGCTTCTCCCGCAGACAGTGCCCGTTTGCAAAATGTGACCTTGTTGGTACGTCGTGCAGCTACACCTGCTCAGACAGATACACTTCAGCTGAAGTTAGGTAAGGATTACGTATTAGGTGTGGGATGGCTTACCCCGATGAAGGAATACGAGAAGGTCACGAAGACCTATACATTCTTCGAAAGTATTCCTGCTGGTATTGCTCATGGTTGGAGTGTACTGACGGGCTATGTAGATGATCTCAAGTACCTCTTTACTGCTGATGGAGCTAAGAGTGTTGGTTCATTTGGCGCCATTGGAAGCTTGTTCCCTGCGACTTGGCAGTGGCCCGTTTTCTGGGAAATGACTGCATTTATTTCGCTGATTCTCGCTTTCATGAACATCCTGCCGATTCCCGCCCTTGATGGTGGTCACGTCTTCTTCCTGCTTTACGAAGTCATAACACGCCGTAAACCCAGTGATGAGTTTATGGAACGCGCTCAAATGGTCGGTATGATTCTCCTCTTTGCTTTGATGGCACTTGCTGTCTTCAATGACTTCCGTAATTTCGTGTTCTAAATGTGGGTATTGGGTTGAAGTCCTTTTCTCAATGGAAAGGCCTTCAGCACTTCTAACAGGTTAGCAATTTACAAGTACTCATATATAATAAACGTCCCCGTAACCTCTTTGGGTTGCGGGGACGTTTTGTTTAGAAGCTTCTTGATTTCGCCTTGCTTAGTTTACAAAGTTCCAGGACAAGCCGATACGGAAGGTAAGTCGGTTGAGCGGATTGTGTGGTACGAGGAAAGGCTTTCCTGCACCCGATGAATAATTAACGTGTGAGGCCATCACGTAGAAGCGCGTGCGTTTCAAGTGGAAGTTGGCATACACGTTGACAAGGGGATAATTACCGACTTTTACGCGGTGTTGACTGTCCTGCACGACATATTGTCCGATAATCGGAGAGTAAGCCGGTGCATAATAGGGGGTGAAGTAAGTGAGGTCGGCACCCAATTCAGTTTGCAACACCTTGGCTATGCGAAAGAGGAGGTAAACATTCGTATAACCTGTGAAAGCAGGAAGTGGCATCACGTCTTTGTTGGTTGTTGCCTGATACGTCAGTTCGTTGTCCCAATGGAATACGCCCCAATGGAAATTTTGATTGAGCGTTAAGGCAAGCAACTGCGTGTTTTTACCAGCCTGTTCCACTCCGACTGCATGGCGATAGCCTGTGAAGCCATCTTTATGTTCGAAGGGGGTAAGCGTCTCCTTGAAGTAGAGGTAGTTTTGAATGTTCTCCAATGAGGCTGTCAGTGCTGTTTGGCGATAACGCAGGGTCGCATTGACGCGTGCACGGAACACTTTGTTGAGGTCCGAATGGTCCCACCAAGCATTGCGTCCGCGATAGTGGCGGAAGTAGAAGGATGGACGCTCGTTGCGCACGAAACCATTGAACTCAAAGTGTAGCGAATCGCGGCGAAGAGGGATGTGGAAGTTGGCATCAGCTTCGACATTGAATTCCCCCCAATCGCTTCCTGTCGTGCGGATTTCACCCAACACGTTATAACGTACGAAGCGTGATTGCTGACTAAGAATCTGTCCGCCAAGAGTGATATAATTCTCTTTGAAGTGGGTCTTCGTCTGCTGACGTTGAGCGTAGGGAAGACGGAAGTCAAAGGCTGCATACTCGTGTTTGGCAAAGAGTCGAAGTCCCATCTTCATCCATTTATTGAAGCCTTCGTGGAGTTCAATAGCGAATGTATTCTCAATGCTGAGGTGGTGCGTGCGATCATTGGCCGAGTCACCGGGCAAAAAGAAGTCGGTAAAGTAGCCAGGGTTTTCCGCATTATTTCTTTCGTTCGAAAGAAAGCGGCGCGTGTTGTCGTCTGCGCGGAAGGTGTGGATGAAGGAAGTTACGGGGATAAATTCCGAACGAATGTCGAGTGAGTCCGAAATAGCTTCCTTGTCTGTCTGGGCAAGTTGTCCATCCGTAGTGCCTTCAGGCAGTCGCGGCAACCGGGGTTGCACCTTGGGTTGGTTAGCGAGCGAGTCGGTTGCCGAACCTACGCTGTCTGTCAGTAATTGAGGGGTGACAGGCGCAGGATGTGCCTTGCGATATTCCTCAGTCCAGGGTAATTGGTCCTGGCGAAGCAGGTTGCCTTCCGCATCGCGGTAACGACGGAACCCAAGACTGTAACGATGGGTGAGGAAGACTTGATTGCCACCCAATTTGTTCCAGGCACGTGCCAGGTTGATCGGCATATCGGCCGTACCGTATTTGGTCGGGAAACTTTCGGGGCGATTGACATAGTCATCGTTTTCGATGCCACCATTTTCGCGCGTCTTGAGTTGGGTATGTTGCACCAAGGCATGCATCTGATATTGGTCACCTCGATAAGAAGCATAGAGCGTACCGTCGAAGTGAGCTGTTGATTGTCCCTGGTAATAGCCGCGACCATAGAGGTAGTCGGCCTTAAATCCCATACCGAAACGTTTCCCCGCATTCACTGCAAAATAGGCGCGGATGCGGTCTTCCCCGTTCGTCTTGTTACCACAAGAGTGGTAAGTGAGGTTGGTAAAGGGTGAACGTGTATTGGTAAAAAGCAGTTGGTCTACGCCCTTGAGAAAAAAGTCGTAAGGCAGTTTAAAAAGGAAGGGATTGGTTTGCATATTGGCTCCCTGGTCTGTAAAGAGACGGCTGATGCGCGGCGCTCCAAGATTACCCAAGAAGTTATAGCGTCCCGTCGAGCCAGAGGTAAAATTCTCGTTTTGAAAGCCGTGTGGGATGGTGTCATATTGTGCCGGACGAATGTCACCAAAGCGCGGATTAATTGTCCAAACATAGATACCCTCGGGTACATCGGTCGTTTCTGTAGAGTCGCTGCTAAATCCGCTGCCTCGTTGCTGCGGATCGTTGAAGATGGCATCGCGCACCTGAGGGGTGAAATGCTGTGCCTGACCTGTCAGTGCTGTGAACAGAAAGAGGGAGGAAAGAATAGGGAATCGTTTCATTGATACTTCTCAATTAGGGGGGCAACGGTGTCATCACCCAGTTGCTGCGCTTTGTTTAGAGATTGTATGGCTTCAGCCTTTTTACCCTGTTCGCCGAGTACGATACCGATGATTTTGTAGCAATCCGGATTTTCAGGCAATTCCTTCAGCAAGGCGCGTGCAGCTCGTGCAGCCGTGTCAAGTTCGCCGATGCGTAACAGCAGATAAGCTTCGTCCAGCCGGTAAGGAAGGGGAGTGGCAGACTGAGCAATGGCAGAGTGTAAGTCGTCGAGTGCCTGTTGATACATACGTGCCTCGACTTCTGCTAGGTGACGCAGGTAGTAGAAGCGTTCGTTGAGATTGCGCGGACCGACCAGCTTTTCATATTCGTTGTAGTCAAAGACCGCTTCACGGAAACGCTTGGCTTGAATCAATCGTTGGGCTCGTTCGAAGTAGAAGTGAGCGTGGCGTGCATTAGCGGGTTGGGGCAAGTGGGCAATGCAACTGTCTAACAGAGCGATTACCCGTGTCGAATCCGTACCAGTACGTTCAAGTGCGCGTGCAGCAGCAAAGAACGTTTCGTAAGAAGCAAATTTTCGGTCTTCACAAGCACGATTGAAGCTTTCGTAAGCACCAGTATAGTTTCCCTGTGCATAGCGGCAATTTCCCTGTTGCATCAAGTAGAGCGTGAAGGGATGAATGGTGTAGGCCTGAGTTGCTTCTGCTTCGGCACGGGCCAAGGTCCACGTGGGGTAGACTGGAAGCGTGTCGCCCTTAGCCACTACTGTTTGGTAAATCAGTTGACTTAAGCTGTGGTGAACGGCATCGAGTTTGGTACCCGTTGTGTCTGCTTCAGCTTTGGCGAAGGCTGTTTGGAAGTCGGCATCTGCACCCGCATAATCCTTGAGTGAAGCTCGGAAAGAAGCTCGGTTCATGTAGCCATCGGGCAGAGTGGGGTAGGCTTCCACAAAGTCATTGTGAGCTGTTTGCAGACTGAGTGTGTCTGTCTTGGGAATCATAAACAAGTAGGCCATCGCTTCGCTCGATTTGGCTGGTAAAGCTTTGGGAATGTGGATGGCACGAAGGTCATTGCTGAAGGCTGAAGTTGGACGTATGGTCAATTCGTTGAGAAAACGGGCATCGATGGCACAAGCCGTTGTAGCTGATGCATTGACATTGCGCTGTACGACCGCCATGAGATTGCCTGCTTCGTCTATCAGCGGACATGCCATCAGCGAGGCATCGTTGGCCGCACTGACCTGGTAGTAACGATATTGATTGAATGCCTCATCGCCGTTGACCTTGACTGTTTGAAGTGTTTTTTTCTTATCCGAGGAGTAGCTTACAAGTTGCCAGTCACTGCCTGTTGTTCCAGCTGTGTCTGTCAGTCGGAAGAAATCCGTCGGTTTGGTTTGTGAAGTGCTGAACTTGACTAAATCAGTGGTCGCGTCACCGCCCAAGATACGTACGACTTGATGCTTCTTTCCCTTTGTGTCTATCACTTCTGCGCGTGCAGCGTCACGTAGCAGCGAGTAGGAAGTAGCGGCATGACCTTGTGCGTCAATGTAGAAAGCTGTGCCCGAACGGAGCAACTTTCCGTTGGCATCGTAAGCAAAGAGGTTGAGCATCGCCTTGTAAGCCTCTTTAGGCATTACGTCGGCAAGCGAAGTATAGGGAGCGACAGCCAACAGGGCTGTAACGAGGAGTGATTTATTCATATTGCTTAAATAGATGGGACTGTATGTCTGATGTAAGGAGGTGATTTGAATGAGGTATATCGTGTGTCGTCAATGCAAGGGTGTTAAGCGATGCGGATGCGGAGGACGGTATGTTTGCCTCCACGTGGGTCTTCTCTTTTCGAAAGAAAGCATCCTGAGTAACTTTGCGATTTGTCTTTCTACAGGGAGAAGGACAAATTGTAGGCTGAAAAATTGTCCGATGGGAAGTAGAAGGACAAAAACACAACCAGAAATTTGTCCTTCTACAGGGAGAATGACAAATTATAGACTGGAAAATTGTCCGATGGGGAATAGAAGGACAATTTTTAGTTTGAAAATGCTTGGGCGAAAGTTTTGCCAGTGCTTCTCCACAAGCGAAAGAGCCGGGGCTATCGTTGTAGCAAGGCTTGCGCATTGTCGATAGCCGCCTGTGAAAGTTCAGCGCCAGAGAGCATGTGAGCAATTTCCTCAACCCGTTTCTGTTCGTCTAATGGAACAATGTGGCTACGTGTTACGTCGCCAGTATCTTCTTTGTAGACTTTGAAGTGGTGGGTGCCAAGTGCCGCGATTTGTGGCAAATGGGTAATGCAGATAACTTGGCAGTGGGAGGCAATGTCGCGCATGACTTGTGCCATGCGTTCAGCCATGGTGCCTGAGACTCCCGTGTCAATCTCATCGAAAATAATGGTGGGTAAATTTTTGCGACGGGCAATGAGTGCCTTGAGCGAAAGCATGAGACGAGCAATTTCACCACCAGATGCAATTTGACTGACATCTTGGGGAGGAATGCTCTTGTTGGCAGAGAAGAGAAAGACCACCTTGTCTGCTCCTGTTGCGTCGGGTTCGGGGCGTGGCGTGATGGAAATTTCTATTTTGACGTTGGGCATCCCCATTTGCTGCAGAGCTGTAGTCAGCTCTTTTTCCGTCGTTTGAGCTGCACGGCGTCGTCCTTCTGTCAGTCGGGCCGCAGCAGTATTGCGCATAGCAGTGAGTCGGGCCACTTCTTCCGTTTGAAGGCGAATATCCTCGTCTACATTTTCGATGTCACTGAGTTGCTTACGGATTGATTCCCCTACAGCAAGCAGTTCTTCTACAGAATCAACGCGGTGTTTCTGCTGTAATGTATAGAGTGTATTGAGCCGCTCTTCGATGAAACGCAAGCGTTCGGGTTCATAGTCAGTTTGCTCAGCCAATTGTTCGAGTTCCCCCTCGATATCTTCCAATTCGATGCGGACACTGCGCAGGCGTTCGGCAAGCTCTTCGGCTTCGGGATGCTTGTCGGCAATGTTGCGCACAGCATCAGACGCTTGGCGAAGGTGGTGTGTCATGCTGAAAGTATCAGACTGAATCAGTCCTTGTGCCGTGTAAAAGGCTTGTTTGATGTCCTCCGCGTAACTTAGGAGATTTTGCTCCTTTTCGAGTTCCTCCTGCTCGTTGGGCTGGATGTTAGCTTCGTCAATCTGGTTAAGCTGGAATTGCAAGTATTCTTCGTCACTACGTCCCTGCGCTGCCCGCTCTTGGAGTGCTTTGAGGCGTTCGATAGCTTGGCGGCATTGGTTATACAGGCATTTGTAGGCGGCAAGCGGTTCGGTTTGTCCAGCCATTACGTCGAGTGTTTCAATTAAGAAAGACTCGTTACGAATGAGCAGATTCTGGTGTTGCGAATGGATGTCGATAATCGCTGTACCAATCTCTTTGAGCTTGGCAATTGCTACCGGAGTGTCGTTGATAAAAGCCCGACTTTTGCCCGATTGCAACACTTCTCGGCGAACGATGCATTCCTTAGGGTCGAAATCAATATCGTTGGCAGCAAAGAAGGGTTCGAGATCGAGTCCGTTGATGTCGAAGGAAGCTTCGACCAAACATTTCTTTTCTCCCGTCTGGATGGCTTTCGCATCGGCTCTGCCACCGAGCAGGAGGTTGAGTGCGCCGAGCATGATACTCTTACCGGCACCCGTCTCGCCTGTAATCACCGAAAAGCCCGGCATCCAGTCGATGTCGAGCTGTTCGATCAAAGCGTAATGTGAGATGGTGAGATGATGAAGCATAAATCCTCTTATTGATTGATTTGTCGCCAATAAGTGTTTTGCGAAGGATTGATGCGCGAGAGGGTTTCGACTATCTCTTCCTTCTCCTTCGCATTGCCGTGGCCTTTATAAATGGAGAGAATCTCGTCGCGTTTGTATTCTGTAAAGATTTGGGGCAACATACTCATGGACTTGTTGTCCTTGGCCTTTCGCAGAAGAGTGAGGGCTTCCGAAATGCCTGCTCGACCACGTTCAGAGTTTTCACTCATCACGTCCAGTCCCTGGCGGTAGTAAGCATATTGCAGTTTGCGGAAAGGCTCCATACCTCCGTCAAGCAAGTCGGTGATGAGAGCGTGGCGGTTTTTAGAGTCATCAAAAGCCTTCCAACCTTTTTGCGTAAGCCCCTGTGCATTGGTAACGATGGTTTGTGCCGTCTGGAAATATTCCGTACCTCCCATGGGAGCCATGGCATCCATATCAAACCCGATGAGCAGGTAAACGTAATAACCGAGTACGGCAGTGAGATTGTTGTCTATGACATCCGGACGAAATTCAATTTGATCGTACTCTTGATAGTTGAACTGAAAGTTCGGGTCATTGAAGGCAAAGGTCGTCGTCGTATAGGTTGAACCATAAACGGGGCGCGTTGCCTGTACGTTAAGGGCGCATTCAAAACTGTTTTCGGAAGTAGAATACTTCTTGACCGTAATGCTGAAGTTGCATTGAATACGTTCGTTGCGCTTAAACTGCAGGTTGGTCCAATGTCGGTCGTTTAGGAACTGTTCAAGAGAAGTTTTGAGCGTTTCAAAGACCGAAGTACTCGTACCCTGTACCTGTTGGTGATTGATGGTCACACGCGCATCAAGCTCTTGAGCAAGAGCCTGTAGCGGCAGGAGGGGCAGAATTGTGAGAAGTAGACGGGCGAACATAGACGGAATATATTGGCTGAATGGGAGTAGAGTAGGAGTGACAAGTTTAAAGGTAGAGAGCAAGGAATCTGTCAGTAGCTTGTTGGGAGATTTCGGTTCCCTGTGTGACGTGATGAATCTGCTATCTTCTATCTTGTGGCTTAACGCGTTTGCAGTCGTTCTGCCATTTCCTTGACGATATCTTCCGCGACTTCCAACTTACTTTTCAATGGGAAAGGCTTTTCTTCTCCTTCGGTCGTCAGAATCGTAATCTTATTTGTGTCGTGGGCAAAGCCTGCACCAGCATCCCGAAGGGAGTTGAGCACGATGAAGTCGAGGTTCTTGCGTTGTAGTTTGCCGAGTGCATGTTCACGCTCGTTGTTCGTTTCAAGTGCAAAGCCTACGAGACATTGGTCTTTGCGTTTCATCTGTCCCAAACAAGCAGCAATATCTTGCGTAGGAACCAAGTCGAGATGAAGTCCGCCAGAACCTTCCCGCTTAATTTTTGTTTCAGCCGTTTGAGCCGGCGTAAAGTCCGCTACTGCTGCACAGAGTATCGCCGCATCAGCTTTAGGGAATAAGCGGGTAGTGGCTTCGTGCATTTCGGCTGCACTGACTACGTCGTGGCGGTGGATGCGTTCATGTTGGGTCGTAAGGGCTACGGGACCGGAAATGAGTTCAACCTCAGCTCCTTGTTGGGCACATACTTCAGCCAGTGCGAAGCCCATCTTTCCAGAGGAATAGTTGCCAATGAAACGTACCGCATCAATCTTCTCGTGCGTAGGTCCAGCTGTAATCAAGATGCGCTTTCCTGCTAAAGGCAAGGGACGTTTGGCTTCAGCAAAGAAGTTCTCGAGCACGTGAAAGATGTTTTCCGGCTCTTCCATGCGACCTTTTCCTACTAAATGGCTTGCCAGTTCTCCTTCCGTAGCCTCAATGATGTGATTTCCGTAGGAACGGAGCGTAGCCAGGTTTTGCTGTGTTGCTTCGTGGCGAAACATATCCAAGTCCATGGCAGGAGCTACAAAGACCGGAGCTTTCATCGAAAGATAGGTAGTGATGAGCATATTGTCAGCAATGCCGTGTGCCATCTTGCCTAAAGTTGAAGCTGTAGCCGGTGCAATCACCATGGCGTCAGCCCAAAGACCCAGGTCTACGTGACTGTGCCAGGAACCATCACGCTGGGCAAAGAACTCCGAAATCACAGGCTTTGATGTTAAGGCCGAAAGGGTGACCGGAGTGATGAATTCCTTGCCCGCCGGAGTGATAACTACTTGCACTTCAGCACCCGCCTTGATAAAAAGGCGGATAAGTGAGCAGGCTTTGTAGGCAGCGATACTGCCTGTAATACCTAATACAATATGTTTGCCGTGAAGAGGAGAAGTCATAGGGAAGTAGAGATTTGAATGCGAAATAATTAACGTTAGATACCTCTCAGTTTGATTCGCATAAATGCCTGTTTGGTATTTTGCGTAAAGTCACCTTGCATGACCCAATTGAAGTAGCCTGGATCGCGTTGCAAGACTTCGGCTACAGGGCGACCGCGATATTTACCAAAGTTGATGGTTTCGACATTCTGATCGTTGTAGACAATGCGTCCTGCAAGATCCACGTTGCGGTTGCGACGAGAAAATTCAGCGAGAAACGCCACGTTGTTTTTCAATGTATCGGCATAGCGATCCAATTGGGCTTCGAGAACTTCCAATGTTGCCCGTGTATCGGCTTCAGCCGTGTGGGCATCTGTCAAGTCTTTGTTGCAGTAGAATTTGTAAGCACTCGTTAAGTCGCGACGTTCCATCTTGTGGAAAATGCCTTGTACGTCGACCAGGCGGGCTCCCGTTACATCGTAGTCTACTCCTGCACGGATAAATTCTTCAACCAAGAGCGGAATGTCGAAATGATTTGAATTGAATCCGGCCAAATCACAACCTTCGAAGTCGCGAGCTATTTCAGCTGCTTTCATCTTGAAGGTCGGACAGTTGGCTACATCTTCATCGTAAAATCCGTTGACAGCCGAAGCTTCTGCACTGATATGAATCCCTGGATTAAAGCGTTGCGTGACGACTTTTTCTGTACCATTAGGTAAAACCTTGATGTAACAGAGTTCCACAATGCGGTCGGTTGCGATGTTCAGTCCCGTAGCTTCGATATCAAAGAATATAATGGGACGAGAAAGTTGAAGTTGCATAGAAAGAGGAGATAAAACTAACTGAACGGCGTACTCCGCATGATGAGGGCACTATTTCGTGAATAGAAAGTCCCAGTAGGGAGAAACGTCGTTCAGTTAACAAGTAGTAGAATGTCAGTTTGTGTGTGAAGGGGAGAGGACTACCTTATTTCCAAAGTTTTAGAAAAAGGAATCCTATCATTCACCGTAGGTAGTGCGCTTTAGTCTGTAAAGATTGAAGGCATAATCAGCATGATTACCTCTTCGTTCTCTTTTTGCTTGAAAGGCATAATCAGTCCTGCACGGCTCGGGTCAGACAGTTCAAACTTGATTTCGTCTGCCTCAATGTTTTGAATTAACTCGAGAAGGGTAGAGCCCTTAAAGGCTATGCGCATAGGCGCATTCGAGTAATCACAGAACATGGTCTCTTCTGCAGACTTTCCGTATTCCATATCCTGGCTGGAAATCTTCATTGTGCTGTTCTCCAACTGGAATTTGACAAGGATAGAACTGGGGTTGGCACAGACCATTACACGACGCAATACGCTGATCAAGGCTGCGCGATTAACCGTAACGATGTTCGGGTTGTTTTGAGGAATGACCATGCGGTAGTTCGGATATTTACCATCAGTCAAACGGCAAATCATGGTGAAGTCCTGGGTGCTGAATACAGCTCCCTTGTCCGCAAAATTCATGGTCACGTCGTTTTGTTCCTTGGCAAGCATGCTGCGGAGCAAAGATGCGGGACGCGTATTGAGGAGGAATGTTCCCTCAACGGGTTGTTCACCGATGTGGGTCTGCGTCAATGCCAAGTGACTACCGTTGCTAGCCACCATTGCCAACATGCTGTTGCGGATATCAAAGCAGATGGAGTTCAATTGAGGACGGAGTGTATCGTTAGCTACGGCAATTGAAGCGCGACCAATACCGTTGTTGATGAGTTGGGCATTGATTTGCAGTGAAATCTTCTTCTCATCGTCTAATGAAGGTAAGGGATATTCTTCTGCAGACTGAGCCATCAGTCGATACTGACCATTTTGGTAAACGATGGTCATTTCGTAAGACTCCATGTTGATATAGAATTCCAGGGGTTGTTCCGGAATTTCTTTGATGGCGTCTTGAATTGTTTTGGCGTTGACCGCAAAGGTTACATCCGAATCACACTCGTTGAGCGTAAGGTGTGAGATGATAGTCGTATCCTTGTCTGAGGCTGTAATCGTCAATGATTGGCCTGCTGTGCGGAAGTGGAAACAATTGAGGATGGGTAACGTGTTCTTTGAAGCGATAACACGACCGATCGTGTTGAGATGATTCGAAAGCGTAGTGCTTGAGATGACAAATTTCATGGAGAGGCTTGTTCGTTTGTTTTTGAATTGAGGGCAAAAGTACTCAAAAAAAGCCGAGAGCTAGAAGAATACTTTTGCATTTTCAGTTAAGACGAAAAGAAAATACTAATTTCGCACACTGAAAAAAGTAAATATCTAAATACAACATATCATTATGGAAATCTCTGGAAAAATCATTGCAGCGCTTGAACCGCGCGGAGGTGTATCACAACGTACGGGTAACACTTGGAAGTCTCAAGAGTTCGTTATCGAAACCCACGAGCAGTATCCGAAGCGTTGTATGTTTCGCGTATTCGGTGAAGATCGTTTGCGTGACTTCAATATTCAGGTAGGTGAAGAGCTCACAGTTTCATTTGATATCGATGCTCGCGAATACCAAGGCCGTTGGTATAACGACCTGACTGCTTGGCGTGTTCAGCGCGGTGTCGTTGATCCTAACGCTCCCGTAGCCGGTATGTCAGCTGCAGCAGCCGCTCCTACTGCCGCACCTGCTCAAGCTGCCATTCCTTCTCCTTCAGTTGCAGCAAGCGAAGGAACAGCTGACGATCTTCCTTTCTAACTTCCTTAGCCTCTTAAGGCATAAGCGTTCCTTTTGCCCCGAATCTAAGCCTCTTCCTGCTTGGTTTCGGGGCAAAATGTAAATACACGTATCCTTTCCGATTTATGCGTTTGTTCATCCGAATACTGAAACTTGTCGTTATCCTCTTTCTTGTCTCGACGGTATTGATGGTATTGTATTATCGTTGGCGTCCCGTTTCATATACACCGTTGATGCCTATACGTTACGTACAGCACCTCATAAAGGGAGAAGTCCAACCCATTCATCATGAGTGGGTTCCGCTGGACAGTATGTCGCGCTACATGCCCATAGCAGTAATAGCTTCCGAAGACCAGAATTTTCTACATCATCATGGCTTTGACTTTACGGCCATTCAGCAAGCCGTAGAAGAAAAACGTTCGCGGGGCAGGGTAAGAGGAGCAAGTACCATTAGTCAACAGACTGCCAAAAATGTTTTTCTGTGGCCCAGTTCTACTTGGATACGAAAAGGATTTGAAGCCTATTTTACGGTCTTAATCGAACTTCTCTGGCCGAAGGAACGAATCATGGAAGTGTATCTCAACAGTATTGAGATGGGACCTGGAATCTATGGAGTACAAGCGACAGCTCGTCAGCATTTTGGTTGCAATGCCAGTCAATTGCGTCGTTCCGATTGTGCCCTTATTGCCGCTACTCTTCCTAATCCGAACCGCTATAGTTCGGTCACTCCTTCTCGCTATATGCGTAAACGTCAGAAGCAAATTTTACGTCAGATGAAGCATATACCGCTGTTCCCGATGTCTTCCAAGTAGCAGAAAGGAGTCGCTACCTGTATACAATACGGGGTTATAAAGCATCCCTTGATGAATGGATTATGAGAAAAGTCTCTTAATTACCATATTCGTCAAGACGTGGCTTTATAACCCCGTAGGTGTATGTAGCAAACAGGTGCTACTTTATCCTTCCAGTATTTCTTCCAGTGAGGTGATAACCCGATTAGGAATACTTTCATCGCGTTCTACCTCTTCCCATTCTTTCCCTTTGAACCAAATGGTCTGGCAACCCAATTCATGGGCGGGCAGAATATCTTTCGTATAGCTGTCTCCCACCGCAATACACTGTTCAGCTGAACAACCCGAAGCGGCTACGCCAAGGCGGAAAATTTCGGGATTAGGTTTGCGTACCCCTACCGTAGCACTTTCTACTACCGCCTGGAAATAACGGTCGATGCCGTAAGTGCGGAGAATAGTCGGCAGATTGCCATAGAAGTTGGATACAACGATTAATGGATGGCTTTCTGCCAGTTGGGCCAATACATGAGCTGAGGCTTGTACGTGTCGGCGAGCATAGTTGTCGCAATAAAGAGCTACACGATCAGCTAATTCCCCTGTAGCGGCCAATGAATCGGGAAGGAGGGAGGTATGCTGTCGCAGGTATTCCACTTCCAGCATGGTCTTCTTACGCAACAAGTCAAGGAAGTCATCGGTTGGACGGATGTAAGGATGGCGTGCCAATGCACGTTCCGCAAAGACATAAGCCGGACGAAAATCTGCGTCAGCTAGGGACAATCCTGCTTCACGAAAACCTTCATGGAGTACATAGAACCAATGGCGAGCAGCAGTATCAAGCGTACCGCCGTAGTCAAACAGATAGGCTGTAGAAGACATGGAGAAGGGTTTGTTGGTTATTGAGTTTGGGAATAAAGGGGATTTCTTGTTATTTTGGAAATAAAGATTTGAGTCTAACTTGAATATGTATTGACTCGTGAGCTAAGAGTAACAGAGAGGACAAGCGATCATTATGAGTTGGTGACTTCTTCTTCTCTCATGATGCGCTTGTTGCCTACTTTGACCAGGCTGACCCCAATAAAAATCCATACAAGCTCACGTACACGTGTGTAGAGGCTGGTAAAGATACCAATACCGGGGGCACTGATTCCGAGGATTTTGACAATGAGTGAAAGTCCGCCTTCACGAGCTCCAAGTTGCATCGGAAGGAAGAAGAGTAAGTTACCGACCAGCGAAGAGAATGCCAGTACGAGAATGCCATCCCAGAAAGTCAACTGAACGCCCAGTGAACACAAGATGAAGTAGTATTCCAACGAGTTGATGACGCGTGCAACGTATTCGTAAAGCAGGGATGTATAGAACGCACGAGGTTGAGAATGCAGGTACGCAATGTTTTCATCCACTTGCTGCATCTTCTCTCCGTTCTTTTCGTAGAATTTGTTTGCCCATTTCTTTACATAGGGCAAGTATCGAAGCGGCTGAAAGAGCTTGACGATAACGCCCCGTTTATAGCAGAGATGAAATACAAATAGAACGGCAATCAGCACGGCTGTGAATATCCCAAAGAGAGTCCACAGGAAAGGAGTCATTTTCTCTGTATAGACCACTGCAAAGATGATGGCAGATGTACTCCACAAGCAAATGTGGGAAAGAATGTGCATCATCGAATAGAGTACTACCGAAGACATGGCACGGGGGATGCCTATGTATGAGCTCAGTTCCATTACTCGGTAAGGGCCACCACCAAAACCGAAGGGAGTCGTGTAGCTGAATGCAAATCCTGAAACGGTGAGCTTGTAGGCGTGACGAAAACTCAAGTGCTTGTTGTGAGTGCCACTATTGACAATCATCTGAAATGCCAAGGCATTAAAAGCGTAAACAAAGATCCATATGCCAATGACAGCTGGCAAATAGAGTCCGGCGCGACCCAGATTTTTCGTGAGTTGCGTATAGTCGAGGTCAAAGGTGCAGAGCATCACAATGATGGCTGCAATGCCGAAGAGTAAAAAGAGATTTCGGTAGAGCGGTTTCAAAACAGAATGTTTTAGGGCATTTCAAACAATGCCGGTTACAGAGTCGGTGAGTTTAAATGTTCATTCAGCAAGCATTGACTTTCTGCATCAAGTGTTTCTTGAACCATTCTTTAACTGCTTATGAAATCGCATTGGTCTTTTAGTGAATGGAGTGTGAAACTGCTGATGCAGAAGGACAAAGGGAAGCGTTCCTCTTATTGCTTCTCAAGCGTAAGGAGCATTTTCTTACACAATGATTCGTGACGCGAACGCATATAGAAGAAGAGCACGTTCATGACCGTGATTTCAAAAACGGGATAAAGCCAAGGCTGATTGGCTAGTATGGCCAGATAAAGCACAATGGCACGTGTATTGAACGTCAAGATATTTGCGTACTTCATCAACGGCAAACTGCCTTGACGGAAAGCATCGCGAAATGCCTGTGGAACAGCCT
This sequence comes from uncultured Prevotella sp., assembly GCA_900541335.1. GTDB lineage: Bacteria > Bacteroidota > Bacteroidia > Bacteroidales > Bacteroidaceae > Alloprevotella. The sequence continues at coordinate 39,023 of UQJC01000008.1, forward strand.
CTTCTCCATATTTATCCAGTAAAGCTACGCGTAGCCGTTGGAAGGCAGGAGTCATTTGTTCTTGCGAGTGAGTATAGTTGCCATAAAAGTAAAGGAAAACCTTCCATGCCCCGTCTTTTTTCCAAGTCAGACGATACCATTCTTCGCGTAAGCTACGGAAGTTATCCAGTTCACTGCCGCGTTTTCCTTTCAAGAAAAACAAGTGAATGTTGCGGTAATAGTCGGCCAACTGGCATTGCTTTCCGTGACAGATAAAACCTGCAAAGGCACAGAGCAACCAGATACCGATACCCCAGTGCATATCCATTCCGGGAATAGGTTGACCTTGTAAGCGAAGGCAAATGGCCGCATAAATCGTGAAAAACCATAAGTCTCCAGCAAAACCATCGAGGATGCGCCCCCAGCGGGTCTTTTTTCCCGTGAGTCGAGCTATCTGTCCGTCGGTACTGTCATAAATGTTGGCCCATACGAGCAACAGAATACCGATGAGGTTGTATGTCAGGTCCGGAAAATAAAACAGCACGCCTGCCGCCACTCCGAGCAAAATGCTCAAGATGGTTACTACGTTGGGGTGAACGTCAAAGTGATTGAAGAAATTGGCCCAAAGCAAACCGAGAGGGCGAGTAAAGTGAATATCTAACCATTCCTCTGTGTCTTGCGACTTGAGTGAAGAGCTAAATTGATTTTTATTTTCAGCCATGAGTGGTGGTTATTAGGAAACTATGATAAGCAGGTTGGGGGGGAGAGAACCAGTCGCATCATCCATTCGAAATTTGTATGGATGGAGATGGCTGAGTTGTATAGGCGTATAAGGTATTTTCAACCTTGCGGTTTGGATGAACGAACTTGGGGGGCATTAAAGCTTTCGCTAAGAAATGCAACAAGCAAAGCCTGTAAGACAGTCTTTTACAATTTCAGACCGCATTCGTTCATCCCATCGCTTTCAGTCTTTGAGCAATAGCCTTTGCGGCCTCTTTGCGACAGGCAGAGAAACTGGGCCAGTCGTTGAAGTCAATAAACAGGAAACTACCATCCTTACGGACAATGGCATCCCCGCCATAGATGGTAAATCCCGTGGTACGGGCAGCCTGGTCTGCAGTTCTTTTGAGTTGTTCGAGGTCGAAAGCAAAATGTTGAGGAGCACCGTTATGTTCCTCTAATCCAAATTTGGAGTAATTCCCCTTATCCGTAGGGTAGGTGTGGAAGAAGAAGTCAGTACCTTCTACGCCATAGAACTTCACCAAGTCTCCCTCCGCATGTGCTACGGCAATTACTTGCTTCACGTTTTGGCTCTGAAAATGGGCAAGGGCTTCTTCCCACTCGTCTGCTGTAGCCAGGTAGCGGACATCTCCCGCTTTCTGCGCACAAGTGTCGCCTCGTTTCAGCCAAAGCGGAAACTTTAGTGAGGCAGGCACCTCAGGTATACTTTCAGTTGAAAGAGTCAGCACTTGAGTCGTAGGTTGTGGTATGCCTGCTTCCTTTAGCGAAACGACTAATTCATGGCGCGTGGCTGCCAGCAAGGCTTGTGCCGAGTTAACAACGCACAGTCCCTGTTGCGTTTCGGCTTCTGCCAGGTCAGTTAAGACGTCACGGCCTCGTGCCATGGAAAAAACCAAGTCAAATTCGCTCAAGTCGACCGCTATAAAGAGGTCTTCATTGATGACTGAAACATCATTTCCGCCGCGCAACATTCGGCTTGCCACGGCAGAGAAAATGGCTCCGTCACGGTCTACGGAGTTAGGGCTGAAACGGGGAGATCGCCCGATTCCAAGAACTTTCATGTAGAGGGGAAACTTACTTTATTGAATGCCTTTAATAAATGCTTCTGCTTTGAGAATATCGTCTGCATGATCTACGTCGAGAATTTTACTGAATGGGCAAGCCTCCAGTTTTAATCCGTCAGCAACCAGTGCACGTTGGAAGTTGCGCATGCGGCTTTGTCCACTTTCCATACAACGCTGAAGGGTGTCCAGTGCGACAGGACGCAGACAGTAAATGCCACCAGATATATAATGGTCTCCTTCATTTTGGTCGTGAAATCCAGTAATACGCAGTGCGTCGTCAGTTCCTACATAGAGCGGTTTTTCGTCATCTATGAAGTCTGTCACCGCCATACATCCATCTGCTTCACTTTGAAGGAAGTGGGAAATGTAGCGGCTAAACTCTTCTTCGCGGAAGATGGTATCAACCGTAGTCAGACAAAAAGGAGCATCTGTCAAATAGGGAGCCAGTTCAGCAAAGCTGTGCATTGAACTGGGTGTACTTTTTACCACAATGCGCAAATCGTCAGCTTTTCCTTCAGCCTGGAGTGAGCGTAAATGCTCATAGGTTTGCGGATGAAGCGTATTGACAATGATGCAGATTTCCTCAGCTCCGTTATTTCTGAATATACGAATGAGGCGGTCAATCATGGATTCACCGCCAATGCGAACCAGAGGTTTAGGTAGGTTTACCCCCTCTTGTTGTAGCCGCGAACCTTCGCCCGCAGCAATGATAGCATACTTCATTTTACGCTGTACCTTATTTCTATTAGAGGCTATAAGGTTACGTGCAGACTGCTTTCTTTGATAGCTGTATGCGATGGCTATGTCCCCTTGACTTGTTAGGGAAAAGAAGCAACGAGAACAGCAGTCTCGTATGACTTCTCGAATCGTCATCTCGCTACCACTGAAGCCTGCCTGTTTACCACATAACCTTATAGCCTTTGCTTTCTATTTACGGTCGCTCCTTCCTTTCCTGATAAATCTTCGGCAAGGGATTCGCGTGAGCTTCGTCGTAAATCTTGCGGTTTCTGTAAATGTCAATGGCCATGTAGATGGCTTGACGGAAAGAATCCGGATTGGCTTCTCCTTTTCCCGCAATGTCATAAGCCGTTCCATGGTCGGGAGAAGTGCGTACCACGGGGAGCCCCGCAGTAAAATTGACACCACTACCTTTGGCAAGTCCCTTAAAGGGAGCTAATCCCTGATCATGGTACATTGCTAAGATACCATCGAAGTAGCGGTATTGCTCCGCACCAAAGAAACCGTCTGCCGCAAAGGGACCGTAGCAAGCGATTCCTTCCTCTGAAAGTGTTTGGATGGTCGGACGGATAATTTCTTCTTCCTCTTTTCCTAAGACACCGCTGTCTCCAGCATGGGGATTGAGGGCCAACACAGCGATGCGTGGGGCTGAAATCTGAAAATCTCGACGAAGCGACTGGTAGAGCAGTCTGCCTTTCTTTTCAATCTTCTCTTGCGTGATAGCCGTAGCCACTTCCGAAATCGGTAAGTGAGTCGTAACCAACGAAACACGCATGAAGTCATTGCAAAGAATCATCAGCGGTTCGCTGTCTGTCGTACCTGTACGGTCTTGCAGGTATTCTGTATGGCCTACAAAGCGGAAGTTGCTGCTTTGAATACTTGCTTTATTGATGGGGGCCGTCACGAGCGCATCAATGTGTCCCGCTGTTAAGTCGTGAACGGCTTGCTCCAAGGATACGAATGCCGCGTGCCCAGCGTCAGGACTTTGCTTCCCAAATTCAACAGGAATTTCTACATCCGAACAATTGATAAAATTCAGTTGGCGGGCGGTTGCTTCAGCCGCAGTCGGAATCAAGCGATAGCTGAGGTTGATGCCCAGTGCTTTACGATGTTGGTTGACGACTTTGGCACAGCCATAAACCACCGGTATGCAGAAGTCAAACATACCTGTGTCAGAAAAAGTTTTCAGTATCAGTTCGATACCGACACCATTGGCATCACCTTGTGTGATACCGATGCGTAAAAGGGGAACCCCTGCTTTAGATTGGGGTGTATGGGTGTTTTTATCGGGCATAGGAGTCTTGTTAGGGGTTAGTGGGAAGATGAAATGAGCCTAAGAAAGGATAAAGGGGACTGTAGGGAAACAAATCCTTTGGGTGTAAAAGAGCAAGAACTATCATTTAGCTCCTTTCAGCGGGTCGCTTCCCTCCTTCTATTTTCGAGAAAGAGAAGGAAAGAATCCTCCTTGGTAGTCTTCCTTTTTCTCATCAAGGTTTTCATCCTTGGTGCTTGTTTGCTTCTTGTTGAGCAGTGCTCAGCAAACCGCAGGCCGCAAAGATGTCTTGTCCGCGAGAGGCACGAATGGTAGTAAACAATCCGTGAGCCGTAAGATAATCGCGGAAACGGGTCATTTGTTCGTTGCCAACGCCTCGCAGAGGCGTGTCTGGAATGTCATGGAAGCGAATCAGATTGACGCGGCAATCCAAATCCTTTAAGAGGTCGAGCAGGGCATCTGCATGGCGCAGGCTGTCGTTCAAACCATCGAATACGATGTATTCAAAAGAGAGGCGGCGTTGTTTGGTTCCCAACTCATAATTGACCGAGGCATCTGCCTTCCGGCAGAAATCATACTGCTTGAGCACATTGACCACATCTCGGATGCTAAAAGCTCGTTCGGCAGGCATTATTTTGGCACGCTCTTCAGGAATCGGGTGATGCAGGCTGATAGCGAGGTGACAAGGGCTTTCCTCTAAGAATCGAATCAAGCCTTTAGACAATCCCACACTTGAAACCGTAATTCGTTTCGGACTCCACCCATAGCCCCAGTCGGCCATCAGAATCTCTGTAACACGGAGCACGGCGTCTAAGTTGTCAAACGGCTCACCTTGTCCCATGAAGACAATGTTTGTCAACCGTTCAGCCTCAGGCAGAGAGTAAAGCTGGTTGAGAATATCGGCGGCAGAAAGAGAGGCCACATAGCCCTGTCGTCCGGTCATGCAGAAAGCACAGCCCATTTTGCAGCCCACCTGACAACTTACACAGATAGTACCACGATCCCCATCGGGAATAAACACCGTCTCGATGTAATCTCCCTTGGTCGTTGTATAGAGGTACTTCGATGTGCCGTCCATGGAGTGCTTTCCTTCCACAGGTTGAGAGGCTCCAACGGTATAAGCAGCTTTCAGCTTTTCGCGGGCTACCTTCGAGAGGTTTCTCATTTCCTCGATTGAGGTAACACGTTTCTTATAAAGCCAGTCAGCCATTTGTTTGCCGACGAAAGCTGGAAGTCCCAGTTGGGTTGCAATTTGCTTGAGTTCTTCAAGCGTATGTCCTAATAGAGGAGTCAGATTGGGCATGTCGTTAGCGGGTCAATCGCAATATGCAATATAATAAAAGCCGGATTCGTGCACACGGAGGTGTCACGCGAATCCGGTTAGTATGAGCAGTTAGAATTACTTTCTGTAAAGAAGCCAAGCGCCAGGGAACTCGCCACGGAGTGCGTCACGAGACTGTGCGGCAGAAGCTTTGTCGTTAAAAGAAGAAGCAATGACGCGGAACCATCCCGTCTTGCCGTTGATTGTTTCGTTAGTTTTAACGACACGAGAGTCATATCCTTGTGATTGCAGGCGTTGTTTCTGGTCTTCCGCATTAGCTTGCGTCACGTAGCTTCCTACTACCACGCTGTAAGTCTTAAGTGGATTACCACTGATAACCGTCATATCGCCTTGAATCTCACGTACATCGCTGTGATCTTCCTGTACCGGCGTAGTTGACGGAGCCACGGGAGTAATAGTGGTCGTGGGCTGAACAACAGTTTCCGTCGTATTCGGAGTAACTACTGTTTCCTGTTCATTTTGCTTGTTGTTGTCTTGAGCCATGGCCTGTTCGTAAGCTTGGCGGTATGCGCTCTCACGTGATTTACAACCCGTGAAAAGTACAGCGGCAGAGATGCCGAGTACCCAAACCAAATTCTTCTTCATTGCTTCGTGTTTATGTTTATTCTGATAATATGATCTTATCGCTTTGTGGCAACACTTCTGATTGGTTGAGACAGAAGGTGAAAGTAGGGAACTAGAACCTGCAAGGGTTTGAAAAAGTTCCCGCCAGGCCACAAATCGGAGCAAAATTACAAAACCATTTGAGTTTGTTTGGTGCAATGCGGTTAAAATGTTTGTGGTAAGTAAAGTTTGCTCCCTCAAGTTCAAAAAAACAGCCATTTGATTTTGTGCATTGAATTTTATGCGTAAGTTTGCGACGATTATTAACCCTCTAAATACACTACCAATTATGAAAGGACTTAGCATTTTAGCAGCTTTTTTGGGTGGTGCCGCTGTAGGCGCTGCTTGTGGCATTCTCTTTGCACCTGAAAAGGGTGAAGATACTCGTGAGAAGATTGCAGACGCTATCCGTAAGCGTGGCATCAAGCTCAATCGCAAGGAAATGGAAAGCCTCGTAGACGATATCGCCGACGAATTGCAGCCCGCAAACGACTAATCCCTCCTCCTCTGCATAACGTAAGGTTATAAGAAAACAAGGTTCATCCAGCTTCTTTGCGAGTGCTCGTGAGCCTTGTTTTTTATAACCTTATTTTTTTAGTTCCGGGTAGAACGGAGTTTTCGGTATGATTTTTTTGAACCTTCCACTTTTGAGGGTCGGTTGTGACGACGACAAGATTGTTTCGGGTATCCTGTAGGATAAGGTTGATGACTTGAATAATTCATCTCATATACTTATTGGTTGTACTTGTTTCGATGCTTGTTTTACCTAACTCGTCACGCTGTTGTTCTTTTCTGCCCAGTTTCGTTTATCCTTTAAAGATTACGTCCGTGTTATCATCTGATCAAAATATCGAATTGCTCAGCCAACTACTGGCTGACATCAAGAAATATCTTGAGTTGCGCGGTGAGTGCATGAAGATTGATTTAGTTCATAAGTTGTGTAAGTTGTTCACAGCTTTGGTATTGGGTGCAGTCTTTTTCCTCATCGGAGCGTTGGCCTTATTGTTTCTTACCTTCTTCTTGGTTGATTTCTTGTCACCCTATGTGGGAGGTGAAGTAGTCAGCAATGCTCTCATCGTTGGGATGTATCTGCTGTTGGGTTTACTCGTTTATGCGAAGCGTCGTGCTTGGGTTGAAACTCCCTTGACGCGATTCATTGCCCGCACCATCCTGACCGATCCGTTTAGTAAATCAGCCGAAGGCGGTTCTTCCTCCTCCTCTTCTTCTCAATCTTAAAGCTATGAAGACTAACAACACCTCCTACGATCAAGCCTATTTACAGAAGCGTCGTGCCGAGTTGCAGGCTGAAATGCAAAAAACGCGTGAATCGATTGCTCTTCAGGCTTCTCTTCTCTTTACTCCCGCCCCTGCTACTACCAAAATGCAACATTGGGTGCAACAGGCCGAACGAGCCGTTGCGGTATATGACGGTGTGATGACAGGGTACAAACTTTTCCAGAAGTTTCGTTCCGTCTTTGTTGGAAAGAAAGGACGCAGAGCGCGTTCCAAATAAAAGATTTCCGTTCGTACGACTCCCTGTTAGAAAATCCTCCCATTTTTCAGCTTGTTTCAGTTGAAGATGCGAGGATTTTTTTGTTCCTATAGGCTACGAACAGAATTTCTATTGCGTGCTTTAGGGCAAGCACTGGCCCCTGTACGTTGATGGTTGGAGGAAGAATAGGGTAGGGAACATCGTTATCTATGGGAATGTCAAGGGAGAGTGAGTCTTCCTCTATAAGGATTCATCATTGGCTGCAGCACGCTTTGATGAAAGTTTATGACAGGTATTGCCTACAGATTTTTCATCCACTATATGTCTTCCTATTGTCAAGGGTTATCTTTGCCCCACGCAATCTCCTTAGCAATTGTCACATTACTGTAACATACGATACCGAACTTTGCGCTTTCAAACTTTAAAATGAAGCCAGATGGGTAAGAATAATTTCAGTCAAGACTACGTAGAAAGAGACATCAGCTGGATGTATTTCAACTACCGCATCCTTCAGGAAGCCGAAAAACAATCAATCCCTCTTCTTGAACGACTCAGTTTCTTAGGTATTTATTCCAATAACTTAGATGAGTTTTTCCGAGTGCGAGTGGCCCTGCTTAATCGTATCGCTGAATACGATGATAAAGAAACTCGTGCCGACCGACAAAACGCCTTACAGACCCTCAAAGCCATCAATAAGCTCAACACACAATATGCGAAAGAGTATGAAGCCGCCATTCATCAGGTGGAAGCTGACTTGGAGAAGGAGAATATTTATATCTTGAAAGATACAGATCTGGATGAAAATCAGAAAATCTTTGTTCGCAACTACTACTATCACAAACTCGACGGGTTTATTGCACCTGTTTGGTTCTCAGCTGTAAAGGACCTCAGTACCGAACCCGACGATTGCATCTATTTGGCGGTTAAGATGCGTAAAGAAAGCGACAAATCTCATCCCGAGTTCGCATTACTCCAGTTACCTGTGAATCTGATTGGGCGATTTGTTCGACTTCCAGACAAAGATGGCAAGTCTTTCATTATGTATATTGATGATGTCGTGCGTTATTGTTTGCCGCTCATCTTTGCGGGTTTGAATTACACGGTGTTCCAAGCCTATGCCTTTAAGTTTACCAAGGATGCAGAGATGGAAATTGACAACGATTTGCGTACCGGACTCATGCAGAAGATTTCAAAAGGCGTCAAGAGCCGTAAGAAGGGACAGGCACTCCGTGTCATTTATGATGCCGGCATGCCGCGCGACCTTTTGAAGCGTGTTACTGCCAAGCTGAATGTCGATAAGCTCGATACGATCATGGCAGCCGGACGCTATCAGAACCACAAGGACCTGATGAGCTTCCCCGATTGCGGACGTACCGACCTTAAATATCCGCGTTGGCAGCCGTTGATGAAGCCTGAGCTGATGGGAGAACAATCTTTACTTGAGGCTGTTTGCCACCGCGATCGTTTTATCCACGTTCCCTACCATGATTTCGCTTCTTACATCCGTTTGCTTCAAGAAGCCGCCGTACATAAGGAGGTGAAGAGCATCAAGACTACGCTTTACCGCCTGGCCCGTGAGTCTAAAGTCGTTAAGGCTCTTATTAACGCGGCGCAAAACGGCAAACAAGTCACCGTGGTTATCGAGTTACTGGCGCGGTTCGATGAGGCATCCAATATCAATTGGTCCAAGAAGATGCAGGACGTAGGTATTCATGTTATCTTTGGCGTGGAAGGACTGAAAGTGCATTCCAAAATTACGCACATCCACATGCGTAAGGGAGCAGATATCAGTGTCATCAGCACCGGTAACTTCCACGAAGGCAATGCCCGCGCCTATACAGACTATATGCTCATGACTGCCAATCGCAACATCGTGCGCGACGTGGCTGAGGTTTTCAACTTCATCGAGCATCCCTATCTGCCCGCCAAGTACAAAGAACTTTTGGTCTCGCCCAATGAAATGCGCAACCGTTTCATCCGTTTGATTAACGAAGAAATCAAGAACCACAATGTCGGCAAACCCGCTTATATCCGCATCAAAATCAATCATATTACCGATCCAGGTATGGTTAAGAAGCTGTATGAAGCATCTGCCAACGGTGTACCTGTCGAATTGGTCGTACGAGGCAACTGTTCACTCGTGACGGGCTTACCCGGGAAGAGTGAAACCATGCGCATAACGGGCATCATTGACCGCTATCTTGAACATGCCCGCATCTTCCAGTTCTGTGCGGCTGGTGAGGACAAGATGTTTATTGGTTCTGCCGATTGGATGCCCCGCAATTTGAATAACCGTGTAGAGGTCGTAACCCCGGTTTATGATCCGTTGATCAAGGAAGATTTGAAGCGTGTGATCGACTATGCTCTCCAAGACAACATGCAAGGCCGTTGTGTCGACGGTACCGGTCGCAATTTGCCCTGGACCACGACCGATGCCACACCCTTCCGCTCCCAGGAAGCCCTCTACCAACACTATGTAGAAACCTTGCAACCTGTTGATGCGAATCCGCAGGAAGTAGAATAAGGTCGTTTCTCCCCAAGTCGTTCGTCTACAGGGAAACTTCAAATCGTTGCAACCAACGAGTTTACGAGTTATTATTGTGGGGTGGCATGATGGAATGCCACTCCACATTTGTACCTTTGCCACGCTTGCATTGCTGCAACCAGACAAATCTTTGTGCCCTTCGCAGGAGAAACCCATTCCAACAACCTTTATAATGTATACCGCTTATGGCAAGAATCAATTATGCAGCCATTGACATTGGCTCCAATGCGGCTCGACTGCTCATCAAGAGCATTGACCGTGAGGCAAACGATAAGAATAAGTTCAAGAAGCTTCTGCTTTTGCGTGTTCCCCTTCGCTTAGGTTTCGACATCTTCAAGAATGGTGCATTAAGTGACAAGAAAGCCGAGAAATTGCGTCGTCTGATGAAAGCCTATCGTCAGATGATGAAGCTTTACGATGTTGCAGACTACCGTGCGTGTGCCACCTCAGCCATGCGCGACGCGACCAATGGGCCAGACATTATTCGTCGGATATATAAGGAGACGGGTATTAACATCGAAATAATTAACGGTAAGGAAGAAGCCCGTATCGTGTACAGTAACCACATTGAGTGTATGGCTGACCGAAAAGGAGCTTACGTCTATGTAGACGTAGGTGGTGGTTCGACCGAAGTCAATTTCTTGACGGATGGATGCCTTCAAAGCTCTTCTTCCTATAATATTGGTACTGTACGTTACTTGACAGGACAGGTGCGAGACGACGAATGGCTCCGGTTAGAAGAAGATATGCAACACATCGTCCAGGGATTAGACCACATCAACATCATTGGTTCGGGTGGTAATATCAACAAACTATACCGCATGGCAGAGGTCAAGGACAAAGAGCAACAACGTCTGCCCATTTCTTCCTTGCGCCAGGTTTACGAGCAACTTAAGCCGTTGAGTGTTGAGGAGCGTATCGAGCAGTTTGCGCTCAAGGAAGACCGTGCAGACGTTATCATTCCTGCTGCAGAAATCTTCCTTCGCATTGCTTCAATCGTTCGTGCCGAGTACGTCCACGTTCCGGTTATCGGTTTGGCAGATGGTATCATCGACGACCTCTATGCCCAGCGTGAAACACGCATACCTCAAAAGCTCGGTTAAGGTTCCTACTTGAGTCAATGCTTTCTTCCCATCGAGGAAAGATAGCCTATCCACTTCCCTCATAATCCTGCGAAAGCGCGCCGAACGGTTTCTTCTTTGGAAAGATCGTTCAGCGCGCTTTTTTAGGTTCATCCCGTTAAAGGGACGATTTCTGTATCTTGATCAAGCAGTTTAGCGGGCGTTCTTGCGTAAAAAACGTTGGGCCAGGTAGCGACGGAGAGGTTCGTCATGCAGTTTCCCATTGCGCAAACCATGGCCACCATGAACCAGGAAAAGTCAATCACCGTGCCATCCCACTGTTAGTGGCCTTGTAGCACGGTGTCCAGGCATTTTCGTGTAGCAGACGAATTAGAGATACAGAAATTTTAAGAGAGCAAGCAATGCAATGGCATACGACATCAGTCCCAAGTCCTTCCACTTGCCGCAGCCTAAGGCTATCGTTACGTAAGTAAGAAATCCCAGGAGAATACCGTTTGCTATTGAATTGGTAAAGGGCATCATGATGACGCAAATAAAGCAAGGCACCGCCGTGCGATAGTTGGTAAAGTCAATGCGGCTGATGCCTGCCGTCATCATCAGTCCTACTAAAACCAGTACAGAAGCCGTAGCCTGTGGCGGAATCATCATAAACAAGGGAGCAAAGAAGAGGGCGAAGGCAAAACAAATCGCAGCTGTGAATGCTGTCAGTCCGCTGCGTCCGCCCGCACTGATACCCGAAGCACTTTCCACAAAGGTCGTTACCGTGGAACTGCCGAGTGCGGCTCCCAGTGTGGTGCCCACTGCATCGGCCATAAACGCCTTATTCATGTTGCGGATACGGCCTTGCTCATCGACCATGCCTGCCCGTTGACTCACCCCAATGACTGTACCGATGGTGTCAAACATATCGGTAAAGAGAAGGGTGATGACACAGATAAACATATCGATGCTCAAGACTTCATGCCACTGAAATTGCAAGAAAATCGGGCGAATAGAGGGCGGCAGACTCGTTATGCCGTTGAAGGACGTCACCCCTAAAGGAATGCCGATGAGTGCCGTAAGCAGGATGCCGATGAGGAAGGCACCGCTAACCTTCTTGACTAATAGGATAGAGGTCAGGATGAGGCCAATGACTGTGAGCGCAACGCTCGGATTATTGAGGTCACCCAAGGTAATGAGTGTGGCAGCATTGTCTACAATCAGCCCGCCGCTCTTCAGTCCCAAAAACGCCAGGAACAAACCGATACCTGCCGAGATGGCGTGGTGCATGACCGAAGGAACCGTGTCAACTAACTTCTGTCGAAGTCCCGTAATCGTAAAGAGGATAAAGAGTAAACCTTCCAGAAAGACGGCTGTCAAGGCAAACTGCCAGGTATAGCCCATCAATAACACAATTGTATAGGCAAAGAAAGCGTTCAAGCCCATGCCCGGAGCCAGCACAAAAGGCAGTTTGGCATAGATGGCCATCATGAGGGTCGCCACAATGGCAGAAAGAGCCGTCGTAGTAAACAAGGCACCCGGGTTCATACCCGTTTCAGCTAGAATGGCAGGATTCACAGCCAAAATATAGGCCATGGTAAAAAAGGTGGTCAGTCCGCCGATGATTTCCTTTTTGACGGTCATGGTGGATGCGTCGAAGCCGAATAATCGGTTCAACCAGGTGGAAGTAGTTGATTTCATGTACAATAAATGGAAGTCGGTATCCTGTGCCGACTCGATAAGGAGGAATAGGGGAGAGGGTTACATAACAAAACCCCGGCTTCGGAAAGTCGAGGTTGGATAGAGTTGCATTTAGCTTACACCAGCAGGAAGAAATCCCGTGGAGTAAAGGGCAAACATCTCCTGTCTGCCGTCAGTAAGGTGTAGTAAAGAAGGAAGTAGGGAGCTGCTAAAGCCCCCTACTTCTTTTGTATGAGAACAAACCCAAGGGTTTGTAGTGCGTGCGTATTTTATTTTCCTTCGGGGAAATCCTCAGCCAGCGACTCGAGAATCTGCCAGCACTGGAAGAGTCCGCGAGGTACATGGAAACAACCTTTCCACTTACCACCCTTCAACGGAAGGAGTACTTCGCCCTGACGGTTCAAGTAACCATACCATTCGGGGTATTCAGCGTCTGTGAAGTGCGTCCACACGTAGTCATGTACACAGTTAAACCATTCCAGACAGCGCGGGTTGCCCGTCAGACGGTAGCCTTTGATCATCGTAATCAAAGTTTCAATGTGTACCCACCAGAGTTTTTGGTCCCACTCCAGTTGTTGACAGGGACGGCCGAGGCGATCCATGAAGTAGAAGATGCCACCGTGTTCTTTATCCCAGCCGTATTCCGCTTCATTCAGCGCAATCTCTACGGCCTTTTCAATCAATTCGGGTCGGTTCAAACGCTTACCAAGGTCCATGATAAACCACATGGCCTCAATCGCGTGTCCCGGGTTGAGCAGACGACCATCAAAGCAGTCAACCAACTCGTTGTCCGTGCCCAAATGTTCCACAATCAGTCCGAGCTCCGGACGGTAGAATACATCCATTACCTCGTGCACGCACGTGTCAATCGTTCGCTGCAGGAACTCCGGTTCGAGCAACTGTTCGATTTCAAGTGCCACGTTGCAAAGAATCATCGGCAAGTCAAACGACTTCAAGGCTCGTGCGCCCGGAGCCGCCTTATTCCATTTACCCTTGGGATTTTCCACCTTCGAAAGCACGATGTCAAAGGTGCGCTTCGCAATGTCCGCATATTCTGCGTTGCCCGTAGCGATACTGAGCTGTCCGAAGGCAATCACTGCAAACGTGTAAGAGAAGATGTTGTAAGGTTCAACCAGGGGATGTCCCTCGCGGTCCAGTGCAAAGTACCAATTCAGGTTGCCATCGTGACCATATTTCTTGAGGAACTCCGCTCCCTGAATGGCACATTCGAGCCATTCAGGACGCTTTTCTACCTTGTTGTAGAGTGTGGCAAACATCCACACTTCGCGGCCTTGAAGCCAAACGAATTTATCTGTGTCGAAGACCGAACCGTCTCGGTCAAGACAGGTGAAATAACCACCCAATTCCTTATCTTGTGACTTTTCAAGCCAGAAAGGAACTACTTTGTCGAGCAATTCTGTACGATATTGTTCGGCGAGCTTTTTGAAGTCTGTCATTGAAGTAATGATATTGTTAGAAGTAAGAAAATCTTTTGAGCGCGAAGGTTGTTTTAGGAGATGCGTCTTTCCCAGGTCAAGCCGCTGAGGTCGCGGTTGTCCTTATAAAAGAAGGAGCAAATGTAGCCGACAAGTACAGATACCGCCATACCAACGAAGCCGTAGAGCAGGAAGCTTACCGGTGTCAGGTAGCGGAGCAAGAATACAGCCGCTACACCTGCAATAAACCCGCGCAAAGCGGCCTTACCGCCGATACGGGGGAAGAAAATTCCCATCAGGAAGAGCCCGCCCAAGCCACTGGAAAGTAATCCGAGGATTTCTTGGAAGAAGTCGAGCAGAGAGAGGATTTCCCACGTCGCCATCAGCAGTGCAATGCCCATACCTAAAAGTCCAGACATCAGACAAGCGCGGCGCGCCACCTTCAGCATCTCATTGCTTGAAGTAGCCGGACGCCAACGTTTATAGAAGTCAATACTGAAAGCCGTAGCCACCGAGTTGATGTTTGACGAGATTGTACTCATCGTAGCGGCAAAGATTGCTGCAATCAGCAAACCTGCGACTCCCTGGGGCATTTGGCTCATGATGAAGAAGGGGAAGATCGTATCACTCTTCGTCATCGTGTAATCTAATTCAGTCGGGTGCGTCTTGAAGAAGGTGTAAAGTCCAGCACCGATGGCAAAGAATGCAATTGAGATGCAGACACTCATCACACCGTTCATCAGGATACTGTGTCCAGCACTGCGTTCATCCTTGGTGGTCAAGTAGCGCTGAATGACTGTTTGGTCGGAAGTGTAAGATATGAGGTTGTTAGCCATGCCACCGAGGAGAATAACCCAGAAGCTGGCCGTTGTGATGTCAAAGCTCCAGTCGATTAAGCGGAACTTGTCAGCCGCCATACCAATATCTAAGAAGCCCGAAACCCCACCTTCCGTTCCATTAACCAAGTAAATCACAGAGAAGATGGC
>UQJC01000009.1 GCA_900541335.1 uncultured Prevotella sp.
ACGTTGTGGCTGGTATCCGTACGCCACAGCAGATTACGCTCGAAGGCTCACGCCGTTGGGCAGAACTTCAGGGTATTTCTGAAGAAGATCGTAAAGCAAACTATCCTTCTATGGAAGAGGCTATGCCCGAGATTTATCGTCAATTAGATGCCATCCAGACGAAGCTCGAAGAGCACTACCACGATATGCAGGATATGGAGTTTACCGTTCAAGAAGGTAAACTTTGGTTCCTCCAAACGCGTAACGGTAAGCGTACGGGTGCTGCGATGGTAAAGATTGCGATGGACTTGCTTCGTCAAGGTATGATTGACGAGAAGACGGCTATCCAGCGCTGCGAACCGCAGAAGCTCGACGAACTTCTCCACCCCGTATTCAGCAAGGAAGCTTTGGCTAAGGCTAAGGAATTGACTCGCGGTCTTCCTGCCAGCCCCGGTGCTGCATGTGGTCAAATCGTATTCTTCGCTGACGACGCTGCTAAGTGGCACGAAGACGGTCACAAGATTGTAATGGTTCGTATCGAAACTTCTCCTGAAGACCTCGCTGGTATGGCTGTAGCAGAAGGTATCCTCACGGCTCGTGGTGGTATGACTTCTCACGCTGCTGTAGTTGCTCGTGGTATGGGTAAGTGCTGTGTCAGCGGTGCTGGTGCGATCAACGTGGACTACAAGAACCGAACGGTTGAAATCGACGGAGAAGTATTGCACGAAGGTGATTACATCTCATTGAACGGTACAAATGGTCGTGTATATAAGGGCGAAATCAAGACTCAGGCTGCTGAGCTCTCTGGTGACTTCGCTGCTTTGATGGATCTCTGCGCTAAGTATACGCGTCTCCAGGTTCGTACGAACGCTGATACGCCGCACGATGCAAAGGTTGCACGTGACTTCGGTGCTGTAGGTATCGGTCTTTGCCGTACGGAGCACATGTTCTTCGACGCTGAGAAGATTGTTGCTATGCGTGAAATGATTCTCGCAGAAGACGTAGAAGGTCGTAAGAAGGCACTCGCTAAGCTCCTCCCCTACCAGAAGGAAGACTTCAAGGGTATCTTCCGCGCAATGGACGGCTATCCTGTAAACGTACGTTTGCTCGATCCTCCTCTCCACGAGTTTGTTCCGCACGATACGAAGGGTCAGGAAGAAATGGCTCAGGCAATGGGCGTAACGGTTGAGTACATCCGTCAGCGTGTAGACAGCCTCTGCGAACACAACCCGATGTTGGGTCACCGTGGTTGCCGTCTCGGTAACACGTATCCCGAAATCACGCAGATGCAGACTCGCGCCATCCTTTCTGCCGCCATCGACTTGAAGCGTGAAGGTTTGGATCCCCATCCCGAAATCATGGTGCCCCTTACAGGTATCCTTTATGAGTTCGAAGCTCAAGAAAAGGTTATTCGCGATGAAGCTGCTGCCCTTTTTGCAGAAGAAGGTATTGAGATTCCCTTCAAGGTAGGTACGATGATTGAAATTCCTCGTGCAGCTCTTACAGCAGATCGCATTGCTTCACGTGCGGAATACTTTAGCTTCGGTACAAATGACTTGACGCAGATGACTTTCGGCTATTCTCGTGACGATATTGCAAACTTCCTCCCCGTTTACCTCGATAAGAAGATCTTGAAAGTGGATCCCTTCCAGGTACTCGATCAAAACGGTGTTGGTCAGCTTGTAGAAATGGCTGTTAATAAGGGCCGCTCTCAGCGTCCTGACTTGAAGTGTGGTATCTGCGGTGAGCATGGTGGTGAGCCCTCATCCGTTAAGTTCTGCCACAAAGTTGGCTTAAATTACGTTAGCTGTTCTCCCTTCCGCGTGCCCATCGCTCGTCTCGCCGCGGCCCAAGCCAGCGTGGAAGAAATGTAATTATCTATCAGATAGATAATTAGCAAACTATAATAAGAGGTGGAAATCGTTGATTACTCAATGGTTTTCACCTCTTATTATTGGACAAATACATTGTATATTCAGGTATTTATTTTGACAGATTGTTGATTTCTGATTGTATTCCATCTAGAAAACGAGAAGCGTGCGCTCCATCCATTTGGGTATGATGGAATTGAAAGGAAACGGTGAGCGTGGTCTTGAAGAAGCCGTGTTTGTATTTTCCCCAGATTAGAAAAGGATTGTTGAATATACCGCTATACATGCCTACTGCACCATCAATTTCATATTGTGTCAGAGCAGAGGTGCCAATCACCATGCTGTTTGTCAAATCATGATTGACGCAACTGTCTGCGACCTTTTGGGTCAGCTGAAGATAGTTTTGATTGAACAAGGAGAGGTCCTCAGAGAAAGGAATGTCACAAGAACTGACTTCTCCTTCTTTGTTGGCTACAATGGTATTTACGGCTATGCTGTCGTATTGCATCAGTTTGCCACCGACGGGAAGCAGATAAAACTCCTTGATGCGACAGGCTGCCTTGCCGATACAGTAACACATGAGCATATTGAATTTCAGTCCTCTTTTCTTACTGACTTGAACGAGACGGGCCACATGGAGCATTTTAAAGAATGTCACCATGGGCATGGGTGCGTTTATCCACATTTCGAATGCGAATGCTCTGCTAGTTTCTAGTGGGTTTACTTCTTTCATCATCACTGCTTTTGGGGTGCAAAAGTAGTGATAGCATCCCGTCTGTGATAGAACAAAAGGGACATTAAACGGGATGGGTGAATAAGTCTGAGTATGGACTTGTCATTTCAAGAAGTGACCTGGGAGTATATCCACAGTGCTTTTTAAATTCGCGAATATAGTGCGATTGGTCTGCATATCCGCTAGCTAATGCGATTTGTGCATGGTTTATTCCTGTACTTTTCTGATGCTGTAAGAAAGACAATGCTTTTTGCAGCCGAACGATATGCGTGTATTCTTTGGGGCCCATGCCTACAAACGTCTTGAACTCTCTCTCAAACTGTTTCCTGCTGAGACAAGCCATGGATGATAATTCGTTTACAGAAACTTGTGGAGTCTTCAGAATCTGGGCAAGAGGTTCGTTTATTCTTTGAAATTTATATTCAGTACCCATACGCATAGTAGAAGCCTGTGAAAGCAGCCACCTTTCGATGTACTGAATGCACAGATTGTTGTCTTCGCAGTCTAAAATCCGTTTGGATAATTCAATCAAGCTCTTATTCTCAATATCAAATCCGGATACCTCCTGATTATAGAAGGAAATGGTAGGTATATTCAAGAACAAATTCAAGGTATGTGATTGAAAGACAACAACAATCATTTCAGTATGGCCATTTGCATAGATGTGGGATGAGAAATTGACTTGTCCGCTGATAGTGAGGGTGTCTTGCCATATTCCCAATTCAGGTATAAGCAATGGAGTCTTTTTGTGAAATATGATTTGCGGACAGCCAATAGGAAAAGTAAAGGTATTTAAAATCTGGTCGCTTTTAAATACCCAATAGTATCTAATGTATGGCTGCAATGCCTGGCATGGTTTGTAAAAATGAAAGGTGTCTTGAATCATTTCATATATAACAGCTTAGGATGGTCATGGGATTAAAAAATAGAAAAGGTTATCTATGGTGAATAATCCTTTTCCTTGAATGACTTAACCATATCCTTAAACGGATAAGGGGCCATGAGGTACTTCCGATTGGCAGACTGCAATGATGGGTTCACCCAGTGCATCTTCAATGGCCATCAACTTATCGAGGCTAAAGTTGTAAGTACCTCGCATCCATCTGCTGATTTCGGACTCTTTCTTTCCCAGACGCAGTGCAAGGTCTTTCTGTTTCAGACCTTTCGCTTTCAGTATCTCGTGTATTCTGTCCACGATTTTGAAAGACAAATCGACCATGTGCCTGATTTTTGGATTCACCTTCCGGCGTCTCGCTTCGATGGGATTGCTCTTTTTCATCATTTAGGTAAGATTTATTTTATTATTTGTTCAATCCGGCTGATTATTTCAGGAGCGTGCATCAAGGGCTCGCAATCGTTCATTTCGAAGACGGTTCCGTCGGCAAAGATACAGAACAATTTTGCTTCTTTGTACTTCAATGTGCAACAGGGTTGTTTGTTGTCTTTTTCCTCCCAATAAACATGGAGTTGCTTGTGCTGTTCTATTTCATGAGAAAGATAGATGGGTCTTCTCAGATATTCTGCCAGCATCGTCCGGATCTCCACGAATTTCTGCAACAAACGAAAGAAGTGGATTGCCTTGAATATTTCCGAGTAATTGGCAATTTCATTCGCTACCGGTGTGTATTTACATGAGCGGATGGCATAATCAATCGCCTGTGCCCGTTTGGTGGTATCCATCAAGATATTTCTCACGGAAGAACTGATTCTTCTGATAGTACCTGGCGGTTTTGTCATAACCGGGTAGAACTTTCTCTACAGCCGGGCGCAATGCTTCGTAGGTTTCGTAATTCGTACGGGCAAAACGGTCGGCCAGATGGTACAGAAACCAAAGTTCGATGCAGGGATGGCTTTCGATAAAGATAACTCCCTGCTTCTTGTATTTTTCTTTAGTTGCCAGATAGAGGTTGTATTGCTCCTTGTTGTTGACTAGCGTGTCCGTATCAATGACCAGGAACAACGCATCTGCCCGTTCCTGCGGCTTCTTCTTCAATTCCTTGTCAATCAGTTTCAGATTCTGCTTGTAGGAACTCCGGCTATTCTTGGGTACCTCAGGTACCATGGAGAAGCGGAACCGGTTGTTTGTTCTCAATCCGTCAAAGTAGAACCATTCCGTAAAGCCTTCCCCGTAGATTTTGATTGTATATTCCAATGGTCTCATCTGTTCCATACCTTCCCTTTTAGTCATTCATAAAAATGCTGCCCATATTGGGCTTGGCGCCGAGTTTGCCTGCACGGTAAGCATTCAGGATGGACACTTCCTTATGCAGACCGAAATCCTTGGCACGATAGACTTCCGTAGCGCCCGACTGGTTCTTATTGGCAAAATACACCATATCCCTGCGGATGTACTCCTCGTCCAGCAACATGAGGTTGTGGGTGGAAAAGATGAGCTGCCCCCTTTCAGAGTTGACCAGGAAGGTTTTCAGGATGTGGGTGAACAGGTCGTAGTGCAACGAACTGTCCAGTTCATCGCATACCAGGATCTGCTGGTTCTTCACCATGGTATAAAGCAAGGCCGAGAGTCCGTACATGCGGTTGGTTCCGTCCGACTCATCCATATTTGATAAATCTCCGGTATAGAAAGGAGTCTGGTGGGTGAAAAACAGTTCCTGCTTGGCCAGGTTGTCGGTCTGCGGTTCAGGCAAATGGAGAACATGCGCAATCTGTCTGACTTTTTCGAGTGTTTCTGCTGCCACTTCTCCTTTTTCTTCCTTGATATATAAGTCCGAAATGTTGAAGTCTGCCTTGTTCAGCATTTCACAGATAAACTTTTTACTCTCGCTGTCCAGACGTACCACATCGTTGGCAAACTGTTCCAAATCCATCCGGTTGTCGAGCATGGGTAGGATCGTTCTTTCCAGATATGCGCACAGATTGTCGAACAGCGCATTCCTTTCCACATTGGCATTCATGTAGGTGGCCAGCACACTCATATTGGGCAGGCAGTTGGATTCCACGAAAAGCTTTTGCGTAGCCGTCAGCTTCAGCAAGGGTCCGAAAGAGATGGTGGAGTTGCCTTTTTCTTCTATCCATTTGCGTTCAAAGAACAGAGCACGGCGGCTGTTGGGATAGAAATAAAGTTCCTCCTTGTAGATTCTCACTCCGTCCATTTCCACAAAATACTCATAGCGGATGTCGCCGATATAAAATATCAGCGTAAAAGAGGAGCGCTGGTTTCGGCTGTCCGCATCCATCAGGAAAGGTGTCAGTCCCGTACCTGAAGTGCTTTTGCGCGGACGATTCAACAAAACGTAATAAACCAGCCACACTAAGGCTTTCAGCAGATTGCTCTTTCCGGAGGCATTCGGGCCATAAATCACTCCCAATTTGGATATGCGTACATTCTTGATTTTTACCACCGCATATTCTTCATAGGTCTTGTCAGCCGAGGCTGTAAAGTCCAATGTCTGTTCTTCCCTTATTGAGAGGTAGTTTTTGACTTTAAATTGTAGAATCATATTCTTATAGCGTTATTTTCGTAAGATATTTGCAAATATAGGCATTAAAAAGAAGAATGGCTAATCTTATCACTGTTTTTATCCGGCTGGTTGGCGAATTTTTGATGAAAAATGCTGTGATTTGAACTTTAACATCTGCCAAACGCTATTTTACTGCTGAAAAAGTAGGATGTTTAATGTTTAATGATTAACTTTGTAGGTGATACAAGGCGTGTATTAAACGCTGATAGTTATAATTGAAAGTAGAAGTAATATTATTAAACAATCAGTGAGGTAGTGATTGGTAATGTTGCCATCCAGTCATTACGCTTGAAACAAGAAAAAAGACTGTGCTCATTTGTGTGTACACTAAAAAGGCCACAATTCAGACGAGGTTGCGGTTGAAGTCCATACACTTCACATACACCAGCTATTGTATGGGCTGATATACAGCATTCAATTGCTGCCGTCCACGCTGCAGTTGTAGAATTCTGAATTTAGGCCGATTTTAGAGCGAAGAGAACGTAAAACGCATACACTATACATACACTAAATCAATAAGTTAGTGATTATCAAATGCGTTTTGAGCGGCCCAAGCTGCCGTTGAGGAATAACTCTGAATTAGCTTAATTTTTATATCAGGCTGTAACTCATTGAAATACATGAGTTACAGCCTGAGTTGTTCTTATACGGTTCGTACACTTGACAACGGAAACCACGCCAAATGTGCGTACTGGCTTACTCCCTGCTTACACTAAAATTGATGTTGCTTACACCATCAAAAAAGCCTATGGCAACGTAAAAAAGAAAGGCTTATGACAACTACATTAAAAGTAATCGTAAGGAAGCCGCGAACGGACGGCCTTTACGCAGTGTACATCCGAATCGTACACAACCGGAAACCCGGATACATCAAGACCAACAAGATTGTCGATGCGGATCATATCTCTAAGGAGAATGAACCGACTGACCCTGTCGTTAATGAGTATTGTTCAATGCTGGTACGACAGTACACAGACCGGCTGAACAGAACCAACACTTCACTTTGGTCTGTCAGTGAAATTATAGAGTATCTTCTCAAAACGGATGAGGAGGTGTGCTTCTTCAGTGAGTATGCCCGTATGTTCATCCGTCAGATGCGGGCTGACGGACATGAACGCAATGCCAAGAACTATCAGCTTGCAGTGGCACATCTGGAACGCTATATGGGAACTACACGAGTTATGTTTGGGCATTTGACTGCAGCCGTCCTCAAAAAATGGATCAAAAAAGGATGGCATCCTCTGTGGGACTGTCATCCTTTCTATAGCTGGCTTCGCCACTTGGTTGGGTGTGGACTATCAGTGGCGAGGGATTCTGATGATGGTGGTGTTCCACCTGCTGAGGAACGTCAGTAGATCTTCTTTTCCCTCCGGTAGAAAGGCGCAACTATTCTGTGCCTTTCCGCTGATGATGCACTATGGGATAGTTGGCGCTTTGCTGGCATGTCTGGTGATTGCTCGTTATGATGG
Source organism: uncultured Prevotella sp. (assembly GCA_900541335.1). Lineage (GTDB taxonomy): Bacteria > Bacteroidota > Bacteroidia > Bacteroidales > Bacteroidaceae > Alloprevotella. The sequence continues at coordinate 7,535 of UQJC01000009.1, forward strand.
AAAACGCGGGTTCATCCATGGCAAGGTGGCGAAGTATGCGTTCAATCCGGTGCATTTGCTCTGTTTAGTAGGATACATCGTTCTCTTTCTATAAGCCATTCATTCCGGTTTCCAGACAAAGCAGTTGCCGCTTGATTTCCAGACCACCTCCATATCCTGTCAGTTTACGATTGCTACCAATCACCCGGTGGCAAGGAGCGATGACGGAGAGAGGATTGGCATTGTTGGCATTGGCTACTGCACGGATGGCAGCAGGTTTTCCGATACAGCAAGCCAACTCCTTATAGGTTTGGGTGCTTCCGTAGGGAATCTGTAGTAATTCTTTCCATACACTCCGTTGGAAATCAGTTCCGGAAAGCAGAAGAGGCATTTGAAATGCAGTTCTCTTTCTTGCAAAGTATTCTTCCAGTTGGGATTGAGCTGTTTCAATCACCTCGCTTGTTCCTTCCAAATAGGTCGCAGAAAGTCTGGTCTGCAGCCGTTCGTCAATCCGTCGGCCATGTTCAGTTGTTGTGCGCCAGTCACACAGGCAGAGCCTGTTTTCAAAAGAACCCAGCAGCAATACCCCTATAGGTGAGGCATAAGGCTTGACTATAATCACTCGTTCTGCTCTCATATCCGTTTTGTTAGAAAAAGGAACCAACCCATTCCACAATTTTTACTGCGGCCAATACCATAGCATAGATAAGTCCGCAGAGAATAACGATTAGAAAAGCCATACCTACCGATTTCCGGTCTATCTCCTGCATGATGGCTCTGTTGCCCTCCACATACCCCTTTATCATGGCCGCATTTTTTGTAAATGCTCGTTTGAAGACATCACCGACTACTCCTATATAAGGAATAATACCGATGAGTACATCCAGAAGGATGTTGCAGACAATGGCCAGTGTCAAGGGAATGCTTCTCAGTTTGACAATGCTCAGATAAAGATAAGGCACTGCAAAAACAGAAGTCAGCGCATCACCGAAGCCGGGCAACACCAAACCTATCAATGGATCCAGCAAGCGCCGGTCCATCCATTGGGCTATCGCATGTACCAGCTTGTACGATGCCGAGTTCTGGATTATTTCCTGCTTCTCATTCGTCATCATCAGGATTGGGTCTTCTTTTCTTTACGTAGTTCCTTGTTGATACTTTGTACAATACTATTTCTGCAGATGCTTGATTTCATCGCTGTCTTTGGCATACTGATCGGTAAGCTGGTAAGTTTCTTGAATGGCCGCCTTACGTAGCTCTTTGACGATGCCTCCCTCAGGAATGAGCCTTTCACTTTGCCAGTATTCCACCACCCGGTTGACCATGGCAGAGCGGAGTGCCTTTCTGGTTTCCGCACTTAGTTTCTTGAACGGAAGTTCCTGTACACATTCCGTTTCACCGGGGATAAGCGGACAGTCGTTGGCTGTATCATACTGTGATCCGAAAGCCATGTAGTCCTCCCACAGACCGAAGTCTTTCTCTGTCTTCACAAAGGAAGCAGTCTCTACCTTCTTTTTGTGTTTCTTCTTAGCCATATCGTATTTGAAATGTCAGGATTCTTCCTCTCTGATAGCCTGTGCCAGTTGCTCGAAGCTGATGCGTATTTCATCACGCACCTTTCTGAACTCGGTGATGATTTCTTCCGGTGTCCCCGTGAACGCATCGGGGTCGTCAAAGCCGATGTGCAGTCTGTGTCTGACTTCACTCCTGAAGAGCGGACAGGTTTCACGGGCACCTCCGCAGACCGTGATGACATAGTCCCATGGTTGGTTCAGATAGCAGTCTACCTGTTTCGGATAGTGATGGCTCAGGTCGATGCCTATTTCCTTCATCACCTGAACAGCCAGGGAATGAACTTCACTGGCTGGACGAACGCCGGCTGAATGGATTTTAAACGAAGGTTCCAGTTGTTGCAGGATGCCGTGAGCCATTTGGCTTCGGCATCTGTTTTCGGTACAAAGTATCAGTATTTTCATGATTGAGGGATGGAATGTGAGGGATGAAAAGGACAATGCTTTCCGATACACTGGTTGTTAGCGTCGGAGCGGTGGCAGACAATGGGTTTCATTTCCAGTGTGACACCCTTTGTTTCTTGGATATATTCGGCAGCCGCCTGAAGGGACAAGTAAGAGTTACGCTTGCAGCAGCGTGGACCGCCCACTTCCCCGTTTTTCAGCAGCGACCGGGCCGTCATCAGGTTGCTTTGTCCCCAGGATTCCTGAGTGAGCGGGGTGGCACCGGAGAGGATGGACATGCACATACCGGTACTGATGGCAGCCCCGCAGCTTCCCCAAAACCCGCAGGCACCACCCGGCACCTTTTGTCCCCGTGCCAACATTTCCTTCAAGGCCGTCAGTAGCTCAATTCACCTCCGGCATTGCGGTAGGCGGTCAGGAGGGCAGCACCCACCAGCGTATGATGTTCTGGTCCGTGCATGTGGCAGAAAGGCAGGCTCATCAGGTGGTCCAGTATTTCGACAGGATTTTTGGATGTTTCATTCAGACAGTAACCGATTACGGCATCCATTCCCTTCGTATGGCATTCGTTGCAGACATAGTGTCCGTTAATGCAGCGCGTTTGGCTCATTTCCTGTCGGTGGCAGAGTGCGCACTCCATCAGCGTTTCCGTTTCCAGATATTCCAGCGGAGCCTGGCATATCAAGCATTCTTCTTTCATTATATAGTTGTTTCTTCTTCTTCTGAGTTGTTTCAGTAATGACACGAAGTTCGTAAAAAGTATGGAAATGAGCAAAGAAAGGTGCTTTTTCTTTGGCCTTCCAAGCTACAGATACTGTTTCTTCACTTGTACCACTGCTTGTATGTATCTCGGGTCTTCCGCATAGCCAATGGCACGTAGCCATTTCAGATAATCTACATCGCTGGAGTTTATCCAGTTCTTTTGACCATACCGATACTGCACCTTGGTATAAGTAAGCCCGGACACTTTCCATCCAATGGTTGAACTCATAGTACTTTCTGGTTTTGGTCTTGGTAAGACCAAACAGGTTGTGCCTGTCCCAGCAGAGCGGTGAACGGAATCAGCCCGTTTCCAGAATGGCTTGTGCCAGTACAATCTTTGGGTGTTTGATGCCGTTACGGATGATTTCCTGATAGAGATTGGAAATAGTGAGTGCAGGCAGTGTTTTAGCTTCTTCCAAGACTTCTTTTGTTGGCTCCATTTTTGGGGACAATTTTTATAAACCTACCATAATAATACCTTTTAGGTTCAATGACAAAATCACCTGCAATGACATTTTCCTGAATATAGTTATGCGATTCATTTACAAATGATTTCATAAGATCCTTAACCTTGTAGTACACCTCTTTGGAAATGAACACTGCATCAGAAGGGATATCCCCATTATTGTCATATTCGTCTGGATATTCCCACCCATGAACCATTCTTTCACTTATACCAATGGAATAAGCATCAAGAGCTATATCCCTGACTTCATCGATAAGATAGATAGTAATCGGTTCCTCTTTAGTGGAACTTTTCAGTATAAAGCTATCTCTCGGTTGATACTGTGATACTGTCTCCAAAAGTGTGTCTTAGACCCCTAGTAACTGAATTGGTTCATACATGCTGAAACTATAGATAATTTTGAGCTATCACCCATAGAACCATTGAATAATTTGACTGATGCTTCATTATGAACATTGGATCCCAACATAGACTTAAACATAATATGAGGGTGGATTCAACTAGAATCCACCCTCATATTATTACAATAAGTATATGCAGAATTTTAGCAAAGCTTACGAGCGCCGTCACCGATAACAACATCAATTACAATAGGCTCTTTACCAAACTTCTCCTTATATGCTTTTTTAGCTGTTTCAATGAAGTTCTCATAGAGGTCATCGCTTACGAGGTTGATTGTGCAACCGCCGAAGCCACCGCCCATGATTCGAGAACCCGTTACGCCACAACTGTGAGCTACCTCATTGAGGAAGTCAAGTTCGGGGCAAGAAACTTCATATTCCTTGCTAAGACCGTAGTGCGTTTCATACATCTTTTTACCAACTTCTTCATAGTCACCTTCTTCCAATGCAACGCAAACTTCGAGTACGCGATACTTTTCACCAATCACGTACTTAGCACGCAATGCATCTTCTTCGCTAACTTCTGCACGGACTTCATCCAACATGTCGTAAGTAGCATCACGAAGTGAACCTACCTCGGGGTGGTGCTTCTGAATAGCTGCTACAACATTTTCGCAGCTCTTGCGACGATCGTTGTAAGCAGAAGAAGCCAAGTCGTGCTTTACTTGAGAGTTAAGTAAAACAAGCTTGTAACCCTGCGGATCAAAGGGGAAGTATTTGTATTCCAAAGAGCGGCAGTCCAAACGTATCAAGCTACCTGATTTACCAAATACAGATGCAAACTGATCCATGATACCACAGTTGCAACCGATGTAGTTGTGTTCCGTAGCCTGACCAACCTTAGCCAAAGTAAACTTATCAATTTGATTCTCGCCAAAGAGATCGTTCAATGCAAAAGCATAAGTACTTTCGAGAGCAGCAGAAGAAGACATACCTGCGCCAAGGGGTACATCACCAGCAAAAGCCGTATTGAAACCTTCAACAGGCACGCCTAGCTTCATCATTTCGCGGCAGACGCCGAAGATGAAACGGAAGTGCGTAGCAGAAGGACCCTGCTCGTCGTCCAAAGAGAATTCTACATAATCCTTCAAGTCAATAGAGTATGCGCGAACCTTGCGCGTACCGTTCGGCTTGATTTCGGCAATAACGCCTTGCTGTACAGCACCTGGGAACACGAAACCGTCATTGTAGTCGGTATGTTCGCCGATAAGGTTAATACGACCGGGTGAAGCATATACTGATCCCGTGGTGCCGTCAAAGTGTTCAATGAAACGGCTTCTTACATCTTCGATTGTTAATTTCATGAGTTGTAAAATATATAGAGGCAAAGCAAGAGCGGAAGTTGAGGAGTATAAGTTGCAAAGCAGAGAGTAGGGGAGAAGCCCCTTTTTTATACCCATGTTCAGCCTTCACGCAGCAAATTCCTCTCTCACTATTGCCTGGAGGTTAGTTAATACGAATTATTCTTCACGCTTAGTTACGCGGCTACCTACCAAAGCATAGAAGAGGAGGTAAGCTGCGCAGAATACGACTACCCAGAAGCTGTTGATATAACCTACAGCGTCAGCTACAGAAGCTTGGATGAACATCATCACAGCGCAACCGAACACCATCGTCATAAAGATACCGCTGGCGATAGCCGTGTATTTGCCAAGACCTTCAACGGCCATGTTAAAGATAGCACCCCACATTACAGAAGTGCAGAGACCTACGAGGAGGAAAGCAAAGATACCAACCGGTACATCCTGCCATACCATCGTGAGGCTACCCCAGTCAACCCCCGGGAAGCTTACCTTCACGTCAACGGGAGCAAACATACCGAATACGACCAGAGCGATGGTCAACGTCGAAACCGTGGTAATCATGGCGCGGCTGCTCACCTTGCTACCGATGCTGGCACCTACGAAACGACCAATCAACATCATGAACCAGTAAACAGCAACCAACATACCTACTGTAGAAGCGGGGATACCATCGGCAATGAGATACTGCTGTACAAAGTTAGGCACACCAACTTCAATACCCATGTAAAGGAAGATAGCCAAAGCACCGAGTGCGAAGTGGCTGTGGCTCATTGCGCCCTTGATGAGGTCTACGCGAACGGGAGCTTGTTCGGGCTCTTCGATCTTCGTAAAGAAGATTACGACGAATGCGATTGCGAAAATTGCTAAGGCTATCAAGAGTGCGGGCGTAGCGTCCGCAATTTTAGCCTTCGAAGCATCAGCTATGAGCGCACCCATCAAGATGTAGCAAGCTACAGCTGCAGAAGAGTTGAACACACCACCAATCTGAATCAACTGGTTACCAGAATTTCCACCGCCACCAAGGAGGTTGAGCATCGGGTTAACTACGCAGTTAAGGATACACATGCAGAGACCAGCGATGAAAGCACCTACAAGGTACACACCGAATACAAGACCTACATTGCCTTCCACGGGAATCTGACCACTGTACCACTGAATACCAATACCCAGCATACCTACAATGAGACCGATAAGCGCCGTCTTCTTGTAACCAAACTTAGCGATAAGCATACCAGCGGGGATACCCATTACCAAGTAAGCTACGAAGTTACCATAGTTACCAATCTGAGCGAGTACGTTTGAGATTTCGCCCTGGTTCTTGATGATGGTTGCCATCGGTGTACAGAGGTTCGTCACGAAGGCAATCATGGCGAAGAGCGCGATCATCACGATGATGGCTCCCCACTGTTTCTGAGAATTACTCATGTCGTTTAAAATAGAAAGATAATTAGTTAGTGATTAAATAGATGTTCGAATATTAGGAGATTAAAAAAGCGTACGCTACCAATATACCATAAAAGAGAGGTTGAGTTCGAAGGTTGAGTATCAAGCATTGACTTTCAGCATACACTTTTACTTCGAGACCTCATGGGCTGATCATTGGTAAAATTTGTTTTAAATAGGAAATCACTGTATCGGCTAAAAGTCTCGGAGTCTTGCGGCTAGTCCAAGTACTTGTTCAGTTGAACCTTTCGATTCGAACCCGAAGCAAAAGTACTTCATTACCAACTCTTTTAACCGATACAATGTCGTAAATGTCAGTTTATTTTTCTACGCCAAACTTATAGATTGTCTTTTGCGTATATACCTGTCCGGGTTTCAGAACTACGGGCGGGAAGTAAGCGCGGTTCGGACTATCGGGGAAGTGTTGTGCTTCGAAGCAGAGTCCTGAGCGACGTCCGAAAGTAGCTCCGTGCTGACCCTTATAGCCGTCAGCCCAGTTGTCAGAGTAGAATTGCACGCCTGGCTCCGTCGTGTACACTTCCATCGAGCGTCCACTCTTCGGTTCTACAATCTTAGCTGCAAAGGTCAGTTCGCCCGGTTCGTTTTTATTGAGCACAAAGCAGTGGTCATAACCCGCACCATTGCGAATCTGTTCATTGTCCGTGTCGTCAATGAAGTCGCCGACACGGTGAGGAGTCGTAAAGTCGAAGGGAGTACCTTTTACGCTACGGATTTCGCCCGTAGGAATGCTGTTTTCATCAATTGGAATGTAGAAATCTGCGTTAATCTGGCAGATAACGTCCTCACAAGTAGGAGTAGGATTGGCAATACCAGCGAGTGAGAAGAAACCATGGCTAGTCATGTTGACCACCGTCTTCTTATTTGTAGTACCTTTGTAGTCTATCTTTAGTTCGTTGTCGTCACTCAGCGAATACATGACGGTCATCGAAAGTTCACCAGGGAAGCCTTCTTCGTAATACGCTGAAACATAACGGAGCACGAGCGTACGCTCATTGATTTGTTCTGCATCCCATACGCGGGCATGGAAACCGGTAGGTCCGCCGTGCAAGTGATTGGGACCGTTGTTGATGGCTAAGTTATACTCTTTGCCATTGAGTCTGAACTTGCCATGGCAGATACGGTTGCCGTAGCGACCAACTAAGGTGCTCAAAAAGGGTTCGGGAGAGTTGATGCAATCCTCGATGTTGTCGTGTCCTTGAATCACGTTTGCGTACTTGCCATCGCGGTCTGGAATCATAATCGCAACGAGTGAACCACCGTAATTGGTGACAGCCACCTCCATTCCGTTCGCATTGCGAAGGAAATAGAGGTCTACCTCTTTGCCTTTTATGACTCTTTGGAAATCTTCTTTTTTAAGTCCACTGAGAGACTGTACATTGTTTTCCATGATAATGAACGTATTTAATAAATGAATATGTGCTATTCGCTTTGCAAAATTGAAGAAAAGATTTTGAATCTCCAAAGCCTTGCATAAAAAATATAAGGGAAGATTTTAGCGATTCTTTTGCGAAATGTCATTCCGTTGTCAACCTTCTATCCTTCACCACTTGTTGAACGCATTCATTCGCTCGCGAGTTCGAAGTTTAATTTTTACTCGAGCAAATATTACTTATAGATTGAATCTGACGAATAAAGGACATTCCTGATTCCTTTCAGCGGGCTCGTATTTGAAGCCCTCGTAGGCAAAGGCGGGTAAGTCTTCAGGCCTAGAGATTCGTTCCAGCAAGACGATTCGCGCCATCGCCCCGCGACACGTTTTTGCCCACACCGCCTGTGTACGTCGCTTTCCGTCCTTTTCCACTTGAAAGACGGGGCGGACAATCTTCAGTTCTCGATTCAAGCGTTTCCAATCTACCAAATGCGTAAACTCATCGGGAGCCAGCCACACTAAGCAACCATCATCGGCCTTCACCGCCTCCACGAGCAGCTCGGTCAGTTTCGGTCTCCAGTATTCAAAGAGCGTTTTTCCGCCAGCAGTGGCCAATTCGGCACGTCCCTCTAAGCGGTACGGATGAATGCCGTCCAACGGACGAAGCAATCCGTATAGGAAAGATGCTATCCAAAGGTGACTTTGAGCATAGATTAAGCTATCTAAATCTATAGTGTTGGCATTCAAGTGTTTGTAAGCTTGCCCGTTGTAGGCAAATAAAGCCGGAATAGTTGGTGATTCACACTCAAATGCTGCAAAGCGTGCATGATTCTGGCGTGCAATCGTCTCATTGCATTGATAGAGCGCTTGCAGTTCATTGGGCGTGTAAGCCTTCAAGTCGTTTACAAAGCAGCGAGCTTCCTGCTCAAAAGCAGGTTCGCTTAATTCGGCAAGGGGCAACGTGGGTGATTGGTCGTGCATCAGCTTTGCAGAAGCTAAGAGTAGTTGCATGGGATGGGGTCTGTTTATAGGGTAAGCCGGAATTGTATTTCGCATCATCGCTTCGCGCGTGTTCACTCGTTTTTTAAACCGTAACACGATTCAGCAATTAAGCAGTTAAGGAGCAGATTCATCTCGTTCACTCAAGAGAAAGGTGCATCGAAAAATCTATTTTCAGCAACAGCTACGATGTTTTTAGTACACTTTTCAGCTTACATACTTCTCTCGTGGGTGAGTAAACCTGCTTATCCAAAGGAGGCTCTGAAGCAAAGAAGTTGTGCCTTTGTTTCAGAGCCTTTGCATGAAATGTATTTGTATTTGAAGTTCTCGAAGAGTTAGGGAACCAAGTACTTGTCGCCTGTATCCTTTACGATGACTTTCTTGTACGCATCGCTATAACCTGGACGTTCTGGACGAGCACCCAGTCCGTCTGGAGTCAATTCAAATTTGCCATCTTTCTCTGGTCTTATTGTTTGGTCATTATACTTCACTACCAAGTATTGTCCCAACTGTATCCAGCGGTTCAGCATCTCGTTGGCACAGCGATTAGAGAAATCCGTCAAATATGCCTTAGCGCGAGCTGGAGCTTCCTTCAGCAAAGTCAACGCTTTTTGGTCGACAGTAGCTACATCCTTGATGTACTGACCTTCCAACTCATTCCGAACCTTCTCCAAGCTTGGGAACAATTGATTATAGCGCGGGTACGTCATGTTTGAAACCCAGTTTTGAATCCAGAAAGCCGACTTCCAGGAGAAGGTAACTCCGTCTGCATCCTTCGGATCGTAGCAAGCAGGTGCCTCTTTGGCTGAGCAATACACCGGCGTATAGGGTACCATGTTCGGATCATCGTTTCCGTACCATACGATGCCACCTACTGCGTCGGGCAGTTGCGGTCTGATTTGTACCACATACGTACCCGCAGTCTGCTGTGTTGAGATGGGACGTTCGTTAAAGTAACGCTTGCCCTCACGTTCCCACTCCAGCGGCGTGGGACGATACGGTGCACCGTAAGGACCTGCTCCTGCATCCTTCGTTACGTCAAAGGGGGTACCTTCGTAATGGTCACGCATCGAGTGCATCACGTCTTGTAACGATAGTTTCTGCTTCGGCTTAAAGTAAAGCGGCATTATCTCTGCCTGACCGATGTGACGACCGTCTACAAAGTCCAAATAGCGATCCATACCCTTCACCCAACGGTTATAGAAGCTCCATACGCGTGCCTCGCAATAACGTATTGCGCCAAAGTCTGCAGGTGCATAAGCTGATGAAAAAGAGAAATCTTCATCCTTACCATTAAAGTAACCCTTCTTACGAGCAAAACTGATTACGTCTTTCGAACAAAGCACATTTTGCTTATCCTTTCGGTTAAACTTATGAATGCGACTGTGATTGGCATGACAGGCTATGCAGTCATCGGGAATGCGTACTGTCACCCATACGGTACCCTTTTCGTCCGCACCCTTACCAATCATCTCCAAAATCCAGATTTCGTTTTTGTCTACAATCGAAAAGCTTTCACCGCTCGAAGCATAGCCATATTGATCGACCAAACTCGTCATTACCTGGATAGCCTCGCGTGCAGTTTTCGAACGTTGCAACGCAATCGTCATCAGGCTCACATAGTCAATGATACCCTTCGGATCCATCAACTCCTCTCGACCTCCGAAGGTCGTTTCCGTGATGCCTACCTGGTGCTCATTGATATAACCCATCACCGCATAGGTATGCGGAGCTTCCGCTATTTCACCGAGGTAATGATTCGTATCTCCGTCTACCACGCGGCGCATGGTGCCAGGAGCGTGATCCGCAGCCGGGAGGTAGAGCAAACGGCCAAACATGCCATAATCATCTTGGTTGTAGGTAATAAATGCCGAACCGTCCGTCGAAGCCTTCTTGCCGACCAGAAAACTGGTGCATGCTTCGCTGGGAACGCTGCCTGCCAAGGTAGCACATAGCGCAAATGCCATTTTACCTAAGAATTGTTTCTTCATGTAATGTATAATATAGGAAGAGTTAGATATTAAAATCTGAGGTTATAAAGTTACGTTGGGTGTAAAGTACTACTGAGGAACATGGATTATTCGTAAGTTCAACAGAAATGCTTATCGAATACTTGTTATCCTCTACTTTATCACCTTGCCTCCTCAATTTTTGATGAGTGAAGAAGCGTAACTTTATAACCTCATAATCTCACAGCTACAACAATGTTTAGCACGCCTTGAAAGACATGTCCAAACCTTTTACCGAATGCGTCAATGCACCTACCGAAATGTAGTCGACGCCGCATTCAGCATAATCGCGAAGTGTATCGTAAGTAATGCCGCCGCTCGATTCCGTTTCAAAACGATGATCAATCAGTTCGACAGCCTTCTTCGTATCTTCCACTGAGAAGTTATCCAACATAATGCGGTCAGCACCACCGTGTTCCATTACGTGGCGAATTTCGTCAAAGGAACGGCACTCAATTTCCACTTTCAGATTCAGTCCTTTCTCCTTCTGATAAGCGGCACAACGATCCAGTGCATTGGCAATGCCACCCGCAAAATCCACGTGGTTATCTTTCAGCAAAATCATGTCGAAGAGGCCGATGCGGTGATTTACGCCGCCACCGATTTTTACAGCTTCCTTTTCCAGCATACGCATACCTGGAGTCGTCTTGCGCGTATCAAGCACACGGGTATTCGTACCTTCCAGACGCTTCACGTACTTCGCCGTCATCGTCGCGATACCGCTCATGCGCTGCATCACGTTAAGCATCAAGCGTTCCGTTTGCAACAACGAACGTACTTTGCCCGTGACAATCATTGCCACATCGCCTGGTTTCACGTGTGCGCCGTCTTCCATGAATTGTTCCACCTCCATGGTGGGGTCAAAGCGGTGGAAGATTTCCTTCGCGATGCGCATACCTGCCAAGATGCCTTCTTCCTTAATGAGGAGCTTTGATTTACCCATCGCATCCTCAGGGATGCAACACAGGGTGGTATGGTCGCCATCACCAATATCTTCGGAGAATGAAAGGTCAATCAGTCGGTCGTTGAGTTCGTCTACAGTGTACATAATATAATATAATATAAATAAAGTTTGTTGGTCGATCGAAATCGTTGATTTATAAAAGAAAACCAGTCATCCATAAGTAGGTGGGTAACAAACTAGTAACAAAAGTGCATTACTTTTGCCTGTTGGCTGGCTTTCTAGGAGCAAAGGTAGAGATTCTATTTTAATAGGCAAATCAAGCTTCTGGCTATCTGTTGCATCTAGTTGAAGCTAACCACCTTGAAAAGGGCTGCTTAATCATCCTGCCTGTCATGGGGAGGAATAACTCCTCTTGCCTGTAAACTTAAAGTCCCCCGCATTCTTCTTCACAAGGTGCGGGGGATAATACGATAACGGCCAGCTCTAAGGATGGAAGAGCTGGCCGTTCTTATTGGGTGTTCGCACCTCGGGGAGGGAGTGGAGGAGGAGTGAAGGGGATGCCCTCGGTGCGAACGGTGCAAAGGTGGGCATATATTTTCGGGTAATACTCATTAGTGCAAAGAAAATGAGTGCTCATTGAATATTAATTGAAGTAACACTAGAAGTAGTAAGAAGTAGTGACTAAGTAGTAAGGGAGTAGTATGGATTTAAAAAGAAAACGGATTCAGCCACTCTGACTGAATCCGCTGTATTTGTATGGTATTTATGACTGGAGGATACCACAATGGTACGTATGATTGGGTGTTACCACAATGCGACTTTGCCACCTGTTCCAAGATCGAGAGTGGCGGTGGCAATGCCTAATGCTCTGAATACTTTGCTCATGGTGGAAAGGGTGATGGAGCTTTTGCCATTCTCCAACTTGCATATTTGGGAGCGTTTTACTCCGACTCTTTCACCTAATTCCTCTTGTGTGAGGTTTTGTTTGAGACGCTCCTTTTTGATTGCTTCTCCAACAAAGTAGGCTTGGATGTCTTCTTTGAGTTGTGCTTCCATTGCATCGCGCTCGGGTGTGCCGATTGGACCCCATACTTCGTCTACGACTTCGCTGAGTGGAGTTAATTGAATCTTTGCCATGGTTATTTGTTTTTTTCGTTGAAGTATTCTTTTTTCAATGTTTCTGCTTTTTCGATTTCTTTCATAGGGGTTTTCTGAGTTTTCTTGATTATACCATGAGTGGCTATTATCAAGGCCTCGGTTTCTGTATCCCAAAATGCAAATAATCGATAGCATGTTCCGTTGAAAAGTGTACGGAACTCCCAAATATCTGAGTTCTCCAGTTTTTTGAAGAGCTCCTTATCAATTTCTCCTTCTTGAACTTTAAGGAGGTTATAGGATATTTTCTTTTGCGCTTTTTCAGGTAGGGACATTAAAAATGTCTTTGCTGATTCCATTAACGCAATTCTGATTTTTCGCTTGCTCATTGGTTGGATTTTTCTGATGGCGCAAAGATAATAATTGTTTCCAATTTAGCGAACAATCGGGTTTATTGTTCCTCTTCTGCCAATTGTGCCAGTCGGGAGGAGAGGGTCTGCTTGTCGTCGGTGATGGCCATGTCGACGGTGGTGGCTTGCATCTTGGGAGTCGTGTAGTTGAGCAGCTTGAGTTCTGCGTCGATTCGGTCGCGCGGATCGAGGGCTTCCATGTCGAGGTCGTATTGGCTGCGGCCTGTCTCGGGGTCGGGGGTGAAGTAGAGCAGGGAGTGCTCGCGAAGGAAGGTTTTGAGGGGTTTGTCTTTGTTGGGGGTGCCTGCGGTTCTTCCACCGAGGCGACCGCGTCCGTCATTTTTTTGTCTGGGCATGAGGGGGGAGGAGTTAGGTGGTTATGGAGTTTGAATTGTAGCGATGTTGCGACTTAGGTGTAGGTGGGGCGGCGGGGACGCTGCTTGTACAGGGCTTTTTCGCGCACATCTTGCAGGAGGGTGGTGGCGTGGTCGGCATATTGTCCTGCTTCTTCTTTGTTGGTGATGGAGTACCATCGGGACAGGATGGCGTGGACGAAATAGGCTTGAAGACTTTGCTGCATGGTGGGAAGGTGGGCGGTGTTGAAGGCTACACTGACGTTGAGAGATAGGGTGTAGGTTTCGGGGGCTAGACTGTCGGAGGACAGGAGGCTGATGAGCGACTGGGTGGCTTCGGCACGGGCTTCTTCGAAGTAACGGGTGAGGATGTCGGTGTCGGCACGGGTGGTGCTGATGCGCTCGTAGGCACTTGCATCTGCTGTCATCTTGGCTCCGGTATAGCCTGTTGCCTGGCGAACTTTCTCGTTTATTTCCTTGCGGTTTACGGTGAGTTGAATTTGCATAATGATGTGTAGGGTTTAGTGGTTGAGGAGGTTGATGTTGATGCCGATGCCGACGTAGGGCTGCATGCCTTTGGGTGTGTAGCCGTAGCCCGCTTGGATGCCGAAGCTCCAACGGCGGGGGCGGGCGGCGGGCAGGGCAGTCTGGCGCACGATGAGGGTACGGGGGTAGACTTCGATGCTGTCGAGCTGGGGGCGGTACCCGCTCACCCAGGCCGTGTAAGCCGTGTCGCGGTACACCTGCTGCGTAATCGGGAGCATCACCGTTTGCGCGGTGTCGGGAAAATGGTCGGCGGCGGGCGGGACATCGGCGGAATCTTTTCCAATGTTTGCAAGATTGGAAGAGTCTGCCGCCACCTTGACCGTCACGTACCGCACCACCTCTTCGCGCACGGGAACGGGGCGACTGACGCGCAGGGTGTCGCGGATGATGAGGGTGTCGCGGCGCACGGCGTGCACGGCCGATTCGGCGCGGCGACGCGCGCACGGCCGATTCGGCGCGGCGACGCGCGCCCACAATCAGACGGCAAAAGGCGTAGGCGGCGAGCAGGAGCAGGAGGTGGAAGAGAAGGATGCGAAAATTTTTCATGCGGCTGGACTTATAGTGTGCGGCTGGAAGTTGCTTTCCAATTTTTTAGACGTATCTTTGCGGCGTGAAAAGGATTCTTACAGCATTCCTCACTCAGTTTTACATGCCTATTATGCGATCATTTTGCGTGCGGCATTCTAAACCTAGAGTGAGAATGCTTTTCGATATAAGGAGTACATCGTGCTGATGTGCTCCTTTTTTTTTATATCAAAACCACGCTTTTGCCGTTCAGAACGCGGAAACGGCCTGCTATGACCAACCGACTACCATGATGTACTCGCCGATAAACAACGAAGGTGCGACTCGTACACATGCCCGAAACTTTCTTTAATACCTTGGTGTTGCTGACTATGCCGCGCGGGCGGTAGAGGACGGAGTGTCTGCCGTCCATGCCTGCACACCGTCGGTAGTACTGAGTGATGCAGGGGATTTTCCCGTTGGCAATCAAGCGTGCTTCTTTCAGCGTCAGCGGGCGCGGTGGGAGCAGGCGCAGTTCAAAGTGACCGCCTTCTTCTTCGCAATAGACGAGCCGGCTTGTCTGGCAAGGCTGGTGATATTGGTTGAGATTGACAAGTCTCAGTGGGATTGTATAGTTTGACAGATCCCAGTGGTCAGGGGACATTTGCTGCTTGTTGCAAACGATGATTACAGGGTTTACCCCGTCAATTTGGGTGGCCATGCTTACGGGGACGAATCTGTTGTAGCCATTCTGGACATCTGCCAGGGTCACTTCCGTAGCTGTTATGAGACTCCTTGTTTGTTCGTTATACAGATTGACAGGTTCGGAGAATGTGAGCTTTGAAGTGATATCGTATGCAGAAATCTTGAACGGATAGGGATGCTTTACGTAATAGGCAGAACCTGGGAATGCTCCGTACGGAACACGACGACCGACCATGAGATAGGGCTTTTTAATTTTCTTGCGGAGTGCGAGGTGCTTGTTCTCCAGCTTCTTGATGCAATTTTCGAGGCTGTCCGTTCCACTTGTCACACCAGCGGGGATGGCCACCAGCTTGCGCATGACGGGGTGGTAGGCGTAAGGCACCATCGTTCCGTTCGTGAAGCGCATGTACAGCTTGTCGGCGCGTGCCACCCCGTCCTTGTTGTACATTTCGGCGGTCGGCCAGTTGTTGTAGTACTTCGCCACGCCGTTTTCAATAGTCTTCGCCACAAATACATTCTGCATTTCGGCGTAACAGATGGCGAAGTTCAACGACACGCTGGCTTGTTGAATGTTCGTCACGGAAGCTTCCACATCCGTAAAGGCCACGATGCCCACGTCCTGCACCTTGTCGATGCGCTTAGCCTGCTGACCGATGGCGGTGTTGAGCTGGCCGTCCTTCTTTTCAAGTTCGTCGACCTTCTGGATGTAGGCCGAACTTTCCACCTTCGTGCCGATGGCCGCTTCCATGTTGTCGAGCCGTTTGTAACCAGCTTCGCCGTTGGGGATGATATAGCTGGAGAGGACGCGGAGTTGTCCTTGGATAATCTTCCCGGCTGAGTTCTTTTCAAGTCCGATGATTTCGAAGTGCAGGATGTAGAGGTTCTTCGTGTCGGAGGCGGGGAAGACGCCTGTCACTTTATCGCCGACCTTGGTGTCTGGTCTGTTGGCCGCATAGGGTTCTATGTACCATCTGTCTTCTGTGCCAATCTTCATCCATTGTTTCAATTGGGCATCCTTGTATCCGTTGTTTATCCATGAGAAGACAGCTTTATGTGCCGCGTTCTTCGCGTCTGTTGCGGCAATCTTTTGGTCGACGGTGGCGCGGTCGTAAACGGCGGAAGCGTCGGCCTTGGTCTTGACGGTGGATTCCAGGGTGTCGAGGCGGGCGGGTACATCGGGGATATTGGCAGGCAGCTTGCTCGTGTCGGAGATGGGGAGATAGGTTTCATTGCTTCCTTTGTCCGTGAATCCGTCGGGGTGGACTGCCCAGGGGGCGAGGTATTGTTTCTCGATTTCGAGGTCGTTGCCTATCTGGATTGAACCGTGATAGGTCGTGCCGCCGCGCAGGTAGAAGATGGCACACGACTGGTTCCGGTCGGTAACATTGCTGTAGGTCGTCCTTTTGAAGAAGATGGGACTGGCGCCTTTCACGTATTGATTGGCGTTGTGCGTGACGAGCGATTTTGCGACATTCGCACCCCATTGGGACGGATTGCATGTGACGCGCATGAAGGCATAGAAGCCACTACTGTGACTTGCCCAAGGCGGAATCGGACCCGCCCAGCCCCACAGGTGGTGTTTGATGGTCAGCACATTGGTGGGAAGGTTTTCCGGAAGTATGCACGTCACGGGGTACCACGTGTTGGGGTCGAGCGCAGCGAGGTCGATTACTTGTATGGGTGAGCTGTCGTCGGTGATGGTGCGTCCCATCATCTCGCCGTTGAGGACGATGTAGCCTTCGGTGGTGTAGTAGATGGTGTAGGGGTCGCCCTGCATGGCAGCGGCGGCGGTGCTTCCGACATCGATGCGGAAGTAATGACCTTCGAGGTCTTTCCAGGGCTTGGTGGGCATGGGGTGTTTGAGAGTTTGAGTTTAACGAATTGACAATGTTGCGAGCTGACGAATTATCGATTTGAAGAATCAGTCGTAGGAGGGACGGGTGGGTCGAGAACGCTTGTAGAAGGCTTTTCGGGCGGTCTCAAGCGCGGTTTTGGCCAGTGCGTCGTAATCGCTTGCATCGGCCTTGTTGGTGATGGTGAACCAGTCGGCGATGGCGCGGGAGACGATGTACTCGTGCAGGCCGCCGCCAAGGGAGTCGATGGCTGACTGGTTGAAATTGCTTGGCATGGTGAATGCGAGGCTGAGCTTGGTGTCGTTGTCGACTTCTTGCTTGATGCGGTTGTTGGTTGTGGTGCCTTCCTCTGTGAGGTATTCGCCAAGTTCTACTTTGAGTTCGGCAAAGGCATTGGAGATACTGCGGCGTATCTGATAGGAATGTTCTTCGTCGTCGCTTGCTTGCATGTTGGCGGCGGCTTCGTAGTCTTTGCTGCCTTCGGACTTGCGACTGATACCCGTGAGGTGGGTCTTGTTTTGGATGTCGAAGATGATTTCTTTGACTTCGAGTTCGACTTTGATAGTTTTCTTGCTTTCTGCCATGGTTGTTTTAATTTGTTTGTGTGAAGAGCGGACTCTCACAAGTTATAGTTTGGCGGCAAAGTTGGGTGGTTAGTTTTGCATTGTAATTATAAGTATTGTGTTACTAATCGATCAGGTAAGATATGATAGGAAGTATAATTGGCGGGGCGATGAAGCTTGGTGGAGGTATATTCGGTGGTATTAAGGCGCGGAGGGAGGCGCGGAAGGCGAAAAGACAGATTAGGGGACAGCTGAAGGAGAATGAGGAATGGTATAACAGAAGATACAATGAGGACGCGACGCAACGGGCGGATGCGCAGTTAATGATGTCAAAGCTGGATGAACAGGTGAGGGAGAGGAACCGTGCGGCGGAAGGGCGTGCGGCGGTGATGGGGGGAACGGAGGAGGCGATGGCGTCGGCACGTGAGGCGAATGCGGAGGCGATGGCGGATGCTGCGGCGAAGATTGCTGTGGCGGGGGAGGCGCAGAAGAATGCGGTGGAACAGCAGTACCAGCAGAACAAGGCGGCTCTGAACGAACAGCTGAACGCGCTGAACGGGCGGACTGCGGCGGGAATTGCTCAGGCTACGATGGGGGTGGCGGATGCTGCGGGGAGCTTGGGTGGGGTGATCGGTGACTTGTTCGGGAAAAAGAAAGAGTAGGGGATATGCGATTTTGGGGCTGGCTGGATGGTGATGTGTCGGCTGGAAGGGGGGATGGGATGGGTTAGAAGGGGAAGAAAGGGCTGTCGGAGGATTGGTTCAATGTTTTCAGTATGTCAATAATTAGTCACGAATGACGGATAATAAGGATAAGAATAATATGGTGTCGGCTCAGCCGCCTGTGCTGACTGAGGAACAGTTGCAAATGGCGCGTGGTGCGCGTGGGTATGTGCCGACGGAAGCTCCTGTAGAGAATAAGCCTGCTTCGGCTGCGGTGAACGCGGATGTGGCGCAGCCGGAGTATGGCAGCTTCGGGGATATTATCGGGGCATTGGAGCAGGATGCCGCGCGTTACAAGGCGGAGACGGATGCGCAGAAGAAGGCGAGGGAGAAACGGGAGAAGTGGCAGGGGGTGATCGGGGGGATTGCGGATATGGGTAGTGCGCTGGCGAATTTGTTTTTTACGGCTGGCGGTGCGCCGAATATGTACAATCATGCGCAGGGGATGAGTGAGCGGAACCGTGTGAGGTGGGAGAAGGCGAAGGCTGAACGGGAGGCGAACAGGGAGAAGTATCTGGACAGGCTGTATAAGTTGGCTCAGATTAAGGATGCTGAGGACGGTAAACTGAGGGTGTTGGAGCGTCAGCGGAAGGCGGACGAAGAGGCGAAGGAGCAGCGTGAATGGGAGCGCGATAAGTGGGAACGCGAAATTGCGATCAAGGAGGCGAAGGCGAATAAGGATGCAGTACTTGCAGACTTACGTGTGCAGTATATGCAAGGGAAGATTGACGGGGTGGAATATGCGAATGCCATCAAGGCTGTAGAGTTGCAGCATGCGCAGTCATACTATCGCAACAGGGCTTCGGGTGCCGGTAAGAAGGGGAGCGGTGGAGGAGGCAACGGAAGACCTGGGGAATTTCCGTGGTATGATCAGGACGGGAATGTTCACTATGCACACTCGAAGGCAGCTGCAGAGGCTAATGCACGCGTGGCCGGGACTCTCATAGAGGATGAGCATTCGTCTACGCGAAAGAGCGATGTCTTTAAGATTGATCACAAGGGTAATATGAAGAAGACTGGGGAGACTACGTCTACGACGACAAGGGCAAAGAACCGCCCGATGACCAAGGAGGAGGTGGAGAAGAAGTACCCGAAGAAGAAGGGGAATAGTGTGGATTCAGCAGTGGTGACTATTTGATAATATGTAGTACTATTCAAAAAGCGACATTATGCCATTACAGACAAAGAAACTCAAATTGATATACAACGCGCTGCAAAACGATGGTTTCGAGACACAGACGTATGATGAATTTCAGAAGTATTTCACAGGAAGAGATCACTATGCCAACCGCAAGAAGGTGTATGATTTCTTGATGGAAAACGGTGCTTCTGCGGAAAATATCGGTGGAACGTATGAGGATTTCATGAGCCGACTTCGTACTCCTCAGACTGTTGGTGCAGTTCCCCTGACGGAAGATAAAAAGAGACAGTTACAGGCAGACATGGACTTGATGCAGGCGGACATGGACTTGACTATGCGTCAGGCTGAGCTGGATATGCAAGATGCGCGGGAACGAACTAAAAAACCGCTGAATGTCCGTAAAATGAACTTGGCAGGGGGTAATAATGCATTCGATAATTCGCGTGTTCGCGAGCGAAAGAAGGCTCGTTACGACGGCGGGGAGAAAACGGTGTATGTTACTGAAAGCGGGAATGAGTATGGTTCGCGTGCGATGGCAGACGTTGAGCAGGGGCAGCTGGACGAAGCCCGGTTTATGAGGGAGAATAAACGGGCGTATCTGATGAGGGAGAAGGAACGGATTGAGAGGGAGATGAATCAGCGTAGGGGGGAAGTGAAGAGGGTTGAAGAAGAGGAATATAAGAAGATATGGGATGGCCCATTAAAATATCTTAGTTCAATGCCAAGGGGAGGTGGTGTTGGATTTAATCCTTCTGCTGATAATTTAGGTGTGTGGGGAGACAAAAAATATAAGACGCTAAATGCTCAGCTCAAGCAAGTTGAAGATGCTCTTGCTACGCTTGATGAAGCAGAGGCAGGAAAAAAGAGTGATGCCTGGATTGCTGATTCATCGAATGCGTGGGAGCGAAATGCCAAGAAACTGGCTGGATTTGGTGGCGGTGCCTGGAGAGGACTTGCTCATTCTGTCGGGAAGATAAGTACTTGGGATTTCGGTATTACGGACATGGAGACGAATAAATCTGTACTCGATGCTGCTAATGCCGTGGATAAAGGCACTGAAGCGACCAAGGAGGATCAAGAGCTGCTTGATTTGGTTGCGTATAAAAATATGGTGGAAAAGGAGAGCGAACCTTATCTTGGTTACGGCTACACGGCTGGTAGCATTACAGGTGAGTCGCTCCCGTTTATGCTTGAGATGGCGATCAACCCAGCATCGGGTGTGGGTAAGGGTGCCATGAAGGCGAGTATGCGAGGCATGCTTAAGAAATACGGGAAGGAGAAACTGAAGAGCAACTTCAAGAAGTATCTGCTTGCCAAGGCCGGTGCGAGAGTTGCGGGTGATGTGGCAGGAGCGCATGCCATGGCGTTGACTACGGGACAGGGGCGCGTGATTGCGGACACGATGCGCCGGCTGACGGGCGATGTGCAGTACGGCGTGAATGATAACGGACAGATTGTGTACAGCGGACGCAAGGTCGATGTGGACGGATTGGCAGAGGCTTACCTCAAGTCATTCGAATCGCAGGCGATCGAGAACCATTCTGAGATGCTCGGTGAGTATTTTGCCCCCCTTCTGACGCGTGCTGGAAAGGCGATCGGTAAGCCTATAGGCAAGGGACTGGAGAAGCTCCGTCTCGGAGGAGTGAACCGGTTCATTGAGGATGTCGGTGCTTCGAAGACAGCCAAGTTGATTGATGATTTCTCGAAGAAGACGCAGTGGAACGGGTCTATTGGCGAATACGCCGAGGAGGTTGCTGGCGGCATTGAGAATGCTATGATTGTCGGTGACCAGACGCTTGACACGGATGAGCAGACGGGTGTATTCAACCTGGAGAAGAATATTGAGACTTTCCTTGGTGTGGGGCTGATGGGTGGTTTCATGTTCGGTGCGAAGCTTGCCAGTTACCGTGGCCCGAAGCGAGGTGCGTTGCAGGAAATGGAGGCGGCAGGCAATCGCGTTGACCGCGCTCTCGGAGGTAAAATGCAAGCCCGTGCACAGTGGGGAGAGTGGCGCAGCAAGCTTCTTCTTGGCAATGAAGAAGAGAAGAAGAATACGCTGCGTGAGATTATGGATAACGAGAAGCTCCCGATTCAGTTCCGTAACGCGGTGGCAGACTTCTCACGCGCCGCGCAGAAGTATGAGGGTCTGTGCCGAGCTGAGCAGAGCAAGCGTCTGGAAGGGACGGCTGACCCCGTAGGCAGTTCGCTGGACGATGCTGCGGATGCTGGCTACGAGCTGAATGATCCGCAGGAGATGACGCGCACCAGACTTGCGCTGGAGAACGAGCGTGAACGCATGGCGGCGTATCTTGGCGTGGAGGTTGACCAGGTGGATGCTACGGTCGGCGAGAACCTGTTTGACTATGTTGACGACCTGCGTAATCGAGGCGTGACGGGTGAAGAGCTTAACCGCGTGATGGATTATGCACGCGCCCGTTCCCGTTACGAGGGTATGCAGATGCGTCTGGAGGATGACACCAACACGCGTATTGACAACGTACACGCCAATATGGCGCGGTATGCGCACCGAGAAAATGGTACCGTACAGACAGGAGCCGTCAAAACGAAGGACGGTTCTCGCCCTGTGTGGATTGTATCGGGCAACCTGGTGTTTGAAGGCGAAGGCAAAAATCGCAGCGTTAATCCGATGAAGAGCGACGAATCTATCTTCGTGATTGATGCGAAGACGGGTCAGGTGGAAATGCACCCTGCGACGGATTTCGTCTCCCTGGGCGAACCTGTAAGCGCGGAAGAAGTCAACGCTTATTACGAGTCCTCTGTCCGTGAACAGATGAAGAAGGCGTTCGAAGCGAATACGCATGCCGAACTGTCGGAAGAGAAACCTGCCGAAGACGGCGAACTTGCTCCTGCGAACGAGACAGAAGGCGCGGCGGTGGAACCTGCGGAAGGGAATGCAACCGAATCTACAGCAGAGAATGCAACCGAACCTGCGAAGCCTGCCTATGAGGTGGGTGACGTGGTGACGCTGGAGACGGAGGAGGGTCCTGTGTCGGTTGAGGTGCAGGCTGTTACGGCTGACGGGGTGGAGGTGAGAACGGATGAGCCTTGGAGGGGACAGGTGGTGCAGGTGATTCCTACGGAGGAGTTTGAGGGGATGATGAAGAAGCCAGTTGTGGAGGCTGGAGTCGGTGAGGAGGAATCATCGGCTACTGAATCCGACCGCTACACGGAGGGAAGTCCTGAACGTGTGGAGGCTGGAGACAATTTGATTGTAACGGATGAGGAAGGTAATGACCGTTCGCTGAAGGTTGTTCGCAGGGTATCAATGAAACCTAGTGAGAAGGGCGGGCTTGAACCGCAGGAGGATGCTAACGGTAAGATTGTGGAACTCGTGGATGATGCTACGGGCGAAACGGTGAGAATGTGGGACTCTGAGCTGGCTGAACGTACGAAGGGGTATATGCGTCCTCAACAAGGGGTGATGCCTTCTCCTAAATCGACGGAAGGTGAAGGCGTGGAACAGGCTGAACAAGCTGCACCAGCCGCTGAACCTGCACAGCCGAAGCGCAATGAAATCCCTGTGGACGAGAAAACGGGTGAGCCTGTCTATGAAGCGGCTGACCCCGGTGCGGCATGGGATGCTTTGGTTGAAGAGGCGGAAGGTGACGAGGAGCTGGCTATGGAGACTGTCAATGCCATGGTCAGGGACATGGAAGAGAAGGTGAAGAAGGCGAAGAATGCCAAGCTTCGCGCAGGTGCGACCGCCCACGAAAAAATGGAGGCTCAGAAGGAACGCAAACGACGCATTGCAGAGGCTGAGGAACGGCTTGAATCCTGGAAACGAATTGCTGGTGTGAAGGCGGAACGCGCTGCGGCTGCTGAAGCTTCTGTTGTGGAATCTCCTGTTGCTGAGTCTCCTGCTGTGGAGTCTCCTGCTGCTGAATCTCCTGCTGCTGAATCTCCTGCTGCTGAGTCTCCTGTTACGGTAGAAACTCCTGCGGCGGAAGATGCCACTCCTGTACAGGAAGGAGCGCAAACACCCGTGCAGGAAGGAGCGCGAGGAGGTGTGCAAGTGCCTCATGCAGACTCAGCCGGGCAGGAAGCTACGCAGGATTCTGTAACGGGAACAGCTCCTGTGGCGGAGCAGACAGGTACGACTCCGAAGGGGGTTGAAGCTATTCCTACGCGTAAGAACAATAAGGGAGAAGAGGAGGTGCTTTATCACAAGGTGCCTGTGGCTCGTACGATGGCGGACTTGTATGACGGGGGGGTGGATCAGGAGGAGATTGACGGGTTTGTGGAGGCGAACTCGGCGGAGGCAGCGCGTGAGGTGAAGCGTATTGAGGGGAAGAAGCCTAAGATGACAACGAACAAGGCTAAGTATATGGAGGCGAAGCGTGCCTGGCAGGCTGAACTGGACGAGGCAAGGGAGAAGGAGGCTTACTGGAAGGAGGTGGGGAAGGAGGTGAAACGGGTTACGCACCGTGATGAAGCCCCGGTGTCTGCTGAAGGCCGTGGCCATGAAGCTGCACTTGGTGAAGATATGCCGAAGGATGAGCCTATGGACGTGTATGAAGTTGTGGCCAGTGCGCTCGGTCGTGGACGTATTAAGATTACGCCTGAGAGTTTCCGTGCGGAAACGGGTTATTCGGTGAATGACCAGAAGAAGTATCCTGGTATGGTGGCTTCTGCTGAGAATGGTGGTGTGTCTGTGGAACGTGCAGCTGAAATGCTGATGGAGGATGCGGATATGGCAGGTTTCCCTTCGGATGATTACACGATTCGACAGGCGATTATTGATGTGTTGCAGGATGGTCATCCGGCAGGTTACATTTCACGCAGACGTGAGGAGGCTCGCCGCCGTGCTGCTGAACGCGATGAGCGTGAACGGGAGGAGTACTATCAGGATCGATATGGTATGAATGCTGATGACGGTATGGCTTATGAAGAGACTGCTGTACCGAACGCGCTGAATCAGTATGGCGGTGTGTCGGAGGATGAACTTGCGGCTCAATCGGCAGAGGCTGCAGAGGCTGAGCGTATGAAGCGCGAGGAGGATGAGCAAGGGAACAGGGGTGAGGAAGGTGGCCAGCAAATGGCGGGCAAAGAGGAAGGTGCTGGGAATGAGGCTGCTTCGGAGGTGGAGGAAATGCCTGCAGCACATGAACCTGCCGTTGATTCCTCTATGCCTAAGACTTCATTTACTCAAGATGAAGCCGCCGATTTTGTTGATAAAATGGAGGCTCGTGCTGAATCGGTTCCAGAAATGGAGTTGACGATTGAAAATTGGGATTCTCTGTTTGGTGAAGATGGCAGGGTTGAAACTCCTATCGGGGAAGTCAAGATGGGGGAAAACCAATTTGCCAAACTGATGCGCCAGGGTCGTAATGGAAAATTGGGCATGATTAAGCCTACTCTTGAAAGTCCCGATATTATTATCGAACAGGCAAGTATGGCTAAAGAAGGTGATGTTACGGAAAGACCTTCCTCTTATCTGTTTATCAAAGCATTTACTAAACCAGATGGAGAACGTTTCTATTATTTCACCTCAGTGAGCGTCAGCAGGGACGGTAAGGAAGTAATCATTTCCAATCAAGAAAAAAGCCGCAACAAGATATTGCGGCTTATGACTGAAGAAAGTGTGATTTGGCGCACTCCGAATGATGCGGCTACTTCTTCGGCTGAGAAGCAAGGTTTGGACTATGCTCATCCTAATAATGCCGAGGATGAAACAAAGGGCTCGGGAATAACTCCTCAAAGCACTTCTTCTGCTGGCAAAGTTACTGAAAGTCAGGAAACGGAGCAAGGGAATGAGGTTGCTTCGGAAGTGGAGGAAGGTGGTAAGCAAATGGAGGGGGAAGAGAAGACTAATACGTTTTCCTTGAGTGAAATGGATAGTGGTAAAGGCGGTAGATTATACCAGGATGCTGCTGGTAACACTAACCTTGTGTCTATCCCCAATGAGGTTTTTGAAGCTATGGGAATGTCACCTGTTCCCTTCTCGTTGACGGAATCTATGGCGGAACATGTGCTTAAACATAAGACAGAGCTGGGATTAAGTAGTAAAGAGGATGCTGTCAGATACGTAGTTGCTGTGATGAAGAATGCAGATCATGTCCGTGCTGGCGACAAACCAGGTTCGTTTGTATTCTCTGTTGAAAATGGTCGTCGAAAAGTTGGGAAACGGGCTATTGCTGTTCAAGTGGATGGAAGTAGTGGTAAGTTCCTTGGTATTAGTACTTCGGGGAATGAACGCGTAAGCAACTTGCAAAAAAGACCATTGCTTTGGGAGAAGGGCGTGAATGAGACTTCTGCTACAGGTTCCGCTCCTGCAAATGTTACTTCCGAAACAGCTGAACAAAACGGCGGAGAGCTGGACGGCAACGCATCAAACCAAAGTAATGATCTTTCTGCCGACAAAGTTACGGAAAGCAAGGAAACGGAGCAAGTCGGCGCACGGGTTAAAGCAGAGGGTGAAGAGGCGGAAGTTTCCAAGGACGAAACTCCCAAGGAGTATAAATATAGACGGAATTCTGATATCGATACGCTGCCTGATGGGTATTTGCGTCTTGGGAAGGACGAAAGAGGATTTGATGTAGCGTTTTATGACCATCCGCTCAGCAGGAAGGAGGTTGAACGCTTCCATATGGGTCCTATAACTGAGTCCAATGAGCTGGTAGGGAAGGTTTATGAGGTTACCAGAGGACTGGTTACAATTACTTATCGCGTGGTTGGGGCTGAAGATGGGTTCGTATTGTTCACGGATAATGGTTCTTTCGATTATAGAACGCTTCCTTATTACAAGTTCATGGATTGGGTGGTGGCTAAAGGGAAGGAAGTCGGAACGGAAGTTAAAGCTTCGGGCAAGGCTCGTGAGGCTCGCGCCAAGGATGGTACACAGCCTGTGAGTGAATCGGAGGCGGGGCTTCGTGATGCGTTGGTCGATGTGGCTCGTGCTGCTGGCGTTGAAGTGGTGACGGACAGCAAGGAGGGGCAACGGGTGCTGGATGAGGTGAACGGGAAGGCTAGAAAAATGGCATTCGGCGAGGAATATGATTACAATCAGTTCCCAGTAGGTCGTGTTGAACCTGAGCTTTTATCTCGGAGTGTTGAAATTGTACCAGCTGAAAGAAATCATGGCTTTGCTAATTATGACGAAGCAAAGACGTGGGCGAAAGACCATATCGTACGAACGCTGACCAATGAGGAAAGTGGCGGAAAGGGACGTGTGAAAATAAGCGGGGCTGCTGTTGGAAAGTATCTTTCAGAGAGTGCAGTTGCGAAGAGTGATAATCGTGATGTTCATTTAGCTGTACTTCGCGTGTTGCCTGACGTTATCTGTAAAAGTATTGAAGTTGAAACGACTCCCGACTTTAAAAAGGATGAGAATGGAGTAAGAAAGGCTGGCAATGAAATCAACAAGGATGTTCTGATTCACCGTTGTTATGGTGCTGTAGAGATTGATGGGCAGGTCTACAGAGTAAAGGTTACGCTTAAGGAATATAAGGATGCAGTCAGAGATAATAAAGCCTATTCGTATGAGGCAACAAAAATAGAGCTGCTCGCAGGAACTTTAGTTGGTGGAAATAAATCCAGCAACCCCGGTACGAACAGCTCTTTATCTGCTGCAAAGTTACTGAATGGTGTCATGATGTCCTACGATTCAAGCAAAAATGTGCTTGATGAGAGCGCAAAAATGTCGGCATTGGTTCGTGAACACCGCGTATTCCACGGCAGCGGTGCGGAGTTTGATGCTTTCGACCACAGCCACATGGGCGAGGGGGAAGGTGCGCGTTTCTTCAAGACCGATAACGGCGAAGCTTACGGTTTTACGGTGGGCGGCAAGGTTTACCTCGATCCGAAGATTGCTACTACTGAGACGGCTGTGCATGAGTTGACGCACCTTTGGGCTGACATGCTCCGTAAGGAGAACCCGAAGGAGTGGAAGCATGTGGTGGAACTGATGAAGGGAACTCCAGTATGGGATGAGGTGAAGGCGAAATATCCCGAGTTGAAGACGGAGGACGAGATTGCGGATGAAGTACTGGCTCACTACAGCGGTCGTCGCGGTGCTGAACGCTTGCGTGCGGAACAGCAACGGCTGGCTCGGGAGGAGGGCGTTTCGATGCTTGACCGTGCGAGTGCGGTGGCTGCGATTGAGCGCGTGAAGGACGCGCTGAACAGCTTCTGGAAGAAGGTGGCTGATTTGCTTGGCATTCACTTTAAGAGTGCTGAGGAGGTGGCTGATGCTGCGCTGGCAGACATTCTGAACGGACGGGTGAAACTGACTGCGGCTGAGGGCATGAAGGAAGACAGGAAGGAACTTGTGGCTGTTCACAACATTACGAAGGATAAGCTGAAACAGGCGATGGAACTCGGCGGATTCCCTATGCCGAGCATTGCCATCACGAAGGCTGGTGTGGGTCATACTTCTTTTGGTGACATCTCGTTGGTATTTGACAAGGAGAGCATCAATCCTACGGACAAGCGGAACAAGGTGTACGGTGAGGATGCATGGACACCTGTGTTCCCGGGTGTGGGATATAAGCTGAATGACAAGAAGACAGCCGAGATATACCGCAGAGCAAACAATGTAGCCCGTGAAAAGGATTTGCCCTTTTACAACCCTGCGATGTTCCATCCCGACAACTATATTAATAAGGTAGGTGCGAATGGTGTTACCGATTTGGTGGAGTACTTCAAGAACAGCTATGATGCAAAGCAGATGTATCTTGCGGAGATGGGGAATGCCGTCACGGAGTATGTCAAGCGCGAGGAAGAGAAATATAGTCCCAAGCATATTCGCCTGTATGAAAAGATGCTGGAGGAAATCGGTCTTGAGAGATTGCAAAATGAGAGTCTCGAAGAACTGAGAGACGAGATAAAGCGTCTGTATAAAGAATATGGGGATGTAGATATAGACCAAAAGCCCCAGCGTGTTGAAAGAGCTTACCTTGACGGTGCCAAAAGAAAAGCTGTGGACTATGCCCTGCACGGGAACAGGAATGTTGTAGACGATGTATTTGCAACTCAGAGGGAAATAGACGGGCGCATAGACCAGCAGCAATTTGAGGAATGGCTGGGAGAGATGTTCTCTGGCATTGTTGAGAAGAAGGGAGTCCGTAACGACAAGGACGCATACACTCCCTCGGGTAATGCACGCAAGTGGGAGCAGCTGTATGACGAAATAACCCTTGACAATGTAGTGGCTGCCATGCAGAAGCAGGCTGCCAAAGGCGGAGAGGGGTTGTTTGGCAGAAACATATTCGGTTCGGCACAGGCCGAATATAAATCCATTGATGAGATTCGCAAGGCTGCTAAGGAGCGTATCCGCACCATAAATGAAGAAGAATACCAAACTCAGAGAAGTGCGATTACCGACCGACTTTCCGCAATAGAGATTCCCGGCTCGGGCAGCGGTTTTTTGGGTTCAATGGAAATGGAACAGCATATTCATGATGCCGTGTCGAAGTCACATACGGCCAAGGGTATACACAAAAACCTGAAAAAGTTTTATCCGGGCATTACGATGGAGACAGCCGAGGAGATTGCGGACATCGTGCAGGATATTCAGCATATGAGTGCACGCTATTTTGAGGCCAAGCCTTATCGGGCTGTAGGTTTTGATGAAGTGAAGCTGGCTGTAGTTCCTTCGGACATGGATGCTGCTCTGAAAGAGCGTCTGGAGCAAATGGGTATTGAGGTGAGAACGTATGCCTCTGGTGACCAGGCTCAACGTAAGCGGGTTGTAGACGAGGCTACGGAGGAATTGCGTATCCGCTTCCAGCTGGTAGGGGAGAAGGGGGAAAAGAATATGGTTTCTCCTTTGGAAATGTCAGAGGAGGAAAAGCATGAGCGTGGGGTACAGCTGGTTAATGCTCCGGCGGTTGATGTTGCGAGTGGCCAGATTGTGAAGACCGATAATATGTCTGCGCGGAAGGCTGCTGAACAATGGTGGGGGGAACACGTACCCTCTCCTTTGCATTATCAGACCGAAATAGGAGAAGTTGTAATCGATGACAATTCTATCGGTAATTCATTGGCACACCGATATGGCCAGGCAAAGTTAGATGCTATCACCTCACTGGAAGAAGGGTTTGTAAATGCAGTATATTTGGGAAGCATGAAGGATTTTTCTCGTGATGGCAATGTATTCAATCACTATTTTGCATATCCCATTAACTATGATGGAAAAAGAAATTATGTGTTCTGTCGGGCTTTGAATGATGCGAATGGTAACCGTCTGTATGTTCACGAGGTCTTTGTCGCTGATAAAATAGAAAAGGGCAATACCCTTCAAACCGCAGCGTCACAGCCTCACGGAGGTATTGCCCTGTACAAGGATATTCTTGCAAATGTCCTTGATGCCGCAAAGGTAACACAATCTTTCGATAAGACAAATGTAGACGTGTCCTTGCTTGACGTTGACGGCAAGCCCATTGTGGTGAAGGCTGAGGATGGTAGTGTGGAATTAAATTACAACACTTGGCAGGCGGAGAAGGAGCAGGCTGTGGAGGCTTTGGGCGGTGACGCTGCCGGTGTTGAGGGGCATGTGAGCCTTGGAGAAGACTTGGAGGCTGTGAATGTGCGGTTTAATGAGCAACTGAGCAGATATGGACGTGGCATGATGGATGCAAATGAGGTGTTTCATCTTGGTAGACCACATGGTGTAATGCAACTATTCTTACCTAATATTCCTATCGTAATGCGTCAGCGTGTAATAACGAAGGGAACTGCAAAGAAACATGAAGTTGATGTTCAGGCTATTATAAATATGCCACAACACCTGTCAAACCCTGTTTTTGTGTTTCAGCGCAGTAAAGATACCTTAGGAGTGCTTACAGATATGAGAGACCGTAACGGAAAAAATGTCTGTGTAGCAATTGAATTGAAGAGACAAATTCAGAAAGGGGGTGACTATTTCGAAGTAAACGATATACGTTCATTTCATGGAAGAGAGTTTAAGAACATCGTGGAACCGATTGTAAAGAATGATACGTTGAGATGGGTAGATAAAGCAAAAGGTCTCGCTTATCTCTCCTCAGCGTCACAACCGGTTCAGCAGGAAATAGATAAGCAAGACCTTGATTCTGCCGCAAAGGTAGTGGAAGAATTTGAAAATCCGAATGTTCAAGGTCAGGAAACTGATGATGCTTCCTACCGTGAAGTAGAGCAGGGTGAGCTGCTTGATGAGCTTCGCAAGGCTTCGAAGGAGGGTCGTACGGTACGTGTATACCGCACGATGCAGGTGATTGACGGGAAGCTTTACAGCCCGATGGCGAAGAAGGTGGCGGGACAGGAAACGAGTGAGATTAAGTTCCGCTGGGAGGCGGCAGAGGAACACCCGGAACTGGCACGCAGGGGGGACGGCAGCAAGGCGATGCCGAATGAGGATAGCTTCTACATTACGATTGACAAGGGACAGGGCAAGGGTGCGCTGACGGTGGCTTACAATCCGTATACGCACACTTCGCGTACGGTGCTGAATGACCAGTTCTCCAGTGCGTTTGTACGTCCGAACCTGGTTGTGGTGGAGGTGGAAGTTCCCGAAAGCGAACTGGAGGGACTCTACAAGGCTGAGAAGGCGAAGGACAGTGTGGGCGAGATGTCCTGGCACAGCGGTGCGGTGAGCGGTAAGCTGGCAGAGCTGGGCAATCCGCGCAAGGTGATATTGAGCCGCTATGACCGTCCTGTGCGTATTCTGACGAAGAAGGAGGAGGCTGAGTTGATTGCCAAGCAGCTGGAGGGTACGGGCATTGCCATGCCTTACAACCTTGTGACTCCGCAGGTGCGTGAGGAACTGGAGAAACTGGGTGTGAAGATTGACGAGAAGCCGAGTGGAAGCGTGAGCAAGAATGCTTCGTTTGGCAAGGCTGAATATGTGACGGATGAGCAGATCGAGGCGATGAACGGGCGACTGCAGGCGAATGCTGTCAGTTCGCCCGAGGCCATGACGGAGGCTGCACGGGCTTTGTCTGAGCAGCTGGGCGTTCCTGTTGAAATCGTGACGGATGTGGACAGCATTACGCACCCGAATGAGGCGGTGGAGGTGAAGCGCAGGGGGGCAAAGGGATGGTATGACAAACGGACGGGAAAGGTGGCGATTGTGGTACCGAACCATTTGGACGTGGAGGATGTGGCGGCTACGGTGTTCCATGAGGTGGTGGCGCACAGAGGGTTGCGTGAACTGGTTGGTGAGCAGGGCTACGATGAGTTCCTGATGGAGGTGTTCAATCATTCGAAGGCGGATGTCCGCGAGCGTATGATGGCTTTGGCGGGCAAACACGGCTGGGACATTCCGAAGGCTGTGGACGAATATCTCGGTGGACTGGCAGAGCGCGGTTTTGGAGACTTCAGTGAGGCAGAACGCGGTATGTGGACGTGGCTGAAAGAGAAGGTTCTGGAAGCTATTGACAAGTTCATTGGTACGCTGAAACTGCCTAAATCGGTAAAGTTGGGGGACAACGAACTGCGTTATTTGTTGTGGCGAAGCCATGAGAACTTGAGAGCTGGCCGTGAGGGCATGGTGAAACGTGCAATGGATGTGGCCAAGCGGTATGAACTCGGACTGCTGGAGAACGAAGCTGGGGAACGGATGATTGACGGGCTGGAAACTTACCGTTCTGCGGAGAACCGTGGGAACACCCGTGCGCTTCCGATCCGTGAGCGTGCGAAGGCTGTTGCGCATCTGAAGCCTGTGCTTGTTGAGCGCAATGAAATGAGCAAGGAGGAGTTACGCCAGATTTACAATGCACTTCCTGACGCGGTGAAGGACGGTAGAAGTATCTCGTTCTTCCATAGTGCGTTCAAGAAGAATTACAAGGAAGGTGGATTGTTTGCGCAGGTTCTTCCGAAATTGAATGAGATTCTCAAAGGTTCTGTTTTTGCTTATTCTGAAAAAGATAACCGGGGAGGCGAAGTAAGACCTGACGGGACTGTACATAAGTATCACCCCAATGCCAATGCTTTTGATAATTATGTAGGAAAGGTTGAGATTGATGGGAAAGAGTATTATGTGCGCATAACCGTTCAGGAACAGCAAGGGCAAGTAGGAACGCATTCGTTCTTTGTAACGTCTGTGGATGTATACGAAAAACCCGTCAATGGTTTGTCGGTACCGAATTTCCCTTCGGGCGAGAGTGACCATCAACGGGTTGTGGATGCAAAGTTACGACAATTCTTTGATGAAGCAAGACGCGAAGACAAAGCTTCAGAGGAGGAAGACTTGTACCGCACGGCGTATCATGAAGCAGCAGCCCGTGATGCGTATGAACGCAGGGTGAAGAGCGGTCTGTACCAGTCGCGCGAGGCTTTGCAGGACAGCATGCTGGGTCTGCGTACGGCGATGGAGGAGGTATTGAAGGCGGAGGGCAGCGGGTATAGTGGTCGTGTGGAGGACATTCCCGGCTTTGAGAATGCTTACCTGGGCGAGAACCGTCTGAGCAGTGTGAACCAGGCAGAGGTGGATGAGTTCGGCAGACGATTGTTCAAACCTCTGCTTGAGATTGCGGCTTCGTTCGGCAGCTCGAAGGAGGCGCGTCAGGCTTTGACGGACTACATGATGGCGAAGCACGGACTGGAGCGCAACGCGCTGATGCGTGAAAGGGCGAAGAAGAAAGCGATGGAAGAGCTGGAGGGTGACGCGCTACAGAAGAAGCTTGACTCCATTGAGAAACGTGACTTTGCCGGTCTGACAGCCTTGACGGGAAAGAAGAAGGTGGTGGATGCGGAGCAGGCGGCGCGCAAAATGGTTGCCGACTTTGAGCAGGCTTCGGGTCAGAACGGTGACCCCAACCGGATTGATAAACTTTGGAAGGCGGTGCGCGGTGTGACGGGAGCCACGCTGAAGAAGATGAAGGATTCAGGTCTTATCACGAAGGAACAGTTTGACGAAATCAGCGGTATGTATGATTTCTACATTCCCCTTCGTGGCTTTGACGGGCAGACGGCTGAGGATGTGTATGACTACCTGGGTCACGGTGGCAACGGCAGTGCGTTTACTTCGCCTATCAAGAAGGCGGAGGGTCGCAAGAGCAAGGCTGACGACCCGTTTGCCTATATGGCGGCGATGGCTGAGAGCGCGATTATGCAGGGAAACCGCAATGTGCTGGTGAAGCAGAAGTTCCTGAACTTCGTTCTGAACCACCCGAGTGACCTGGTGAGCGTGAGCGACTTGTGGCTGCGTTATGATTCTGCGGCTGGCGAGTGGCGTGTGGCTCAGTCGGGTGACATTGTCGGTACGGAGAAGCTGGAAGAAGGTGACAGCCCGGAAGAGGTGGAACGCAAGATGGCGGTGTTTGAGGAACGCATGCAGGCGGAGGCGAAGGCTCACCCGAAGGAGTACAAGCGTCAGAAGGAGCATCCCGAGATTCCGTACCGCGTGGTGGAGAAACAGGATTTGCGCGAACATCAGGTAATCGTGAAGCGAAACGGCAGGGACTATGTGCTGACGATTAACGGCAGTCCGCGCGCGGCGCAGGCGTTGAACGGACTGACGAATCCGAACCTTGACGTGAGCGGCGTGGCAGGTACGCTGATGAACGGTGTGCGTAATACGACCAACTACCTGTCGCAGGTGTACACGACCCGCAACCCGAACTTCGTCGGTTCGAACTGGGTGCGTGATGCTGTCTACTCGAACATTATGGCAGGCTTGAAGGAGGACAAGAAGTATGGCTTGAAGTTTTCGAAGGCTTGGTGGGAAGCTAATCCGGGCAGCATGAGCAAATTGTACTATCTCTATGAGCAAGGCAAGCTGGACATGAATAATGAGAAGCAGCGTCTGTTTGCGGAGTTCATGGCGAACGGCGGCGAGACGGGGTACATGAGTTTCCGCCAGATTGAGGAACGCAAGAACGAGATTGAGCGTCAGCTGAAGCTTTACGGCGGCAAGATGTCGTTGAAGAAGGGTTGGAGTGGTGCCTGGAATCTGGTGGACTATGCGAACCGCGTGGTGGAAAATCAGTCGCGCTTTGCTGCCTACATGGCGAGCCGCAGAAGCGGACGCACGATAGACCGCAGTATCTATGACGCGAAGGAGATTACGGTGAACTTCAACAAGAAGGGTGCGGGCAGTACGTTCTACAACGCGAAGAATCAGACGCTGGTTGGCAAGGTGGCCGGTGGTGTGTCGGGTATCGGTCGGTTTGGCTTTGCTTTCTGGAATGCGGCGATACAGGGTACGACCAACTTCGCGCGCTTCGTGAAGCGCAACCCGAAGAAGGGTGTGGCTGTCAGCCTGGCTACGATGGCACTGGGCTATGCAGTACCTCTGTGGGCCTCCATCTTCCATGACGATGATGACGACAAGGAAGGCAGCGGTTACTTTGACCTGCCCGATGCGGTGAGAAGAGACAACTTCGTGTTCCGCTTCCCCGGCATGGACAGCTGGATTACCATTCCGCTCCCTGTGGAATACCGCGCGCTGTACGGCCTGGGTGAACTGACGGCCACGGCCATGTACCGTGCGTCAATCGGTATGCCTATGACGGCAGGTGAGATTGCGGGTCAGGCTATGGGACAGATTTCGCAGCTGATGCCTCTTGACTTGTCGGAGGGCGGCGGCATGGACTTTACCTGGGGCGCGAGCGGCAACTTTAATGCGCTGGCTCCTTCGGCGGTCAAGCCTGTGGCTGAAGCCTGGACGAACAAGAGCTGGACTGGGCTTCCTGTCTACAAGGATACGCCTTATAACAAGCAAGACCCTGAATGGACGAAGGCTTTCAAGAACACGAATACGTTCCTGGTGAAGATGTGCAAGCAGCTGAACGAGTGGACGGGCGGTGACTCGGTGAAGGGCGGCGCGGTGGATTTGAACCCTGCTGTGATGGAGCATCTGTTGAAGGGCTATCTTGGCGGCTATATGCAGACGGCTAACCAGATTGGCAAGCTGACTGGGGTCTTTGGTGATCGCGAGAATGAGTTCCGCAACTGGCCTGTGGTATCGCGTTTCCTGCAGGAGGGTGACGAGCGTACGAAGTGGCGCGCGGTGACGGAACGTTATTTCAACCTGAAGAAGGAGGCGGAAGAGACAGACCGTCAGTTGAAACGCTACAAGAGACTGACTGAACTGGGTGAGGACCATCAGGCGGACATCGATGAGCTGATTAAGACGGACGCTTACAAGCGTATGGAGGTGTATGACTTCTTCGAGAATGACATCCAGAAGATTCAGGATGTGTTGAAGCGCAATGACTTGAGCGATGAGGAACGCAAGCAGGTGGAGGGGGAATTGAATGAGATTCGTCTGGAGCTGCTTAAGGCGGTGGATGAGCTGGGCAATCTGACTGGACTGGGTACGGGACGGCTTGGAGCTGTGACAGGTGATTTGTTAGCGGAATAGGAATCTCTGGTGTATTGAAAAGAAATACGGCTGGTCACTGAAAGGTGGCTGGCCGTATTTGTGTGTGTGGGCGGGGTATGCGAAGTGGCGAGATGGCGCGTGTGCGTTTCAAATGATGAGTACATGGAACGGGAATTTAGACTTTCCTATTTAGGAATGTTTCTGTATCTTTGCAGCCGTAACATGTATTTCTATGGAAATAAGATTCAAGATTGTTTATACGCATGAGGCAGCTTTGTTCTTGAGGTCTTTGCCACAGAAGGTTCGGGAAAAGATTGAATACAATCTGACCAAGAGTCAATATGTAATAGACAAGGAACTTTTCAAGAAGTTGGAAGGCACGAACATTTGGGAGTTCCGTACACTTTATGCAGGTAACTGTTATCGTTTGCTGGCTTTTTGGGACACGGAGAAGGAAGCGTTGGTTATAGCAACACATGGCTTTCAGAAAAAGACGCAGAAAACGCCTCGCAAGGAAATAGCGAGGGCAGAGGCTATCAGGTTGGAATATTTTGAAGACAAGTCTAAATAAGATTGATATGAAACTTTATACTCACGAAGAAATGTTGGATGAGACGTTTGGGGTTAAAGGAACTCCGAGACGTGATAAGTTTGAAAGTGATATAGAGGCTTACCTTATTGGTGAGGCTATAAAACAAACGCGCTTGAAGCAGCAGCTGACTCAGAAGCAATTAGGGGAACTGGTTGGTGTACAGGAGTCACAAATCTCAAAGATTGAGAGCGGCAAGAGTATTACATATTCCACTATCGTAAAGGTTTTTAAGGCGATGGGTGCGAAAGCGGCTACACTTGATTTAGGCTCATTGGGCAAGGTGGCTCTTTGGTGAGATTGTGGTATGGAAAATATAAAATAAAGGAAGCACTCCGTGCCGGCTTTAAGGGCTGCTATGTGAAGAAGGACTTCCAAACCATCGTCACTGTGGGCGATAAGAATCCTCAGAACCTGCGCGATGAGGATGAAGTATAGCTCCAGTTCTATGATGATATATCCCTCAACAAGTTATAATTATGAACAAGACATATCATATCCCCACATTGCCACTGCTTTACGATGTAGAGTCGAAAGCAGTATTGAAGCAATTAAGTTCAGCCCATCGACGATTGGCTGAGCTGAAAGGTATAGCCGAAACCATTCCAAATGAGCATATACTCATCAGCACATTGACCTTGCAGGAGGCCAAAGATAGTTCGGAAGTAGAGAATATTGTCACAACACAAGATGATCTCTACAAGGCTTCGATGGACATACATCAAGAAATGATAAACGCAGCCACGAAGGAGGTACTGAACTATCGTGAGGCTATCCAATTTGGATTTGAGTTAGTGCGTAGAAACAAATTACTTCGCAACAATGACATCAAAGCTATACAAGAAAAGTTGGAATACAATAGAGCCGGTTTTAGAGTTGTTCCAGGTACTACCCTGAAGCGTTCAGATGGTGAGACGGTCTATACACCTCCTCAAAACGGTGCCGAAATCAAGAACTATATGGATAATCTTGAACAGTTTGTCAACGATGATGAGATGTGTGATTTAGACCCATTGATAAAGATGGCTATCATTCATCACCAGTTTGAGAGCATCCATCCTTTCTATGATGGTAACGGACGAACAGGGCGTATCATCAATGTGCTCTACTTGGTAATGAATGAATTGCTGGACTTGCCGATATTGTATCTTAGCCGTTACATCACGCAACATAAAGCCGAGTATTATCGTTTGATTCAAGCAATTCGTGATAAGGATACTGAAAACGCCGGCGAATGGGAAGCATGGATTCTATTCATGCTAAAAGCTGTAGAAGCCACAGCCCTCGAAACCACTCAAATGGTTAAGGGTATCTCTCGACTTATGACAGAGTATAAAGTGAGATTGCGTCCTCTTTTTGAGAAGCAGTATAAGCACGAATTGCTTAACAATTTGTTCTTTCACCCCTATACCAAGATAGAGTTCTTGCAAAAGGATATGATGGTAGGCCGACAAACGGCAGCCAAATACCTTGATAAAATTGTGGATGAGGGCTTACTTCAGAAACTCAAAATGGGACGAGATAATTACTATGTGAATATACGACTTATGGAGTTGTTTATGAATCATAGTGATAATAATACCCATCATGTTGACCTCGTGGAATCGAAAACGGAGTAGAACGTGTCGACGAAAACGGGATTTGGTTAACACGTCTGGAAAACGTGTCGAAGAAATCGGCTTTTCATTAACATGTTCCGAGTATGTGTCGAGATTGCGACTTAACGAGATAACGACATGGCGAGTGTGGACGGTTGGGCGAAACTGCGTAAAAGTGTGCAAAGTGTAAAAATGAAAATCCCAGCTGATTATCAAATATCAGCTGGGATTTGTTGTTTATGGATGCGCAACTGCGCTAAAGTGCGCTGAAATGTGTGCGCAAAGTGCGTTAAAGTGCGAAGGCGGTTATTGCTGTGTGCGCAAGGCTTGCTGTAGCTGGCTGACGGCTTCCGGGTTGGCTCCCTGTGATGCTTGTTCAAGCTGGGATTGTAGTTCGGGAGAGAAGGGAGCTTCCTGAGCTTTGGCAGAATCGGCAGCCTGCTGCGTGGCTTGCTGTTGCATGGCTTCCTTCTGTGCCTGTATGGACTGCAGGAGCTGGTCGGAGAAGGGGAAGTCTCCGTTCTGGAGGAGCTGTTCGAGCGAGATTTGTCCGCTCTGCCATATCTGCATAAGGAAGTCGTTGGCCATGGCGCGGTAGACGGGGGTGGCCTGTGAGGGTACGACGTTGAGGTCGAACTCAACGTCCTGAATCTTCTCGGGGTCGTACTCGACGGACATTCCGTTGCGGCCTACGATGTTGTAAAGACGCTTCTGGTCGTAGAATTGCTGCATGTTCTTCACGTCCTTGTAGGCGGCATCCTTGACAAACTCCTGGAAGGAGTCGAGCAGGTCGAGCAGGGAAGTGGTGGCGTTTTGTGTCTGCTGGGAGTATAGTGCCGCACTCATGCCGGAATATCCCTGCTTTCCCTGCAAGGCTCCGTTGACTCCGCTGATGTCTTCGAAGAAGTTGATTTGCAGTTGAAGCAGCTCCTGTATGCCGATGTGGGTACTGTTGGAGCTTACCTGCTGCGGGGCGGGAACACCCGGTTTGGCCTTGTAGACGACAACGCCGTTGAACTTTGTCCAGGTGTCGGCAAAGTCCTCGGGAGACATGTGTTTGGGAATGGCATCCTCGGGAATGAGCAGTACGCCCTTAGCACTGGCACGCATGATCCAGTCATAAAGCGTGATGAGTCGGTTGGTGTAGCGTTGCTGGTCGATGATGTCGGAAACGAAGGAGTGGATTTCGCCGTCGATAAATGGATAGGCTTTGACTACGTAGGGATGAGAGCGGTGTTTGTAGGGTGTTTCGCCTTCGGCTAAGATGTCACCAAAGGGAGAAAGAAAGTAGTAGTACCAGTAAGAGTCCATGAACCATTCAGCCTCAATCAACGGAACTTCTTCCAGTGGCATGCCAACTTCTTGCGCTCGCTGGAGGCGGCTTTGATTCTCCTGCGCTACGAGCGTCTGATAGTCTTGTTCGTCGACTTTGAAAATGTCGCCGTTGTTGTAGTCGTGACAACGGAAACGCGGCTTTGTCTCCTTGCGCCAAACTTCGATTACACGGCAGAGTGTGACGTTATGCGGTACGAGAAAGTCGATGTTGCAGTGTTCCCGAGAATAGCCAAAGTGTTCCCAAGCGGTATAAAAACGCCCAGAATCGCGTGCTGTGCGGTAGATTTCGGCGAGTCGGAAGTAATCTTTGGGTGACCGAGCGAACTGCTGTACGACTTGTTCGAAACTGACATCGTGGATTTCGCCGATGAGCGAACAGTCCCATGCACGGAAGTCGCGCATGTGGTTGTCGATGAAGAAGTTGTTGGGCTGTACGTAGTCGGTCCAGCAGTCCATTTTGTCGTTTCGCCACCCGTACCATTTTTTGTGAACGATGAGTCCAGAGATGAGGAACTCTTCCATGGTTCGGGCGTAGATTTCGTTCATTCGGTTGAGCTGCATGTTGTACTGCAGCACGGTACTCATGGTTTCGGCCTGTTGCTGTTCTTCGCGGTCGCGTGCCATACAGGTAGGTTCGGTGGATTGCTGCCGGAATACGCCGATGACGTTTCGGACGAGTCGGTGAATGAGGTTGTTCTTGAGCGGTACGTTTCCTTGTTCGAGGATATATTGCTCCTCGGTGATGGTGCGTCCGTCCACGCAGATTTTGTCCCCCCACTGGTCGCCGTAGTTGTAGCGTTTGTTTCGTTCGCGGTCGTTGCGGAACTTGTTCATGGCCTGATAGTATGCCTGTGCCTGCAAGAGTACATCCATGGCTCGGCGGTTTTCGCCACCTGGTTCCTGCTTGCTGGCCTGTACGCTGTCGAGCTGGGCAGGCTTTACTTTACTGAGTCTATGCAAATTCATTGTCTGTTTTTTTTGATTTGTTGAGGGACAAAGGTAGATGAGAAGTCGGGAGGGGGCAGGTTATGTTGTGGGATTATGGGGAGGTAGGCGAATTGACGAGGATTTATCCAATTGTGGCAGCGGAGATAGCTTTGTGACGGAGCTTTCCGGTATTACAATTTTCACGGCGGATGATGGTTGGGAGTTCCATTTCGTTGTAGCAGATGTGGAGTCCGATGGCGCGGGTCATGAGGAGGTCGTCGTGCGCTCCGATAACAGCACCGAAGGAGCCGTTGGGCTTTCGTTCGTAGACCAGCATTTCGTTGAGGGCACGCTGGTCGCGCTCAATGTAGGCCGCTTCGCGTACGACCTTGATGAGGGTGGAGATGATTTTGGGCTTTGTGGCCACGTTGGTGTGGAATCCCCATTTGCGTGGCATGCCCTGGCGTATTTCGTCATCGGACTGGGGACGGGCGTAGAGGTTTGGGTAGACTCCTACAATCTGACTGAGGATGTAAAGGGACTGGTCACCGTCGACCATTCGGGAGCGGTCGTGAGTTTCGAGGGTGTTGCTTTCGATTACTAGCAGGGAGTTGTTGTAGAAGGCAGCTATCTGGGCGGCTTTCCACGCAAGTAAGTCCATGTCGATGTGTCCGTACCACTGGGCTACGACGGAGGGTACACCCCCGTCTATCATGCACAGGCGGTCGAAAACTACGATGACACTCCAGTCAGCCTTGGATGAACGTCCGCCAATGTCGACAACGGTGAGGTAGCGGTCGGTGATTTCTTCTTCGTCATCGGTTTCGGGTAGAGACCAAACCCACAGGAGTCCCTGGTTGTCCTGATGGAAGCGCAGGTTGAGCAATGCGTTTTCTCCTTCGTCGGCATCGGCATAAATGTCGCCTACATAGATGGGGGCGCGGCAGGTTTTCTTGAGCGCGTCTACCTGGTATTTGTCGAATACGTTAGCTCCGCTGTTGACGAATGCTTCAATGGCATCGGACGGAAATTCAGCGGCAATTTTTCCATGGTCGCTGTATTTGGTTCGTTCGGTGATATACCAGTTGATCGCTTCGAGTGTAGCACCTTTCTTCCATAGCCACCAAAGATATTTCCCGGGTTCTTCGCGGTCGGAGGGGATGTCGGCATTATTCCGGTTATCCCATAGCCACTGGGCAAAAGATTCCAGTTGTTCCCGGGAGTCGAACTCTTTGCGGTAGTTTTCGATTTCGTACCATGCTACGAAGAAGGCTGTGAACTGTGAGGTACCTTTTTCGGCTGCGAGGTATTCCTTATGGAAGAATGTACCTACGCCGTCGGCAGTAGATTCGTAGACAATCATGGTGTAGGGGCGGAAGAGAATACCCGAAGTGACCGAACGGATGAGGTCTTCGGGGTGTATCTTTTCAGAGTCCTGGAAGAGACCTACTTCGGAGAAGTGCGCGAGCGCGTAGTCACCGGAGCGACCCGCATTGGGCGACTGAGAAGAACCAACGGAGATGGTGCAGTTGCGTTGCGGTATGCGCTGTGTGTTGTCGGAGTTACCGTCCCATACGAGTTTTTTCTCGTTTTGGTCAAAGGCTTCACCGGGCTTATAGAGCAGATTGATAGGATAGGCATCGAGCATTTTGCGGTACATGCCTTTGATTTTCTCGGATGCGCTGTTGACATGTGCCACGATGATTCCGTTGAGCGAGGGTCGGTGTACGAGTTGAAGCCATGCCATGTAGAGGTCAGTCTCGGTTGAACCTCCCCATTGTCGTGCCTTACACATACAGATTCGGATGGGCTTTCCAGCAGTTCTCATGTCTTCGAGTGCGGCACAGAACTTGCGCTGCGGGAAGTTGAGTCGGAAGAGGCAGTCGGGCATACCCGGGTCTTTGTCCTTGATATAAACCAGTGTGGCGCACCAGTATGGAAAATCATGCAGGCATCTCAATCGGGTATAACGCTGAAAAATATTTGGATAAAAGTTTGAGTAGTCTAGCCCAACAAACATTTCAAGATTTTGAAGTATTACTTATAAATGACGGGAGTAAAGACAATAGTGCCGCCATTTGCAAGAAATACAGCTTGAGAGACCAACGTTTCAAGTTGTTTAATAAAGAAAATGGTGGTTCCGCCTCTGCCAGACAAATGGGCATGGATAATTTATGCGGTCGTTACTGTATCGTATGCGATGCGGACGATTGGGTAGAAGCCAACATGTTGGAACAACTTTATTTGGCCACAAACAATGAGCAGATAGATATGGTGATTTCGGATTTCTTCGTTAACTATGATAATGGTAAACAAAGAATCATATCACACAAAGGGATAGATTTAAAGCAAGAGAGTCTTGTTCGTGGGCTTT
Organism: uncultured Prevotella sp.; assembly: GCA_900541335.1. GTDB lineage: Bacteria > Bacteroidota > Bacteroidia > Bacteroidales > Bacteroidaceae > Alloprevotella. The sequence goes on from UQJC01000009.1 coordinate 50,147, forward strand.
TGTGCCAAAAAATTATGGGTAGTACAAACAATAAGTTAATAAGGAGTGAGCTCTTTAGAAAATTTCAGATTAGCTATTTATCCGGCATCAATATGGGAGAAGACTTGCTTGTTGTGCTAAAATTACTCCAACATCCCCTTTCCATCACATATTGCAAAGGTGCATATTACCATTATTTCCGTGCCAGAAACAATGGTAGTTATACAAACACTCCCAATGCTTCAATTTTCTACCAATTAGCAAAAGTTAATAAATAGAAGTATGAACACTTTTCGCTCAGCGAATATGAGGAAGAGTTATTTTTAAGTAGTATTAATTTGGCTTTTATCGGATTAAGAGCAAAAGGCTTATCAAAAGAAGAATACAGAGCCTTTTTGCTAAAGGAATTGCCTCTGCAACGACTCAGAAAGCATTCATGTAGTAATCTTAAAACATTGTTGATACTGATTTCCTCAATTAGCTATCCAGCCGCCAAAGCAGCATTAAATCTCATGTATCGCTTTGTTTACAAATAATAATTATGCTTAGAAAACTATCTGATGGCTCAATTTTAATTCTGCCTATTTCTCCAATATTGTCATTCTTGTTGTCTCTGAATAATTTAAGGAACAAACTGAATGGATGCGTATTTGTCATATTCTATGCATTGTTTGGTTTTGCACATAGCTTTTCTGACCCGAGAGCTGACTGTTACAGGAAAATGGTGGCATTTGAAACCTTTGCGTCTACTACAACTATAACGGATATATGGAACGATTTTTTATCAGGCAACACATTTGATATTTTCGAAGGGATGTTGTTCATTGTTTGCAGCAACATCACTACAAATATTAAGGTTGTATTTTTTATCGTAGGATTGATTGGAGGTTTGTTTGCATACTTGTTTCTCTCTAAGATACAGAAATATATGCAACTACACTATGGTAATAGGTGCACCTATATAATCACAATATTGTATGTGCTATTATACAATCCCG
>UQJC01000010.1 GCA_900541335.1 uncultured Prevotella sp.
TATGCTTCCCAGGTGATCAGTGCCGACGGTCGATTGATGGGTACTTGGTCACGCAATGAAAACCGTGTGTTCGTAGGTTATGACAGCATTTCCCCGCACATGTTTGACGCCTTGGTGGCCACAGAGGATGTGCGTTTCTATGACCATTCCGGTATTGACTTCCGAGCCTTGATGCGTGCGGTGGTTAAGCGCGGTGTATTGGGACACAAGGAAGCGGGTGGCGGAAGTACCATCACGCAGCAGTTGGCGAAGCAGCTTTATTCTTCAACGGCAGAAACGACGATGCAGCGTTTGATGCAGAAACCCATTGAATGGGTGATTGCCGTGGAGTTGGAACGTCACTATACGAAGGAGGAAATCCTTACGCTGTATCTCAATTACTTTGACTTCCTGCACAACGCGGTGGGCATCAAGACGGCTGCCAATGTCTATTTTGGCAAGTCGCCCAAGGAGTTGACCTTGACGGAGTGTGCCTTGTTGGTCGGTATGTGTAAGAATCCTTCTTACTTTAACCCGGTACGCGAACCCGAACGCTGTCGCCAACGTCGTAACGTGGTGCTTCATCAGATGGTGAAAGCAGGCAAGCTGTCGGAAACGGAATATGCTACCCTGTCCGAAGAACCGCTGAAGTTGAACTTCCACCGCATTGACCACAAAGAGGGATTGGGAGCTTACGTGCGTGAATACCTTCGTCGCATCATGATGGCTGACAAACCCAATCCGGATCATTACCGCCAGTGGCAACGTCAGCAATATTATGAAGATTCGCTGGCTTGGGCCAATGACCCCTTGTATGGTTGGTGTAAGAAAAACTTCAAGCGCGACGGCAATAACTATGACATCTATACCGACGGTTTGAAGGTGTATACCACCATTGACTCCCGTATGCAACAATATGCCGAGGAGGCTGTCTACCGTCATTTGGGCAAGAAGTTGCAACCGCTCTTTGAACAGCAGAAGCAGACTTCACCCAACTTCCCCTATAATGCCAATTTGGCTCCGAAGGACGTGAAACGCCGTATCGAAAGGGCAATTAAGCAGTCTGAACGCTACCGCGTGATGAAGGCGGCCGGTGCAACGGACGAGGAAATCAGAAAGGCATTTAATACGAAGGTGCCGATGCGTGTATTCTCCTACCACGGTGATGTGGACATGGTGATGACGCCGCGCGATTCGATTCTCTACTATAAGAAGTTCTTGCGTTCGGCTTTGGTATCGATCGAGCCGCGTACCGGACAGGTTAAAGCCTATGTGGGCGGACTGGACTTTACGCATTTCCAGTACGACATGGCCTTGGTTGGTCGTCGTCAGATTGGTTCGACGATGAAGCCTTTCGTTTACGCCATGGGCTTGCAGGGAGGCATGACTCCTCAAACCACGATTATGAATGCCCAACGTACGTATGGGGACTGGACACCGCGTAACGGCAGCCATTCACGCTATGGCGAAATGGTTACCTTGAAGTGGGGCTTGAGTCAGTCAAACAACTGGGTGACGGCGGGCTTGATGTTCCAGATAGACCCCACGGGACAAGGATTGGTTCGTGACCTCCACGACCTGGGAGTAGCCAGTGACAATATGTATCCGTCGTTGCCGCTCTGCTTGGGTACGTGTGATGTGACACCGGCTGAACTAGCATCAGCTTATACGGCTTTCGTGGAACGAGGTATTCGCCGTGCTCCGTTGCTGGTGACGCGTATCGAGGACAATGAAGGAAATATTGTGGCGGAGTTTACGCCGCGAACGAATGAGGTGTATAGCGAAGAAACGGCCTACAACATGATTGACATGATGAAGGCGGTAATCGACCACGGTACGGGTCGCCGTTTGCGCTATGCCTATAACCTGAAGAACCCGATTGCAGGTAAGACGGGTACAACGAATGACAACTCCGATGGTTGGTTCGTAGGCTGCGTTCCTCAGCTGGTAACGGCTGTATGGGTAGGTGGTGACGAACGAGACATCCACTTTAACTCGACTTCTTTGGGACAGGGTGCCGCTACGGCCTTGCCGATATGGGCACTCTACATGAAGAAAGTTTATGGTAACAAGGCTTTGGGCTATGATATCAATGCGGACTTCCCTAAACCAGAGGTGGCAGAAGATCATTTGCACCTGGCAGACTCCATTCAGGGAGGGGAGGAACATCCGCTGCCTGAATCGTCTGAACAGGAAAAGACCGAACCGAAGCCTGCTCCGAAAGAACCCGCATCTCAACCGAAGTCAAATGCTTCGGCTGAAAAATATTTTGAATAGCGTGCCACGAAACGGATTCGTCCGGGTGGACTGACCGAAGGGAAGGATGGCTTGAGGGAGGACGCCCATGGCTGGAGCTTTCCGTCGTGAGGGTCTCGGTGGGGCTGTATGTGCCCGTCCGGCTACTTCATCGTAAACGCTTTACTCTTACAAATCTTCAAGTAATGAAATTCTTAGCACTGATACCAGCTCGTTATGCTTCTACACGTTTTCCCGCTAAGCCGTTGGCAACATTGGGAGGTAAACCCATCATTCAACGTGTGTATGAACGTGTGGCGCGCGTCTTTCCCGATGTGTGTGTAGCTACGGATGATGACCGCATCTTCCAGACTGTAACACAGTTTGGAGGCAGGGCTGTGATGACTTCAGAAAGTCATCGGAGCGGCACCGACCGTTGTTTTGAAGCTTACACGAATTTGGGTAGCGACGCCGATGTGATTGTCAATGTACAGGGAGATGAACCTTTCATTGCAGCCTCACAGTTAGAGGCGGTGATGTCCTGCTTTGAGGACGAAACGACCGAAATCGCGACTTTGGTGAAGCCCTTTGCTTCGGATACGCCGATCGATGTGCTTGAAAATCCGAATACTCCCAAGGTGGTTGTCGGTGATGAAGGGCAGGCACTCTACTTCTCACGCAGTGTCATTCCCTATCTGCGTGGGGTCGATCGTAACGAGTGGGCCGCTCATCACACCTATCTGAAGCACATCGGTCTTTATGCTTATCGGGCAGAGGCGTTGCGCCGCATCACTGCTTTGCCGCAAGGCGATTTAGAAAAATGCGAATCCTTGGAGCAGTTACGCTGGTTGCAGGCTGGTCTGCGCATCCGTGTGGCAACGACGGAGGTCGAAACCATCGGTATTGATACGCCCGAGGATTTGGCCGCTGCGGAACGTTTCCTTGCTGCTCATCCTGAACTGTAGTATTTGATGGGTCAAAACAGGTATGCGATAAAGCGAGTATAATCGCCGGCGTACCGACACTGATGTTGACCTCCTTATTCCAATAGCTTCTCTCTAAGTTTCATCTCTATGCGATATATATTTCTGACAACGCTTCTTTCCCTCTCTTTGCTTGAGCCTGTATCGGCACAAAAAATTGTGGTAGGTTCGTGTACACTCAAAGACGGCGGTATTTATACCGGTGATCTGGTAAGTGGCAAACCGACCGGAAAGGGAAGAGTGCAATACGAAAACGGCGATACCTATGAGGGTGCATTCTATAAAGGATTGCGCCACGGAGAAGGTACGTTTACAGCAGCCGACGGTTCCCGTTATGAAGGTAACTGGACAAAAAACGAGCGGAACGGGCGCGGCGTGTTCTATGCGGTTAATAACAACCGTTATGAAGGGGTGTGGTACCGTAACTGTAAGGAAGGGCACGGCACGATGTATTACTATAACGGTGACAAGTATGTAGGATCGTGGAAGGATGACCGTCGCAACGGTAAGGGTACCTATACTTACAAGAGCGGTGCCTATTACAAAGGTGAATGGGTCGATGACCAGAAATGTGGCAAAGGATTCTTTGACTGGAATGATGGTTCAACCTATAACGGCTCGTGGCTGAACAACCAACGTAGCGGCAGAGGAGTATATACCTATGCTGACGGTGATTCGTATAGCGGCGACTGGAAGAAAGACATGCAGGATGGTCGCGGTATTTACAAGTTCCGTAACGGTGACGTGTATGAAGGTGAATACCTGATGGGTGAACGAACGGGTGAAGGTACGTTTCGCTTTGCCAATGGTGATACCTATGTGGGTAACTTCTTGAACGGCGAACAAAGCGGACAAGGTACTTTCCACTGGAAGGGAGTCGCTACGTATACCGGAGAATGGAAGAATAACATGATGGAAGGTCGCGGTACTTACAAGTGGAAGAACGGTGACGAATATCAAGGCGAATGGAAGGAAAACCGCATGGATGGTGAAGGTACGCTTCGCTTTGCCGACGGTTCTCGTTTCAAAGGCCAATTCCGTGAAGGAAAGCGTGACGGTAAGTCGGTGGAGGTGCGTGCTGACGGTACGCGCATTGATTGTACGTATCGGGAAGGACTGAAGCACGGAAAATACGTAGAATATGATGCCAACGGAAACGTGGTAAAGAAAGGCGAATACAGTAACGGAAGAGTGGTGCAGTAGGACCTTGGTGACGAGCCGTGGAAGGTTGGATGGTTTCCCTGTAACGATGTGAAGGGTGGGGTAGACCATGAAAGGTGGTTATATTCCAAGCTTTAGGTTTGAGTCTGTCGTTGCAACTTTATGTCGGCATAGATTCTTTCATTTTCCACCTTCCCCCTCGAATGCTTGTTCGTTCACCGCTCCGTTCCTCCTTTTGGAATTCTCTTAAACTCAATAAAGCCATGAAAGCTAAAACAACCGAAAAGCAGGCAGCAAAGACGACTGCCACAAAGAAAACAACCCAACGACGCACGACGACTACTCGTAAGAAGGTAGCTGTTAAGAAAGCCCCTCAGCGTTTGGCCATCGTCAAGAATGACTCTTGGTTGGAACCCTTTGAAGGTGCCATTCAAGGTCGTCACGATCATGTACTCTATAAGATAAATGAGTTGACTGGCGGTAAAGGTAAACTCTCTGAATTTGCTGACGGTCATCTTTACTTCGGATTGCATCGTACGGCACGCCAATGGGTGTTGCGCGAATGGGCTCCGAACGCAACGGCCATTTACTTGATTGGTGACTTCAACAAATGGCAGGAAGACGAGAAGTATGCTTTCACTCGTGAAGCTGGTACGGGAAACTGGGAATTGAAACTTCCGCTCCGTGCACTTAAACACTTGGATCTCTATAAGCTTTCCATTCATTGGGAAGGAGGTCAGGGTGAACGTGTACCGGCCTGGGCAACCCGTGTTGTACAGGATGAACAGACGAAGATCTTTAGTGCTCAGGTTTGGAATCCGGAAAAAACGTACGAATGGAAAAAGCCTGCCTTCCGTCCGAAGAAAGCACCCCTCTTTATCTATGAGTGTCACATCGGTATGGGACAGGATGCTGAAAAGGTGGGTTCTTATACGGAGTTCCGCGAGAAGGTGTTGCCTCGTGTAATTGCCGACGGTTATAATTGCATTCAGATTATGGCCATAGCTGAACATCCTTATTACGGCAGTTTCGGTTACCATGTCAGCTCGTTCTTTGCTGCTTCCAGTCGTTTTGGTACCCCCGATGAGTTGAAGGAACTCATTGATGCGGCACACAAGGCGGGGATTGCGGTGATTATGGACCTCGTACACAGCCATGCGGTGAAGAATGAAGTGGAAGGATTGGGCAATTACTGCGGCGATCCGAATCAGTTCTTCTATCCTGGCGACCGTCACGAACATTCCGCTTGGGACAGCCTTTGCTTTGACTATGGTAAGAATGAAGTGCTTCACTTCTTGTTGTCTAACTGTAAGTATTGGTTGACGGAATACAACTTTGATGGTTTCCGTTTTGACGGGGTTACTTCCATGTTGTATTACAGTCACGGTTTGGGGGAAGCTTTCTGTGGTTATGGTGATTATTTCAATGGGCATCAGGATGACAATGCCATCGCTTATTTAACCCTGGCTAACCTCCTCATTCACGAAGTGAAACCCACGGCGATTACCATAGCCGAAGAGGTAAGCGGAATGCCGGGCTTAGCAGCTCCGTTTGCTGACGGTGGTTATGGCTTTGATTACCGCATGGCAATGAATGTGCCTGACTATTGGATTAAGACAATCAAGGAATGTCGGGACGAGGATTGGAAGCCTTCTTCGATTTTCTGGGAAATCACGAACCGTCGTGCCGATGAGCGTACCATCTCGTATTGTGAAAGTCATGACCAGGCTTTGGTCGGTGACAAGACTTTGATATTCCGTCTCATTGATGCCGACATGTATTGGCACTTCCGCAAGGGGGATGAGAATGGTACGGTACACCGTGGTATTGCCTTGCATAAGATGATTCGTTTGGTTACGGCTTCGACCCTTAACGGTGGTTACTTGAACTTTATGGGCAATGAGTTTGGTCATCCTGAATGGATTGACTTCCCACGTGAAGGAAATGGGTGGAGTTACAAGTATGCCCGTCGTCAGTGGAATCTTGTAGACAATAAAGAGCTTTGCTACCATTATTTAGGTGACTTTGACCGGGATATGATCCATTTGCTTCGTTCGTATACGACCGACATCCGTAAGTATCCTGTACAGGAGATTTGGCACAATGACGGAGACCAAATATTGGCTTATGCCCGTGGTTCCTTGCTCTTTGTGTTTAACTTCTCGCCTGTACGTTCTTATGAAGGATATGGTTTCATGGTACCCGAAGGCGCCTATGAGGTAGTCATGAATACCGATGCCAAACAGTATGGTGGCAACGGATTGGCAGATGACAGTGTGCGCCACTTGACAAACTTTGACCCGCTCCTCAAACGGGACGGTAAAGGTTGGCTTAAGCTTTATTTGCCTGCCCGTTCGGCGGTAGTTCTGCGTCGGGTAGAGGAAGATGAGAAGTAGCAACATACTCTTCGGAGCGAGTTCGTATCGGAACGCTTATGGGAAACGCTTCGGCCTCGCTCTTTAACTGCATATAAAAAGGTTCTGTAACGAGTGAACATGAAAATGTTCGACTGGTTACAGAACCTTTTGTTGTAGAAACCAACCGTCTCTTTGCGGCTGTGTGCATTTATCGGGGCGGGAGATTCTTAATCTTATTGAGGAGGTTGCGATTGATTCGCTTGATGTCGTTACCTGTTTTGGTAAGTAGTTCTTCCGGCATTTTTCGCCATTCGTTGAAGAACTCAGGAACCAGTTGCAGGAGGTTGGGTGTAGGAAGAAGGGGATGTACCTTCTTGGGCGAATTGTTGACGACAACTTTGAAAGCATTGCGGTGAATGGCGACTTCGATGGTGTCGCCCGTAAAGAAGGGGTCGCCGTCGTAGTGCGCAACGCCTTCACCTTCCCGACGAATGAGCAGACGTTCAGCCTTGAAGGTGCGAACGTGGCTGTTCTTAGGAAGCGTACCATTGAAGAGTTGTAAAGCCACTTGGGGAGATTCGATGGTAGTAAATGGTGTCATGACTACGACATCGAGTAACCCGTCTTTCATGCTGGCATGTGGAGCAATGTAGGCATCGTTGCCATATTGCGAAGCATTGGCACAGGCTATGAGAAAGGCACGGCAAGATTCCGCTCCATTCTCATCTTCTATAATGTAGGTCTGGGGTTTGTATTGCAATCCTGAACGGAGCGTATTCTCAACGTAAGTCAACAAACCACGTTTACCGGCAGTTGCAAACTTCTCGCTGATAAACGCATCGAAGCCTACGCCGCAGGTACAGAAGAAGGGACGGTCGTTGATGGTACCATAGTCCAAGGCATGAATCACTCCTTCATTGATGATCTCAATGGCACGTTCGGGATGAAGCGGAATGTGCAGGTGGCGTGCCAGTCCGTTGCCCGAACCACAGGGAATGATGGCTAAGGCAGTATCGGAATGTATCAAGGATCTTCCTACCTCATTGACCGTACCATCGCCACCTACGGCAACGACAATATCAAAGCCTTTGTCTACAGCCTCATGCGCCAACACGGTAGCGTGTCCGGCGTATTGTGTATAGGCAATTTCCACGTCGTAGCGCGCAGTGTCAGTCAGACGTTGCGCTTTTTCTGCGATGCCTTTTTTGCGGCTCGTTCCCGAGATGGGGTTGATGAGATAGAGTATTCTCTTTTTCATAGGTTGCAAAGATAGGAAAAAGGCGTAATGTGGGCGAAAAAGACAGTAAAAGCTCCGTTTGGGATAGCAGTTTCAGAGACGGTTTGTAAGGTGAGGTCGGATACCGTCATTCGAACAGATAGGTTTAAGGAAGAAAGGAGGCTGATTGCGACGATAGTCTATTATTGCTGTCCGAAATGGCATTCAATATCCAAGGATTGTATTGGCGCAGTCCATACAGGAAATGAGCTGGTTTCGTTCGCTGCTTTGACGGAATAGACACATAAACAGTTCGGATTGACCAATCTAAAAAATGGGGAATACTATGAGATCAATCACTGGACGGAAAGCGTCCGAGCTTGCTATATCAAGGTGCAGAATAAATATAAGGGAGGAAACTACCTATAGTGGTTATGGGGTGTTGGTTAGATGGAAGCCCTAAGGTCTATAAGAGAATTTAGTCAAATTCTCAAGAAACATCCTTTGCAATAAATAAGGCATATAGAATCTAAGAGATTTTTATCTTTGCATTATATAGCAGTAAAAAAGCACTTATGGAAAATGTATTTCAAGATTATGGTAGATTTGAAAATGATTCGAACAATCGAATCATATGTTTCAATGTAACACGAACATATTCACAGGGTGAAAGAACCGATTTATACGAATGTGTAAGAAAATATTGGCGATTGAATGGTGAACGAGCAAAAAAAGCAGAATACGTTTTTGCTATCAGCTCGGGCAATATCGTAGGAGTCTTTAAACCCATACGTTGGTTTCTCACAGATTCAGTTGAGTATATCGGCCGCTGGGAATTTGAGGGTGAGATGTTGGATTCTCCGTATTTACATATGGATATTTCTCACATAGTAGGGAGAAGACAAAATCCAGTATCATATATAAATATGTAATCATCATGAGAAAGAACAATTACTTAACATATACGAAGACAATGGGGGATATAGAGCAAAAGACCCAAATGGACAGATAGTTATTACTGCTCAATATACGCAAATGTATCCATTTAGTAGTGGATTTTTATTGTATGCCTTTTAGGGTTTGTGAGCAATGGGTTGGAAGGAAAGAAAAAGGTCGGTGGGTGAAGCTTATGGAGAAAGCTTTCATTGGCACCTTATCAAAAAGAGAGAAATGCTTACGAAGGCCTTCCAAACTCTCGAGGTAGAAGGTTTTTCTTGATAAATAGAAGAAATGTCCGAAACATTTTGTTAGCGAATCTTCATTGTCTTGGATAGACGGATTTTCTTGACAGGGTATAAGGGTTTTATCTGAAAAAGTGTACCTTTGCACAAAATTATCGTTGGGGTGCAGGTTTTATAGCCTTGTCAACCTCTATCAATGAACACTAAAATGGGTATTTTACAAGACAGATTAGCAAAGTACACTTTACCGCAAGAGTATCAAGCGAAAGGAGTATATCCTTATTTCCGTGAAATAGAAGGTAAACAAGGCACTGAAGTGGAAATGGGCGGACATCACGTATTGATGTTCGGTTCAAATGCTTATACAGGCCTGCCTGGTGATGAGCGCATCATCAATGCCGGTATCGAAGCTATGAAGAAATATGGCTCAGGCTGTGCGGGCTCTCGCTTCTTGAACGGTACGCTCGATCTTCACGTACAATTGGAGAAAGAGTTAGCTGAGTTCGTAGGTAAAGAAGATGCCCTTTGCTATTCCACCGGTTTTACGGTTAACTCTGGCGTAATTTCTTGTTTGACGGGTCGTGAAGACTATATTATTTGTGACGACCGCGACCATGCTTCTATCGTAGACGGTCGCCGCCTTTCCTTTTCAACTTGCTTGAAGTACAAGCACAACGATATGGCTGACCTCGAACGTCAGCTTCAGAAGTGTGCTCCGGAAGCAGTCAAGCTGATTGTGGTAGACGGTGTATTCTCCATGGAAGGTGATTTGGCTAAGTTGCCCGAAATCGTTAAACTGAAGCATAAGTATAACGCAACAATTATGGTTGACGAAGCACACGGTATCGGTGTGTTTGGTCGTCAAGGTCGTGGTGTGTGTGACTATTTCGGATTGACAGACGAGGTAGACTTGATTATGGGTACCTTCAGTAAGTCTTTGGCTTCGATCGGTGGCTTCATCGCTGCAGACAAGAGCATCATCAACTGGTTGCGTCACAACTCACGTACCTATATCTTCTCAGCTTCCAATACACCTGCCGCTACGGCATGTGCTCGTGAGGCACTCCACATCATTCAGCAGGAGCCCGAACGTATCGAAGCACTTTGGGACGTGACGCGTTATGCCTTGAAGCGTTTCCGTGAGGAAGGCTTTGAAATTGGCGATACGGAATCTCCGATTATCCCGCTTTATGTGCGTGACACTGAGAAGACCTTTGTGGCTACAGCCCGTGCTTTCGAGGAAGGCGTGTTTATTAACCCCGTGATTCCTCCTGCTTGTGCTCCCCACGATACCCTCGTTCGTGTGGCATTGATGGCTACGCACACCAAAGAACAGGTAGACCGTGCCGTTGCTTCACTTGGCAAGGTGTTCCGTGAATTGGAAATCATCAAATAAATAAGTTGATAGCAGAATTGGAAGTTGGGAAGTTGTTAGATGAAAGCCTGGGGCAATTGCCTACAGGGGCTTAGGCACTGCTTCTCCTCGTTCTACGCATCAACAGTTCATTCAATCGATTATAAAACTCACTATTTCTCAATAACTCTTATGGAAAAAAGCGCATTACAGATTGCACGTGCCGCTTACCAGCCCAAACTCCCCGCTGGTCTTCGTGGCAATGTGAGCATCAAGGAAGGTGAACCCACTCAGAGCGTGGGCGATCAGGAAGAAATCAAGAATCTCTTCCCCAATACGTACGGTATGCCTCTCGTTGAGTTTGTACCCAGTTCTGAAAAGAAGGAATATGCTCCGATGAACATCGGTATCATTCTTTCTGGTGGTCAGGCTCCTGGTGGTCACAACGTAATCTGCGGCCTTTACGACGAATTGAAGAAGCAGAATGCAGCTAACAAGCTCTACGGCTTCTTGATGGGTCCTGGCGGCTTGGTAGATCACAAGTATATCGAACTGACTGACGCTGTCATCGATGAATATCGTAACACAGGTGGTTTCGATATGATCGGTTCTGGTCGTACGAAGCTCGAAGAAGAAGATCAGTTCGAAAGCGGCTTGAAGATTATCCGTGAACTCGGTATCAAGGCTGTAGTTATCATCGGTGGTGACGACTCTAATACGAACGCTTGTGTATTGGCTGAGTACTACGCTGCTCACAACTATGGCGTACAGGTTATTGGTTGCCCCAAGACGATTGACGGTGACTTGAAGAACGAGCAGATTGAAACTTCTTTCGGCTTCGACACGGCTTGTAAGACTTATGCTGAAGTTATTGGTAACATTCAGCGTGATGCTAACTCAGCTCGCAAGTACTGGCACTTCATTAAGTTGATGGGTCGTTCTGCTAGCCACATTGCTTTGGAATGTGCACTCCAGTGCCAGCCCAACGTGTGCATCGTAAGTGAAGAGGTTGAAGAGAAGAACCAGACGCTCGACGATATCGTTACTTACATTGCAGGTGTTGTAGCTAAGCGTGCAGCTAACGGTAACAACTTTGGTACGGTATTGATTCCCGAAGGTTTGATCGAGTTCATCCCCGCTATGAAGAAGCTCATCGCTGAGTTGAACGACTTGCTCGCTACTCCTGAAGCTGCTAATGTTGCTGCTACGGAACAGCGTGCATGGATCCTCGGTAAGCTCTCTAAGGAGAATGCTGCTATCTATGAAAGCCTCCCCGAAGGTGTGGCTAAGCAGCTCACGATGGAGCGTGACCCCCACGGTAACGTACAGGTTTCACTCATCGAGACAGAAAAGCTCCTCTCTGAAATGGTTGCTAGCAAGCTTGCTGCTTGGAAGCAGGAAGGTAAGTTCGTAGGTAAGTTTGCTGCTCAGCATCACTTCTTCGGTTACGAAGGTCGTTGCGCCGCTCCTTCTAACTACGATGCCGACTACTGCTATGCACTCGGTACCAGCGCCGCTCAGCTCGTTGCTAATGGCAAGACGGGTTACATGGCTATCGTAAAGAACACGACGGCTCCTGCTGAACAGTGGATTGCTGGTGGTGTGCCTATCACGATGATGATGAACATGGAGCGTCGTAACGGTAAGATGAAGCCCGTAATCAAGAAGGCACTTGTTCGTTTGGATGGTGCTCCCTTCAAGGCATTTGCTGCTCACCGTGAGGAATGGGCTGAACAGACTGCATTTGTTTACCCCGGTCCTATCCAGTACTTCGGTCCGACGGAAGTTTGCGACCAGTGCACGATGACGCTGAAGCTTGAGCAGGGTAAGTAATCTTTGCTCGTAAGACACCTTAAAGGATTAGGAATCAACACTTCATTTGAAACGCATTCAATGGCTTGGTCGCTTCATTCTTTTTGAAGTGCGCCGTGTGTTTCTAAGGAGGTAGTGTATTCCTAATCCTTCTTTTATTTCGCTTATCCATTCTCCTTTTGAGGCGTAGGAAAGGTAGATGATTGAATCCTAATTTTAAGCTGCATTACCTTATCCTTCAATCGCTTCAGAACCTTATCACCTTATCACCGAATCACCTCATCACTTATGTCGGTAAAAAACTCTCGAACGGTACGCGGACCACAGCGCGCAACGGGTAAACGACGTGCAACAAAGGCTTATCAGAGTTCTGCTCGATTGAAACTCCATGCCATTGAGTTAAAGGCGCGTTCTATCTTCTTGCGTTTGTTGATGGTATTGGGAGTGGGGCTTTTTTGTTACCTGATGTACATCTACTTCGTCAGACCTTATACCCTCAAGTGGCAGGCACTCTATGGTAAAGAAGTTTACCCAGAGGGATTTTCGATTCGAGGAGTAGACGTAAGTCATCATCAGGGTGATATCAATTGGGAAAAATTATCCCGTTCGGCTGTAGGGAATGAACCTATTTCGTTTGTATTTATCAAGGCAACGGAAGGTCAGGACTTCTTGGATGAAAACTTCAATGAGAATTTTTACGAAGCGCGTGAGCATGGTCTCATACGCGGAGCCTATCATTATTTTAAACCGAATGTTTCTGCCGACAAACAAGCGCGTTACTTCTTGAAGCAGGTGCATTTGGAAGAAGGGGATTTGCCGCCGGTACTCGATATAGAGGAAGTGGGCAATCTGACACCCGAAGACTTACGCAAAGCCAGTTTAACCTGGTTGAAAGCTGTAGAGAAGCGTTATAATGTGCCACCGATTCTCTATACAAACTATAAGTTCAAAGTCGATTATCTCAATACAAAAGAATTTGAGCGTTATCCTTATTGGATTGCTCATTACTATGTGCCCAGTCTCACTTATAAAGGTCCTTGGAAGTTTTGGCAGCATACGGACTGTGGCAAAGTGGCTGGTATTAAGGGAAAGGTAGACTTGAATATCTACAATGGTTCGATGTATGACCTTCGGCGTCTTTGCTTGGATGAGATTCCATAGCGCATTGGACGCTTTTCTTATGAAGGATTTAATTCTCATGCGTGAACCGAATTGTTCGTTCCTTCTTTTTTATTACTCTCAAACGCTTCGTACTTTCTCGTTTTAAAAAGTGCGAAGCGTTTGACTTTTAAGAGAAATCGTTTACGCAGGTGCCGAATATATTTTTTATCTTTGCCGCCATGGAATTTCAGAAGACCTTATCTCGCTTTTTCAATATGCACAATAGCTGTGCTTTGGCACTCTCGTTGTTGATGTTTGCTCCTGCTCCCGCTTTGGCTCGTAAGAAAGACAAAAATCCGGGGCAGGGTATGGCCGCGTACATGGCTATCGAGCCGGATGTGATGGCTGTAAAGGCAGAAGGTGAACGGAGAGTAGAGCACGCAGCAGCCGTGTTCATTCATCAGTCGCATGCCCGCATCAATTCCAAATATAAGGAAGGTATCGATGTCTCCCATTACCAGGGAAGTATCGATTGGGATGAAGTAGTCAACGGTACTTCCATTTCGTATGCCTATCTGAAGGCTACGGAGGGAGCTTCCTTGGTGGACAAAACCTATGAGCGCAATCTTTCGGAGGCGCGTCGGGTAGGCTTGAGTGTGGGCAGTTACCATTTCTATCGTCCCAACATCGATTGGCGCAAACAGTTTGACAACATGACTTCCGTAGTGAAGCCCAGTGAACAAGACTTGGTGCCCATCATTGACATCGAACATCGAGGCTCGGTGAGCTATGAGACTTTTATATCCGATTTGCGTACCTTCATTCAGAAGGTGACGGAGTTCTATGGTAAGAAGCCCTTGCTCTATACGTACCACAATTTCTACAACCGCTACTTGCTCGGTGAGTTTAAGGATTACCATTTCATGATTGCGCGTTATCGTACAGATTCGCCCACACTGAATGATGGCAAGGATTACATCATGTGGCAGTACACGGCAACCGGTTCTATCCCGGGTATTCGAGGCAATGTAGACCGTTCGCGTATCATGGGCAATTACTCTTTGCATCAAGTCAAGATGTAAAAACACTTGAGGCCGTTCGGGTAAGGGAACGCTTCAATCAACGTTAGGTAACGGACGATAGTAGGTGATTCCGTATAAGGAAGCCTGCTTTCGTCCGTTTTTTCTTTCTTCTAAAAGGGTAGTGACAGGTGTATTTTAACCGTCCGGTTGCATCTCCCTCTTCTTCTTACGGCAAAAGGTCGGGAGAATTTACTAATTTTGCGCTCAAATCAAATAGAAGAAGCTATGCTTACTATCAAACAAATCATTGAAGACAAAGAAGCCGTGATTCGCGGCTTGGAAAAGAAACAATTCAAAGGTGCGCGTGAAGCTATTGATCGCGTGTTGGAAATCGATAATAAACGCAAGGAAGCCCAGGTGCAGGTGGATGCACTCAAGGCTCAGGTGAACAGCCTTTCCAAGAGCATCGGTGGTCTGATGAAGGAAGGCAAGAAGGACGAAGCTGAAACGGTGAAGCAGCAGGTGGCTGACATCAAGGCTAAGACCAAGGAACTTGAAGAAGTCATGAAGCAGGCAGAGGACGATAAGCGCGATTTGCTTTGCACCATCCCCAATGTACCTTACGATTTGGTTCCCGAGGGTAAGAGTGCCGAGGACAACCTGATTGTAAAAACGGGTGGTCATGATACGGTTCTTCCCGAAAATGCACTTCCTCACTGGGAACTCGCCAAGAAGTACAACCTCATCGACTTCGATTTGGGCGTAAAGATTTCGGGTGCAGGTTTCCCCGTTTATATTGGTCAGGGTGCTCGTTTGCAACGTGCATTGATTAACTTCTTCCTCGATGAAGCCCGTGCTGCTGGTTATACGGAAATCATGCCCCCGACGGTAGTTAACCAGGCTTCAGGTTATGGTACAGGACAGTTGCCCGATAAGGAAGGTCAGATGTACCACTGTGAGTTGGACGACCTTTACCTCATTCCCACGGCTGAGGTGCCCGTTACCAACATCTACCGTGATGTAATTCTCAACGAAGACCAATTGCCTATCAAGAATTGTGCTTACACACAGTGCTTCCGTCGCGAGGCAGGTAGCTATGGTAAGGACGTGCGCGGTTTGAACCGTCTGCATGAGTTCTCTAAGATTGAAATCGTACGCATCGACAAGCCCGAACATTCCGAACAGTCACACCAGGAAATGTTGGCTCACGTAGAAGGCCTTTTGCAGAAGTTAGAGTTGCCTTATCGCATTCTCCGTCTGTGTGGTGGCGACATGAGCTTTACGGCTGCTATCTGCTACGACTTCGAAGTATACAGCGAGGCCCAGAAGCGTTGGTTGGAAGTTAGCTCTGTTTCCAATTTCGATACTTATCAGGCCAACCGTTTGCAGTGCCGTTACCGTGGAGCAGACAAGAAGATTCAGCTCTGCCATACACTCAACGGTTCAGCTTTGGCTTTGCCCCGTATCGTGGCCGCTTTGCTCGAAGACTTCCAGACTCCCGAAGGCATCCGTATCCCGAAGGCATTGCAGCCTTACATGGGATGTGATATGATTAAGTAAGGACTGGTTCTATACATAATCAGTTGAAGAGTTGAGAGGCTTAGAAGTTTATAAGTTTAGGAGTTCAGAGATTGGTTTCATGCAAACTCTCGACTCCTTAACTCTTCAACTTCTTAGCTTCTCAACTCTTTAAGCTTTCATCTCTTCTACCTCTATATTTCTATACTCTCTTTCCTTTCCTCTTTAACTCCTTCCCATTTATGCGCATTCTTTCAATTGATTATGGTAAGAAACGGACGGGTATTGCTGTCACTGATTCCTTGCAGATTATTGCCAACGGACTGACTACTGTCGATACGTCTGATCTCATCAAGTTTTTGAAGGAATATACTGCAAAGGAAGCGGTCGAACGCTTCGTGTTGGGACTTCCGACCCAACCCAACGGTCAGCCTTCTGACAATCTGCCTCGTGTCCAGGCTTTTGCTGAAAAATTGGCCAAGGTCTTTCCGCAGATTCCCGTCGAATTTTATGACGAGCGTTTCACTTCCGTCTTGGCTCATCAGGCCATTTTGGACAGTGGCATCGGTAAGAAGCGTCGCAGACAGGATAAAGGGCTGGTCGACGAAATCAGTGCCTGTATCATTTTGCAAAGCTATCTGGAAAGTAGAGGAAGATAAGCGAGAGAAGGTGAAAGCGCTCGATTCGTTCACAGAGTCGACTACCGGCTTAAAGCCGACAGTCGTTCATACGACTTCCCTCATCTCCCCATAATCCCGTACCCTCATTAATAACTTCTACCTTCGAAGAGAGGCGTAGAGGAATAATCCCTATATCCCCATGATTCTCCCTATTTATACCTACGGTATGCCCGTGCTTCGCAAGGAAGCTGAGGACATTACCCCCGACTATCCTGAACTCAAGCAACTCATTGCCGATATGTTTGAAACCATGTATCGCAGTGACGGCGTGGGTTTGGCAGCTCCGCAGATTGGCAAACCCATTCGTTTGGTTGTCATTACGCTCGATGTTCTGAAAGACGACTATCCTGAATATGCCGGATTTAATAAGGCTTACATCAATCCGCATATCCTCGAATACGATGATACCGAAACGAAGTCAATGGAAGAGGGTTGTCTCAGTGTGCCGGGCATTCACGAACCCGTGCGCCGTCCGACCCGTATCCGTGTGAAGTACATGGATGAAGACTTCCAGGAACATGACGAATGGGTAGAAGGCTATCTGGCTCGAGTGATGCAACACGAGTTCGACCACCTCGACGGTCATCTTTTCGTAGACCGTTTAGCTCCCCTTCGTAAACAAATGGTACGCAGCAAGCTGACCCAGATACTGAAGGGTAAGTTCCGTTGCGCTTACAAGGTGAAGTCACCGAAGTAGGAAGCAGACCAGAAGGTCAGAAGTTTAAAAGTGAAGGAGTGTCATCATTCAGAAATGACGAAGGTGAGCTGAGCTACATCCTTCAACCTTTCGACTCTCAACTCCTCAACCTTTTGACTCCTCAACTGATAAACTCTTCCACTCTTATGAATACGAATATTCCACCGAAACATCAGGTACGCACAGCCGGAGCAACTGTTTTCTCGGCAGTGCGTATCTTTTTTTTATCCCTCTTTCTCCTGCTTTCGGGAGGAAGTGTGCGTGCACAAGTCGATGCCGAGATGGTGACCATCATGGGGCGCAACGCCTTGAGTGTTGACGACTACCTCACCGCCATCCGTTATTTCAATCAAGCCATCGAAGCCAAACCCTTCCTTTCGCGTCCGTACTATTATCGTGCTTATGCCAAATTCACTCTCGAAGACTATACGGGGGCGGCAGCAGACTGTGACCGAAGCATCGAGCTTAATCCCTTTATCGTCGAAGTCTATCAGCTTCGTGCCCTTTGCCGCATCCACAACGAAGACTTCACTGGTGCTGTTTCTGACTATACCCGTACCCTGCGCGAGCTTCCCGACGAACAAGGAGCCCGTTACAACCGTGCCCTTTGTTACCTGCAACTCAAGGAATACCCTCAAGCCAATGCAGACCTAGACTATATGCTTCAGCGTTGGCCCAAGTATTACCGCACTTACATGATTAAGGCACAGGTAGCCTTGGAGCAGAAAGACACCGTCGGCGGAATGCGTTGGGTAGACAGTTTGTTGGTCAAGAATCCCAAGGAGGCTGCAGCCTGGAGTTTCAAGGGACGTTACGAGTTAAGCCGAGAACATTATGCCTTGGCAGATTCCTGTCTGACCCAAGCTCTTCTTCTGCAACCCAAAGACTTCGAGCTCTATGTCAGCCGCGCCCAAGCTCTTCATGCTTTAGGTCGATTTGGGCAGGCCATTGCCGATTACGACCAAGCCATCCAACTCCAACCCCAACATTTCGTAGCCCACTACAATCGGGGTTTGCTCCGTTCCTTTGTCGGCGACCTCAACCGCGCCATCAAGGACTTCGACTTTGTACTTTCCATTGAGCCCGACAATACCCTCGCTATTTACAACCGTGCCCAGCTTCGTGCTCAAGTAGGCGATTTTCGTGGAGCCATTGCCGACTACACCACGTTGATAAAGGAATATCCCCAATTCTCATACGGTTACCTGGCGCGAGCCGAATGTCGCCGTAAGATAGGCGATGTCAAAGGAGCTGTGGCTGACGAAACGTGGGTGGCACGCCGCAACCTCGACCTCGCTTATGGAAAGGCGAAGCCCACGAAGGGGAAAAAGGTACGCCTACGTTCCGAACATGCCTTGGAGCAATATCAGCAATTGGTTGCTGAAGATCCCGACACCGTGCGCAATGTCTTTGGTACCCTCTATGGCAAAGTACAAAATGAGAAAGTCGGTAGTGACCTTCTTCCCATGTACGCTTTGAGTTTCCGTCCCGTCTTTACCAAAGGTTATCACAGCATTGGTTTCTTGCCCGAAGTTGCGAAGTTCGTCAGTGCAAAGAGTGAAGGCCGCAAACTCTGTCTGACAGCCGAGGCCGATGCTACCGCAGCCAGCGATGCCGACCATGATGCCCGTCATTTAGAAAGCAAGATGGCCCAATGGTCCCTGCTCGAACAGACCTTGGTACGTTCAGCCATTGCCGCCGTCCGCTATGATTACACCTCCGCCCTCAACGAGGCCAACCAAGCCGTGCGTGCTGATTCCACGAGTTTGGTCGCTCGTATGCAGCGAGCCTCCATCTTGGCGCGTAGCGTAGCCAGTTCCACCCTTGCCCCCGACGAAGCCAAGGCCCGTTTAGCCTTAGCCACAGCCGATTTGCGTCAGGCCGAATCGTTCAGTCCGCAGAGTGCCTACGTAGCCTACAATCAAGGTTGCCTGCTGGCTCAGCAAAAGCTCACCACCGAGGCCCTCGAAGCCTTCACCCGTGCCATTCGTCTTGACTCCCGTTTGGCAGAAGCCTATTACAACCGCGCCATGCTCTACCTCCATCAAGACCAGCGCGACAAAGCCGTCAGCGACTTCAGCCGCGCCGGTCAGTTAGGACTTTACAAGGCATACGCTCAGCTCAAGGCCATGCAAGAGGCGAAGGGGAAATAAGCCCTCAGCTACCTATACAAACAGCGATTCCGTTTCATCCTGTTTCTTCCATATTGTTTCGGAAGATATGAGGATAAAACGGAATCGCTGTTTATGTATTCCCCCTTCGGGATGGACGGCTCTTCACCCACCCCCATCGGGAGAACCCAAGTTACTTCTGCTTGGAGTCGCGGCATGTCGCGACCGTACGGTTTCAAGCCATCCGTCCCCTTATCGGATTAGGACCTTGCAGGGAAGGGGTTAGGCCTCGGGTTCAGCGGGCGTAATGATGCCGCCGCCCTCGGTAGGCTTCTTGTCGGGGTCTTCGGGACTCACGCCCGTGCTCGGGTTCTTGTCCGTGCCACCTGGGTTCTTGTCCGTGTTCGGATTTTTGTTCGGGTCTTCGGGGTTTACGTCCGTCTGTCCGCCCTGTTGTTCCTCCTTTTTGCGGCGGGCAGCACTGATTGACTCCTTGAGTTCAAGGTTAGCCTTCGTGTAGTCCACCTTGCCGCTCCAGTATTTGAGGTCTGTGGTAAAGGGATCGCCCAGAATGACAGCAGCCGATTCGATGACATGGATAAATTCGTTGTAGGCCTTGTCGGAGGCATTGCGTGCATCGCGCAGCGTACCCGTTCCGCGGTCAACGTCTTCGGCAATGCGCTGGGCCTGAGCAGCTGCCACCGCATTGTTTGCCTTTACCATTTCGTCGTAGATGGGCTTCAAGCCGATGGTCGTGAGTGCCGTCTGAAATTCTTCCTTCGCCAAGTCGCCTGCCAGATTGTGAATCTGTGCCGTTTCCTTGTCAAAAGCCGCTTGAATCGATACGTTGTTGTGTTTCACTAAGACATACATCTGCTTGGCCACCTCATAAACGGGCGATACTGCGCAGCTGGAGTGCCCCTTGATACAATCACGAAGTGCCACATAGCAGCTGTCGCGGAGCGTGTCATGTTCTTTTACCGTAGAGAGCGTTTGATTGGCTTGGAGCAACTTCAAGTTTTTGTCTTCGATTTCCACGGCAGCCTTTAATGCTGCAATCTTTTCTTTCGTCAATTCCTGCTCATACTTCTTTTCTGCAAAGTAATCTACACACGATTTCATGAACTCGAAGTGGCGGTCATTGTCTAAACTGCGAAGATTGATTCTTGTTACTAGTGGTGTCATGGTTCCAATGAGTTAAGGAGTGAATAATAGAAGTGGCATGAGTCTTGACCAAAAGTATTCTGACCTTTATGAAGTTGGGAAGTAGGTTTTTGGAGTAAAAACAACCTTATAGAAGGCTGTACAAGTAGGTTTAGGCTTTATAATCAGCTTGCCCCTGCTGTGGCAAGTAGGTTTAGGCTTTATAATCTTCTTGCCCCGAGCTGTACAAGTAGGTTTAGGCTTTATAATCAGCTTGCTCCGAGCTGTACAAGCAGATTTTAGTCTTTAAACCTTCTTGCCCCGAGCTGTACAAGTAGATTTTAGTCTTTAAACCTTCTTGCTCTGAGCTGTACAAGCAGATTTTAGTCTTTAAACCTTCTTGCCCCGAGCTGTACAAGCAGATTTTAGTCTTTAAACCTTCTTGCTCTGAGCTGTACAAGTGGATTTTAGTCTTTAGACCTTCTTGTACACATCCCTTGTGCCTTGTTCATCGCATGGCGACTCGTTTAGAGAGTGCCTACTTCCAATCTGTCAAATAACGTCTGAGCTTCCGAGAAAGCGTGCTCTTGCGAGCTCCTGTTGCGGCGAATCATCCACTTCGTGAATTAAATGGTGTCGACCTGGCGAACCCCAGCGGTCTCACGTGGTCAACGAACGCAAATGTATGCGAATTTGAGAAGACAAAGAAGCAATTTCAAGAATAAAATGCCAGGAATGGTACTTATCTACCCAGTCCCGTAGGGATGTCATCACTCAGGATTGGGTTTACGACCTATCGGACGAACGCTCTCAATTCACCCACAAGCCCCGAAGCGGGGGCGACATAATGACTCGGTTGTTTGCCATAGGGCTTACGTCCTACGACCCGTTATGTCGCCCGCTTCGGGGCTTGAATGGTTTTTAAAAACGGGGGGGGAAAATGCTGACAGGGCTCACGTCCTATCCGAAAACGATGTGGTACGTATGGGACTGGGCCTCCTACAAATCATCAATCAGTGCCGTACTCTTGGCGTAGGCAGTGCTTTTGGCTTCGAAGAAGTCGGTCTTGACCATGTTGGCGTTGGAGTATTGGGCAACCCACTGCATGCTTTCGGGCTCTTTGCGGTGGTCGTCGTAGAGGTAGCCGAAGCCGAGGCTGTTCCAACGCAGATTGCCAAGGTAGTGGATGTAGTCGGACACCATCTGACTGTTGAGACCGGGGATGTCGTCGCCGATGACGTATTGACCCCAGGCTATCTCCTGACGAACGCCTTCGCGCATCAGGGACTCGTAGGTGGCGATGCACTCGGGGGTGAAGAGCTGGGGCTCTTCCTTCTTGAGCTCAAGGATGAGGTTGCGGAAGAGCCAGAGATGGGTGTTCTCGTCGCGGTTGATGTAGCGGATTTCTTGGGCAGAACCCGACATCTTGCCGTTGCGGCTGAGGTTGTAGAAGAACATAAATCCGCTGTAGAAGTAGATGCCCTCGAGGATGTAGTTGGCGATGAGGGTCTTCATCAGCGTGAAGCCGTCCTGCTGTTGCTGGAAGTCGTTGTAACAGTCGCCGATGAAGGTATTGCGGCGCAAGAGGTGTTCGTCGGTCTTCCATTGGTAGAGGATGTCGTTGCGCTGTTCGGGGCTGCAGATGGAGTCGAGCATGTAGCTGTAGCTCTGGCTGTGTACGCACTCCTGGAAGGCTTGGATGTGCAGGCAGAGATTGACTTCGTTGGCGGTGATGTACTCACTGATGGTCGGCAGGTTGTTGCTCTGTAGCGAGTCGAGGAAGACGAGGAAACTCAGTATCTTGTCGTACGCTGTGTGTTCGGCGGGGCTGAGTTGCGGATAGTCCTTGACGTCCTGCGTGAGGTTGATTTCTTCGGGAATCCAGAAGTTGTTCATCGCCTGACGGTACCAGTCGCTGACCCAGGGGTAGCGCATGTTGTTGAAGTCGTTGAGGTTGGTGGTGTTGCCGCCAATCATTCGTCGGAGACGGAGATCGGTATCGCCCGCAGGGTTGAAGAGCGGGTTTTTGTGAAGGGGTTGTTGTTGCATGAGCGGGTGTGGGTTGTTGTATGAGAGGAGGATAGGTTTGAATTATCAGAATGTCACCCCGACTGCCAGGAAGGCGGAGTGTGTCCATTTGCGGCAGGGCAAATTCGTTCCGTCGTGTCCGCTACGGGCATTGCCCGAGAAGAGTTGATAGTCTGAAATGCCGTAGCCGAGCGAGAAACGCAGGTTGTCTGCTTGGAGGGAAAGCCCGGTTCGCAGTTGCCAATTGAACCACTCTGCGCCTTTGCTTCCAGCTCCTCCCGGAGAGAATGAAAGGCCGGGATTGGCGAAGGCATGAATGGTGGCATCCATTGACCGCCAGTTGATGAGCGTCGGTGTGCGGAGTTCTACGGAAGGCATCAGCTTAACGCGTATGCAATACTTGTCATCGTCTTCCTCCCTCCCCCAGTCTTGGAGTCCTTCGATTTCGCCGGCAAAGCCCAGTTCTAGTCTTACACCTGCATAGCGGATGGGGAACCAGGCACAGCTTATTGAGTAGTCGTAGCCGTCGGAATTGAGACCTAAGAGGAAGTTAGCCTCCCATTTATTGGTGTGGCACTTTTCGCTTTGTTGTGCATGGAGGGGAAGTTGGCTGACGGCTGTTAAGAGCATCAGTGCAACAGGACGAAGGTACGTGATGGAGCGAAATAGTGTCATGGGTATGAGGGGAATTAGTTACGATGCGCAGCTTTCGCATTCTTCGACTTCGAGGGACTTGCTGCGCACGTAGTAGATGGTCTTGACGCCGCATTCCCAGGCGAGGAGGTAGAGGTTGAGCACTTGACGCATGGTGAATTCGTTGGTGATGTAGAGGTTGAGGCTCTGGGCTTGGTCGATGTGGCGTTGGCGAATGCCGGCGGCACGGACGCTCCACTTTTGGTCGAGCAGGTGGGCGGCTTTGTAGACCCAGAAGGTCTTGGGAGAAAGGGCTGGGGCTACGCGGGGGAGCATGGCGCCCTTCTTTTCTTCAAGGAAGAAACGTTTCATCACCGGGTCAATGCCTGCCGTCGTGCCTGCAATGATGCTCGTGCTGCTGGTCGGAGCTACGGCAAGCAAGTAGGCATTGCGCATACCGTGGGTTGCCACTTGCTGGGCCAACGCTTGCCAACGGGCAGAGCGGTAACCGCGTTTGGTGAAGTAGGTGCCCGTCTGCCAGTCGCTGCCCTCGAAGTGGGTGTAGCTGCCCTTTTCGCGAGCCAGCTGGTTGCTGGCCTCGATGGCGGCAAAGTTGATTTGCTCAAAGAGTTGGTCGACAAACTGCAGGTGCTCTTCGCTTTCCCAACGGATGCCGCGTAGGGCAAGTGCGTGGTGGTAACCACTTACGCCCAGACCGATGCTGCGGTAACGGTGGTTGGTGATTTGGGCATAGGGCACGGGGTAGAGGTTGAGGTCGATGACGTTGTCGAGGGCGCGCACGACGGTAGCTACCTTGCGGCGCAGGGCTTCGCTGTCGTCGAGGGGCAGGTGACCGAGCGAGAGGCTGGCCAGGTTGCAGACGACGAAGTCGCCCGGACGGATGGTCTTGACCACAACGGTGTCGCCTTCGTGGGTGCGGATTTCGGTCGAAACACTTTCAGAGGGTGCCATGTTTTGCGCAATCTCGGTGCAGAGGTTGGAGCAGTAGATCATGCCCTTATGTCCGTTGGGGTTGGCGCGATTGACGGTGTCGCGGTTGAAGGTGAAGGGAGTGCCTGTTTCGACTGCCGAACGCAGAACAAGGCGAACGATGTCCTTGAGGGTGATGACGCGGCGCGAAAGGCGTTGGTCGTTGATGCAGTCGCGGTATTTGCGCTCCCATTCTTCGCCGTAACAGTCCTCCAGCGAGTAACCTTTGATGGTCTTGATTTCATGAGGACAGAAGAGGTACCAAGGCTGGTTGAGGTCTTCCTTGGCCATTTTCCAAAAGAGGTCGGGATAACAGACGGCGGGGAAGATGTCGTGTGCCTTCATGCGGTCGTCGCCGTTGTTGGTGCGAAGCTGAAGAAACTCGGGCAGGTCTTTGTGCCACACGTCGAGGTAGACGGCTACGGCTCCTTGGCGCATGCCGAGTTGGTCGACTGCAACGGCGGTGTCGTTGACGAGCTTCATCCAGCGGATAACACCTCCTGCTACGCCCTTGAAGCCACGGATGTCGCTACCGGCAGCACGTACTTTGCCAAAATAGAGTCCCATGCCGCCGCCCATCTTGCTGACTTGTGCGAAGTTGTCGTTGCTGCGATAGATGCCTTCGAGGCTGTCGGGCACGGTGTCGATGAAGCAACTCGAGAGTTGGTGGTAGGGCTTGCGCGCATTGGAGAGGGTGGGCGTGGCCATGGTGACTTCGAGGCAACTCAGCATGTCGTAAAACTGTTGTACCCAGTGCATGCGGTTGGTGGGTTCGGGCATGGCGAGGTGGAGGGCTATGCCGAGGTACATTTCCTGTACCGACTCTAAGAGTTCGTGGCGGTGGGTGCGGATGAGGTAACGTTTGGTGAGGAGGTCGAGGCCGGAGTAGTTGAAGAGGCGGTTGCGCTCAGGACGCATAAAGCTGGCAGCCGTCTGAATCTCTTCGGGCGAATAGGCGGAGAGGATGTAGTCGCCATAAAGTCCTTCGTCGGTGAGATAACGGAGTTTGTCGTAGAAGGTAGGGAGGCCGAGCTTCTCTTCCTGCAGACGGAGCCTGCGTGTGAGTTGGTAGTCGAGCAGACGGGCGGCGATGAATTCCCAATTGGGAGCTTCCTGGGTGGTCAGTTCGACAGCTGCCTTCGTCAATGCCGTAAGGCTCTCTTCAGTTCCCATTCCGGTCTTGCGGAAGCTGGCAAACTTTTCAGCCAAGAGCTTCAGACTGTATTCTTCGGCAGGGAAATCGGTCTGTATGAGCTTGAGTATTTCAGCTATTTCGGGAGTTTGGGTAGCTGTTACGAGTTGGTTGATCGCGTTACGCTTTTCGGTGCGTTGCCAACGGTAGAGGATGTAACTCTTGGCTTCTGCATAAAATCCCTGTTCCATGAGGCACCGTTCGACTTCGTCTTGGATGCACTCCACGCTGCGTGAGTCCGCCTGCCCGTTGAGCATACGCTCAACCTGCGCGATGAGTGCGTGGATTACTTCGTCGGTAAGCACCTTGCCCGTGCTGGCAAAGTTCTTGCGTACGGCGGTCACGATTTTTTCTTTATTGTAGGGCTCTGTTGTCCCGTTGCGTTTGATGATCAGCATTGGTCAGTAGGTTGTTAGACATAATTGGGGCAGGCTCTATGGTTGTCGGTTGAGAGAGAACGCTCACTTCAGGCTGGCAAGGCATGCAGTACAGGAAGAGACTGCTCCTGCTTATAACCAACTGGATGAGGTCGCTCGGGGTGACAACGGATAGAATCTGCCCGCGTCGTGTTGAAACAAATTCGGAACAAACTTACGCAAATCTACGTTGGTACGATATCGGGTCTTGTCAAAAAAACATAGGTGTGCTTGATCTTTATTATCCGTTTAGTCCCTTTTGTTTGACTTGCAATATAGACCGAAAAGTTAGGGGAAGGAAAGGAACATCCTGTGTGCAGCGGCGAAGGAATACAGATGCCTGAAGGGTGATAACAGGCATTAATTCATAGAAGCCGGCTTCAGTTGAAGAGGTGACGCTGCACCTTTAACTGAAGCCGGCTTGAGCAAAATAATGGAGGAGAAAGCTGAGGAGTTTCACCTTGTCAGACACCGCAACGGGCATGGGCAACAGCTTTCCTTACTTCGTGTGTTGTGGGGTTGCCAAGCATTGGGGGCATTGGAATATCGCCCCCTCATGGTGGTATGCTGAGCCTTAGTCATCAGCTTTGTCCAACCTTTCCAGATAATTTTCGGGGATGACGGGCATGGCACCGTTTTGAGTACAGACATAGGCTGAGACGTTTACTGCCAGCTTGTGGGCTTCGCTCACGGGCATGCCCTTGAGGGTCGCTGCGATGAAGGAGGCCGTAAAGGAGTCGCCTGCTCCGACGGTGTCGGCCACTTTTACGCGGGGTGTTTCGACAAAGGAAAAATTGCCGGGGGTGAAAACGTAACTGCCGTTGACTCCACAGGTCAGGATGAGCATCTTCAGATTGTACTTGGCGAGTAGAATCCAGCACTTGTCTTGCAGGTCGATGCCCGGGTAGCCGAAGAGGCGGCTGAGTGTGACAAGTTCTTCGTCATTGATTTTTAATACGTTGCAACGCTCCAATGACTGGCAGATAGTCTCTTTCGTGTAAAATCCCTGGCGCAGATTGATGTCGAATATCTTGTATTGCCCTTCACCGTCGGGCATTGCATCAAGAAAGGCGTGGATGGTTTCGCGTGAAACGATGTTGCGTTGGGCCAGCGAGCCGTAGGACACGGCGCAGGTCTGTTGCGCCAGTTTGTGCAAGGAGGGGGTAAAGGGAATGTTGTCCCAGGCCACGTTTTCCTTGATGGTATAATTGGGAATGCCTTCGTCATCGAGTACTACCTGGACGGTACCTGTGGGGTATGCCACTTTTTCAATCATGCCGTTGAGGCCTTTGCTTGCGAAGTCTTGTTCTATTTCGGCTCCCAGCCTGTCGTCACCGATGGCACTGACTACGCGGCTTTCCAGTCCAAACTGGGACACGTGGTATGCAAAGTTGGCTGGTGCGCCGCCTATTTTTTTACCTTCGGGCAGTACGTCCCATAACACTTCGCCTATACCGACTACATACTTGTTGTTGTGATTCATATCTGTTGATTGTTTTGATTGACTGATGGGGGGTGGGCAGTTGCTTGTTCTCTCTGGTGCAGGGCCTGCAAAGAGGGAGGTGTACCTATGTTTATAAACTGTCAATTCTCACTTTTATTTTCCTGGACCTGGCATCCCCATAGTGCGTAGGCCAGCATGATGAGTTCGCAAACCATTGCCAGGCTCCATGTCCATTGCCAACTGCCCAAAGTGTCGGCCAACACGCCTTGCAGCAGGGGAATGACTGCACCGCCAAAAACTCCTGTCATAAAGATGCCTGAGGCCTTTGAGGTGTATTCGCCTAAGCCTTTTACAGCCAGGGTGAAGATGCATCCCCACATGACGGAGTGGCAAAGTCCGGCTGAAATCAGTATCCACAGGTTGTCAGTCAGCATGGCGGTCAGTATGAGCAGGGTTGCCACTGAGGTAGTACAGACAAGCAGGATGCGGGCCGAGATGCCGCCGAAGAAGCTGAACACCATTCGCCCAATCATCAGTCCACCCCAGTAGAGGGTTGCGAGCAGGGCGGGAATGCCTAAGTCCATGCCGCCTATCACAAGGTGTTCATGGCCGAAGAAGGCTAACTGTCGACCGCTTTCGACTTGTTCCATGGCATGGAGGTTGACATTGACTCCGATGGCCACTTCGGTACCGACATAGAAGAATATGGCGACGACGCCCAGTGCCAAGTGACGGAAGGACCAGATGCTGCGCTTCGGAGAGAGGCAGGCATGGGTGCGTGTCTCTTCAAGGTCAGGCAAGAACAGACGTGAGGTGATGAGGATGGTCAGTAGGATGGAGCTAGCCAGGATGAGGAAGGGTTGCAGTAACTGGTCTGCCGTGACGAGAGTAAGGGGAGTACCTGAAAAAATGATTCCCGTGACAAAGAATGGAGCGAGGGTCGTACCCAGAGAATTGATGGCGCAGACAATGTTGACTCGCTGTACGGGTTGTGTGTGGGGCAATTGATAGGCCGCTACGTAGGGGTTGATGACGACTTGCAGCAAGGCGGCCGAAGTACCCATGAGGAACGAGCCGAAGAGAAAAATGAAGTAACCGTAAGGGACACGGTCGATGCCCAAGCTACAACAGGCCTTGGGACACAGGGTAACGACCTGCGATGAGAGGGCGTACATCAGCAGACTGGCTGTCATCACGCCCAGTGCTCGCAGCAGGGTGGTTTTGTAACCATAGGCATTGATCCATCGGCTACCGAGCGAACTGTTGACCAAATAGCCCAAGAAGAAGAAGAAGGAGATGAGCGTGGTCAGTGTGTTCCTTAGTTCGTCAGCCTCAGAGAGGAAGGCTATCTTTAGCGGTCCTTGAAACTGCCCGTTGACGGTGGTAAGAAAACCTACGATGAAGTAGATAAAGGTCAGGACGACAAATGGTCCCAGACTATAAGTTGGTTTGGTATTCATGGGGTAGATTGATGGTTGTATTGGGTATAGTTTGTAGAAGAGTTGAGAGCCGAGGCGTTTGTCTCGTTAAACGTGACGTTACGAGCCTATACTTATCATGGTTCGTTTCTTGGGCTAATCAACTCTCAACTCTTCAGCAGACAGGGAAGCTGATGTCTTTAGAGAATGCTTTCGAGGACAGACATCGCACCGTGCTGGCTGATTTGTTCAGCCATTTGCAGGTAGGCTTGAACGAATGCGTCGGCTTGCTTCAAGTCCGTGCTTTGGAAAGCAGAGAGACCGAGGAAGTCGATGGGGGCGTTGCTGGCAATCAACTGTTCGTCTGCCGGAGTGAGCCAAGGTTCGGCGATGTCAAAGGACTGGCCCTTGTCGTCAGTCTTATACTTCAAGTAGTGCCGGTAGGAGGCTATTAGATAGGCTACTCTGACGGTGTCGGCATGGTCGCGAATCATCTTGATCAGATTGGGCATGATGTAAACCGGAAACTTGGAAATGCCATCCAGGCAGAGACGGGCAATCTGGTCACTTACGGCACGGTTGCCAAAACGTTCAATCAGTGTCTGCTTGTAAAGCTCAAGGTCGGTGTGGCCGGGTACCGGAACATATGGAGTAATGTCTTTGTCCATAAATGTGCGGACGAAACGGGCGATGCGGGCATCATGCATCGCATCGTCAACCTTGCGGTATCCGCTAAGGAATGACGGATAAGAAAGCAGGGTATGGGAAGCATTCAGCAGGCTTAGCTTCATGTTTTCATAAGCTGTGACATCGTCGGTAAATTCTACGCCTACACGTTCCCAGGCCGGACGCCCTGCAATGAAGTTGTCCTCAATGACCCACTGTATGAAGTCTTCGCAATAAACAGGTGCTTGGTCGGTTGTCCCGTTTTGAGTGTTGAGACGGACGATGTCTTCGTTACGGGTGGCGGGCGTGATGCGGTCTACCATACTGTTGGGAAAAGTCACGTGTTCCTTTACCCAATCGGCCAATTCGGCATCTTGAGCTTGCATGAAGCTCGTGAAAGCTTTGCATGCTGTCTGTCCGTTGTGTTGCAGGTTGTCACATGACAGGATCGTGATAGGCCCGTTTCCTGTAGCCCTGCGGCGACGTAAGCCTTCGGCCACATAACCAAAGACTGTTTGCGGTGTGTGAGGGTTTTGCAGGTCGTGCTTTACGGTCGGATGGTCGGTCATAAATTCGCCTGTTGACTTGTCGAGATTGTAGCCTCCCTCTGTGATGGTGAGCGTGATGATACGGATGCGTTTGTCTGCAATGGCGGAAAGGATGGCTTCCGGATTTTCCATAGCCCAATCCAGGTCAATCAGCGAACCGATACGGTGAACCTCGTCTTTCCCGTTGCGACCGCATACGGTAAGTGTGTATTCGCCTGCCTGACTGCTTAGGGCTTGATACAACCGTTCGTCACCAGGCAGTAACATGGCTCCGTGTATGCCCCATTGTTGTTGGTCTTCGTCATGTAACAAGAGGTTGGTGAAGTATGCTTCATGGGCACGGTGAAAGTTGCCGACACCAAAGTGGAGAATTCCAGCTTCGATGGTGTCGCGATGGTACGAATAGTCAATGATGTTTCTTTTCATGGCTTTTGTTGTTAATGATTACTGATGTTGTTTGGGATGTTGCAAATGTAGGGGAAAGGATGAGGAAGCAGAATTTTTTTTCTTTCAGAATGGCTGCAAACGATTGCGGGAACGTTTGCAAAATCTGCAAACGTTCCCGCAATAGCCGGGTGATGAAGTGGGGAAATGGTTCTGCTGTGTGATTTTACCCTGCTGATGGTTGAAGGGACTCTCTGGGGTGGGGTAGAGTGATGTTGATTATCGAGGTGTTGGGGTGGGGAATTCAAAGACTTGTTGAATTCGGAATTGGCGTTTTTAGTAATACCCTTTATACGATACAGGGTAAATCTGCGTTTGATAATCTGTTAAAGATAGAAGACCATGAGACACATTACAATCAAAGATATAGCTCAAGAGCTTTGTATTTCTGTTTCAACTGTATCGCGTGCCCTGGCCGGCGAAAAGAATATCCGAAGAGAAACCAGAGAGAAGGTTATCGAAATGGCTGAAAAGTTAGGGTATAAGCCTAACCCAGTAGCTACTAATTTGAAGTTTGGCCACAGCAATACGGTGGGAATTATTGTACCTGAAATGGTTACTCCCTTTGCTTCGACAGTAGTCAACGGAATTCAGGACGTACTTTATGCTCATGGTATCAAGGTCATTATGGCTAATTCTGAGGAGGATCCAGATAAGGAAAGGGAAAATCTGAAAATGATGGAACGTTTTATGGTAGACGGCATCATTATCAGCCAATGTAGCTATAAGCAAAACAAGGATGAATATCTGCGACTGCTCAAGGCGGAAATGCCTTTAGTCTTTTATGACCGGATTCCTCATGGGCTGGAAGTATCACAAGTACTGGTCGATGATTATATGAAGGCATTCTTCCTGGTAGAGGAACTCATAAGAAGCGGACGGAAAAAAATAGTTCATATACAAGGACCTGTCGATATATACAATGCCATAGAGCGCGCCAAGGGATATAGCGATGCTATGGAGAAGTTTCATCTCTCAGCGTCAGCCCGGACAATCTGTGCCTCTGGGATGAGTTTTGAGGAAGGTAGTTGCATTGCAGACTGGCTGATAAGCCATGTGTCTGACTTCGACGCAGTCTTTGCCTTTACTGACACGTTGGCAATCGGTCTGATGAACCGTCTGCGTGAGCATGGTGTGAAGGTTCCGGACGATGTGGCTATTGCCAGTTTCTCAGGAACTGCACTTTCAACAATTGTATTTCCACCTTTGACAACGGTTGAACCTCCGCTCTATCAGATGGGACGGAGTGCGGCAGAATTGATACTTGAAAAGATTAAGAATCTTACTTCTCCTAACCGTTCGATTGTATTGGATGCTGCGATAAAGCTCCGTGCTTCAGTTATACCTGATGATAATGAATAGACACACACACTGGGCAGGAGCGGGGAGATTTATCATGTTGCTTTCTACACCTCGTTTATAAACCTCAATGCGGCGACTGTTTTCCTTCGTAGGGAAGTCAGTCGCCGCATTGGGGTAAATGGGGATAGGTCACGTACTGGGATTATTCGCGAATCCAACTCCAGTTATCTTTGGAGAGCAGGCCGTAGTCATAGTTTTTGACCAGCTGGGTGACATAAATTGAGTCGCCTGGGCTGAGTGTGGCTTCAAGTTCTTCAAAAAGGTCTTGAGCACTTTTGGGCTTTTCCTTTCTTCGGGATACTTCCCAATTCGTTCCCGTATGCGAAACGTCGAGTGTTTCGATGGGCGGTTCCACCTTAATATACCAGCAGTTGTTGAAGAGCTTGCGGCGGTCGTTGCCCATGGATTCCAGTTTTTTGTAGAAGGAGGTATACTTTCTCTTCTTGTTTCTGAGTTCGAATGTGACTAAAAATGAGTAGACCATAATGATAGTGTGTTAGTAGTTTTCAAGATAATAAGAAAAGTGTGAGTCGTGTAAAGAGCTGACGCGGCGTAGTGCGGGGAAGTTCTGCCATGCGTCACGACTACATCAATGTGTTAAGTTAGAAAAGATGTGCCGCCTTGGGATGTTGCAGGCGGCACATCTTTGAGATAGTTTTTGTTCGATTCCCGTGAGGGTAGGCGAAGGAAAGCGGTTTATTTCTTCTTCGCGCGGGTTACGGTCTTCTTGGGAGCGGCCTTCGTTGCGGTCGATTCCGCTTGGTCTTCCTTATTATTCGCTTTCGCTTCTTTCTCCAAGCGGGCGAGCATGTTCTGAAGTTTGGAGATTTCCTTGTTCTTCAGTTCGAGTTCGTCACCTTGGTTCTTGATAGTCGTGAGCAGGGAGTTGAGTTCCTCGTTGTCAATGTCGAGCGGGTAGCGATCGTTGACGCGGGTGATGAAGTCGCCGAGGATGTTCATGTAGTTGGTAAATGCATCGTAGGGCGAATCGTAGATACCTCGGTAGCCGCCGTAACTGCTGGGCTTCGTGCTCATGAACCGGAGGTTGTTGGAAGCCTGGAGGTAGTCGAAGTCTTGCATCAAACGCTTGTCGCGGCAGATGCGTACGCGGTCGGCAATGGAGTAAATCTTTTCGAAGGCTTCGCGCTGCATGCCGTTACCCAACCAGGGAGAGAGGTCGCGCTCTTCGTCTACCCATGAAGTGGGATAGGAGACGGTGAGTTCGCCTGCAGGTTTTACCTTCGCGCAAATCTCTGACGGGGTGCTGAACGTAATGCCGCGCTCTTTGAATTTGGCGGGAAGTGCCTTCATGAACTCCAGAATGTTGGATGAAAGCGGCTGGAAGATGCCCAGTGCGCAAAGCTCCATGAAGATATTGATGACCTGTTCCTCTTCGGGCAGATTGGCAATCCAATTGGCATAGGTGTCGGCGAAGAGAGGATATTCGCTCCAAGAGGAATCGTTGAAACGATAGGAAATGTCTTCAGAAAGAGAGTAATCGCGGAGCAGGAGCTTGAGACGCGGGTCGCGGTTGCAACTATAAACGAAGTGCGGACTCTTCCATCCCAATACGTGTTTTGCTCCTTCTGCAAGCATACCCTTGAAGCCCATAGAGGCTACGAGTTCGCCGATGTCATCAGAGTAGACCAGGCAGGAGTTGCGGAAAATCTTGGGCTCTTGGTTGAAGAGTGACTTGACTTTCTTGCAAAGACGTTCTACTTCATCGCGGAAAGTTGCTTCGTTCTTGAGTGAGGAGAAGCCGTGAGAGTAGGGTTCGGCAAGGAATTCAACGCAACCCGTATCGTTGAGTTTCTGAAGAAGCTCAATAACTTGGGGAGCGTGGTTCTCTAATTGCTCGATGGCACAACCTGAGAGCGAAATCGCACATTTAAATTCACTAGGATTGGCTTGCGCCATTTCGATGAGGGCTTCTAGTGCGGGGACATAGGAACGTTCAGCCGTTTCGGTGATGGAACGTGCGTTTTCGTAGTCATCGTAATAGTAGTGGTCCGTGCCTATGTCGAAGAAGCGGTATCTTTTGAGATGAATGTTTTGGTGTATCTCAAAATATAAACAAACTGTTTTCATGATGTTTGTGATTGTTTCGGTATTCCGGATTTTAGTGAATTAACTGGTTGTAGACATCGTAAATGCGTTTGCCCACCTTTTCCCAAGTGATTTGATCGACTTCGTTTTTGCCCTCCACCTTGAGGTATTCATGGAGCGAGTCGTTCGTACAAAGGGAGTACATGGCATCGGCCATAGCATAGATGTCCCAATAGTCTGTTTTAATACATTTGTCGAGAATCTCAGCACATCCGCTTTGCTTGGAGATGATAGAGGGCACACCACATTGCATGGCTTCGAGCGGAGAGATGCCGAAGGGCTCGCTGACCGAGGGCATGACGTATACATCAGAATCGGCAAAGGCTTCGTAAACTTGCTGTCCACGCATGAAGCCGGGGAAATGGAAACGATCGGCAATGCCGCGTGCAGCAGCCATGTTGATCATGTCGTTCATCATGTCGCCAGAACCGGCCATGCAGAAACGAATGTTGCGTGTGCGCTGCAAGACAAGGGCTGCAGCTTCAACGAAGTATTCGGGTCCCTTTTGCATGGTGATGCGTCCGAGGAAGGTTACTATTTTCTCCTTGCGGTGAGTGTGTTCCTTGCGGCGTTCTTCTACCATTTTGAGGATGTCCTGCGAGAGTGGGTAAACCGCGTTGTGCATGGTGATACACTTCGCAGGGTCTTGATGGTAGTGGTTGATAACCGTCTGGCGTGTCAACTCTGATACACACATGATGCAGTCGGCATGGTCCATACCGTCCTTCTCAATGCGGTAAACGGTTGGGTTGACATGGCCACGTGAACGGTCAAAGTCGGTCGCATGCACGTGGATGACGAGTGGCTTTCCGCTAACATTTTTGGCATGAATGCCGGCGGGGTAGGTCAACCAGTCGTGAGCGTGGATGATGTCATATTGCTGTTGACGAGCTATAACGCCTGCTACGATGGAGTAGTTGTTGATTTCGTCTTGTAGGTTTTCCGGATATTTACCCGAGAATTCGATGCACCCCAAGTCGTTGGTTTGACGATAGTTGAAGTCGGCATAGATATGGTCACGCAGGTCGTAGTAGAGCTGGGGATCCATTTTAGTTCCCAGTCGTTCCTTGACGTAGTCATAATTCACATCACGCCATACAATAGGAGTTTCGCTCAGACCGATGATGTTCATAAAACTCTTATCTTCATCTCCCCAGGGACGGGGCAGACAGAAGGTAATCTGCACGTCGGGCTGTGCTGCTAAGCCTTTGGTGATGCCGTAACTGGCTGTTCCCAAACCGCCGAGAATATGCGGTGGAAATTCCCAGCCAAACATAAGAACTTTCATAAAGCGTTGTAGTTAGCTATGCAGGATTAAGTGGATGGATGTACTTCCCAGTCTTCGTAGGAATCCATTCAGTTCCAGCACAGATCATTATTCCATGGCATTATTATATTTATCAAGCGTTTTCAGGGCGCGAAGGATACCACTGACATTGGCTGCGAAGGAGATGGCACCGCGTCCGTGGAAGGGAGGATTACCATCGAAGAGTTCGGGGATTGTTCCGATGCAGTGATAGAAGAGTTCTTCTTCAAATCCGATCAGCTGACGCTCGATGTAGTTGACACCGCTCATCTTGTAAACGCGCAAATAGGCTTCGAGGTAGAAACCTGTCAGGGCAGGCCAAGCCGTTCCCTGATGATAAGCGTAGTCGCGTTGTGACTGGGTGCCGACATACATGGGATTGTAACCGCCGCTCTTCGGTGATAAAGAACGGATACCCTTGGGCGTAACCAGCTCTTTGGTACAAATGTCGAGTACGGATTTGCGTTCCTTCATGTCGAGCGGTGAGAAATCGAGTGCAATAGCAAAAAGCTGATTGGGACGAACGCTCCAATCCATCATCTGGCCGTCAACATAGTCGAGGAGATAACCATATTCGTTGAGGAATACTTCTTTAAACGATCTGCTGGCTACTTCTGCATATTCAGTAGCTTTCTTAGCCAATTCAGCATTTTCTGCGCCTTCATTTTCCGTGAGAATCTGTTCGAAGAATTTGAGTGCGTTGTACCACAAAGCATTAAACTCTACGATATATCCGGAACGCGGGATAATCGGGCGTCCGTTTACAGAGGAGTTCATCCAAGTGATGGCGTGGTCTTTACCGTTGGCATAAACCAGTCCGTTGTCATGAATTTGCAAATTGGGGTGTTTTCCGCTCCAGATAAATTCCATTATATCTTTCAGTAATTGCCCATACTTCTCGTAGCATACATAGCGTGAAGTATATTTGGCATATTGCTGAAGAGTCCAAACCGCCCACATAAGAGTGTCGGGTTGTTCCATTTCATAGATGTCAACAGACATCGGTTCTTTGCGTATAAAGTTGTAGATGGCTTTCGTTGCCGTTGCCATATACAGCTCAAAGCGTTCCTTCTCACCGATAGACAGGGTGAGTCCAGGCATTGCTGTAAAAGTATCGCGAGCTCTTGGCTTAAACCAAGGATAACCTGCGAGGATGTAGTTCTCACCATCCTTGGTCACACGCAGCTGATGAGCCGCATTGACCAGGCAGTGGTAGAAACTATCGCGGTGGTCAAGACTGTCAATCTCTTTTTCTAACAGGAGGTTGATTTCATCGGGAGCAATCGGTGCAATACCCGCACTGAAGGTGATGCTTTCTCCTTTTTGAATGGGCATCTCAAAATAACCAGGCACAAGCAGGTCTTCAGTAGCATTGTAACCGCGTTCGCTTTCCTTGGGGTATTCAAAACCACGGTACCAATCGGGCGCATAGACCCAATCCGCCTTTTTACTCGTTTGCATATAGAGGTCAGGATAACCCTGATAAAGGCACATGCTCACACCATTGTCAACTTCCTTATAGCTACGGTCGGCAATGCTGTTCTCATGAGTCCATTGTCTAACACTACGGAAAGCTAAGAAGGGCTTTAGACGAAGTGTCGTGGCAGAATGTGCATCCAAGAGTGTATAGCGAATGTAGAGGCGATGGATAGAGGTATCAAATGCGATTTCCTTCTTCAAGAGAACACCACCTACACGATAAACCCATGTAGGAACTTGTTCCCACTCAAAACTTACAATATACTTGTGCCCCTTGGGACTGAAATTGTCACCTTGGTATTTATGGAGTCCGAGATTAAACTCAGCTCCATGTTGGATGATGGTTTCGTCAAGCGATGAGAGTAACACATGGTTCTCGTCATCTAATTCAGGAACGGGGATGACAAGAAGCCCGTCATACTTGCGGATGTTGCAACCGACCAATGAAGTAGAGCAGTAGGCTCCTGTACGATTGGTGATGAGCAACTCTTTGTAGAGAGACTCCTGCAAGTTGGTCATCTGCGCTTTATCGAATCTTAAGTAGCACATGGTTATATGTGATTTTAAGGTTTATATTTATAGCTAATGTATTCAAAAATAGGACTTTATCGATGCAATCTTCCAACAGAAATAGGAGAATGATTGTAGGGAACCTTAAATTGGCTCTCAAAATTAGACAAAAATGTAAGGACAAAGAAGCTTTTTCTGGGGAAAAGTATGGATAGTCGTGTTTTTCTTTAACTCAGTGGATTATAGATAGAAAAAACTTGTTTCCTCACAGCCATTTTGTTACTTTTGCGTCTGCTAATTAGACTTACTAATACGCACCCTTTTTCTCTCTTTGCTTTTTCATTCATAGGGCTTTCCTTCCTGGTAAAGCCCTATTTAAAGTATGCCTTAAGATAATGCTGACGCTACTGTTGGAGTTTAGTACTTAAGAAATTAGGATACTTTAATGGAATGGAGCTGAGGTGAAGAAAGATCGAATCATCAATCAGTGGAAATAGAATGATTAAATTAGAGCATTTTGATGCACAAATGGCTGTACGCTCCATGAAGGGTATTTATGAAATTCTGACGGATCAGGAGCGTGAGCTCTTTGCCTCCGTTGTGAGCGTAGAGCGTTATAGGCGAAATGAATATATTTATCGTGAAGGTGAGATGCCTGAACGTCTGTTGTGTCTGCACAATGGCAAAGTAAAGATTTATCGTGATGGTGTTGCTGGACGTATGCTTATCAATCGAGTATTGCGTCCGGTACAATACTTTG
Organism: uncultured Prevotella sp.; assembly: GCA_900541335.1. Lineage (GTDB taxonomy): Bacteria > Bacteroidota > Bacteroidia > Bacteroidales > Bacteroidaceae > Alloprevotella. Next base: position 37,853 of record UQJC01000010.1, read on the forward strand.
GTTATCGTGCCTCGATGGCCAATGAGCCCTATGTGACGGCGGCATCTGCTTTTGAAGAGAGTACGATTATTGCAGTTCCGATGAATTGTGTATACGAGGTATTGAAGCAAAACAATGCGCTCTGTTTGTTCTTTATTCGCTATTTAGCAGCCGATTTAGGAATAGCTGATCAGCGTATTGTAAGTTTGACTCAGAAGCATTTACGTGGACGTTTAGCTGAAGCCCTCCTTTCTCTTTTGGATATTTATGGTGTAGGAAGCGATGGACAGAGTTTGGCATTCCACATTACGCGCGAGGATTTGGCTAATTTATCGAACATGACAACCAGTAATGCTATACGTACCTTGTCCATCTTTGGTGATGAAGGCATCTTGGATGCTCATGGTAGGTATATCAAGTTCTACGATATCGAGGCACTTCATCGTATTTCGGAGCATGGATAAGTGTGCTGCATCTTCAAGCTTATTGTTAGGAGGCTCCTTTTTGTAAGGATTGCATGTCAGTGCGTGGAATCCTTGCTAAAAATGGATTACAAATGAGCTTTCGGGCATATATAAATAGGTAGTTCAGTCAGATAGTGTTACCTTTGCATCGATTTAAAGAATAAGATAACCCGTTCTCCGAAAGGCGGAGGACATAAAGACGTAACACAACAATGATGGACAAAAACAAACTGGTTTTGATGATTCGTTATCAAATCAATCGTTACAAATCAATGGGTAACGGAGTCAAGTGTCAAGCTCTGATGAGCGAACTTCACAAACTTCAGGTAGAAGCCTCGGCTTCTGCCAATTAATAAGTAAGTAACAAATATTATTTATAGTAAGAAGGGCGATATACTGCAAAGTATGTCGCCCTTCTTGGTGCTTTATGTGAGTAAGATTGGCTCTTTCAAAAAAACTTGAAGTTCTTCATGAAAAAAGAGAGATAGCTATCAATGAAGATAGTTACCTCCCTTTTTAATTAGAATCTAATATTACGCTGTTATAGATTCACTAAAAGTGATTACTGAATCTTTACAGTAGCACGACGGTTGTAAGAGAAGGGTTCGAGGTTGTTTACACCACCCTTAGCTTCGATAACGATGTTGTCGCGGTTAACACCCATCTTCACGAGCTCATTAACAACCGTTTCAGCACGCTTCTGAGAGAGAGCCTGGTTGTATTCTGCAGAACCCGTCTTGCTGTCAGCATAACCCGTTACAACAATCTTCGCATTGTTACCCTTAGCATATTCAGCAAGTTCCTTCACGTTAACGAGATCCTTGCGGCTAGCAACCTTTGCAGAGTTGATGTTGAAGAATACACTTGCAGAAGTACCTACGAACTCAGTCTTGTTTTCAACAACAGGAGTCTGTTGGTTCTTAGCAGCAGCAAGCATGTCGCGGAGACGTGCATTTTCGTCCTGCTGTTCCTTGAGTGACTGGTTGAGTGCATCCATCTGCTCCTTGTTCATAGCCATAAGAGCGTCTACATCAGGAGTCTTTTCCCAGTTGCACTTGCCAAGGTTATAAGTTACACCTACATCGAGACGAAGAATCTTGTCCCAGTGGCGAGCGCGCGTGTTCTGCCATACAGTTGACCAACCATCGTTAGCAGCGCGGTCGAAGTTACCTTCAACATACGTAGCATTGAGGTCAGCGAAGATTTGAACACGCTTGCTTACGCGGAAGTTGTTGAGCAAACCGAAGTGGTAAGTAATTTCGCTCGTCTTAACAGAGCAGTTACGACCCCAACCAATACCAGCGTAAGGAATGAAGTTCCAAACACGCTTTTCGTTGTAGCCGCAGAACATGTTAGAGAGGTTGAACAATACATCTTCGTGAATGTTCACCATGTTATAAAGCGGGTGATTCTTGTCAGAGTTAACCTGCTTACCCCAAACGCCATCGAACTTGGTACGAAGACCGATGCTGGGAGTAAACCACTTACCTACAGCAACCGTGAAACCGAGGGTACCACGTTTGTCGCTGAAAGGATTACCGTTCATTTCGCTAGCTTCCTGAGAAGTGTAGAAAGCGTTACCGCTGATACCAGCACTAATGAACCAATTGGCCCAGAATGAGTTAGTGGCTACACTATACTTCTTGGTAGGCACTTCAGTTTCCTGAGCAGATACTGTCGTTGTGGTCATGCCTAAAAGGGCAAGAGCAAATAAAAACTTTTTCATAAACAGACAGATGATTAAACTATTAATATTGAGTGATATATGTAAAGCCTGAAGTCTAAAAGTATTTCTATTCTTCAGATTTGTGGGCAAAGATAGAGATTCCAAGTGATTTGAAGCAAATAAAATTAGAAAAACCACTCATAAAATGATGAATTCTTATTTTGGGATTTAGCTCGCAGACAAATGGAATAACTAAAGCGAAAGTATAACCAATGTAGCATTATGAGTTTTCAGAACAGAAAAGAATCCCATTTAATGGGGATTGCTTTTTGTCCGTATGACTCTTTTTCGGATTGCGATTTTATACAAGCTTCTCTGGATTGAGAATCGTCAATGTCGGTTTCCCATCAGGGGTCAAGTTAGGGATTTTGCAGGTAAAGAGTTGCTCAATAAATTGTGCCATCTCTTCCGCATTGAGAGCTTGACCTATGGGCATCGCTATTTTCTTTGCCAGAGCTGAAGCAATGATGTGCGCAATGGTTTCTTGTGCATTGCTTTCTCCTGTCATGGCATCATGGAGTAAGGATGTTACGAGTAGCACGGGACTGATTCCTTCTGCCTCTAATGGAGTTGCGAGAATGGAATAACTGCCATTGCCTAAAGGAGAAAGATCAAAGCCTACCTCTTGAAGCTGCGGAATAATTCCTTCCAGTGCAACAGCTTCTGAGGGGGAAACTGTCAGCATTTCGGGAAATAGCAACCGTTGAGATGGGGCTTGGTGATTTTCGAGCTGTTTCATGTAGCGTTCATAAAGAATGCGGATGTGTGCTCGATGTTGGTCGATGATGCCGAGCCCGGAATGAAGTGGGGTAATGATGTAGCGCCCGTTATACTGTATGAAGTCTTGAGTTCCTGATTGTTGCCAGGTGTTTTGCTCTTTGTTCTCCAAGTGAGTATACAGTGTAGCTTCTTCCTGTTCTTCTTCGTGGTGAACAGGCATCTCCCACGGTTCGAGCTGAGAATCTGAAAAATCTTCTTGGCTACTTTGATCCTTGATGTCGTCATAGAGCTCCTTCCATCCCATTGTATCCTTTGTAGAATGGGTGGAGGGAAACGTGTTGCTCAATCCAACTGAAGCAGAGGGAGCGGTTGCTGTCGTTTGGGGAACAGGGGATTGTTCAAAAGGATTGAATGTATCGTTGATATGAATGCAAGGCGGGTTAATGGGTGGGGCATCACTTCCTCCTTCCGTAAAGGTGGGAATGTCGGGCCTACCTTCTACGTCAAAGTCGAGTGTAGGTACGGCACCATATTTTCCTAAAGCCTCACGAGTTGCAGCGAGCAGAATTTGGAATATAGCGTTGTCGTCCTCAAACTTGATTTCCGTTTTCGTGGGGTGAATGTTGACATCAATGCGCGCCGGATCCACTTCGAAACAAACAAAGAAGGGAATTTGCTGTCCTTCAGGAATCAGTCGCTCGTAAGCCATCTGAATCGCCTTCGCAAAATACGGGTGGCGCATATAGCGTCCGTTGACGAAAAGATATTGATGGGCATTTTTCTTACGGGATGAGGAAGGTTGTCCCACGAAGCCCTTGATATGGGCTAAGGTCGTTTCAATTTGTATCGGGACTATTTGGCTGTCAATTCGTCTGCCGAAGATATTCACGATGCGTTGTCGGAAATTGCCACAGGGTAAATCCATCATCAGATTCCCACCCGAGTGGAGCGAGAAAGCGATGTTGGGATGCGCCAAGGCAATGCGCTCGAATTCAGATAAAATGTTGGTTAGTTCAGTCTGATTCGATTTGAGAAACTTTCTTCGAGCAGGAATATTAAAGAACAGATTGCGTACGGCGAAGTTTGCCCCTACAGGACATGCCGTTGCTTCTTGTGCTACAACTTTCGAGCCCTCAATCTGAATACTTGTTCCCAGTTCTTCATCCGCTTTTCGGGTGCGTAGCTCTACCTGTGCCACAGCGGCTATCGAAGCCAATGCTTCGCCACGGAATCCCATTGTTTGAAGCGCAAAGAGGTCGGTAGCCTGTTTTATTTTCGAAGTGGCATGGCGCTCAAAGGCCAAACGGGCATCGGTCGCACTCATACCCGAACCATTATCAATGACCTGTACCAGTGATTTTCCAGCATCCTCTACAACCACTTGAATGCGTGTTGCTCCAGCATCCAGTGCATTTTCTACCAATTCTTTTATGATAGAAGCTGGACGCTGAATCACTTCGCCCGCTGCGATTTGGTTGGCAACGGAGTCAGGGAGAAGATGAATAATGTCAGACATAGAAAGGAGGTATTTGGATGTTTAGAGAGTAAGACCATTAGGAGTTTAGAGGTAGAAGAACATAGCTGCGATGGTGACCAAGACTTACGTAAACAACCTAATTCCTATACCAGAATAATCTTGTAGAAGTCGGCACACATTTCCGTATCGCTTACAGCTTCTGTAACGGCGCTTCGCGGCGGATACTCGGTTTGAGTTCCGTACCCGCCTTTTTGCCACGCCAGTGGAATACATCTTCGGGGGAAAGCGGACGGATGTAGTCAAACCAAGCAAATCCGGGCAACTTCGTACGGTCTTCAGGAGCCAAGCCGATGGGGTAGAAGTAACCGTGGGAAGCAGGAGCCCAAATTTTTTTCAAGCGGCGTTTTTCCATAAACATCCGTGCCTTGGCTGTTTCCACATAGTTTTGGTAGAGAATGAGGCTGTCACGTTCCAATGGGAAGTTCACCACCATTACGTTGCCTAAAGCTTGGTTTTCCTTCAGTTCGCCTCGTTCGAAGTAACTGCGCATCTGTTGAGCTCCCACTTGGTTAAAGTGAACCGAATCCAATCGTTCGACCATCAAAGCTTGCCGATCGACATAAACCGAGTCGATTGTTGAATCGTTGAGGAACACATTGATTTCTTCCCCCACAATTTGCTTCGTGTCATTCCATACAATCGGATCACGATAGAGCGTTACTTTATTTGTCTTTGTAGTAAATACCAGCGAGTCAGCTACAGCTTGCATGTCCTTGCGGTAGGCACGTGTGTGGAAATAGCCGTGCAACACACGGTAGACCGAATCCGTATTCATGTTATACGTAAACATGCGCAATGTGTCAGCGTGTACATAGAGCGTATCCTTGCCCTGTGAAAAATCGCGTGCTAAGGCACTGTCTGTAGCCAATGCCTCGCCCGTCAATTCGTTGTACCAGGCATAGTGTCCCGTTAAGCAATTCTTATTCTTCAAGTCCAGACACGACACATTGCGGTGTGCCTCCATGATACCCGACTTCTTATCGTAATAAACCGTATCGCCCGTCATCACCCGGTCTTTACCAAAAGCCTGCGTGTTTTTAAACAGACGTACAGAGTCCTTTTCAGAATTATAGAAGCCGTGTTCCGTATACATGCGGTCTTCCCCTGAGTAGATATTCGAAGCTCCTACGACTTCCGCCCATTTTGTCTGTGTATCGTAGTGAAGGGTATCCGTAATCAAGCGAAATTTGGGCGTAATCAGTTCTACGTTGTAGTTGAACGTGGCCCGTCGTGTATCCGTATGGTATTCGCCCCAATCCGAATTGAGGTCATTCTTTCCATCCTTTAGTCTTCCGCCGTCGAAGTAATACCCCACGTTGTACGGTCGGTCATAGTTCAAGCTGTCAGTAAAGAGCTTTTGTTCCCGATGCGTCATCACCACCTTATGGCGCATTTCTGCGATTTGTGTTTCGCCATCGTAGTGTAACTTTTCGCCAGTCAGTGTCAGCGTATCTCCCTGTACGATTTTCACGTTGCCAAAGGCATCAAACGTTTGCGACTGTTCGTAGTAAACCGCACTGTCGCAATTCATCGTCATGCCCGTGTGGCTCATCACCACGTTGCCGCTGAACCGCTGTGCTCCATTCATTTCGTATTTATTGAAGCGCAGGTTGTCCGCATGTTTCAGGGTAATACGTTCATCCTCTGCCTTTTTCTTTCGAGGCTTTTGTTGAAGGTCTGGCAGAGCCGTAGCTGTACAGACAATACTAAGTAGCGAGTAGAATAAAAGCTTTCTCAAGGGTAATCTTATTATAAATGAGTTGCAAAGATAGTGCAAACCGAGCGCAAAGGGAAAGAAAGAAGCAAGCTTATTGCTTTCCCTTTGCCGAGGTGCCGCCTAATCTTCGGCTTACCCGATAGTTTAGGGAGAAAAGACTCGTTCATTGAGCCTTCCCCTACTTTATTAAGTGTGTTCCTATTAGCCTTGAAAAGGGCAACATAAGAAAGGAAAGAGCGCGACCTCAATCTACATTATTACCTTCTATACCCAACAATTCGAGCCCTGTAAGGGTGACACTTTACCTTCATGACAAGGAATAGATGTGTCGCTCCTACAGGGCTCGATACTTATTAAAGGGGCTGTTGTTATTCACTCAGGGTTTCGCTTCGATCCACCTTAGGCTAAGGTGTTTTCAGCCCTTCAGGGGTTATGGGAGCTTTTACTTCACCCAACCTTCATATTTAAATGTACAACCGCGCCAGTCAGGATTGATGCGGACGTAAGTCTTCTTGATTTTGTTCTTAATCCACTGTTCAATCTTCTCTTCGCGGCGTTTGCCAACCACCTCATCGCGCAGCGTTTGGAAGTCTTCCGTCAAGCTGGCGTGGTGGCCTTCGATACGGTTTTTGAGGAGCACAATGGCACAGACCGTTTGGCCCTTGTCGTTCGTCATGCGGAAGGCGCGTGACATTTCTCCTACTTTAAGTGTGTCAACCACTTTGGCCACGTCCTGCGGCAGGTCCTTCATTTCGAAGCGTGAAGTAATGTCGCCTGTACGCGGATTGATGTTGGCCATGAGGCCGTGGTTGTTGCGCGTATCCTTGTCGTCCGAAAGAGCTTGAGCTGCATCGTTGAAGGTAAATTTACCAGCTTCGATGTCGTTACGGATGGAGTCCAAACGAGCAATGCCGCGTTCGTATTCGCTTTCTTCAATCTCAGGTTTCAGCAAAATGTGGCGTACATTGACTTTGTCACCGCGCTTGTCGATGAGCTGGATAATGTGGAAACCATATTCAGAGCGAACAATCTTCGACACCTTCTTCGGGTCGTTGAGCGTGAAGGCTACGTTGGCAAATTCGGGCACCCACTGGTTACGACCCGAGTAGCCGAGTTCACCACCGTTACGGGCAGAGCCTTTATCGTCTGAGTAGAACTTAGCCAGGGTCGAAAACTCTGATTCGCCGCTGTTCACACGTTGAGCAAAGTCGCGCAAACGAGCTTCCACGCGTTCCACTTCCGCGCGTGAAACCTTGGGGACAGACGTAATAATCTGCACTTCAACCTGCGTAGGGATGAAGGGGAGGCTGTCCGTAGGCATCTTCTTGAAGAATTCGCGTACTTCGGCAGGAGTCGCCTTCACGTTTTGGGCAATCTTGCGTTGCACGCTGTTGACCATTTCGCTTTCGCGCGCCTGCTTTTTGAGAATCTCACGCATCTGCGAAATCTTTCGTCCCATCATCTGTTCCACCGTTTCGCGTGAACCGTAGGTCTGGATGTAGTTATTGATACGTTCGTCCACCGAGCGGATGATATCCCCTTCGCTCACCTCGACACTGTCGAGTTCCGCCTGGTGCAGAAAGAGCTTGTTGATAGCAATTTGTTCGGGAATGGTACAATAAGGATTTTCAACGGGAGTACCCATCAGTTCCGAACTGATACGCATTTCCTCAACGTCCGAGAGCAGAATAGGTTCGTCACCAACGACCCAGATGATTTCGTCCACCACGTTGTGTTTACTGAAGTCCGTGTGCTTCTGTGCGGAAGTTGTCGTTTGTGCCAGAGTTGCCGTCGAGAAGGAGGCAAGAAGGGAGCACAAAAACAGAGGGAGTTTTGTCATTGCGGAGTATTTGTGTGAGTAAAATGAAGAGTCTTTGAGTAGAGAAGTCTATGAGCTGAGAAGTTTATGAGTTTTGAGGTTTAGGAGTGTAGTAGTTTGCTGTTAACTACGAATCTCTAAACTCCTCAACTCCTTCACTCTTAGACTCCTCAACTCCTCATTTATCGGATGGTCTTCAAGACTGCGTCGTTCACGTTAAACGTGAATTTCTTGCGGAGTCCTTCCACCCATTCTTTTTCTTTAGCAGCCTGGTAGTCAGCCGTTACTTGAGCCTTTACGTCCCATACAGACTTGGGCTTCTTCTGCACCTTGCCGCAGACGTTTGTCAGCGTGTAGCCAGTCATGGTCTTCTTTTCGCCCGAGCGGAAAGCATAGGCATCGACATAAGGATTCTCGCCCTGTTGGCAGAGGTAAGGACCGCTGATAACGACCGTGACCGAATCCTTATTAAATTGCTGTTTCAGTTGCTTGCGCCATTCGATGGTCTGTTCACCGTATTTTTTGAGCATTTTCTTGACCGCCTTTTCGTCCTTTGCCTGCTTGCAGTGGAACACGAAGCCCTTAAAGCGCGGCTGTTTCCAAGCATATTGCTTCTTGTGAGCCTTATACCACTTTTCGAGTCCCGTTGTATCCGTAGCCGCAACGTCCCATACCTGGCGTTTGCTAGCTTCGTAAAGGAGCAGACCGTCGTGGTATTCCTGAATGAGGTAACGCAGGTCGCTGTTTCCCTTGATTTCCGCATTCATGACACTGTCAAGAACCGCTTCGCGAGTCAGTTTACCCTTTGAAGCCTCTACGATTTTGCGAATACGGTATTCACTCGAAGCCTCCTCAATGTTTTGCTTCTTCAGCATCTCCATGATTTCGGGCAACACCTTCTCGTACGGATCGAGCGGTTTGCGATTGGTCATCTTGATAATGTGATAGCCAAAGGGAGAGAGTATAGGCTTTGACATTTCGCCCTTCTTCAGCGCATAGGCTGCCTCCTCGTATTCCTTGACAAAAGCTCCCGGACCCACCAAGGGCAACTGACCACCCTTCACGGCACTTCCCGGATCGCCCGAGAACTTCTTGGCCATTTCGGCAAAGTCCGCACCGTTGAGCAATGCCTGGTAGATAGAGTCCGCTTTTTCTTTCGCAGCAGCTTGTGCTTTGCTGTCTGCCTTTTGGTTGAGGTGGATGAGAATGTGAGCCGTCTCGATGAGATCCTTTCCGCCCAAATTCTTTACCGTGTTGTCGTAGACCAAATGGCAGATAGAGTCGATAAACGACTGATCGACCATGTACGGCGTGAGCTGCATATCACGGTAAGTAAGGAATTCCTTTCGGAAGGAAGACAGCGTGTCAAGACCCACCGCTTCAGCCGCTGCCACTTTCAACTTGTAGTTGATAAACATCTGTGCGTATTCTTCGACAGACTTCTTTTCGACAGCACCTTCTACGCTACCGTTTTTGTGGAAGGAGTATTCAAATTCCGCCTTGGTCACCGGTTTTCCGTTGATAGTCATCAAAACGGGGTCGTTGGCAACCTGTGCGCCAGCAGTGAGTGCCAAGGCAAAGAGTGAGGGGAGAACGAATTTTCTTTTCATTGGTAATGAGTAGGTAAACCGTGGGCACGTAACACGGGAAGGGTGTATACGTGTCCACGGTTTTGTGAGGTAAGTATCAAGAGTGGAGGATATTATTCTCCACGGCGGCTATAGTTGGGAGCCTCGCTCGTAATGGTAATATCGTGCGGGTGGCTCTCCATGACGCCAGCACCCGTGATGCGAGTAAATTTAGCGTTGTGGAGCAAATCAATCGTCGCTGCGCCGCAGTAACCCATACCCGAACGCAGACCGCCGACCATCTGGTAAATAACTTCCTGAACTGAGCCCTTGTAAGGAACGCGTCCGGCGATACCCTCGGGAACGAGTTTCTTCACGTCGTTTACTGCGCCCTGGAAGTAACGGTCCTTTGAACCATTTTCCATAGCTTCGAGTGAACCCATACCGCGATAGGTCTTAAACTTACGGCCGTTGAAGATAATCGTTTCGCCCGGACTTTCTTCCGTACCGGCAACGAGTGAACCAATCATGACACAGTTACCACCGGCAGCCAAAGCCTTGACAATATCGCCTGAATAGCGCAAGCCACCGTCAGCGATGAGGGGTACACCCGTGCCCTTCAGTGCGCAAGCCACGTCGTAAACAGCAGAAAGCTGCGGAACGCCCACACCTGCTACCACGCGTGTCGTACAGATAGAACCCGGACCGATACCTACCTTAATCGCATCAGCACCAGCTTCTACGAGCATACGAGCGGCATCGCCCGTTGCCACATTGCCCACTACGATATCAACTCCCGTGAAGCATGACTTTGCTTCGCGGAGCTTTTCAATCACAGACTTAGAGTGTCCGTGAGCCGTGTCAATGATGATGGCATCAGCACCAGCCTGAATCAAAGCCTCCATACGCTGCAAGGTGTCAGCCGTTACGCCTACACCAGCGGCAACGCGAAGACGACCCTTGGCGTCCTTACATGCCATGGGTTTATCTTTAGCTTTGGTAATGTCTTTGTAAGTGATAAGTCCGACCAAACGGTTGTCGCTGTCTACAACAGGCAACTTTTCAATCTTGTTCTTCTGAAGAATTTGTGCAGCTGCATGCAGGTCGGTTTGCTGCGTCGTTGTAACAAGGTTTTCACGAGTCATTACTTCGTCAATGCGCTTGTCCATTTGCGTTTCAAAGCGCAAGTCACGGTTGGTAACGATACCTACCAAGTGCATATCATCGTCTACTACGGGGATACCGCCAATATGGTATTCACTCATCAGTGAGAGGGCATCCTGCACCGTCTTATAACGCTTGATGGTCACGGGGTCGTAAATCATACCATTCTCGGCACGCTTTACGATGGCTACTTGGCGAGCCTGGTCTTCGATACTCATGTTCTTGTGAATCACACCGATACCACCTTCGCGTGCAATGGCAATGGCCATGCGAGCTTCGGTAACAGTGTCCATGGCTGCTGTCACGAAGGGAATCTGCAAGTCAATGTTGCGAGAGAACTTCGTGGCCAAGGATACTTCACGGGGAAGAACTTCAGAGTAAGCGGGAACTAAAAGGACGTCATCAAACGTGAGACCGTCCATAACGATTTTGTCTGCAATAAAATCAGAAGTCATAACAAGTCGGGATTTTAATTGCGCGCAAAATTAAGCATTTCTTTTTTACGTACCAATCTGCGTTTCCCTTTTTTGGTGCGCTCCATTGGTCTATAACGATGCTTAATGATTGGTTTATAAGAGGGGCTTGCGCGTTTTATAAAGTAATTAGGAGGAGGGA
>UQJC01000011.1 GCA_900541335.1 uncultured Prevotella sp.
GCGACCGTACAACAACTGCACGACCCTCGTAAACCGAAAGATGAACGCGCGGCGAAAGTTACTGCTGCTATGGGTCGCGGCATGCCGCGACCGTACATCCCCTGCGCGTCCTTCATAAACCGAAAGATGAGCGCGCTGCGGAAGTTACTTTTGCTATGGGTCGCGGCATGCCGCGACCGTACACCCCTTGCGCACCCCTCATAAACCGAAAGATGAACGCGTGCAGAACGTGTGGCAGCAATTGGGCAAAGGCGTGTTGCAAATGCCAAAGCCTTCCCCAGTAGCCCATCTTCTTTCCCCATAGTTGGGGAAAAATTCCACACTTTCCTCAGCAGATTCCCCACCTTCCCCAACTCAAGATAAATGGACAGAAAGTGCCTTTTGCTTGATTTTCAAGCAAAAGAAAAACAGAACGAACGAGCGGCATAAAGTTTGCTTATTAGTAAAGCAGAAACACATCAATCAACAACAAAATAAACAATAGACGATTATGAAAAAGTTTTCAGTTTCTGCCATCTTGGCAATGGGAGTTCTCACCGTTAGTAGTGGTGCCTTCGCTGGAACCACTTCGTCCCTCTATCGCGGTCTGGTCACTGTAGAAGTAGCCGACACCGTTGTTCCGAAAGATACCGTTATTCCCGAGCAAACAACCGAAACAGAGAGCCTTGCACTGAGTGATACAGTGATTCCGGTCGATACGGTTGTGCCACAAGATACTGTTGTAGCTGAACAGACGACCGAAACCGGTTGCCTTGCACTCAATGACACCGTGGTTCCCGTGGATACTGTTGTTCCACAAGACACAGTAATCCTTGAACAAACCACTGAAACGGGTAGTTTGGCACTTGTTGACACAGTAGTGCCCGCTGATACGCTCGTTCCTGCAGATACCGTTGTAGCGGAACAAACTTCTGAAGCAGGTTACGTGGCTCTCAACGATACAGTAGTTCCGAATGACACGGTGGTAACGACCGAGACGGTTCCTGTGGAATAAATAAAAGATGAAGATAGAAAAGCGACATAAGATTAGATACTCCTCGTCACTGTAATCAGTACATAGTTCCTTGCACACACGCTCACCGAGGAGGAGCAACCAAAGACCGCAGCCTGTTCAACCGCAGGTTGTGGTCTTTGTGTGTTTAGAGAGTGGAAAAACAAAGGTGTTTAAGCGAAAAATGAAGCCCTGGAGAGCAGTACAAGAAGCACTAAACTGAAACGAACGAGCTGGGAATAGCGGGCAACTGGGACTGGAGCAGGCGATAGGAAGGAAGAATAGTTGTATTCTTTCGCCCAAACGACGAATTGTTTCGCTTGTGGGAAGAAAAAGGTTTTTACCCAAAGCCGTACCTTTGCCCCGTTTTTTTAGCATTCGCTCCATTAGTATGAAATTGTATCGTTTTCTTCAGCACTTTCTCACGGGAAAGTTTGTGCATTACTTTGTACTCTTCTTCATTAGCATTTCGATTGCTGCTGTCATTGCCAGTTCGTATGAGAGCATGGCTGATTACCGGATAGAGCTTTTTGCCATTACTTATGCATCGTCTTTCGTGTTTTTAGTTGAATTTGCAGCCCGTATCTTTTCCGCTCCAGCTCAATATCCAGCTCTCTCACGCAATCGGGCGCGACTTCGTTACCTGTTTTCGTTTTATGGATTCGTTGACTTCGTAGCTATTTTACCCTGTGTACTTTCCTATTTTTATTGGGACACGCCCACGGTGCACGTTATCATCTTGCCCTACATATTTATCATCTTCAAACTCATTCGGCACTCCCGGTCCTTTCAACTAATCGGCAAAGCACTGGCTTCGGTAAAGGAAGAATTGGCTACAGCCTATACAGCCTGCTTCATTATGGTGTGTTTCTCCGCCATCTTGATGTACTATTTGGAACGGAGTGCCCAGCCCGAAGTATTCAGAAACATCGGCGACGGCGTGTGGTGGTCTATTGTGACTTTCGCCACCGTGGGCTATGGTGACATCTACCCCGTGACGCCCCTCGGAAAGCTCCTCGGCGGCCTGATAGCCCTGGTCGGCATCGCCATGATTGCCATCCCTACGGGTATCATCAGTTCGTCGTTTATGCACATCTTGCAGCAGAAGGAACAGAAGGCCTTGCAGGAGGAAAAGAAGGAGGAAAAGGAGGTAAAAAGGGATTGAAACAGGATAAGGGGACGAAGCGTTGACGTTAGGTAACGGTATTGCTTTGTACTCAAACAGCAGGTCGTCCTTGAAAAACCTTTGCTGTAGAAACAAAAGAAGCATGGATACGTTGAATCGCATCCATGCTTCTTTTCATAGGAATAAAGCTTATTTCAAATGGTTTTCTTACGATTTCCCCTGCCGATATGTGCGGACTCCGTAAGCCAGGATGATTATGAAACAGCCGAGGGGGAGGAGGAAGGAGGCATTGACGGCGGGCATACCTAACAAAGTTTGCTGGTCAATGAGCATTCCTTGCAACGGAGGCATCAAAGCTCCACCGACAATGGCCATGACGAGAAACGCTGCTCCGAGAGAAGTGTCTTCTTCGTTTACATTTTCGAGCGCAACGCCGTAAATGGTGGGGAACATCAAGGACATGAAGAAACTGATGCACACTAAGCAATAAAGTCCCGTTATTCCGACAAACAGAATCGTCCCCAACGTGCAACACGTGGCTCCCACGGCAAAGAGGGTAAGAAGTAGGCGCGTATTGACGTAGCGCATCAGAAAGGTGCTGATAAAACGGCTACAAAGAAACATTGCCATGGCGGCGATGTTATACTTTTGGGCTGTGGCCTTATCGATGCCCAAACTATCGGCATATTGTATGATAAAGGTCCATACCATAATCTGTGCAGCCACATAAAACATCTGCGTGGCGACTCCCTCGCGGTACAGACGGTTCTTCCACAGGCGGCTGAGGGTTTCGCGTGTGGACGATTGCTTCCCTTCGCCAGCGACTTGAGGCATTTTCTTGCACGCAATCACAATTAGTATCAAGAGTACCACTACACCGAGTGCCACATAAGGATTGCGGATGACGGCAAGGTCGTGTATGCGAATCGAAGCCTTCTCAGCTTCAGAAAGAGCGTAGAAAATGATTTCACCCGCTTCATTTCGACGGTCAGAAAGGAGGTTGGGCAGCACAGCCTGTGCAGCAATGGCCATTCCGAGGAGTGACCCCATGGGATTGAAGGATTGCGCGAGGTTGAGGCGTTGGGTAGCTGTCTCTTTATGACCCAGTGAGAGAATGAAGGGATTGGCAGTCGTCTCGAGAAATGCCAAACCAAACGTCAAGATGTAGAGGGAGAAACAGAAGAAGGTAAAACTCTCAAAGGAGGCTGCGGGGATGAACAGAAACGCCCCGAGCGCGTAGAGTGAGAGTCCTAACATAATCCCTCGCTTGTAACTGTATTTGCGGATGAATAGTGCGGCAGGGATAGCCATTGTAGCATAACCACCATAGAATGCAAACTGTACTAAGGAAGCTTTTGCGACCGATATTTCCATCACCGTCTGGAAGGCAGCTACCATGGGGTTGGTGATGTCGTTGGCGAAGCCCCAAAGGGCAAAAAGTGAGGTGATGAGAATAAAGCTGACTAGATACTTTCGTTCAACCAGTACTGCGGACGGTTGGGAAGTCTGACACTCCTTAGGCGAAGTGTTTGTGAGGTTCTCGTTGGGATTTCTGTGCGTATTCATTCAGAGTGGGTAAGGAGTGTTTAGGGTTCATACAGATGAAACATACGTTCCATGGGTTTCCACTTTTCAGCAGAACTCATTCCTGCCTTTACCAGTTGGAATTCAGCCATGTAATCTTCCCATTCTGCTTGACGGGGAAGGGTGGAAAGGCGTTCCATCGCCGTATTCCAATCAAAATCTACGGGTGTTTCAACAATCATGAAGAGCCGTGTGCCGAGAATATAGATTTCCATTTCGAGGATACCTACTTCGCGGATGCCAGCAAGGATTTCCTTCCAAGCATGTTCCGGACTGTGGCGTTTGCGATATTCAGCAATGAGTGCGGGATCGTCTTTGAGGTCAAGAGTTTGACAGTAACGTTTTACAGGACCGTTATAAGTCTGAGTACGGTAGCCTGTTTGGGGAGTTTCTTCCATAAAATTCATAGATTATCACCTTGTCGGTGTTTTCCGTTTCGGCAAAGTTACGCCGAAAAGCCTTGTTAGGCAAAAGAACGAAGCATATTATAAAAAATGGCAGAGGGAAAAGTCTGCTTATCAGTCGTTTCTGCAATTTGCAGTTCGAGTCTGATAGACTTTCCCCTCTGCCGCGTCTGTTTATTATTCAGCGTCGTTTTGTTAGGTAGATTGGTAGGTTAGTTCAGATTGATTGATTCAGAAATCGACGCAAAGGAACACCTTTCTCTTGGATTTTCTACCTTACAAACGTATGTTGTGCAACATGTATAGCGACTGTTTGTGTAAAATGTCTGACTCGTTGGCTGAAAGCAAGGGTTGCACTGGCTAAAGAGGAGGGAACTGCGGCTATTTTGCCTTACGTGGCAGTTCCCATAGCCTTTTCCCATTGCTGAATAGCCTCCTTCGTGCATTCATAACCTTCTCGAATGATTCGTTCGGCATGGTCAAAGTCGAAAGCACTAAAACGGTTCATGGGAATGTTGACCGCGATGTCGGGAGGCGAAAGTTTTTGTGCCAACACCGTGTTGCGCTGAATCATCATCGTAAAAGCAGAGAGCAAGAGAGTGGCGTAGTTGCTATCCACCTCTTCTGAAGAGAACGGGATGAGTTTGCGGGCTATGGAACTCATCCACGTTTGCTCTCTGTGCAAAGCTTCGCGGCGCAATTGGTCCACGCGTTCGCTGGCAGGGGCACTGACATTGATCGAGACCAACAAGTCGCCCGGGGTACGAACGACGCGGTTCAGCGGAAGCGGGTTGGCCACGCCGCCATCGACCAGTACGTATTGCCCAACGCGGATAGGCTTCAAAACTGAGGGTATCGAGATGGAGGCACGTAGTGCGCGGTACAAACTGCGGGATGAAAAGACTACTTCGCGTTGAGTTTCGAGTTCGGCAGCCACTGCACGGAAGGGGATGGGTAAATCTTCGATGCGAACATCGGGTACCATCTCTTTCAATACCTCAATTACTTTGTCCCCCTTCATCAGATGGTTTTTCCCAAGCGACCAGTCAATGAGGGTGAGTACTTCGCGTCGGGTCAGAGAGCACATTCGCTCTTTCACTGCATCAAGGCGACCGGCACAATACATTCCACCGACCAAGGCTCCCATGGAGGTACCGGCTACAGAGGTGATTTGAAACTGATGTTCTTCTAATGCCTGGATGGCACCGATATGGGCATATCCACGGGCGCCGCCGCTGGACAATACAAGGGCTACATTTCTTTTATTCATTACGTTTGGGGCTGATGGGATGGGGGATAGAAGGTTATTAAGTGAGAGGTTATCAAGTTACATGGCGTAGCATGGGGGCTAAAGTGCAGGGTGTAGGGATTGCGCGGGGAGAGTGGCCGCAAAAGTAACTTTATAACTTCTATCCTCATCCTCTCTGATTCGAAAATGTCGCAGAGTGACCGCTTACCTCCTCTTCTCTAACCCAAAATTCACGTCCTGCACCTCCTACAGCTTCACTCCATACTTCAAAATACGCTCTTCCATCATGCCCGAGGGTAAGAAGGAGCGGAGCGTGTCGGTTACGGTGTTGAGCATTCGTTCGCGCACGTAGTCTTCCTTGATATAGAGAGAAATGCAACGTTGCGAATGGTAATCTCCCTCAATTCGTCGGACGTTCTCCCGTTGCTTTTCCAGGAGAAACGGCAAATGCATTTCGGGAATAATCGTAAAGCCCCCGTTCAAGTCGACAATGCGAATGAGCGTCTCGATACTTCCGGCTTCATAGATCTTCTTGCCCACGCTGCGAGCCTTACAAAAGCTAAACGCGCTCTCACGCAGACACTGCGCTTCCTTCATAATCCACATTTGTTCGTGTTCCAGGTTCTCCGGTCGGAACACAGGCAGTTTGCGCCAGCATTGTTCCGAGAGATACACCCAGAAAGCTTCCGTGTAGAGCGGTATTTCGAGAATCCCTGTCTGCTGGTTTCCGCTGATGGCCATTCCCGCATCCAGCGTACCTTGCAACAGTTCCTGAATCATTGTCTCAGCCTTCAGCTCGACAATGTTCAGTTCCACCTGGGGGTAGTTGTTCGTATAATGATGGATGAATTGTGGCAAAATGTAGGGAGCGATGGTCGGACCGACCGACAAAGCGAAGTTTCCCGAGGTCTTCCCCTTGTCCTCAGCCACCAATTCCCCGATGCGTTCCACTTCACGCAAAGCCCGTTGTGCCTGAGCCACGATTTTTTCGCCTGCAGCAGTGGGCACCACCCGTTTGTTGCTACGTTCAAAGATGCGCAAGTCCAACTCCTCTTCCAATTTCACAAGCATCGAGCTTAGTGTCGGTTGCGTAACGCGCAACTCTTCCGCTGCCTTGGCAAAGTTGCGGTGATGATAGATTGCAATGATATATTTCAGCTGTTGTAAGGTCATGATGATAGATATTATCTATACTGTCATAAAGAAAATCGTTCGTCAGGAGGAAAACCTTCCTCTACCTTTGCATCCGAAATCAAAAACAACATTTCAGCTTATGGCAACAAAGACATTCCATCGTTATCAGCCGTCCAAGGGGTATGCCCTTTATTGGATATTACTGGCTTACCTCGTCATTGGTTACTTTTATCCAATCATTGGATTGCTAGCCATCGTCTGTATGATTGCTCCAGTAGCCTTTGCAGTCCGTCGGGGACGTTGGTGGTGTGGCAATGCTTGTCCGCGTGGCAATTTTTACGATCGACTGCTCGCCAAGTACTCCCCGCACCGTCCCATTCCTAGCTTTGTTCGGACGAAAGGCTTCCGTGCCTTCATGGTGCTCTTTATTTTCACGATGTTTGGCGTGCAAATGTACTTCGCTTGGGGCGATTGGGCCGCAATGGGCAAGGTATTTTGGAACATTATCTTCGTCACGACCCTTGTAGGCATTACGTTGTCCTTCATTTACGCCCCGCGCACTTGGTGTTCGTTTTGTCCGATGGGCAGCCTTTCGGCACTTGTTTCGCCTAAGAAGCCCGCACTCCCCAAAGGCTACAAAGCCATCCAGGTAAGCGACCGCTGCCAGATGAAATGTAAGAGTTGTGCCCGTGTATGCCCTATGCAACTCACTCCTTACGACAGTCGCGGGCAGGCCGACGGTTATCTCCATCCCGATTGCATCAAATGTGGAAAATGTGTGACTGCCTGTCCCATCCATATTATGAAACTCGAGAAGACTCATGCCGGCTAAGCCGACAGCGGTTACATTTCTCCGATTTTCACTCCTTGTATTCTGAACACACTCATAAAAACAATCATTCATTATGGAAACAATCAACAACTATCTCCCTTATCTCAAAGGTTACGACTATACAGGTAAAACACCCGTTCTTCTCGACTTCTATGCCACCTGGTGTGGTCCTTGCAAGGCCTTGTCGCCCCTGCTCGAACGTCTTGCTACCGAGTACGAAGGCAAGTTGAAGGTGCTCAAGGTCGATGTCGACAAAAACCAAGCTTTGGCTGAGGCCGCTCGCATCATGTCCATCCCGACACTCTTCTTTATTGACCGTCAGGGAAACATTGAGCGCACTGTGGGCGGACTTCCTTATCCCGCACTTGTCGAGCGCGTCGAAGCATTGCTCCAAGAGTAAAAGCGAATGAGCCCTGTAGTGGGAAAACGAGTCGTTCGTCGTCAAGAAGTAGGTTGGTATACGGCAACAAAGGTAGGAATTATCGCAAGACTTGTTTTCTCCGCTTACAGATAGCTCATCTAAGAATCATTCTCCACTTTGTTAACCTTACTTTTATTCATCGAAGTTTACGTTCAGTGGGTGTATTACTTTCAGGTAATGCACCCACTGTTTATATTGCTGTCGTTCTAAAAAAGGACGGGGAAGATGCCACGTTTGACACCTTCCCGTCCAGAAAAAAGTTATCTACATAACCTGCAGGCATCTACCTACAAGTTGGGGGACAATGTATTCTTCGTTTTCACACATAGGGTGTGCGTTCGAAAGTCACATTGTGTGCTGTTCAGGGTTCGGAATTTATTCCTCGTCCCAGATTTCGTTGCTCCAGGAATCCTTTCCTTCAGAATAAATATCTGAAAGCTGCTGATCAGCATCAGCAGAAATCTCGCGACCTTTACTTGCAGCGAGCATACTCTCAAGTTGGAATGTATAGAGCTTAGATTGTGGTTGAATGTATGTCTTCATTGTGATTTTTCTTAGAGATGTAAAACAAAAACTTACTGTGCGATAAATTTCTTACCGTTTTGAATGTAGAGACCACCCTTAACCGTCTTGACAACGCGGCGTCCGCTCAAGTCGTAGACGGGTGTTTGGTTGTCAAGGAGTTGACCTTCTACCATTTCGATGCTTGTAGCTTCACCGTCAAAGTTCAGCTTCAGTGCCTGTTGGCCTTGCAGGGCAGACTTTTCCAAGTAAGCACGGTTGGCAGGGATTTGTGTACCGGCAGCAACTGAATAGAAGCCGATACCAGTCTTTTCCGTTCTACCAAAAGCCAATTTACCATCGGCAGCCATTGCTGTCAGTGTACCCTTGAAGAGATTCGTCAAAGCGGTAGGAGCTGCTGCGCTTTCAGGAGCAATGTTCAATTCTACATTTTCTGCTGCAGGTGCCTTGATCAAAACAACGCCTGTATTTTCAGGTACGATGTTCCCTGCAATCTCCGTCAGATTCAATTTTCCATTGCCTACAGAAGTTGCCGTATAGGCTTTTACACCTTCAGGAAGGGTCACGGCGAAGGGAAGGTAAAGCGAAGCGAAACTTTCGCTCTTGTCAGTTACCATACGCTGTGCAGGGAGGACGGTGCTTGCTGTGAATGTTGAGCCATTGTCTGCTCCGCCGTTCCAGAACGCCAGTTTGGGGCTTCTGAAGTTCATCTTCATAGCGTTATGGCCTTTGAGATGGAGGAAGAAGCCGTCGGGACGGGCTGAGCTTGCAGTTGCTATCCAGCGAGAGATGTTTCCTTCAGGAATCTCGCTTTCTTGTTTCACCGTAACGGGGTTATTTTGACCATTGCCGCTTGTGACAGTCGGATTAGCGTTAAGCAAGCCGCCAGATTGGGCATTGACAATCTGATAACCTTCCCAAGGGTTGCTGCCGACAAACTTCCACAATTGGCTCTTGTCTGCTAAAGTCTTCGTTTGGTAACCTTGTCCCAGCGTCATTTGCTCGCCAGTTTGGTCGTGCAGGTATCCCGCGTTGTTTCCAAGGTCTAAGAAGAAATATTGTCCCGTTGCAAACTTCGTGTTGGTCCAAGGAATGACTTTTGTTTTACCCTTGTCGGCTGCAGTCACCGTTCCTTGGGGCCAAGTGGCTTCTGTAAATGCGGGAAGTGCACAAGTCGGATAGTTACAGCCCGTTGCAACGTGGAAGGTCTGTGTATGGGCATTACCCGTACCTTCTGTTTTCTTAAAAGCGTAGGTCAGTTCAAAAACATCATCGCTTGTAACCTTGTAGAACTCTACTTGTACCGCTGTTCCGGGAAGTCCGTTTCCATTCCAATAGCTCAAGTTCATGTCGCCGCCC
Organism: uncultured Prevotella sp.; assembly: GCA_900541335.1. Classification (GTDB taxonomy): domain Bacteria; phylum Bacteroidota; class Bacteroidia; order Bacteroidales; family Bacteroidaceae; genus Alloprevotella. Next base: position 9,623 of record UQJC01000011.1, read on the forward strand.
GGGGAATTGGCATGGATGTAGAGCTTTGTAACACTTTCTTTAATGCTAAAGTTGGTCTGATAGAGAAGCACGCCGTCTTTCAGGTAATTCTCGTCGCCGGACTTATTGTATGTTTCGTAAGTTAACACTGCAGGCGCATCACCTGAACCTTGCATGTTTTTATTGCGCTCTTTATCGGCAACCATGAAGCCCTGACTCTTGCTGTTTTGGAGTGTAAACGTTGCAGTCTCGCTGCTGTTGTCAGTTTTTTTCGTCAGCTTCCATACATACTTCAGATTGTCGTTGGTAAAGCCTTTTGAGAAGTCGGGAGCTGCCGTTGCTGTCGAGCTAAAGCGGAAGGGACGGTCTTGTCCAGGCTTGTGATAGGCATAACCTGTGGCTTTGGTCAGTGCTTTGTTTTCTCCCGTTGTTACCTGACACTTCAGAATGTAGTAACCATCCGTTAGTTCGCTTGCCTTTGTGGCTGTTTCGCTGACAGGCGAAGTGGTAGTTGAAGCATCGGTTGATTGTGCGCATACTGTCCCCGCACAGGCGAGTGACAGCATGAATAAACTCATTGCTTTTTTCATAATGTGATTGTGAATGTGATTTGTATGATTTACGAGTCTTGTGCGTGTTTTTACAAGCAAGGTTGGGACGTTCTTCACAGAATGGAAAATTCAAACAATGTTCTTCTCATTTTAGTAAAGTGAAGTTGATTTTCTGTTTGTGATGACTATGAATTCCAATCCGAGCGCAAATCTACGCTTAGAAATTAAGGTTGTCAAATCGGGGGGGTAATAAACCTTAAACTTGTATATTGTTTTGTAAATAACAACTGAATGTGTGGTGTGTCTCCTCTAAAAGTTATCTGTGCTTAGCATATTTCGGGTCAATAACCTGGTCTTTGAGTGGTTAAAATTTAAGTTCTGTGTTGTTCGTGAGACAATTGCAACCTGTACGAATAAGGTTCCGTGTGTAGCTTGTAGCGTTTGAACGCTACTTGGGGACACTTCGTTTCAGATTTATGCCTGTTGCGGATGTCCCCAAGTAGGTTGGGTAAGTTTGACCGCTTGGTGCGGGGCAGGCAAATGGCTGTCTGTCACGCAGGGAAGGCGGTGTGTCGGTTGTTTTATCGTTTAAAACTCATCGTTTGCATACAGATAATCAAACGTACACTGTTTCCAGTCAAAGATTTCGTTGTCGCGGAAGAAGCGTTTCAATTCGATGGCTGCCGTTTCGGGTGAGTCAGACGTGTGGACAATGTTTTCCTGGAAACTCATGCAGTAGGAACCGCGAATGGTGCCCGGAGCGGCGTGGCGACCATTGGTTGGACCCGCCAGGGCACGTACAGCCGCAATGGCATCAACGCCTGAAAGGCAGAGGGCCACGACAGGAGCCGTCATCATCGAGTCTTTCACACGTTGAAAGAAGGGCTTTTCGCTCAAATGTGCGTAGTGTTCGCTGAGCAACTCGTCTGTGAGTTGCATCATCTTCATGCCGCAGAGGTGCAGCCCTTTCTTTTCGAAGATGCTGACGATTTCGCCGACCAGGGCGCGTTGCAAGGTGCAGGGCTTAAGCAGCACCAATGTTTTCTCAATTGCCATAGTAGAAATGGGGTTAGTGTTGATGAAAAAAGAATGTCATAAAGTGCGTGTGCAGTCGCGTGGGGTACGCAGACAACCCGTGCGATACACGAAAAAGTAAAAGCTCCCTGCCCCAAGGTCAGGCAATGGGTGCGGGGAGCTGTCCTTGTCAGTCAATCCGGGCAGAGGCTTTGCTGTTTTCCGTCTTTAGGAAACGTTCAGAAAGCACCCGGGTATCGTCCGAGTGGGGCGAAGTATGGCTACCTTCTGATGAATGCGTGCCTCTGTCGGGTTTGTCCGTGCGACCCACTTCACTTGGTCGCCACTTGCTTCTCCGGCGTAACGTCCGTAATGATGCCCGAAGAGTCACCACCCGTCTGTTCGCCATTCTGCCCCGTCGGTTTATCCGTCGGTTGCTCGCTGGGCTTGTTCGAAGGCTGGTTGGTTGACTGATCCGTGGCAGGGTCTTTGGCCGGCGGATTGGTTGCATCCGTTTGAGGCGCATTGTCAGCTTCACCCTTGTTGCTGTGTGGCAACATTTCAGAGAGTGAACGTTTGATTTCCACATTCCACGTATCAATCAGCTTCTCCATCTGCTTGTCATCGAATACTTTGCAGTACGCTTCGATAAACTCCGTCATGTCCGCATAAGCTTTGTCGGTCTCGATGCGTGCCTTAGCCAAGGCTTCGCGTACAAACTCCGACTTCTCCTTGCTTCGTGCGAGCAACATGGCGTTGACGCGTTCGTTTTCTGCCTTCAGTTTCTCCACAGCAGCCTTGATGCCGAGCGTTTCCACTTCCGTTTGGTAGGTTTCTCCCAGCAAGTCCTCCACGAGGTTGGTCAGGATACCCGTCTTTTGTCCAATCTTCCAGTTTACACTGACCTTGTACTTCTGTAAGAGCGTACTGAGTTTCATTGCCGCCTCGTTGCCCGTGATTTCGGGCAAGTTAGCGTGGCCAGTTACCACTCGGTTGATGTTGACAAACAGTCGGTTGCGCGATGCGTCCGCCTCGTGTAGCGGTTGCGTGAAGGTACTTCCCTGCGCGATGAGCAGGTTTCTGTTTTCCTCCTTCAACACAGCTTCAATGTTTTCCTTTCGTTTGTTGAACTCCGCATTTTCAGAGGTTTGCTCCTTGAGGAGCGTCAAAAAGAGGTGCATAAAGTTGTAGTGTGCACCGTTTCTCATGCGAGAAATTGTAACTGCATAAAATTTTTTCATATTGAAATTTTGTTCTTAGTTTCGCCCGCAGCCCTACTTGCTTAAGGAAAGTCTGACAGGGGCATGTAAATAAATAAGTTGGTTCTTCTACACTTCTAATCATCATTGGAGAGAAAAAATAGTTGTATTTGTAAGGTTTCTATAGCGAGGGTTGTTGCCCCCGCGGGAATCAATTTTTAAGGGGTTATTATTCTAATGAACTCTCGATGCGGCGTGTTGTTCTTACAGCGCAACGTCGCTTCAGGATTTCGAATGAGTTAGTGATTGCACCTGGGTTAGAAGTGACAATCTTTCTGTGTTGGCTTGAAAGAAAACCGTACTCAGTGCGTAGGCGAGCTTCTTTCCAAGTCCTGTATTAGTTGATAATGATTGATTAGATGGGTTGTGGCGGCAAAGATACAATGACATTCGGAATAACCAAAAAAATTAACCTTGAAAACTATAATTATTCTTCTACGTGTAAAAACAGCTCATTATCAGCATGGTTTAACTGCGTTTGTTTGTGTGTATGAAAGAAAGTCATGGGCCGTTACATCCTTGTTTTGTGGGTCTACTTTTATTTTTAAGGTCTTATTAGGAGGGCTATCCAATGCTTGCATGGGAGTATAGAGGCCTTTTATTGCGCTAAAAAAGGGGATGAAGGAATTTGTTTATAGGAAGTTCTGTCCAATGAGATGGTTGATGGAAATATTCCGCTTGCTTGGAGCATTTTTATTCGTCGGGTTGCACTAACAGCAGGAGAAATAATCAGCGTTGTTCGTTGAGCAGAAGTGGCGCATGTGAAAAAGTCGGCCATTTTCGTTTTTGTAAGGCTTGCAAGGGCAGAAAAGTCGGACTTTTGAGGGCTTGTAAGGGGTGCAAAAGTGGAAAAGTCGGCTGTTTTCGTTTTTGTAAGGCTTGCAAGGGCAGAAAGGTCGGACTTTTGAGGTCTTGTAAGGAGTGCAAAAGGGGAAAAGTCGGCTGTTTTTGTTTTTGTAAGGCTTGCAAGGGCAGAAAGGTCGGATTTTTGGGGTCTTGTAAGGGGTGCAAAAGGGGAAAAGTCGGCTGTTTTTCGTGGGGAAGGATAGGTAAGGAGAAGAAGTGCGGAAACTGGAATTCGTGAAGAAGCTGCAGGGGGCATTCGTTTCAGAAGTCTTGGTCTGGTTCGCTCGCTGAGGGCTTGGGCTTAGCGTCAGCAATCCTTTGTTTGAGAAACAGAAACTAAAAAAGGTCGGACCTCAAGGAGAGATCCGACCTTCTATTAAAAGAAGTGGGCGCGTCAGTAGGATCATGCTGACGCACAAGGACTACTTTACTTAATCCAAACCTTCTTGCCTTCCGTGATGTACACACCTCGGGTCGGGTTCTTCACACGGCGACCGCTGAGGTCGTAGGTGGGAACCGCTTTCGACGGGGTGGTCACGTTGCCAATGCCCGTATAGATGAGCTGGAAGGGGAAGAACGTCTGCGATTCCGTGGCAGGACGCGTGAGGTACGCCCGATTCTTCTCCAGTTCAAGACTGTTGAAGAGCGTAAAGCCTGCCTTCGGTGTAACCGTCAGTTCGTAGTACTTCAGTGCATTGTCCGTCGCTGTAGGCTCCGTAACACTGAGCAGGAGGCTCTTTGTACGACCAGCTTCCACGCTGGGTTCGAAATGGTATTCGCCTGCAGCGGCTTCCACCACTACACCCGTGTGGGCAGGAACGATTCCCTCTTCGATTTCGTTCAGAATCACCTGGTTATCCTTCACTTCCGTCGCAGCGAAAGCCTTAACACCCTCCGGAATCAAGGTCGGATAAGGCAACGCAAGCGTCTTCATGCCGTCGAGTCCCATTTGCAGGTTATACCCATAGCTTCCGTCCGCCTCGAGTTCCTCTGCTTTCTTGCTCAACAATTGGAAATCGTGGATAACCATGCACTTCTTGTTCGTCATATTGATGACCAAGCCGAGCGATACCTCGGTTTCCTCTTGCAAGAGGAATTCCAGCTTGTTGCTCATCGTTGCGCTCTTCGGACTCATCAAGGTAGCGTTGAGTGCCTCGCTCAGTCGGTTCGTATCGGGCAATCCCTTGCCCTTAGCCACAACCAAGTAGGAGTTCTCACACTCACCTTCATACTTTTCGTCGTAGTTGGCTACGAAAGTGTACATACCAGCCGGCAATTTGATAGTCTGGTAAGCCTTGTGGTCGGTGAGCGTCGGGTAGAAGTTGTCCCAGGTCGTCGTACAAGTGAACTGATCGTTCTTCTCGCGGTCTACGTGCACCGTCGTAATGACACCATTTTTGCTTTCCACCGCATTTTCAAGCGTCCAGTCCGTAATCTTCATGAATCGGCGCTTGCTGAACGGGCTAATCGGCGTGTTCGGGTCGTACGTGTAGGGAGCGCGGTAGTTGCGGAGGTAAGTTTCGCTTACATCTTCGCTTTGGCCGTTCGCTTGGAAGTTCAAACTAAAGACACCCTTGGTTACGACCCAGGCATCTCCGTCCGGTCCGAAGTTCAAACGCTGTCCGTTGTTCTTGTTACCGCTAAGGTCTATCACGTTTCCGCCGTTCTGGTTGAAGTCAAAGTAAACAGCCAGGCGGTCAGCTGCATCAGCCGTTCCTTCAGCAATCGGTTGGTTGGCATAGTGTTGCAACTTCTCAGTAGTCAAAGCCGTGTTCCACACACGGAACTCGTCAATCTGACCAAACATCGGTGCGTCGTTCAGACTGACTGAGAAGTTTTTCAGCTGACTGAGTGTCCCGGGCTGGAGGTTGTTCTCCTGAATGATTTCACCATCGCGGTAGAAGCTGACCTTCTGACCGTTGTAGACCACTGCATAGTGGTGCCACTCGTTCTCTTTGACCATCTTCGGCACTTTACAGAGGTCATCCTTGCCTTTGGTGATACTGTAATTGCCTTCCTGGTCGGCCTTGATCATCCAGTTCATGTTGTCACCCACGCCACAGCAATAATTAGTGAGCTGTGTGGGGTTCATCCACCAATCAATGGTAAATGCCTGCATGTTGTTATCGAAGGGAACGCGTTCAAGCTTCACTTCCTGACCGTATGACGTAAAGTTCAGACCATTCTTGCTGTCTGCGTTGCAAACAATCAGTGCGCGCGGCTGACTGAAGCTGTTTTCGCCAGCCGAGTTGCTTACGGTCAGCGTCGCATCGTAGACACCCGCCTGCTTCGGACTAAATGAAGAGTTCTGACCCTTAATCAAGTAAGAAGCCTTCGGGCTGCTCAACATCCAGTTCCAGCTAGTCGGGCCACTCTTAGATTGGTCCTTGAGGAAAGTCGTCTCGCCCTTGAGGATTACCGCCGGTGTAATGGCAAAGGCGGCCACGGGCGGAACTTCCGTCACCTGAATCTGTTGCGAAGCCTGCTTTTTCTTACCGTCGGGCGAGGTGACGGTGAGCGTCACGGTGTAAGTGCCCTTGTGTTGGTAAGTAGCGGCAGCATTCATCGTATAAACCTTTTCAACTTCAGCCCCGGGCATATCCCACTCATACGTGTAGCCCAAGATGGGATTGTTGACCAGGAAAGTGATGTGTTCGCCGGCTGCGATGACCTTGCGAATGGGCTCAAAGCTGGCGTCGCCCTCGGGAGCGGCTTGTACCTGCAACAGGAGTGAGTCGGTCACCTTTTCTCCCGCCTCATTGACAGCGGTCAGCGTAACCTTCTGTTCACCAGCCTGTGTAAAGGTCAAGTTGGGAGTCAGGTTGTGCAAATCCTTCACTCCCGCTCCTTCAGCCGTCCAAGTCAGTGCGCTGACTGATTCTGAAATTTTGGCAGAGAGCTTTGCGGGGATGCCCACATAGACTGTACCCGTAGGAGGAACGATTGAGGCCGACAAAGCTTCGGTCGGAGCAGTCAACTTAAAGGAAGGATAAGGCATTTGGTTAATCTGCGTGTTGAGCCCTTCGGCATGGTTGCCGCCGATGCAGTCGCGCAGGTACTTCTTACCGTCGATGGTCATCACTTCTCCCTTGTAATTGGCAATCAAGCCCTGGGGCATGAGTGAACCACCGTATTGTACGTCCTTATTAGCCTTGATCTGTTCCGCAGTGCGGGCATAGTTCCAGATACGAATCTCGTCATACTTGGCATGGCTGTCGTCGTGCGAGCCATTACTGCGCCACGTGAGGTTTCCGAAGCCACCGATGCCGCTGTAACGCTCGGAAGTGAGCTTGCCGTTGTTTGTGCCGTTGATGTAAAGCGTCATCACGTTCTTTTTGACCGTAATGGCCACGTGATTCCACTGTCCCGTGCGGAGTTTTCCGCCTGTGGTTTCGATGCGGTTGCCGTTGGGATCCCAACCTACGGTAAATGAACCGTTGGCATTGGCATGGAACATAAACTGACCCCATCCCGGACCGGCACTCTGGTTCCAGTTGCTGAGCGAACTTGGGTTAATCCAGTATTCAATGGTCGCTTCCTCCAGCTTGTTGCGGAAGATGTTGGGAATCGAGAAGCCCGAGTGGTTCACGTTGGCCACTTGGTTGACCACCTTATTCTTAATCGGGGTCGTGACACTCACCTTGGCAGACTCTTCCTTGTTGCTATACTTCGCTGAGACGCTGTAGGTTGCGTTGTCCTCCTCGCTCGTCAGCGTGAAGCTCGTTTCGTTGGCAGGAACTTCAGCCAGGAGCGTACCGTTGCAGTAGATGCGGTAGTTCGCTACCTGGTAATGCGAGCGGATTGGGCTTTGCCAGCTGAGCTTGCCTTCGTGGAGTGCCAGGTTCTGCGGAGCGTAGAGTCCACGGCCGTAAACGATGGTCGAAATGATGGTCTTTTTGCCCTTACTTTCGATTTTGAGTTTGCCTCCTTCGAGGTTGAAAGGCGTCTCAACCCCTTCCAGGTCGTTTTCGTAGTCCATGATAGAGGCACTGTGGATGTTACCCGTGCCCTGACCCCAGCTGCGCGTGTCGATAATGAAGAAATACTTCAGCGGCTGGTTCTTGTCAAACTGACTAGAGAGGTCGGTGAGGTCGTAACCAAACTCCATCGGCTCATCATGGAGCTTACCATCCGCCCATTTACCCAGCATCGGGACAGCAGGAGCCGGATTGCTGTTACCATAATTGCCATCACCGGCATACTTAAAGTGGTCGAAGGCAACGACCTGTTCCGGATAAGCAGCATTAAGGTCGGTCGACACACCGGCACTGAGGTGTAACTCACTGCGGTGGCTGTAATCCATCTTGAGCTTGATGGTGCGGAGCGGACGATAGTCCTTGCGCACCTTGTAAATCTCCGGATACCACCAATCTCCTGAGAATTGGAAGGATTGTCCGCTCTGATTGAAGCGCGAACCGGCATAAGCATAAGGACAGTAAACAAAGCCTTGGTTACACCACATATTTCCCCAGGAATTGACCATGATCCACGCACCGCGCTCGTCAGCTGAGGCTTCGCCCATGATTCCGTTGCCGTTCAGGTCGAACTCAATGCGGTCGTCATAGCCTACGATGGTCATCGCATGGTCCACCTGGGTGCCCCAACGCTTTACGTAATACTTACCAGTGAAACCAAACGCATCATTTTGAGGAGAGCCGGGCAGCGGTTGGAAGTCACCGCCCGATGCCACGCCAATGCCGGCTATACCACCGCCATAAAAGCTCGTGTCGCCGTTATGGTTGTAGAGCCAACGCTTCAACGCTTCGCGTCCCTCGGGAGTGCCGAGGCTCGCGGGGAAGTGAGCGGGGGCCAACATGCGGTTGAACATGGCGGAATACCACTTGTCGTATCCCTGCATCCATCCGAAGTCCGACTGGGTCTCAATCTGTGCACCAAAGAGGTGGGAGTAAGTCGTACCGCCGTATAATTCGGCTGACGGGACACCAATGTTTTGTACAAATTCGTCCTTGCCCGAGTTGCCATTGGTCAGCAACCACACAAAGTGCGAGGGATAACGGTTGGCAAGCGATCGTGCGTCGCGATTGCGGTAGGCATTGAGCTCATGGGTAAACATGTAGCAGATACGCGAGGCAGAACCACAGGAACCACCGTCTTGTGCAAAGACGGGAGGGAAGAAACGTAGCTTGGAGTTGTCCACGTGGTCGGGCAGAGGGCTTTGTTCGGTTCCCAACGTGTGTCGGCTCTCGTTACCACCGGCATTCAGTAGCGAATAGTCGGGGTAGAAAGCCGTGGAGTAGTCGGGATACTTGCTCCGATCGACCTGCTGAGCATAGGCACTGGCTGGAATCATGGCGGCCAGAAGCCATGCAGATGCGATAAAATGTTTCATGTGTAGATAGAGATTGATTTGTGTGTTGTTCGATAGAGGGAACGGCAACCTGCAGCGGCTTCCGTTGGTGGTGCCATAGCGTGTGGCATGCGTAATTTAGATCGAGGTTACACGCTGAGTCCTACACCGTGTAGAACTATACGGCGCGACAAATGTACAGATATTTCTTCGAACGGAAATTTTTGAGCTTGTGGAAAAGGCGGGGGAGTGGGTGAGTCGAGGACTGGTATCGGCTTCTCTTCCCAATGGTAGAAAAGGCGGGAGAGTAGGGGCTGTCCCTGCTTCGTCACGAAATGGCGTGTGTCTTCTTTCTGCTGTTTTTGCGGCGAACAGCGGAACAGGTACCGTTTCTTCCCTGTGCAGACGTGTGGAGAAACGGTACCTGTCTCTTGTTAAGCGCTTGTGAGGCATACAAAAAAAGCTGCTTACTCCTGAATGACAGTAGTAAGCAGCAAGTTGGTCGTGTGACCCCGTTGGGATTCAAACCCAAGACCTTCAGAACCGGAATCTGACGCTCTATTCAGCTAAGCTACGGGGCCCTAACCCTTAAAGGCGGCGCAAAGATAAAGAAAAACTGTGGATAAAGGAAGTATGTGTGGCAGAAAGGAAAGAGGAAGCAGCGGATAGCGAGGATTGCTAAACGAAAAAGGGGCTTGTTGACCTTGCCCATATAGGTTGGTCAACAAACCCCTTATGCTGTTTGCCATGCGCTCTGACTTATTTCTTCGGGTTCGCTCCCTGCGTAACAGAGATGGGTGTGCTTACGCCGTTAGAAGAGAGAGTCAGCGTTGCGAAACGTTCTTTACCCGTGGTGTTAGGTTGAACATCGAGTTCCACCTTCACACGTTCGCTCGTTTTGAAGTCCTTCGTCTGTACCGGCTGAATCCATTCCTGATCAGAGGTCAATGTGGCCGTTGCAGAATAAACAATAAAGGTCAGCGTAGGCTTTGCGTCGTTGCTTTCCTTACCGCGATAAGAAACGAGCTTATCGAATACGTACACCTTCTTGCCGTCCTTCTCGATGACATTCACGTCGGGTTGAATGATGTTGATGTAAGGATATTGTGTGATGCGCTTCGACACCGTACCGATTTTGCCGAATGAACTCTTCACGCGAATGAAGTCGGTACGTATCTCGTTCGTAAGGTTGGGCGTTATTTCGAGATCCAGACGGGTTGAAACCGCCGTACCCGGTTTTACTTCAACCTGCAAGGGGGCATACTGTCCGTTCGAGGAAATCTTCATCCAGGGACAATCGTTCGTCAGGCTCCAAGAGTCGTAGCTGACTACGCGTACCGAGTCAATCGTTTGGTCAGCAAAGATTTCCTTGCCGCTCGAAGTGGGGTAAAAGCCCGTAGAGTGGTATTCGTATTCGCCACTGTCGCAAGCAGTAAATGCGGCGGTCAGGCATACGGCCGCAAGGAAGGAAAAAAATTTCGTGTACATAATCTTATAAAAGGTAAGTGTTAGAATAATTCTTGAATTTGCATGGATAACATCCGTTGCAAGAAAAACTTGCATGGCGGGGGAGGCAAATGTTGGGTGCGCAGTGCGGGGGCAGAAAGCAAGCCGAAGCAAGGCTGTTGCTGCCCGGCCTTTTAGTACCATTCGATGTTGGTCGAGTACGAGCTGCGCTTGTCCCACTTGAGGGCATCAGCCAGTTCCGAAGCCCGTGCGCGGAAGGTAAAGTTGAACGAAGAGTAAGGTTTCAGCACAACCGAGGCACTCATTTCGAAACAGTGAAGGTCGCGCGAGAGCGACATCGTAGTCATCGAGAGTTTCTTCTGTTCGAAGTCATAACCTGAGGAGAACGAAACGTTCCAGCCCTCTGAGAAGCGCACGTAACCCGAGGCGTTGAGCGTTTGGGTGAAGGAGAAGGGATACCGCATGCGGCGCACGTTGATTTGCTTCGTCCGATCTTCCGCCATGGTAATACCGTATGAAAGAGTGAGCGACCAAGGAATGGAGAAGGTCATGTAGCCGTCTTTATCGACCTTGGCTTTCTCTTTCTTCTTATTCTTGCTGCGTTTAGCTTCGAGCAAATCGGGATCAATGTTAGCATCTTCCAAACTTGTTTCTTCCGCACTCGTACTTTCGTCGGTCGTCGCCGTTTCGCCCTTCTTGCCACGCAACTTGTCCATCCATTTGCGCCACGTTTGGTTGTTGAACGTGTAGGAGATGTTTTGCGACATGCCCTGGAAACGTCCGAAGCGTCCGTAACTCCACTCCGTGCGGTCGGAGGTGACCACGTTGCCGTTCTCATCAAACTTGTAGGCGTAGGTGGCAAAGACTGCGGCCATGGAGAAGGTATAATTCTTCGTCAACTTGAGTCTGACGCGCATGTTAAGCGGACTCCACGGCTGTTTTTTAGCCGCCATGTTGTACGAGAGGGTTCCCGTGAGCTCGTCGATGAGTGAAATCTTGCGCATACCCGTGGTATCGCGGTCAGACTTCACTTTCATCTCGATGTTATTGGACACCGACATCGTAATCATGCCTTGTTTCGTGCCCGAAGGGTATCCGTAGAGGTTGCCTGCGTAAGGCGAGTAACGCACAGCCTGCGAAGTGCCGTCGGCAAGCACTTTCTCGTACGACTTGGTGTACCCATAGCGCGAAGAGGTAAAGTCCGGAGCGTACGAGAAGCTGATGGTCGGCTTGAAGACGTGGCGGATAGCCATAATCTTGCCGCCAAAGAGCTTTTTCCAAGGTTTGTAGAAACCGTAAAGGGTGGTATTGGCCGAAATTCCCACGTTCCAGTCGTAAAGATTGTAGAAACCATAGGTGGTATCGGCTATTTCCTTCTGTTGTTCGCGATCCCACGAGCGGTTTACGCGAGTGGCATACATGAGGTCGCGGAACGAGAACGACGGAGAGATGTTGATGTACTTAAAGAGCTGGAAAGTAGCGTCGATGGGGATGCGGTGTTGCATACCGTTGCGCCAATCCTTGATTAAGTTAGACTTGAACAGGCGACTTTCCTTGGTCGTAATCGAATTGGAGAGTTGGCCTGTGTACGACATCGAGATTTTCTCGTACCAACGCTCCTTGCCCGCCGAATGCTTGCGGCGGAAGGGATAGAAACGAGCCAGTGAGATGCTCAAATCAGGCAAAGTGGCAGAGACCACCCCGTCGCGCATGTTCTGAGACAGGTTGGCCGAGGTCGAGAGGCTCAGTCCGATGTTCGGGAAGGTGTAACCGAAGCTGACCGAGCTTGCGCGCGTGCTCTGGGTGTAGGAAAGCGGATTGTACATGCTCTCCAAGTTCTTCCGTTCGTAGTTTTCCGTCGCGAAATTGACTCGCGCCGAAAAGGTCATGTTTGGGTTGGCTTTAGCATCCTTCGTGTGTGACCATTGGATCTTCATGCTCTTTGTGACAGCATAGTCGGGCATATTCTTCTCACCCTCTACGGTATTTAAGTAGCTGAAGTAGAAATTACCGCTATACTTGTAGCGTTTGATGTAATTGGTCTCGATACTGGCCCCCCACGAACCCTTTGTGTAGATTTCGCCCAAGAGCTTTAGGTCCATAAAGTCACTCAAGGCAAGGTAGTAACCGCCGTTACGCAAATAAAATCCGCGCGCCGTCTCGTCGCCGTAGGAGGGCATGATGAAACCCGACGAATACTTCTTGGTGAAAGGGAAGAAACCGTAAGGTACGGCGATGGGCAAGGGTACGTCTTCGACAACCAGGTAAGCCGGGCCGAAAAAAGCCTCTTTGCCCGGACGCACCTTGGCACGCGAAAGGCTGAGGTAGAAGTGGGGATGCTTGGCATCGCAAGTTGTGTACTTGGCGTGCTCTAAGTAGAGCGTACCATCGTCGGCACGCTTCGATTTTTGGCTTTGTAAGAAGCCATTGCCTTGAGTTGTGGCAACATTGCTGATAAAGCCCTTCTTCGTCTTGAAGTTAAACGACATTTTCTCGCTGTCGTACTTCTCCGAACCTTGGTGATAGACGGGGCGTCCCTTCCATCCGCCTTCCAAAGTCGAGTCGCGCTGTCCTTCGGCATAGACCATGCTCGAATCCATGTTCATGGTAATCTTGCCAGCGTCAAGTGTCATGTTCAGATAGTTGACTTTGGCTTCGCCATAGAGGTGAGCCAGTCCCGAAGCCGCATCGTAGACCATAGAGTCTTGTGCGATGTATTCCACCGGGGAGTCAATGCCCGCTTTGCGAGGCTTGACGCTGTCCTGCTTCACACTGTCGTTGGCCAAGCTGTCCGTGGATAAGTTGCGGAGGCTGGTCGAGTCGGAAGTGAGGCGAGGGCGGAGGCTGTCAGCGGCATTCGCTGAGCGGCTGAGGCTGTCGGACAAAGTACGAGGCTGACGGGCGGGCGTTGTGAGGCTGTCGGATGAGGAACGAACCATACGGTGGGTAGCCTGTTGGCCTTCCTGTCGGGGAAAGGAAGGACGCGGACGACCCGCCACGGCACAGAGTGCGGTCAGAAGCAAAAATATAAAGAGGGAGAAAAATCGCATAGAGGGATGGATACACATTACTGAGTCGGGCAGGACGCAGCAGGTGAGGCCTTAGAATGAATCGGGGGAAGAGTGGGGCGAAAGGATTCGTCGAAAGAAAAAAGCAGTGGGGAAAGGGAGTATTGCGGGCGAACTTTACTCAAATCGTTCGGCCCAGGCAAGGAATGTCTGGACGCCTTCCTTTCCAAATTTCTCCAGACTGCGGGCTGTTTCTTCTACGGTACGAACTCGTTTGGGATGACTCTTGGAGTAAAACTTGTCAGCATAGCAAATGACTTGTTCTTCGAGGGTCTCGGGCCGGTAATCGCCTGACGGAAGCGGCAAGTTACGTTCGTTGATTTGTTCGGCCGTAAGTCCGGTTCCCGTGTGGCGTTCGCACACGCGGGCGATGTCCTCTCGTCCGTGTTTACGCATCAGTTGGGCACCCAGATAGCCGTGCATGAGGTAAGGTTCCTTCCCGTGGCAATGGATACCCGGTGCATCGGTCAGGAAGATGCCTATGTCGTGAAGCATGGCTGCCTCTGCAATAAAATCACAGTCTAGTTGCAACTCGGGATGCTTTTGTGCCACCAGTAAAGCTCGCTCCGTGACTTGGCGGCTATGATGGACCAACAAAGTTTCGAGTGCTTCGTTGTCAGCGTAGTATGTATGGATTATTTCAAGAGGATTCATCCGTTTTTTGGCGGCAAAGGTAGTACAATTTGCCCATATTCCTTCTTACCGATTCCTCCTGCCTTCTTTGTGGAGTAAGCTTTTGTATTTTAAAAGGGATTTCTGCCAACCGGATTGCTAAAATCATGGATTGAAAGCGGTGTGCGTGGGGCGGAACAGGGTAGGGAAGGAGTGTCAAGGAGGAGTAAACGGAAAATTGAAGGGTGGGGCGCACCCTCGGGCGAAGTTGCTGGCGACGGGGCTGCGTTTGCATTCCTTCCGAACGATGCAAAGGGGCAACGGTGCTTGCCTCTGTTCACCTTCAGCCGTTGTAAAAATGAAAAGAACGGAGTCAGTTGGGAAATAGAACTTGCATTTCGCTGAGAAATGTTTGTCTGATTCCAAAACATCAAGGCATTTCCATGAGAAATGGCCATGCTATTTTTAAAATAGAATGTATTTCCATGAGAAATGGCTATTGTTTGGATAAGCACAGACCTATTTCCATGCGCAATGAATGTGTGATGCTAAAGAAAAGGAAGTAAGTCAAGAAAAAGACCGGGTAGGGGCAGCCACAAACCGTGGTAAGTTGGGTCGGAAGCCTTGGAGAGAAGAGGCAAGAGCGGAACTTTTAGCCGGGAGTGTCTGTGGAGAAAATACGAATGGTTTTCCATCCTTTGTTTCTTAGAATGCTTGGCAGAATCGATTTATCTCCCAAGCAACATCCCCATTTGAAGCGTTAGCAAGGGGCATATCCTCCGATTTACTCCGACTTGTAGATTCGTCAATGGCAGCAGAAACCGCACAGGTAGGGGAGTTTCGGTTTGGGCAAATAACTTACATGCAGTCGGTTGAAAGTGAATAGTTTGCACTATCTTTGCCCGCTGAAATTTGAAATCTGTATGAATCTGATTGTTGACATAGGCAATTCATCTATCAAGGTAGCACTGTTCGAAGCCGACCAGTTGCGTTGGAATGAAAGGGTGGATTATGCATTGGTTAGCGAACTCCAACGGATTGCTTCAGATTTTGAAATAGAAGCCTGTGCCTGGTCTTCCGTCGGGCAGCGAGACACACAAGTAGACGAGACACTCCACAAGCTCTTTCCGTATGTGCTCGAAATAAACGGAACGACGCCCACTCCGTTGGTTTGCGATTACGAAACGCCTTCGACGCTGGGAGCTGACCGTTTAGCAGCCGCAGTAGGAGCTTTTGTCAGCCAACCGAACGTCCCCTTGCTGATTATTGATGCCGGAACGTGCATTACGTACGATTATGTGAGTGCAGAGGGACATTATCTCGGGGGAAACATTTCCCCGGGGTTGGGAATCCGCTTGCGCGCATTGCATGACCAAACTGCACGCTTACCCTTAGTAAGCAGTGAGGGCGAGTTGCCTTTGATTGGCACACATACGCATGCGGCGATTCGCGCCGGCGTGGTGTGGGGCATGGAATACGAAATCGAAGGCTATATCCGGGCTTTTCAACAGCAACACGCAGATGCACGCATCTTTCTGACGGGAGGAAACGGTCATCGATTTGCTCAAAAACTCCCTGTGGAGCGCAATGATTTGTTGGTGGAGACCGGATTGAATCAAATCCTTCTCTATAATCTGCGGCAAACACCCTAAGGTTAGCTCAAACGATTGGGGCATTGGGAGCAGAAAGCACCGCAACGGCATACGTTTGCCTCTGTCAATCTTTCACACGCTTCTTGTCCCAGACCTTTTACCCCTCTCCCTCTTATACTCCTTCAGACAAACAACACAACACCCCTATGGTTACATTTCGTAATATCTTCACTTCCCTACTCTTAGCCTCTGCTACACTTCCCCTGGCCGCTCAGACCAATGGCAGTAATTCCCCGTACTCGCGCTACGGATTTGGCCTCTTGGGCGATCGCGGTAACGCGTTCAATAAAGGCATGGCGGGCACTGCCTATGGTATGCAGAACGGAAAGGAACTGAACACGAAGAACCCTGCTTCGTATGCAGCCATTGATTCGCTTACCTTTCTCTTTGACTTAGGTCTGTCGATGCAAAATGGTAACATTGCACAGGGCGGAGTGAAGACGAATGCAAAAAATAGCTCGGTGGACTACGTGACGGCTGGTTTCCGTGTGGCCAAGAACGTGGGAATGTCGCTGGGACTCGTTCCCTTCAGTACCATTGGTTACAATACGTCCTCGAAGGAGGAAATTCAGGCTTCCAATCAGGTGTTGACGAAAACGACTACATTCTCAGGCGACGGCGGACTCCACGAAGCCTACATCGGTGTGGGTTGGGCTCCGTTCAGACGCTTCTCAATCGGTATGAATGCCGGTTATTTGTGGGGGGACTTGAGTCATACAGTTCTGATGAACTTTGATGACAGTAACATTAACTCTACGCGTCAGGCTTATGAAACTGATATCCGTACATACAAAGCTGATTTCGGTTTACAATATGTCCAGCCGCTGGATAAGAAGAATACGCTGACTTTGGGCCTTACGTACGGACTGGGACACGACATCAAGCGCGATGCTTATTATTACAACCAGAAAGTAGTGACCGGAAGTTCAGCAAGTGGCGATACGCTGGTTTGCAGAAACGCCTTTCAGTTGCCGCATACCCTGGGTGCGGGTATCACCTGGACCCATGACAACTCTTTACGCGTCGGTGTGGATTACACCTTCCAGAAATGGGCAGATATGAAGTTCCCGATGGTGGTCGAAAATGCCGCAGGCGCGTTGGATTACGTCGGACGCAAGGATCTCTTTACTGATTTGCATAAAGTAAGTCTGGGTATGGAGTATGTCAAGAATCCAGAGGGACTTCGTTGGCGCCAACGCGTGCGCTACCGTGCTGGTTTCTCTTATCAGACTCCCTACACCAAAATAGGAGGTGTAGACGGTCCGCAACACTTCTTGGCAAGTGTGGGAGTGGCACTTCCGATTACAAACATGCATAATAGCCGTTCGCTGATCAACTTTTCTGCTCAATACGAGCGTGTGAAGCCCAAAATGGCGGGCATGATTACCGAAAACTACATTCGCTTCAGCATCGGACTGACCTTTAACGAACGATGGTTCATGAAGTGGAAGGCTGAATAAGGTTCACCCCTCGGCGAGGAGGTCTTGTCAGTGGGGCAGGAGTTGCTTTTGCACTTGGTGCGAGGAAGGATGAACAATCCGTCGCTTGAAAGGTTGACAATGTGGGGGGTGAAAAGCCAACAGCCCTTTGCTAAGCCTTTCGTAGTGCCCCTGGTTTGAGCAACTTCCCTGATTCATTTTTAAATAGTAACCTCCCCTTCGTTCTCCTTCTCTTTATTTCCTAAACAGACTAAGCTCATGCGGCATACGCTACATCTATTTATGGCAGCCTCCCTTCTTGGGGGGCTTGCTTCGTTGAGTGCAGGTTGCGGTTCGGACGCTCCGCCCATGGGCGAGGCCATCCCAGTGCGTGACTCTTTGCCCGTTATGGTGACCAAAGGCGTTTCGAAGTTGATTACGGACTCGGGTATCGTGCGCTATAAGATGATTGCAGAAGAATGGCATATCTTTGACAAGACGAATCCGCCTCGTTGGGAATTTCCGAAGGGTATCTTCATTGAACGCTATGATAATAAGTTTAAGGTAGATCTCCACCTGACAGCAGACAGTGCTTGGCTCTATAATCAGAATCTCTGGAAGCTGCGGGGACACATTCAGATGCACAATCAAGCAGATGGTACGCGTCTGACTACCGAAGAACTCTACTGGAACATGCGGACAGGCGAACTATCGTCGAATGTTTATACGCGACTGGTAGAGCCACACCAGGCAATCGAAGGAGATTGGTTCCGAGCACGCATTGTAAATAATGAGCCGACCGAATATCACATCAGACAGTCGAAGGGATTCCTTCCGATGGGCGATATACGCGAATCAACAGCTCCGGTAACGGTGACAGGTGAAGCAACTGACGACACAACGGCGGTTGACACCCTGCCCCAGCGAGAAGCACCTCGTTCCCGGCGCAAGTTTGAGGTTCAACCGCTTGAACGGTAGAAAAAGAAGTCGTTGTTGCTCGGACTGAAGATAGAGGAGGGAAAATCTTAGGGGTTGTTGCAGTAGAAAATCAAGCTATAAGGGCAGTTTCTACACGCTCAATAAAGATTATAGGCACTTTTTAAAAAAAAGAAGGGACTTCGATACAACTCCTTTTTTTTCTCTATCTTTGCCGCCGCCCTAAACGTGGGTACTTAGCAATGAAAAGAAACCTTAAGCCTCTTTTCATTGCTTTCGTTTTGCATTCCTCCTTTTTTGAGAGGCAAAATCATGGAAGAAATACAAACAATAAAACAATAAATAATGGCAGCATTACAAACGATCAGAAGCAAAGGCGCTCTGCTTGTCGGAGCTTTGGGTCTTGCCCTCTTTGCATTCATTGCCGAAGAGTTCTTCCGTTCGCTGGAAACGACTTCAGCGATGGAACGTAGCCAAGTAGGCGAAGTGTACGGAGAAAAACTCTCCATTCAGGATTATCAGCAGATGGTAGACGAACAAGCTGAGATTACCCGTCTCCAGATGCGCATGCAAGGACAAAACGGTAACTTGTCAGACGCTCAGATGGAGAGCATCCGTGAGCAAGTGTGGCAACAGTTTGTCAGTGACCAGGTGATTAAGCACGAATGCGAAAAGCTCGGCCTTTATGTAACCGACGGAGAGATGCAGGAGGCTTTGCGCTTGGGTCAGGCTCGCAGCCTTCAGATGGTTGCTGGCATCTTTGGCAATCCGCAAACGGGACGCTTCGACCTCGCTCAGCTTCAGAACTTCCTGAAGGAGTACACGAAGGCTATCGGTCAGGCACAGCAGGCTCAGAATGCGGAGGCTGTAGAACAAATCCAGATGATCAAGAAGATGTGGGACTTCTCCGAGAAACAACTCCGTCAGGAATTGCTCGGTAACAAGTACAACATGTTGTTTGCACTGGGCTTTACTTCTAACCCGATTGCTGCAAAGGCTAACTTCAACGACCGCACCATTCAGAAGAATGTCAACATTGCCGCTCTTCCTTATTCTACGGTGAAGGACGAAAGTGTCAAGGTGACGGACGACGACTTGAAGGCGATTTACAACCAGTACAAGGAAAACTTCTTTGTTGGTACGCCGACTCGCGACGTGAAGTTGATTGATGTAAACGTTGTAGCTAGTGCTGCAGACCGTGCAGAGCTGACTAAGCGCATTGCTTCTTTCGAAGAACAGCTTCGCAAGGGTGCTAACGTGGCCGATGTAGTGCGTAGCGCGAATTCAGAAGTGCAGTATACGAATTTGGCAATGAGCAAGAGCGCATTCAACAGCATACCGGATGTAGCAGCTCATCTTGATTCGATGGCAGTAGGTAGTGTAAAGGCTACTTATTACAATGCACAGGATAACACCATCAATACGTTGAAGCTGATTGCTAAGGAACAGGCTCCTGACTCTATTCTTTTCCGTCAGATTGCGGCCACAGCAGCTACACCCGAAGCTCGCAAGGCTCAGGCTGACAGCATCTTGAAGGCACTCAACGGTGGCGCTTCTTTTGCTGAGTTGGCAAAGAAGTACGGACAGGCTTCTGACTCTGTATGGCTTACTTCTAACCAGTACGAAACCTTCGGCATGGCTGAAGAGACGGCTATGTACCTCAACAACCTCTACCAGATTGGTGCAAAGAGTGCTAAGGTAGTTGCTAACGAACAGGGTGCCGCAGTGGTTCAGGTATTGGATCGCAAGAAGATGGTAACGAAGTACAACGTAGCTGTTGTGAAGTGTCCGCTGAACTTCTCTAAGAAGACTTACGAAGATGAGCTCAGCCGTCTGAACCGCTTCCTCGCACAAAACAAGGATATTCCGGCTATCGAGAAGAACGCAGCCAAGAATGGTTACATGCTCTATGACCTGCCGGGTTACTCTCCCTTCCAGAATATGATTCCCGCCCGCATCGGTGGTAGCCAAGCTAAGGATTGTGCTCGTTGGATCTTCGACGAAGCCGAGGCTGGCAATGTTTCACGCCTTTACGAATGTGGCCGCAACGGTGATCACTTGGTAGTAGCTTGTGTAACGGCAACAAACGATGATAACTTCTTGCCTTGGAGCAACCCCGACGTGAAGAACTTCCTCACGATGGTTGTGAAGCAACAGAAGAAGGCCGAGAAGGTAATGGCTATGGCTAAGAACGTAAAATCTACGGCAGACATGCAAAAACTGCAGGGAGCGGTGACTGCATCGCTTTCAAACCAAATGTTTACGAGCTATCCGATGGTTTCAGGTGTGAATACGCCGGAATTGAAGTTGGCTGGTGCGATTGCTAAGACTGCAGTAGGTAAAACTTCTTCACTGGTACAGGGTGCAGGTGCTGTGTACGTTTTCCAGGTAACGGGAGAATCAAAGGCAGCTGATAAGTATGATGAAGCTACCGAGGTTTCTCAGGTTAGCAACTCTATTGGTCAGCGTTGCTACAATGCAACCTTCAACTATCTCACGGCTCGTAAGTCTGAAATGGTTGACCACCGCTATCAGTTCTAACATCAAGCACTACAAGTGCTGAATTTGTAGCTTGCGAATACAATAAAGACCGAGGACATTTCCTTCTTGTGAAGGTATTGTCCTCGGTCTTTTTTAGTTTAACCTTTGGGCTGCTCCTGGCGCACGATGCCAAGGAGGAATCCTTTCAATTCTATTCGTTTCGTGGAAAACTTTAATGCGTACTTGGATAACTTGAATCCTGCTGATTTACAAAAGCTCTTTCAGACTAAAGGAAACCGACGTTTGTACAAGAAGAAAGACTTCTTTGTTCGTCAACATGCTGTTTCGCGTGTAGCGGGTTGGGTGGAGTCGGGTACGTTTCACTATCTCTATCACGATGCAGTGGGGAAAGTTCACGTAGTGGGTTATGCCTTCGCTCAGGAATTTGTATGTGATTACGCTTCTTTTGTTCAAGTTTGTGCATCGAAGGTCAGTATTCAGGCATTAGCTGATTGTGTCGTTTATGAATTACCCTTGGCTGAGTTGCTTGCTTTTTGGGAAAGCGATTCTGCGGCACAACAGATGGGCAGAAGGGTGGCTGAAAATTTGTACGAAGCAGCTTACGACCGTTTCTTGGACACGTATAACAGTCCGGAGATTCGTTACAAGAAGTTGATGCAACGTTGCCCGGGGTTGAAAGAGGTTGTTCCGTTGCGAAGTATTGCTTCGTATTTGGGTGTGACACCAGAAACAATCAGTCATATACGCAAAAGAATATAGGCAGTAGCCAAACCTTGAATTACTTCAAGCTTATTCTGTTGCAGATACGCTTACTTTGTACGCTTAAAATCGTATTGTTCTTATGGTGAGTTCGAATTATCAAGCCGAATGGGCGCGTTTGAGTGTGTGCATACGTCAGTATCAAAAGAAGAGTAGGGTCTATCTGCTTGCAAAACTGGGATTCTTTAGTTTAGGGGGTTGCTTTATTTACTGGACTGTCGATGGCTTCAGTTATCAGACCGTTGTAGGAGCGGTGTGGGCATTTATTCTCTATCTTGTTGCTTGTGTGGCAGATAATAAGTGTCAGAAAAAGATGAGCGTATGGCGCGAAATGCAATCGGTTTGTAAAAAGGAACTGGCTTATCGAAAAGGAGATTTTTCAGCATTTGATTCGGGCGAATGTTACAGCAATCCGGCACATGAATACTCATTT
Organism: uncultured Prevotella sp.; assembly: GCA_900541335.1. Taxonomy (GTDB): domain Bacteria; phylum Bacteroidota; class Bacteroidia; order Bacteroidales; family Bacteroidaceae; genus Alloprevotella. Next base: position 31,427 of record UQJC01000011.1, read on the forward strand.
GATTTGGATATATTCGGTCCGTCCTCGTTGTACAATCGGATTAATCGCTGTGTGACGCAATTGGGACGGAATCGGTTGGCAGAAAAACTGACTGTGCTGGCACAGCAGGAACAACAAATCCATCGTTATCAAGACGCCATCGGAGAGTTGGCTGACCAATTCCATTGGCGCATCAAGTTCATGGCAAATCGTTTCGTACCTGACAACTCAGCCGTGTTTTCCACCTTTGTTGCTCGGGAAATACGTCACAGTTCGTTTCTTCAATCTATGGTTCCGTATGCGCTGGTTGCCATGACAGCCTTTACTTTCTTTTTAGGTCTTACCGAAGTGATAGCGTGGTCATGGTTTGCGGGCAGTGTGTTCATCAACTGGGGCTGTTCGATGTGTTTTCTCAAAAAGATGGCTATCATGGGGTCGAACTTGGAACAGTTGCACAAAGGCATGGTGGACTATGAGGAAATCCTGTCTGATTTGCACGGAGCGTCATTCAATTCACCCTTGTTAGTTTCCTTGCAGAAGGATTTGTTTCAAGGAGAAACGAGCAGCTTGAAAGCCTTTCGGGACTTGGCGCGGATACTCAACCTAATCGATCAAAGAAGCAATGCCTTGATATACCTACTTTTCAATGGTTTGTTCCTTTACGACATCATGTTGCTCAGACGTATTTTGTATTGGAAAGAACAGCACCTAGACCAGATGGAGCAGTGGCTGTCTGATATTGCCGAATTTGATGCGTTGGTCAGCCTGGCAAACTATGCGTACAATCATCCTTCTCGCACAGTAGCAGAAGTCTTGCCAGCAGACAGTGACGTCGTGGTGGAGGCTACAGAGGTCTATCATCCGTTTTTATCCGATGGGCAAGCTGTAACGAACAATTTTACGCTACGAAAAGGAAATGTGGCAGTGGTTACTGGAGCCAATATGGCAGGTAAGAGTACTTTTCTGCGAACCATCGGACTGAATTATATCTTGGCGTGTAACGGGGTACCGGTGTGCGCCACCTCCTTTAAGTTCATGATTGTAGCGTTGTTCTCAAGCATGCGGACAACAGATAATTTGTCTAAGGATATTTCTTACTTTCATGCAGAACTGATGAGGTTAAAGCAGTTGTTGCTCTTTGTACAGACGCATCCTTATACGTTGATTATTCTTGATGAAATCCTCAAGGGAACTAATTCGAAAGACAAACTCGAAGGGTCAAGAATGTTTTTGCATGAAATTATCCGTTATCGGGTAGCTGCACTCATCGCTACGCATGATTTGGAATTGGCTAAGCTCGAAGAAGAGAAGGGGGAAGTCTTTCAAAACTATTGCTTTGAGATAGAACTTTCAGCACAGATAAAATATACCTACCGAATCACGAAAGGGGTAGCACGAAACCTAAACGCTTCGTTTTTGTTGAGGAATATTCTGAGCAAAATAAGAGAAGGTGCAATTTGGTAACTCTTGTAGCACCTTCAAACAGCACGCACCAAATAAGAGTGGGGTAGGTCGGTGGGGCGAAAGTTTAGTGTGGATACTTTTTAAGGTAGTCTTCAATGGCTCGTTTCGCACATTGATAACCTTCTTCGTAGAGTGCAGTCAGCTTTTTCGTGTCACTTTCCAGTCTGTTTACTTCGAGCGGATGCTGGGGGCGAATGGAGAGCACAGTGCCTTCATCTTCCATGCGCTCGATTAACTCCAGCTGACGGTTGTAGTATGCGTTGAGTTTGCTTAATACTAATCGGAGGCGTGGGAAGCGTCGGTAGATGTACTTGGGAATCTTGATGTCGTGTCCACTCTTTCGAAAGCCCCGATTGCGCGTCAAAACGACAACATTAAAGGGATGTCCCGTAGCCAGGGCGCGTTCGATGGGAATAGAATCGATGATACCGCCATCTAACATCGGTTGGTGGTCGACCCAAACAATGGGACAGACAAAGGGAAGGGAAGAAGAGGCTTTAGCAATGGCAAGCAGGCGTTCAGGATTCTTTCTTTCGCTCAGATAACAGCTCTTTCCCGTGAGACAGTTGGTCGTTACCATTTCGAACGTCATGGGATTGGCAAAACAGGCATCGTAGTCGAAAGGAAGAATTTCGTTGGGGATTTTGTCGTAAAGCGTTTCCCGATCCAGGATGCTGCGTTGCGTCCAAAGGTATTTCATTCCGATATAGCGGTACTTTTCCAAAAAATCAATGTTGGTAATCTTCGCTCTTCCGCGTTGGCGGCTCATGTAAGAAAGGCCGTTGCAAGCTCCGGCGGATACGCTGACGCAATAAGGAAACTCAATCTGATTGTCCATGAAGTAGTCGAGCACGCCCGAGGTGAAAACACCACGCATACCACCACCTTCCAGGACAAGACCTGTGTTTATTGGGAAAATGTTCATATTGTAGAAAGGGAATAAGGGGATTTGTATCGCAAAGTTACGCGATTATCAAATTAAAACTGTATTTTTGCCACAATTTTGTGGACGTATGGAAAACTTTGCTATCTGAAAGCCGCCGGAGACGTCAACTTGTTTCCATCAGCCTTCACTTTGCGAGAGATATTCCATCTTGTAAGCCTTCCGCTCAGTAGAGTCGGCAATACAAGTTTGTGTCTACGAAGAGTGAGACCAAAAACAGCCTCCGGGCTTTTATTATTTTCATCCTTTTATCGAGTAAACTATGCTGTTTGAAAAGGCTACTTACGTAGAACGTCGTCGCAAGCTCTGTCAGCTTGTGGGCAAAGGTCTTATCCTGCTTTTTGGTAATAACGACAGTCCTAATAACTATCCAGCAAATGCTTATAAGTTCCGCCAGGATAGTTCCTTCCTTTATTTTGTTGGCCAAAAACGTGACGGACTCATTGCTGCACTCGATGCAGAAAGTGGTCGTGAGATTCTTTTTGGCAATGAAATAGATATTGACGACATTGTGTGGTACGGTTCGGTGCATTCTGTACAAGCAATGACAGAAGAAAGTGGTATGGATGAGTGCAAACCCATGGCAGCCCTTGCACAGTACGTCAATGAAGCGGTCAAGACGGGACGAAAGGTACACTTCTTGCCTCCTTATCGTTATGATACGAAGATACAGTTAATGGATTTGTTGGGAATTCATCCTTCACAACAACGTGAAGCAGCTTCGTTAGACTTAATTCATGCTGTTATTCAGTTGCGCTCTATTAAGTCAGAGGAAGAAATTGCTGAATTGGAACGAGCTTCAGAAATTGGCTACCGCATGCATACGACGGCGATGCGATTGGCTCGTCCAGGTTTGACGGAGCAATACATCGGTGGTGTACTCGAAGGCATTGCCCGTGCCTATGGTTCGCAAGTTTCCTTCCCCAGCATTGTGTCGATGCACGGAGAAATTCTTCACGGTTATCCTTCTACAAAACCTTTGGAAGAGGGCCGTTTGCTGCTCGTAGATGCCGGTGCTGAAACGAACGAACATTATTGTTCGGACCATACGCGTACGACACCGATTGGTGGTCGTTTTACGCAACGCCAAAAGGACATTTACAACATAGTAGTAGATTGTCACGATTTGGCATTAACTCATGCGCGTCCTGGTGTTCGCTGGTGGGATGTACACAAAGCCGTGTGCACCTTGATGACCGATCGATTGAAAGATCTTGGTCTGATGAAGGGAAATACAGCTGATGCAGTGGAAGCAGGAGCTCACGCACTCTTTTTACCTCATGGCTTAGGTCATATGATGGGCATGGACGTGCACGATATGGAAGGTTTAGGCCAAATATACGTGGGCTATGACGAAGAGACGCGTCCTTCCAGCCAATTTGGCTTGGCTTCGCTGCGTTTTGCTCGTCGCTTGGAAGCAGGACATGTTGTAACCGACGAACCGGGTATCTATTTTATTCCAGACCTGATTGACCTGTGGCGTAAAGAAGGTACCAATGCTGAGTTCTTAAACTTCGACAAGATTGAAGCTTACAAGGACTTCGGAGGCATTCGTATTGAGGATGATGTACTTATCACTCCCGACGGTTGCCGCTTCTTGGGTCAGGAACGCATTCCTTATCACGTAGACGAAGTGGAAGCTTGCTTGGAAGAGTATAAGGACGAATCGCCCTTCCTACTTTAAGGCTACTAGAAGCATTTGCTTCAGATAAAAGGGAGTGAAGTACAGATTGGAGTCAACTTGTAGTTGATAAGTTTCTCTCCATTCTTCATATTTCAACGCTTTTTACTCTTACAATGCTTTCTCGTTAGCTTTCTCCTTTCCCCTGAATTTAATCAAATATCAACCTCACAAACAAACAACTTTACACAATGAAAAAGATTCTCCTCGTAGCATTGGCAGCTGCCTGCCTCGTGCCTGGAAGCCTGATGGCAAAGAAGAAAAAGACTGAACCTAAGAAGGAAGAAATCACGTTTACCGTGATTAAGGAAAACCCTGTAACTTCTATCAAAGACCAAAACCAGAGCGGTACGTGCTGGGCATACTCTTCACTCGGTTTCTTCGAAGCTGAATTGCTCCGTATGGGCAAGGGTACGCACGACCTCTGTGAAGCTTTCCTCGTTTACAATACGTACATGGATCGTGCTGACAAGGCCGTTCGTACGCACGGTGATGTAAGCTTCTCTCAGGGTGGTTCTTTCTATGACGCAGCTTACTGCTTGAAGCATTACGGTATTGTTCCTGAAACTGCAATGCCCGCTCCCGGTACGCTCTATGGTGATAGCCTTTTCAACTTCAACCAGCTCGACGCTGTAACTTCTGCTTATGTTGGTGCATTGGCAAAGGGTAACCACAAGAAACTTTCTCTTACTTGGAAGAGCGACCTCTTCAACATTTACAAGAATTACTTTGGTGAACTTCCTAAGGAAGTAAAGGCTGCTGACGGTAAGACTTATACTCCGCAGGCATACGCTAAGGATTACCTTGGTTTGAACATGGATGACTATGTGTCTTTGACTTCTTACACGCACCATCCTTTCTACTCTAAGTTTATTCTCGAAATTCAGGACAACTGGCGTTGGGCTGAGAGCTACAACCTTCCCCTCGACGAATTTATGCGTGTGATGGACAGCGCCGTACGTAATGGTTATACTTTTGCTTGGGGTTCTGACGTAACTGAAACTTATTTCGGTCGCCAGAATGGCAAGGACTACGCTTACGTTCCCAAGAACTTGAAGGTTCGTGACCTTCAGGGTAGCGATGCAGCTCGTTGGGGCGGTACGCTTGATACGGGTGCAAAGGTTGCTTCTGATGAAGAAATGACCATTACGCAGGATCTCCGTCAAAAGGCTTATGACAACTGGGAAACGACCGATGACCACGGTATGGTAATCTACGGTTTGGCTAAGGATGACAAGGGTACGGAATACTTCATGGTAAAGAACTCTTGGGGTGACTACGGTAAGTACCACGGTATGTTCTACGCTTCTAAGGCTTATGTTGCTTACAAGACGATGAACATCCTCATTCACAAGAGTGCAATTCCTGCTGACATTGCAAAGAAGCTTGGTTTGTAATCAATAGAGCTTACAGTACGATATTCAAGTAAATATCGTCTAAATAACACGAAACAGCCTCGTATGCACAAGTGGCATACGGGGCTGTTTTTTCTTATATGTAATCACACAGAACTTCTTCACAATCCGTCTTGAAGCTCCGTTATTTCAGTTTAGCCCAGTGTATGGATTTTTTAAATACTGGAGAGTAAACGAGATTAGTTATTGGAAATTTAGTATTTTTGGCGCGAAAAACATTAGATACAACATATTGCTTAATTCTATTTGTTAGTATGAAACGCATCCTTTCCTTTCTGTTGGTTGGAATGACATTTGCCAATGATCTCTTTGCAGTACTGGATTTCGATCCTGAAACGAAGTATCGCATGGAGTGTAAAATATTTCCAGGAGGTTCTGTGGCATTAGGTGAACTTCATGGTTCTTCTGCATACCTCTATTATGTCAACGGAGATGTTTCGTCAGCCGATGCATGGTGGTATATCCGCAAGGAAGCGAAAGGTTATACGTTTACTAATGCTGTTACCGGACAATACATTACTTACAACAGTGAACGTATTCCGGGTGTAGCCAAAGGACTCGTTCTTACAACCAACGTTTCGGCAGATGCCAGCAGTTATTGGGATATTGAGTCGATAAATGGGCAGTTCATCATACGTAGTAAGGAACGTACTGAACAGGTCTTTAATCTGCGACGTGACAAAACCAATTTGCTTGGAACGTACGAAGGTTGGGGTGATGTCAACGAGCTCTTTACCTTCTATGATGAAGAGGGTAATGTGATTACAGACGAAGATGAGCAACCGGGAGAAGTACCTGATGAATTTCATGAAGCATTTGACTCTCTGCGTTTAGGTAATAAGCAATTGATCTATGATAAATTAAATCATCGTTACTTGTTGCCACTCAATATTTCTTTGCGTAAGGGTGGTGACTTGAGCGAAGTCTTTACTTATAAGCTGAAGAAAGGGTTTGAAAATCATACGGTCAAAATTGATGGACAAATTCCCGATGCACAGACTGGCCTCGTTACTTTAGACGATGTGAATTGCGAACGGGATTACAGACTTTCGCTTTGTGACAGTACCGATACGGAAGTGATGAATTCCCATTTGCGCTTTACCTTCCTTCCCGTAGTAGAAATTAATGTGCCTTCATGTAATGGCAGTGTTTACACAACGGGTACGATTCGTGTAACAAACAGTAATTTGGTAGGACACGATTCTACTTTTGTGGCTGCTTACAAATACCGAGGCGCGACTGCTCAGGGTTTTGAGAAGAAAGCTTATGCCATCAAACTTCTGGATAAGGCAGGTAATTCTGTAGACCGTTCCTTCTTTGGTTTACGCGAAGACAATAAGTGGATATTAGATGCGATGGCAGTTGATCCTGCTTGTATGCGTAACCGTTTGTCTACTGATTTGTGGAATGACTTCTCCACTCCTCCTTATTATAAGGATCGTGAACCCAAGGCTCGAACGGGTACGCGAGGTCAGTTCGTCGAAGTTCTTCTCAATGGTAATTATCATGGTATGTATTGCATGACCGAACGCTTGGATCGCAAGCAGTTGAAGTTGAAGAAATACATTCCAGCAGAGAAGTCTGAAACAGGTAAGGAAGTTATTCGTGGCTTGCTCTACAAATCCTCACAATGGAGCTATGAGGTATTTATGGGGCATGACCTTGATCGTTCTGAATACCCTAAGAAATCGCCGCAGCCTTATACCAATCGATTGGGGCAGGAGAATTGGTCGACATTTGAGTTTAAATATCCTGACTATGAAGAAGAGGCTGTCGAATGGAAACCACTTTGGGAGGCAGTTAACTTTGTTGCAACCAGTGAGGATGATTATTTCGACCGTGATGTGAAGAAGTATTTTGATTATCCTGTGTTGCAGGACTATTACCTCTTCCTTGATCTCTTGTTGGCAACGGATAACCATGGTAAGAACATGTTTTATTATGTCTACGATACGACAGGACCTGAAGGTAATCGTTTAAGTATAGCTCCTTGGGACTTAGATGGCGTTTGGGGTGCCCGTTGGGATGGTTCTACTCGAATTACACGAGCCAATCAAGACCTCGATCAGTTCATTTGGAAGCATGAACATGGTCAACTCACACTCTTTGACAGGCTAAAGAAGAGTAATACCATTGCTTGGCAGGATGAGCTTGCTGATCGTTATGCGGCTCTCCGTACCACCTACTTCAATGAAGCTAAGCTAGTTGACCGGATTACGCAATATGAAGAGCTGTTTACTGAAAGCCAGGCCGATCTTCGCGAAGAGAGGCGTTGGCAGAAGTATCATGACAATGTCTCGGAGGCAACAGCCTATATGAAGGAATGGATTAAAGACCGTATTGCAACACTCGATGCAAAGTATGGTTATGACCCGATCGTCTCGTCACTCAATGCTGTAAAAGCAGATCAATACTTCCGTGTGCAAGGCGATAAAGGTTGCATCTGTATTACATCAGGAGAGATTCGTCCCGCCCGAGTCTATAGTGTGAATGGAACCTTACTTCGTCAGATTACATTGAAGCAAGGATTTCAAGTCTTGAACGGATTTGAGCCAGGCATTTATATCCTAGAAGGAGAAAAGGTTGTGGTGAAATAGTCAACTTTCGGGGCTTAGAGTTTTGACAAAGGTGAGACCGTTGGGTTTGTCACAAAGTATGGAGTGGTAATTTCATATTGAGCGTCTCATCCTTTTTCTCTTTACGACATTTGGTCTCATATATAATTTTATTCGATATACAATTACTTACATACATATCTATCTATTTAATCTATGACGCTAAAGAATATCTTTTGCAACACGGGAAGCCCGCAAAGGTTTCTCACGCTCTTATTCTCGGCGTGTGCCACGTATTCAGCTTGGGCACAGCTGAATGTAGACAAGACGTACTACATTAAGAGTGTATCAAATGGGCAAGTTTTTTCCAACCAAGGAAATGGAGCAAACAATGCCTCTGTGATAACGGAAGTTTTAGACCAGAAATCTTCGGGGCAGAAGTGGAAGGTGGTACGCTCAAATAGTGCAAATCAAAATGGTTACATTATCGTCAGTGCCGGTTATCCCAATGCGGCTATTGACGTGGCACCTACTGCAGCAAGAAAATTTTACTTGCTTCATTGGAATGCTGATATTACCTCCGAAAATGAAAAGTTTATTATCGAACCCGTACAGGGAAAGGAGAATACTTACCAGTTGAAGTGGGAAAAGACACCAAGCATGGCTGTAAGTGTTGTCGAGGGTAATAAACTAAAGTTGATCAATGGGGGTAGTACGGATGCTTTTGAATTTGTGTTCGAAGAAACCACACCGCAAGAAAAGCCTCTTCAAGAACCTTGGCAGGACGAAACAGTATTTGGTATCAATAAACTTCCTGCTCATGCTACATTCATGCCTTATCTGAACGAAGGTAAGTTGCTTGCAGACAAGGCTCGTTTTGAGAAACCTTGGAACAATCCGACTGGGGCAGAGTGGCTTTCACTCAACGGCGTATGGAAGTTGAACTGGGTAAATGAACCTTCAAGTCGTCCTACTGAAGAAGAGTTTGCTGTCGATCATGCAGATGTTTCTCAGTGGGATACCATCAGTGTACCTTCGTGCTTGGAAATGAAAGGCTATGGCAAGCCCTACTATATCAATGTAGACTACCCGTTCCATAACCAACCGCCCTTTATCCAAATGAAGGGTGGACTCCATAATTCCGTGGGTTCTTATCGTCGCGACTTTAACTTGCCCGAAGGTTGGGACAGCAAGCGAGTAGTGCTTCACTTCGATGGTATTTACAGTGCGGCTCATGTTTGGGTAAACGGAAAGTACGTAGGTTATACTGAAGGACCTAATACTGATGCAGAGTTCGACCTAACCAATGTCGTTCGCCCTGGTGCTAATAATGTTGCCGTACAGGTGTTCCGCTTTAGTGATGGTTCGTATCTTGAAGGACAGGATATGTGGCACATGAGCGGTATTCACCGTGATGTTTATCTTTATGCTACGCCAAAAACTTACGTCAGTGACCATATCATCACCTCCAAGTTGAAGTCAGACTATGCAAGTGGTGACCTCAAGGTTCAGGTTGAAATGGCGAATCCCGCTGGAGAAGCACTGAAGAAGAAAGTAAGTGTCAAATTACTGAGTCCTGCTGGTACGAAGGTAGCAGAACAGTCCGTCGACTTTAGCTTTGCCGCAGGTGAAAAGGTCAAGACGCAGACGGTTGACTTCACTTCACTCTTGAGCCTAGAAGCTTGGAGTAGTGAGAATCCTGCGCTTTATACTGTATTGGTGAAGCAGCTTGATGAACAGAGTCAAGAAGAAATGGCATTTGCTACGAAATACGGCTTCCGTGAGGTAAAGATTGACAATGGAAAAGTGTATGTCAACGGACAGCAAGTATTCTTCAAGGGTGCTAATACGCAGGATACCCATCCTGTTCACGGTCGTTCGATTGATGTGCCGACCATGCTTCGTGATGTGCAACTCATGAAACAGTCCAACATGAACATCATCCGTGGCAGTCACTACCCGCGTCAGCCGAAGATGTATGCAATGTTCGATTATTATGGACTTTATTGCATGGATGAGGCAGATATTGAGTGTCATGCCGACTGGTCAAATGCGAAGAATTATATTTCGGGTGCTTATACCTGGCGTGCTTCTTACATTGACCGTATTGATGCCATGGTAAAGCGTGATCGCAACTTCCCCTCCATCATTTTCTGGAGCTTGGGTAATGAAAGTGGTATTGGGTCAAACCTTCAAGCCGCTTATGACCGTGCAAAAGAACTTGATCCGGAGCGTATTGTACACTACGAAGGAGCTACGCGTCAATGGAAAGATTATACCGATCTCTTTAGTGTGATGTATCCCACTGTTGATCGTGTGAAGAACGAAGCCAATAACAACTGGGCCAATAAGCCTTACTTCATGTGCGAGTATGCTCACGCAATGGGTAATGCTGTGGGTAACTTGAAGGAGTATTGGGACGCTATCGAAAGTTCTAAGTTGGGTATTGGTGGATGTATTTGGGACTTTGTTGATCAGTCGATCTATGATGCTGCCGATATTAAGCAAGGTAAACTGACTGCTAACGGATTCCCCAAGTACATGACGGGCTACGACTATCCCGGACCTCACCAAGGTAACTTTGTCAACAACGGTTTGATTTCTGCTGATCGTGCTTGGTCACCCGAATTAGCACAGGTAAAGCAGATTTATCAGTATGTGAAGTTTGGTGCGTTCGATCAAGCAAATAAGACGATTGAGGTGCGCAATGCATATAACTTTACAGACTTGCAGAAGTACAATCTGAAATATACGATTCTCGAAGATGGTCGTGAAGTTGAAACTCATACCGTTGCACTTCCCTCTATTCTGCCGGGTACAAGCGAACAGTGTCAAGTGCCATTCTCTACAGAGATTCAAAAGGGTAAGGAATATCTTCTCAATGCTCAGATTGTATTGAAAGAAGCTACGTCTTGGGCAGAAGCTGGTTATCCAATTGCAGCTTATCAGATGAATCTTCAGGCCTATAGTGGTGTGCTTCCTACAGCCGAAGCTGATGTTACTCGTCCGTTGACTTGCGAGCAGGACGAAAAGGGTAATTATGTAATCAGTAACGACAAGGTAAGCTACACCTTTGCTGCGGAAGATGGCCGTCTGACCAACTGGAAGTACGGACGCATGGTTTTGCTTAACAATGATTTGAACAAAGCCTTCGACTATGCCAATTATCGTTGGGTCGAAAATGATGCAGCTTCAGGCGATGACTCTGGTGGTGGGGCAACAGGTCCCGATGCACCTGTTGCTAATGGTATTTCTAAACGTCAAATTGTGAGCGAACCAACTGTTGAAACTGATGGTTCAGTTCGTTTGACAGTAAGAAATGAGGGTTCGCTTTGCAACGTGCAGTATACTTATACGCTTTATCCTACAGGTGTAATGGATTTGTCGATGCGTTACAATCCAAGAGCTAAGGACTTGCGTCGTATCGGTACGCGTGTGATTCTTCCTAGCTCATTGACCAATGTCGAATATTATGCGCGTGGTCCCTGGGATAACTTTGTAGACCGTTCGGATGCCTCCTTCCTGGGACGTTATATGACTACGGCTGTCGACATGTACGAACCTACGCCTCGTCCGCAGACCTGTGGTAATCGTACGGATATGCGTGAGTTAATCCTTTCTGATAACAAGAGTGATTTCCATCTCCGTGTAGAAGCAACTAACAACGTAGACTTCCAGCTTCTTCCCTTCCGTGATGAAATCATGTCTAAGGCTAAACACCGTTGGGAACTTCTTCCTGGAAACATCGTCTTGCATTTGGACTACATGCAAAAGGGTGTAGGTAATGGTAGTTGCGGCCAGGGCACAGGTACACTGCCTAAATATATGTGTCCTACTTCAGGCACCTATGGTAATAGTGTTCGCTTTACACCTTATACGGATAAGGAAACGGGTATCGGTTGCATCACGAAACCTGAGATGGCTCCGATTCAGGTACGCGTAGTTGAAGGCGTTGTTGTTTGCGAAGGAGCTATCCCGGCTTCTACTTCCGTAGAAGTTTACGACCTGGGTGGTTCACGTGTAGCACAGACCTTTACATCTGTTCCTACTGACCGCTTGACACTTTCTATCGTATCGCAGCCTCGTGGTTCATACATTGTGAAGGTAGGCAAGGTTAGCTACAAGGTTGTTCGCTAAAGTTTTGGGAGGAAATACAACGCATGCTTGTTGTTGCTTTCCTTTGATCCAAAAGATGATTTTAAAGAGGGTGAACCGTTTGATGCGGTTCATCCTCTTTTTCGTTTTCAGTCAGTAAACAGATTGTTTGAACAACGAAAAGTGTCCGGTTCTTCTCTCTTGAATAGGTCGAATCAGAGCAATGACCTGTTACTTGTTGTATAGAGGAGTTCAAGTTTTACGTATAGAGATAGTTTTCGATAATAATTCGTGTCATTTTTCCATTTATCTTTGCAGACCCAAAGTGAAGCACGCGCTTCTTCCACTGATTGTCATTCCAAACATATTCTATGAAAAGTATCCTTTTTGTCTGCCTTGGCAACATCTGCCGCTCATGTACGGCAGAAGAAATTTTCCGAGTGAAAGCAACGCAAGCTGGAAAAGTTGAACAATTTGATATTGACTCAGCAGGACTCATCAATTATCATGAAGGTGAACTGCCTGATGAGCGGATGCGTCGTACCGCTGCTCGCTATGGCTATCAATTGGTTCATCGTTCGCGTCCGGTATGTACAGCCGACTTTGAACGCTTTGATTACATTGTGGCAATGGATCACAAGAATCACGAAAAATTAGAGCGGATGGCTCCTACGCCCCAACAACGTAACAAAATAGTTCTGATGGCGAATTACTTGACAGCGCAGAAGAAGAATTTCACCTACATCCCCGATCCTTATTATGGTACGGCACGTGATTTTGAACTTGTGGTCGAGTTGCTGGAAGAAGCTTGTGACGAATTACTTCGACAAGTTTCAATGGAAAACTAATTTTCATCTTCATCGCGTTTCCTGTCTCTGAGCGTACGAACTTTCTATCTTCTCTTTTGTCAAATGCCGCTTTCTTACAAAGTGGCTTTATGTGTAGAGGCGAATTACACTTTTAAGCAAGGCTTAGGGGCATCTTTGAGAAAATATCATTACATTTGCGCCACTTATTTACTAATTCTTTAACAAGCAAAATCTATCATGGAGCAAAAAGATTTGCAGTTCATTGCCAATCAATTTGAAATCAAAGGCAAAGTCGCTGAGGTGAAGCCTTTAGGAAATGGTCTGATCAATACCACCTATATGGTCGTAACAGAAGGAAATGATCCGGATTATGTGCTTCAGCACATCAATACAGCGATCTTCCCCGATGTGGATATGTTGATGGATAATATTGTAGCTGTAACTGGCCACATCCGTAAGAAGTTGGAAGCTGCTCATACCGAAGATATCGACCGTAAAGTGCTGAACTTTGTGCCCTGCAAGGATGGAAAGCATTATTTCCTTCACGAAGGTAAGCACTGGCGTGTAATGGATTTCATTCCTGATACAGTTTCAAAGACGGGCGTTACGCTTGAGAGTTCAAAGATTGTAGGTGAAACCTTTGGTAACTTCCAGGCAATGCTCGCAGATATTCCCGCTCAGTTGGGTGAAACCATTAAGGACTTCCACAACATCGAGTTCCGTCTCCAGCAACTCAAGGAAGCTGTAGAAGCTGACAAGGCAGGTCGTTTGGAAAGTGTAAAGGATATCGTGGCTGAGGTAGAAAAGCGTGCCGACTCCATGACACGTAGCGAAAGACTTTTCCGTGAAGGTAAATTGCCTAAGCGCATTTGTCATTGTGATACGAAGGTTGATAACATTCTCTTCGACAATAATGACAACGTGCTTTGCGTAATCGATCTCGATACGGTGATGCCCAGCTTCATTTTCTCTGACTACGGTGACTTCCTTCGTTCTGCAGCCAATACAACGGCTGAGGATAGCCCCGAATTGGATAAGGTTGAATTCCGCATGGACATCTTCAAGGCTTTCACCGAAGGTTATTTGAAGACCGCTAGTGCATTCTTGACTCCGATTGAAATCGAGAATCTGCCTTACGCAGCAACGCTCTTCCCCTACATGCAGATGGTTCGTTTCTTCGCAGACTACCTTAACGGCGATACTTACTATAAGATTCAGTATCCCGAGCATAACTTGGTACGTACGAAGAATCAACTTGCGCTCCTTAAGAGTGCAGAGGCTCACATTCCCGAAATGGAAGCCTTCATCCAGGAACAATTGGCAAAGTAATTGTGCCGACTTAAGAACAAATGAATACTTAGGGTATTCATAAAGTTACAAGAGGGTGCATCGTAATACACGATGCACCCTCTTTTTTTTGCGATTACCAATGAATAGTCAATCTTTTTCAAACAGACTAAGAAGCACTTTATTAGCCGAGATGAAAGCTGGCTTTCTAACGAGTTGCAGATGGTGTACATGATGTACGCTCGTGTCATGCCGCGCCCCATAGCAACCGCAACTTCCCCCCACCGATTTATAATGAGCAATCGATGGAGATAAAACCAAGCCGCGACCGTATCATCCAATCCTTCCCAATCAGCTGCACAGCTCTCCGTGCTGATAGAAGGAGCAGCAATCGTAGCATCCGATTCATTTTTCCCTTCACAGATTCAGCCAGTCCTGTCAGATTCCCCCCAAAGCAAGTGAAATCCCCAATTCGTTCAGTCCGATCAAGCTACTAATCAGTGAATCTATCAATAAGTTCCATCAGATAATCCTATTTACAAGAGAATCACTCCCTAAGGTCAATCAGCCAAGAGATTGACTAAGTAAGCCCCCCAATCAGGTCAATCCGCTTTACCCTTTCACCCGTAAATAGCCAGATACGATCCATCAGATAAAGCATTTCCCTGGTAAATGGTCGAATCAGGTGCCGCAGACAAACGTCTTCACCGATAAACGCTCCGAGAAGTCATGCCGGCTCCTCCCCAACTTCACTTCGACCAGAAAAGAAACACGCCGTATCCACTTCTTATCAGCAACAAGCCACGGGCAGCCAGCCCGGATGCAAACAATAAAATAGAAGAACGACTCAGCGCGAAAGTCCGTAGAAAAGCTTAACTTTGTAAAGTTCATGCCGAAAACACCCCCATGAACCCCAACAGAAACTATTCATATAAAAAACAAACAACCTTCAGCCCCTTCGACTGAACAATCATTTAACCAACACCTTATTAATCATGATCTATTCCATCCAGCGTTTTTACAAGCCCGAACTGACAAACGATTTGCATGACGAATTCATGCAGGAATGTGCCAGCATCCTTTTATCCCTCGGAAAGACCGGAAACGAAATGTTCGAGAACCTGAAGAACCGCTTCAGCCGTGCATTCGCCGAAGAAGAGAAGTGGTTCAAGAACACCACCGCCGACCCGGCACAATCAGCGCTTCACAGCCTGTCCGATGAACGAAAACATGCCTATTCGGGAATGAGAGTAGCTCTCAAAGGAATCGTAATGGTCAAGCTGGACAGTGCCGAAAGTGCGCAGATGCTGCTGAAACACTTTACCGTTTACCAAAGAAACCTGAATACCAGTCTGGAAGGACAAACCGCCATCATCCGTAACCTGCTCAACGCCCTGGCACAGCCCGAGGAACAAGCAGCATTGGCAGCCACACAAACCCTAGTATTCTACGACCGGCTGCAGACGCTCAACGAACAAGTCAGCGAGCAGAAGATGCGCTGCCGTGAATTCAACGGCCACTACGTGAAGGCCGCTTTAAGAAAGGCCCGCAACGCCATGGACGAAGTCTACGGGGAGGCCGTAAAGCTGATGGAGGGCCTGGCCAATTTGTTTGGCGGTTCCTATGAAAAGGCCGTCGGCCTGTGGAATGCTTCCATCAAGAAGTACAAGGAAACACTGAAAGCCCGAAAGGCAGCACGCGCCGCAGCAAAGAAACGAAAGGAGGAAAAGCAGATGGAAGAGGCAACCAGCCACCAGCCGGCGGCAGGATCTCCCGATAGTCAGCTGTCGAACGAACAGGCAGACGGAACGCAACCCAGCCAACAGTCCCTTCAGCCCGGAATCCAACCAGGCAGATTGGAAAAACATGCGGACAGCAACCAGCATATAAGCAAAATACACCACCCCAAAGAGGAGAAAATACAATCCATAGCGGTAAATATGCCAAAAACACCAGCAGGGAAGGGAGATACCGCCAATTCAACCAGGCACAAAGCCAGCTCAGCCCAGCAAGTAACTTCTTATATATAAAAATATAAGTGCATAAGAAGCAGTAAAGAAGCTCAAGGGATAGAGTGCAAGGCTAGAAGAGAGATAAAACGTAAGCAAAGAGAGAATGCAGACTCATTTTCCCTTCCGTCTTCTCACACGAATGTCATCCCCTTCTCCTACATTTGTCGACACGTGCACCCCGCCCGCATAAAAATCTCTCCCAAGGGCGAAAAAAAAATCACTGCGTTGTCTTTGTTGATATCCAACGTCTAACGCACAGTTTTCAGGAGATTTCCCAAGAATCTCCCAGAATTTTTTCGCGAAAACATTTGGTG
>UQJC01000012.1 GCA_900541335.1 uncultured Prevotella sp.
TGCGAATTTGACAGAACCATTTCGGAAGGTGGAAAAATGCCTTTGCGAATTTGACAGAACCATTTCGGAGAACGGAAAAATGCCTTTGCGAATTTGACAGAACCATTTCGGAGGGCGGAAAAATGCCTTTGCGAATTTGACAGAACCATTTCGGAAGGTGGAAAAATGCCTTTGCGAATTTGACAGAACCATTTCGGAGAACGGAAAATGGGGTTGTAAAATTTATAAAGCCGTTTTGCGGAGATGCAAAACGGCTTTATCTGAAATCTAAATAGAAATCTGACTTGACTTATTGTTATCGAAATCGAGATTTGGCAAGTGGGGAACAAATAGGGGAAATGACTTTGACTGGAAAATCCTCTAATAGAAAAGCACTATGAATACATTATATAGATAGACTTCTGAAGCGACCATGCCTCGTCTTTGCTCCACGACTCACCTACTCTGTCAAATAATGCAGAATGCCACCGCTCAACTGCAGGAGAGAAATTTCACAAAGCTTCGTGTTATACTCCGCCACAAGAATGCGTTCCTCGGCATCAAGTAAACTCTTTTGAGCTTCGCGCATCTCAATTCCAGAAAGATCACCGAGCATATAGCGCTCACAAGCAATGAAATGGTTTTCTTGTGCATTGACCAAATTCTGCTTTTCCAAAG
Source organism: uncultured Prevotella sp. (assembly GCA_900541335.1). GTDB lineage: Bacteria > Bacteroidota > Bacteroidia > Bacteroidales > Bacteroidaceae > Alloprevotella. The sequence goes on from UQJC01000012.1 coordinate 658, forward strand.
CGAGCAAACGCAAGTTATTCTCATAAGCTTGCCATAAGTCAGACAAATCAGCTTTCAAAGCTAACTGCAATTCCTGAGCAGCCAGCTCAGCATTATCTATCTGCAAACGAGCTACAGCACGCTGGCGTCGACGATTCCCATCGAAGAGTTTCATACCTACTGTCACGCCTATATCGCCTCCCCAACCGTGACGGCGCATTGAATTGTCGCCCCCGGTACGATTAAATGTATAGCCGTAATTACCGTTGAGACGGACATAAGGAAAATCGCGAGAAGCGATTTGCTTGAAATCTAGCTCAGCCAAAGTACGGTTGTGAGCTGCATTAATTAAGGAAGCGTTTGTACGGAGTGTGGCTGCCCACAGACTATCCAAAGAAAGCGATGAGGAAACATTGATGAGCGTATCCTGCACAGCTAATTTGTTATTCACTTCCCGTTCTGCCATCAGTTCGTTCAAACGGATACGAGAAGTAGCCAGAAGTTCTAGCTGCTTCAAACTCTGCGCACTGTCCGCATTGAAATCAACCTGCGCTTGTTGCAAGTCAAGACGCGAATTATCTCCAATGATGTAACGCTCCTGTACAATACGCAAACGCTCTTTCGAAAGGGATACAGCATAACGAAGATTGCGCATGCGAATCAGTTGCTGCACGAAGTTATAATATTCCGCAGCAACGTCTGCTACATAATCTTCTATTGCCATACGGGTTTGAGTAGCACTCTGACGCTTCAATTCATTCAGCCGTGCCCAATTTGTCTGAATTTTAAACCCGTCGAAAACGGTCCATTCAGCAAAAACACCAGCCGATGCGGACTGTCCTACCGCGCGGCGCTCGCGATTCACGCTACCACCAATTTTATTGTTGCGACTATCCAAAGAAACATCATATCCTCCCCTAGCCTCTACAGTTGGTAGATAACCCGCATTGGCACGCGTCGCATTTTGATCAGCGATACTTTGCTGATTGCGGACTATCCGCAAGGAATAGTTGTTTTGCAACCCTTTTTCAATACAATTGCGCAAAGAGAGAGGTTGCGCAATGAGCAGCTGGCAAGCAAATCCCAACAAGCACCCTAATACAACCTTATATAAAATCATCGTTTTACCTTTTTATGAACCAGATTAGTCGACACATAGGTATAAATAGCAGGTACAATAAACATCGTAAGTAAGGTAGAGAAGAGCATACCTCCCACCACTGCTGTACCCATGGCAATACGCCCGTTGGCACCTTCACCGGTAGCGAACATGAGCGGAAGCAAACCTAACACAGTGGATGCACTCGTCATCAAGATGGGACGCAAACGCAGAGCTGCTGCTTCGCGAATGGCCGTAAACTTATCTTCGCCCATAAGTTGGCGCTGATTAGCAAACTCTACGATGAGGATACCGTTCTTTGCCACCAAACCAATCAACATGATGATACCAATTTGACTGAAGATATTCATTGTTTGTCCTCCAACAAGCATGAAGATCAACGCTCCACAAATAGCGAGAGGAACGGTCAACATGATGACGAAGGGATCTTTAAAGCTCTCAAACTGAGCCGCCAATATCAGATAAATCAGCAACAGAGCCAATGCGAAAGCAAAAATCAAGCTAGAAGAACTCTCTCGGAACTCCTTGGAATCACCTGCCAATGCTGTACGGAAACTATCATCTAGGGTTGACTGAGCAATCTTATCCATTTCGTTCAAACCGTCACCGATGGTCATACCTGGTGCCAACGCTGCTGAAACCGTTGCAGATACGAAACGGTTATAACGGTATAGTTTAGGAGGAGCTATGTCTTCCGTCAACTCAACCAGGTTTTCCATCTGCACCATTTTACCGTCACCGCTACGCACATAAATACCCTTAAGATTATTCGGGTCATTGCGTTGCTGACGATTGATTTCGCCGACAATCTCATACTGCTTTCCATTCAGATAGAGGTACCCCATTCGCTGTCCGCTCAATCCATATTGCAAGGTTTGGGCAATGTCTTGCGTACTAATGCCCATCAGATTGGCTTTCTCACGATTGACATGCAACCGTACTTCTGGTTTGGAGAACTTGAGGTCAACATCAGCCATTCGGAACGCAGGATTATCATATACTTTGGCCATAAATTTAGGCAGTACTTCCTGTAGTTTCTCCAAGTTGGTAGCCTGCAACACATACTGCACAGGCATCGAACCGCGACGTCCGCCAAAGGTGGATTGCTGTTGCACGAAGGAGCGGGCATCCGTACGATCGCTGACGGCCTTACTAAGTTTGTCCGCGACCTCCATCTGTGAATAATCACGGTCAGCCAAATCTTTCAACGTGATTTGTACGCTACCCGACGATTCCCATACACGCGCCGTCACAAATTTAGCATCAGGCACAACGGAATCAGCCAGACGGTTGATTTCCTCCGTATAATCACGCATATATTCATAGGTCACACCCTCAGGGCCCTTGGTACTGATCGTTAGGGAAGAGCGGTCTTCTAAGGGAGCCATTTCGGCTGGCACGCTAACCCACATCCATACACTGGCTACTACAGCTATGACCATCACAACTATAGCGATGGCACGATGGCGCAAGAAAGCTGCCAACGAACGTGAATAGATACGATTGAGTCCATCGAAGAAGGGTTCGGTCTTACGATAGAACCAACTTTGCCTTTCGCGTTTAACCAACAGTTTCGTTGCAAGCATCGGAGTAAATGTCAATGCAGCAAACGAAGAAATGATTACGGAACCAGCCACTACGAAACTGAACTCACGGAATAAGCGACCGGTCGTTCCCTCCATAAATACAATGGGGAAGAACACAGCGACCAGCGTAATGGTCGTAGAAATAACGGCAAAGAAAATCTCCTTTGCACCTTCAATACCTGCGTCCAACGGTTTCATACCGCGCTCTATGCGGATATAGATATTTTCGGTCATAACAATCGCATCGTCGACCACCAATCCGACAGCCAATACAATGGCAAGCATAGAGAGAACATTGATGGAAAAGCCACAAACATACATGATGAAGAAGGCACCAATCAGCGACACGGGAATCACGATGCAAGGCACCAACGTCACACGCCAGTCACGAAGGAATAGGAAGATGATGATGATGACCAGCACGAAGGCCTCATAAACGGTTGTCTTCACTTCGTTAATCGAAGCACGAATGAAGCGGGTATTGTCAAATCCATAGTTATACTTGACGTCTTCGGGCAATTCCTTCTTCATCTGCTCCATACGACGGTGTACGGCATCGGCAATGTTGATATGATTTGCACCTGGCTGGGGCACTACGACCACACCGACCATGGGCACACCATTCATCTTCATGTAACTCTTCAAATCGCGCGGCGTAAGTTCGGCCCGACCAATATCGCTCAACCTAACGGTTCGCCCAGCGTTCGTACGCACAACGAGGTTATTAAACTCTTCAGTCGTGTGCATCTGTCCCATGGTCCGAATACTTAGCTCCACAGTATTACCTTCGATGCTACCTGAGGGTAATTCGACATTCTCGCGATTAAGCGCATTGCGCACGTCCATTGGCGTAATGCCATATCCCGCCATCTTAACAGGATCAAGCCAAAGGCGCATACAGTAACGCTTCTCACCCCAAATGGACACACTGCTGACTTCGGGAATGGTCTGCAATTGTTCCTTGACTGTAAGATCGGCTATTTCACTCAATTCGAGCAAAGAGCGTTTATCGCTCTGAATAGCAACCATGAGAATGGGACGTGCATCGGCATCAGCTTTCGACACCGTCGGAGGATCACAATCGCGAGGCAGATTACGTTGTGCACGCGACACTTTATCACGCACATCGTTTGCAGCAGTCTCCAAATCTACGGAAAGCTCAAATTCAATGGTGATACGACTATATCCCTGCTGACTAACACTCGTGAGCGAACGAATGCCGGGAATACCATTAATATTTTGTTCCAGCGGTTCGGTTATCTGGTTCTCAATTACGTCTGCATTAGCTCCGGGATAGGAACAGGTCACGGAGATTACAGGATTGTCTACCGAAGGATATTCACGCACGCCGAGTGAGAAGTAACCAATCACACCGAACAGCAGAATAATTAGTGTGAAAACGGTCGCTAGAACCGGACGACGGATACTTAGTTCTGATATATTCATGAGAGAAGATTATAGATAAAAGTTGACGAGTTAAGCAGTTAAGAAATTTCTCACTGAGAAGGTAGCAGTCAAGATGTAAAGGGGATAAAAGCTATACCATCGTTCGACAAATAGCCCATTCTCCTTCTCCTCTTCACGCTCCTTTTCTTCAGCAATTTCATTTTCCTACCACTTTCACTTTCTGTCCCGTTCGCAACTGCATGGTTCCGCTGACAATCACAGTATCCCCAGGAACCAGGCCCTTCAGCACTTGTACTTCAGCCTCAGTACGCAGTCCTTTCTTGATTTCCACGGGCTGGGCTTTACCGTTTTTACACAGGAAAACCTTATCCACACCCATCTCTGAAATCACCGCCGTACTGGGTACTGCCAACGTATTGGAATACTCACGAGCGGTCAAGTTAATACTGACATAACGTCCGGGAACCAACGAACCACCAGCGTTAGGATAAGTGGCACGAACGGTAAACGTTCGTGTATCAACGTCTACCTGTGAATTCGTTGCGTAGACCTTGGCTAAACGCGGAGTCAAGTCCCCCTCTACCGTAAAGGTCAATGAACTTCCGGGCTTCAACATACCGGCGTAACGTTCAGGCACACTAAACTCCAACTTCAACGGAGATGTTTTAGTCAGCGTAGCTATCGTCGTAGCAGTGGTGGCATAGGCTCCGACGCTTACTTGACGCAAACCGACGATACCAGAAAAAGGTGCACGAAGTTCCGTTCGCGCAATCTCTGCTCGAACCATATCCATTTCTGCATGAAGTGCCGAAAGGTTGGCTTCGGCTTCCTGAAAAGCTTCTTTACTAACAGCCTCCTTGGCCAACAAAGCCCGCTGGCGATAAAGGCGATCCTGCATCAGTTTAAGTTGGGCCGTGAGCTTACGTAACTGGGCTTGAAGCGGTGCATCATTGATCTTCGCCAATAACTGCCCTTCAGCTACGTGTGCACCTTCACGAAAATGGATGGCGGTAATTTTTCCAGCAGTTTCAAATGACAAGTTTACCTCTTCGTCAGGCAAAAGACTACCGCTTACATCAATAACATCACGCAAAGACTTGGGTTGAAGTACAGCCACACGGACCGAGAGCGTTTTGTCCCGCTTCATGCTTCCTTTTTCAGGACGAATGAGTTCTGCATTTTCACGGGGTACGAACGTACGGTATGCCAGCACGCCCAAGCCTGCTATAATGATACCGACCAGGCTCCATTTTACGATAGGTTTCATTGTTTGTAGAAATGTTTGATTAGGTTGATTGTTCTATTTTTTCGAAATATGTTGCAAAATTAGCGGAATCAGCAGACTTGTTTGATCCGTATCTTTGATAAATCGCAATATGGCCATATTCTTTTACTTCGCCTCATTCACCAACTGATAACCGATAGACTCTTGACTGCCTATTCCTGAGGATTGTAGCAAAAGGTAGCGGTACACTGTCTATCCGAAGTAGGTCTTGAAAGGTGACATTGGGCTGCCACTACCCTCCCAAAGTTTCACAAGGCCCATACGTCACATAACATGGGGCATCTTCTTGCAATAAAAAAGAGGCTACGCACACTGGTTAGGTGCATAGCCTCTCCATATATATACAAATATTGCTATCCGATAAAAGTCCCAATACAGTAATATTTGGAAAGGGGTATTGCAGTCGTACAATGGAATTTTGCAGATTTAGCAAAACCCGAACCATCACTTTTTGATTAGGGGGCTTGTAAAATGAAAAAGAAGACTCGAACACTGAAAATTAAGCGTTCGAGTCATACTTTATTACTGTATTGGACTTTTATCGGACAGTAATAAAAAAGGATGCTGCCAAACTCCGTCCATTGCGCAATTGCGCCCAAATGAATGATGAAATGGACTGGAGGAAGAAGAGAAATATGGAAACTTTGGTTCATTGGTGCTATAATCAAAAAAAAAGAGCGAACGCTATTCCCGCGTTCGCTCTTTTTGACTAATGAGCTCATTGAATATCTGAGATCTGTGCGTAAAGCTACGACTTGCATTCCCAGCTCCTCATAATCTAGAATTTTGAGGTTCGGGATATGCAAGATGTTTACTTACAAGATTATGCCTGACCTTCTTCGGGCATCTGTACAGGAATCTGACCACGCATCAGGGTAGAAATGGTTTCGTTATTGATGCGGTTGACCATCTTGTCAAAGAGCTGTACACTTTCAAGTTTGAAGACCAAAAGCGGATCCTTCTGCTCGTAAGAAGCGTTCTGAACAGAATGCTTCAAGTCATCGAGTTCACGCAAGTTTTCCTTCCAAGCATCGTCGATGTTATGAAGAAGAATGGCTTTCTCAAAATCATTGACCACTTCCTTCGCTTCCGTCTCGTACGCCTTCTTAAGGTTCGTGCGGATGTTGTACACCAATTTACCATCCGTGATAGGCACCAAGATATTTTCGTACATATTACCCTGGTTCTCGTAAACCTGCTTGATTACCGGCATAGCCACCTCAGCAAGTCTACCCATCTTACGACGGAATGCTTCAACAGCTGCCTGGAATGACTTCTCGTACAAATCCTCACGCTTCATGGAGTCAAACTCTTCTTCCGTGAAAGGAACTTCCATGGCAAAGATTTCAATAAAGCCTTCCTTGCAACCTTCGTAATCGTTCTTGTCGATAATGTTGAGCACACGATCCCACAACATGTTGGCAATATCCATACCGACACGTTCACCCATCAAAGCGTGGCGACGCTTCTCATAGATCACGGTACGCTGCTTGTTCATCACGTCATCATATTCCAAGAGACGCTTACGGATACCGAAGTTGTTTTCTTCCACCTTGCGCTGGGCACGTTCGATGCTGTTGTTGATCATCTTAGCCTCAATCATTTCGCCATCCTTGAAGCCCAACTTGTCCATCACGCGAGCAATGCGTTCAGAAGCAAAAAGACGCATCAAGTTGTCTTCGAGCGAAACGAAGAAGACAGAAGATCCCGGGTCACCCTGACGACCGGCACGACCACGAAGCTGACGGTCTACACGACGGCTTTCGTGACGTTCGGTACCGATGATAGCCAAACCACCAGCAGCCTTCACCTCGTCAGTCAACTTAATGTCCGTACCACGACCTGCCATGTTGGTAGCAATCGTAACGGCACCGAGCATACGCTGCTCCTTGTGTTTGTTACCCTGTTCGTCAGTAATTACGACTTCGCCCAGATTACTCTTACCAGCCAATGCCACGATGTCAGCTTCCTTCTGGTGGAGCTTTGCGTTCAATACCTGATGAGGAATGTGACGAAGTTTCAACATACGGCTCAACAATTCGCTGACATCCACACTCGTCGTACCCACCAATACGGGACGACCTGCCAAACGCATCTTTTCGATTTCGTCGATTACAGCACCATACTTCTCACGCTTCGTCTTGTAAACGCGGTCATTCATATCGACACGCTGAATGGGGCGGTTCGTCGGAATTTCCACCACATCGAGCTTATAGATATTCCAGAATTCACCTGCTTCCGTACTTGCCGTACCCGTCATACCCGACAGTTTATGGTACATACGGAAATAGTTCTGAAGCGTAATCGTAGCAAAAGTTTGCGTCGCAGCTTCCACCTTCACGTGTTCCTTAGCCTCGACAGCCTGATGGAGTCCGTCACTCCAACGACGACCTTCCATGATACGGCCCGTCTGCTCATCCACAATCTTTACCTGGCCATCCATTACCACATATTCCTCGTTGATGCGGAACATGGTGTAAGCCTTCAACAGCTGCAGGATGGTGTGTACACGGTCAGACTTAATCGCATAATCTTGCAGGAGTTCATCCTTACGCGCTACGCGTTCTTCGTCCGTCAGGCTCTTGTCAGCTTCGAGTGCAGAAAGCAACGAAGTGATATCGGGAAGAATGAAGAGTTTGTCATCATTAACCTGGTCAGCCAACCACTTGTTACCCTTGTCCGTCAGATCCACACTGTGCATCTTTTCGTCCACCACAAAGTAAAGCGGTTCGACAGCCTCGGGCATACGGCGGTTGTTATTTTCCATATAGACCTCTTCGGTCTTGAGCATACCCGCCTTGATACCCGTTTCAGAAAGGAACTTAATCAACGGATTGTTCTTCGGCAGAGCCTTGTGACTACGGAAGAGCTGGAGGAAACCTTCTTCTTCCTTCGCCTTGTCGCCAGACGCAATGAGTTGCTTGGCTTCAGCCAGGTACTGCGTAGCCAACTTGCGCTGTACTTCTACCAAACGTTCTACAAGGGGCTGGTACTGCTCGAAGAGCTGATCGTCCCCCTTGGGCACGGGACCAGAAATAATCAGCGGCGTACGGGCATCGTCAATCAACACGGAGTCGACCTCATCGACGATGGCATAGTTGTGACGACGCTGTACGAGGTCCTTGGGATCCATCGCCATATTGTCACGCAAGTAGTCAAAACCGAACTCATTGTTTGTACCAAACGTGATATCCGCCATGTAAGCACGACGACGGCTTTCAGAGTTAGGCTGGTGCTTGTCGATACAGTCTACAGAAAGTCCGTGGAACATGTAGAGCGGGCCCATCCATTCCGAGTCACGCTTCGCCAAATAGTCATTGACCGTTACGACGTGTACACCGTTACCCGTCAAGGCATTGAGGAATACGGGGAGCGTAGCTACCAACGTCTTACCTTCACCCGTTGCCATTTCGGCAATCTTACCTTGGGTCAAAACGACACCACCGAAGATCTGTACATCATAGTGTACCATGTCCCACTTCATATCATTACCACCGGCAATCCAGTGATTCTGATAAATAGCCTTGTCACCCTCGATGCGTACGAAGTCGTGCGTGGCAGCCAGTTCACGGTCGAAGTCAGTAGCCGTCACTTCCAAGAAATCGTTTTCAGCGAAACGGCGACCCGTATCCTTCACGATGGCATAAGCCTCGGGAAGCGCTTCGGTCAGAGCCTCTTCCATGCGGTCGAGCACCTGCGTTTCGAGTTTGTCGATGTTGTTGAAGATGACTTCACGGTCTTCGATAGGAGTTTCTTCGATCTTAGCCTTGAGGGTCTCAATCTTCTCCCGAAGGTCATTGGCTGAATTTTGAATCTTATCCTGCAATTCCTTGGTCTTGGCACGGAGTCCATCATTGTCGAGTGCCTGAATCGTAGGATAAGCAGCCTTCACCTTCTCCACCCACGGCTGGATGAGCTTCATGTCGCGGGTAGACTTGTTACCGAATAACTTGCTGAGAAATTTATTTATATCCATTGTTTGGTTGTTTTTACTTGAAAGAATGCTTGTTAGAAAAGAAGTTGATAAAGTGGAAGAACGGAGGATAAGAAGAACACAGGTATGAATCGTTACTTCCTAACCTCAGACCTGCAACCTCTACCCTGGCAAGTGGTAAAGAACCACCTACTCACTGAGAGGTGCCAGACTACAAGCATTGGGTGCACGAATTCGGATGGCACGCGAGAGGGTCGGGGCAATGTAATCGACCGATACGGGCTTATGCACTTTCTCTGCCTTAAAGCCCGTTCCCATGAAAATAATGGGGAACTGAATGCAAGACTCACGTACGAGTTTGTCCTCGTGCATCGTTTTGTTGACAAAGTGCCAACCCGGACTCACTTCTATCAAGACATCTCCCGAATAACGCGGATTGTACCCTCCGCGTATGCGGCTGATTCCCGGAGTCCAAGCTCCCTGCATGAGGCGGGTGGAGGTATAGACATCCTTCACCCCCGAGAGTTGAAGCAGAAAATCTTGTACGCGTTCCAGCATTTCTGCCAGATTGATTTGTTTCTGCTCAATCAGTTTATGATCAAGGTACAACTGTGTACCGTAGATACCTTCAACATATTGTCCCTGGCCGTAAACGGCAACCAGGTACATATTCAGAATCGCAGCGGCACGTTCTACGTCAAACGTTCCCGTCGGAATGCGATACTTCTCCAAGCGGTCGTTGCTTTCGTCGGCATATCCAGTCGAGGTCAGCACGAAGAGTGCATTTCCCTTCCCCACCTTACGCTCGACAGACTTTACCAAGGCTGCCAGTGCATGGTCTAACCGCACATACGTATCTTGTAGCTCCATGGGAGCCTGCGCAGCCGTCTGGTGGTTCAGATTTCCCGCATAGAAGGTCACTGCCAGATAGTCAGTCACTTCATCGCCTCCAATCATCGTACCCGAGAGGCACTGATTGACCGCACGCATGACTTCTTCGTTGACCAAACCGCTGGTCTTGAACGAACGAAAACGTCCGTCACCCTTAAACTTATGGGCAAAAGGCGATTTCATTCCTCCCGAAAGGAAATAGGAAAAGTTGCCTACCAAGTCATTGGAAGGTTTCCACTCCAAGCTCTTCAGTCGTTCACCTAAATTGTTTGCATTGAGTACATTGACCCAAGCAGGAAGTGAAGGGGTATAGTACGAAGAGGTGCACCAACGTCCTGTATTGTCGTCCATCCACAAAGCGGCGTCGGCAGCATGGCCGGCGGTCAGCACAGCGGCATCACGATAAGGAGCTATGGCATAGACCATTGACTTGCCCTCAGTTGCTACCTTCAGTTCGTCACCTAAAGTAGATACACCTAAGTAAGTCGGAGCTGAAGTTTCCGTAGTTTCTACGCCCGAGTAAGCCTGATCGTCTACACAATAAACCGGGCGCAAGGTTTCACGATTCAACCAATGTAGCCCAACGATACCGTGATTATAAGGAGTCGTTCCGGTTACTAAGGTCGCTGCAGCCGAAGCGCGGTCGGTATGATGTTGCGGATATTCTGCTTGTGTATAGACACGACCCTCATTCAGGAAGCGCACCAAGCCTTCCGGACCATAAAGGGGCAAGAAGGCATTCATGTAGTCTGTACGCAACTGGTCGACCAGAATGCTCACAACGACTCGGGGTACTTTCCCTTCGGCGGCGCGCGCATCAGGGGTCGACAGCACCGTCATCGCCGTAAGCAACGATACGAGTAACGGAAGTCGAGCCACCGCATTACAGGAAGTTGTTCGAGTATGGGACATGTTATTTCTTATAAGGAGAATAAAAAGCAGAAAGGGGAAACGAATCTTCCCATTTCAGCAAGGAATCAGCACTTAACTCGCAACACGGCTCGTACGGCCAAGAGTGCGATAATCAGATAAACCTCAAAAGGAAAGACTTGCCAACCCAACAGTCCGACCAAGAGGGTCAGTGCCAGCATACCCAGTTGGACATACATTCCCTTAGTAGGCTGGCGAAGCGATGCCTGCTTCATAAACCAAGGGAAGTACAACAAGGGAAGAGGGTTGAACAAGAGGAGAAGCCAGTTACTACCCACCGCAGGGTGAGCGGAGAAGAAGAAGAGGAAGGCAATCAAGCAGCCCACCAATCCTTGTACCAAAAGCAACAGAGCATCCCACTGCCAATAACTTTTCTTACGTTTCCATTCGTAAAGGCTGAGTGCGATACCAAGAACCAAAAGGGTTGTGAAAACAATAAGCGGCGTAAAGTAGGAGTTTGCCTTTGCGGGATGTTGAGCGGGCAACAAGGTGACTACTGGAGCCGCCAACTGGCGGGAAGTTCCATCAGCACTCACAATCTTCGCATCCGCTACAAAACGCTGAGCATAAAGGGGTGCAAACATTTGCTTGGCCAGGGAAGCAGGCTGATCGGCCTCACTCCCTAAGAGCAAATCTTGCCCAAAACAATTCCAAGGGCTGGAGGCGGAATATTCGCGAACGATGTCACGCAGGGTTTGGGTCGAATCGCAATTGCCCCACTCCACCTTGCCCTTGACGGCATTTTCAATTTGATTGATGGCACGCGTCGTACAATTGTCATAAAAGAAATTGTAGCGATAAGTGGCGTGTTCGGGTAAGAGATTCGTACTGAGTGCATCCACGAGTTTCTTTTCTTCCTCGGGCGTCAAGTTCAGTCGTTGCTCTTCGATGGCGCGTCCACTGCGTACGTATTCTTCATAAAAGTATGCATAGGGTAGCACGCCCAACTGGTAGTCCGTCTGTCCTAACATGAAACGCCACACGAAATGGGGCTGAGCGAAGGAGAAGGTTCCGTAATTGAACACCCAGTCACTCGTACGATAAGCTCCCACTTCTCGCACACGCAAAGCGGTGTGTCCATAAAGTTCGTAAACCAACGTACCTGGAGAGCAGGTAATCAGACTGACTACGACAGAATCGGGCACTTCTTGATGCGAATGCACTGCAGAGGTATCGGTTTTCGCTTGAGCTAAAAGGAAGCTCGGAAAACACGCAATGAGCAGGAGGATGAATAGGAAACGTCTCATTCAATGGATGGTAATAGCATGGGGCTGACCCAAAAAACGGTTGCAAAGGTACAATAAAATTTCAGACGCTTCCTAAAGGGAGGAAGAGAGTGCTCCTTTTTCAGATTTGACACCTCACTGTTGCCTCAGCAAAACTTCGGAACTTATTTGCACAACAAAGGAACAAAACTATCGGTCGCATGTGTTGTACGGTCGCGGCATGCCGCGACCCAAAGCAGAAGTAATTTCTCCTTCACCGAAAAAGATAGGCTTACTAATGGGTCGCGGCATGCCGCGACCGTACAACCTCTGCGCTACCCAAGCAGCAGCAACTTTATTCACTAAACAAATAGCTTTTTACTAATGACTCGCGGCATGACGCAATTACAGGAGAGTGACATAATGACGTGATGCGGCTCTGAAGCTCCTTATTATTTATGCCAGACTGGCACGAATCATTAAAGTATCTTGTAAAGTGCGGTCTGGTCACTTCTTTGCTAAAGAAGAGGGCGAAAGCACAAAGGACCTATCCGAAAGGAGAAAGGAACTACGTGCTATCCAAACAACGAATCATACATTTAAATACTATCTCTATATGAATTTCGACAACTTTACCATCAAAGCACAGCAGGCTGTACAAGGTGCGGCCGAACGTGCGACCCAGAACGGACAACAGGCTGTGACCCCCGTTCATCTGCTTGCCGGAGTTCTCGCCGAAGGAGAAAATGTCACCCAGTTTCTTTTTGGCAAACTCGGAGTAAATGAACGTGCACTGCAGGCTGCCGTAGACCGCGAATTGCAACATCAACCCAAAGTGAGCGGCGGACAGCCCTACTTGGACAACGATGCCAACAAGGTTTTGTTGGAAGCACAGGAATTGGCTCGCAAAGAAAGTGACACCTATGTCGGACTCGAACCTCTCCTGCTGGCTCTCTTCCAAGTGAAGAGCTTGGCGGCTCAAATCTTGAAAGATGCCGGGGTTACTGCCGACGGACTGAAGCGTGCCATCGCGGAATTGCGCGGCGGACGCAAGGCTGATTCTCCCTCGAGTGAGGAAACGTACCAGGCTTTGCAGAAGTATGCACGCAACCTGGTAGAGGAAGCTCGCGAGGGTAAACTCGACCCGGTCATCGGACGCGATGAGGAAATTCGCCGCGTGCTGCAGATTCTCTCCCGCCGTACGAAGAACAACCCGATTCTCATCGGTGAACCGGGTACAGGTAAGACGGCTATCGTCGAAGGCTTGGCGGGGCGTATTGTGCGTGGCGACGTGCCCGAGAACTTGAAAAACAAGAAACTCTTTTCACTCGACATGGGTGCCCTCGTGGCAGGTGCCAAGTATAAGGGCGAATTTGAGGAACGCTTGAAGAGTGTCATCAACGAGGTGACACAGGCTCAGGGCGAAATCATCCTCTTCATTGACGAAATCCACACCCTGGTCGGTGCGGGTAAGAGTGAAGGGGCTATGGATGCTGCCAACATTCTGAAGCCTGCCCTGGCCCGTGGCGAACTGCGCAGTATCGGTGCAACTACGCTCGAGGAATACCAAAAGTACTTTGAAAAGGATAAGGCCCTCGAACGCCGTTTCCAAACGGTCTTGGTCGATGAGCCTTCGCCCGAAGATGCCATCTCTATTCTCCGTGGACTGAAGGAACGTTACGAGAATCACCACCGCGTGCGCATTCAGGACGATGCACTCATTGCTGCCGTTCAGCTGTCACACCGTTACATTTCTGACCGTTTCCTGCCCGACAAGGCTATCGACCTCATGGACGAAGCGGCTGCCAAGCTCCGCATGGAACGTGACTCGCAACCGGAGGAACTCGACGAAATCACGCGCCGATTGCGCCAGCTCGAAATCGAACGCGAAGCCATCAAGCGCGAAAACGATACGCAGAAGCTTGACGAACTGAACCGCGAGATTGCCGAACTGGAGGAGCGGGAAAAGAACTTCCGTGCCAAATGGGAAGGCGAAAAGGAGGTGCTCGCTCAAATCCAGCAAGACAAGGAGCAAATGGAGCAGTTGAAGTTTGAAGCGGAACGCGCCGAACGCGAAGGTGACTACGGCCGCGTGGCTGAAATCCGTTACGGCAAGCTCAAACAACTCGAAGACGACATCCGGGCTTGTCAGGAAAAGTTGCGCAACCGCCAGGGTGCCGAGGCGATGATCAAGGAGGAAGTAACCGCTGACGACATTGCCGACGTGGTGGCTCGCTGGACAGGCATCCCCGTGACGCGTATGCTGCAGAGCGAACGTGAGAAGTTGCTTCACCTCGAAGCAGAACTCCACCGTCGCGTGGTAGGCCAGGACGAAGCGATTGCTGCCGTGGCCGATGCCGTGCGCCGTTCGCGTGCCGGTCTGCAAGACCCGAAGCGTCCGATTGGTTCCTTCATCTTCCTCGGTACGACGGGTGTCGGTAAGACGGAGCTTGCCAAGGCTTTGGCCGATTACCTCTTCAACGACGAAAACATGATGACGCGTATCGACATGAGCGAATACCAGGAGAAGTTCAGCGTGAGCCGTCTCGTGGGTGCGCCTCCGGGATACGTCGGTTACGAGGAAGGCGGTCAGCTTACCGAAGCCGTGCGCCGCAAGCCGTATAGCGTGGTGCTCTTCGACGAAATCGAAAAGGCGCACCCCGATGTGTTCAACATCCTGCTTCAGGTGCTTGACGACGGTCGCCTGACTGACAACAAGGGCCGCACGGTCAACTTCAAGAACACCATTATCATCATGACCTCGAACATGGGTTCGCAGCTCATCCAACAACGCTTTGAGTCCTTGGGCGATAAGCAGGGTGCAGAACGCGACCGCGTGATTGAAGGCACGAAGAACGAGGTGCTCGACATGTTGAAGAAGACGATTCGTCCCGAGTTCCTCAACCGTATTGACGACATCATCATGTTCGAACCGCTGACTCGTCCGCAGATTGAACAGATTGTTCACATTCAGGTAGCCGGCATCCAGCGTCTGCTCGCTACGCAGGACGTTACGCTCCAGGTTGCCGACAGTGCCATCAGCCTCATCGCTGATGCGGGCTTCGACCCTGAGTTTGGTGCCCGTCCTGTCAAGCGTGCCCTCCAGCGCATGTTGCTCAACGACCTGAGCCGGGCACTTTTGGCCGGAACGGTCGACAAGGAGCGGCCGATTCTGGTCGAAGCTGAAGGCGATACGTTGCGGTTTGCGAATGCGTAACTGCTTAACAGCGAACGGTGAACAGACTGGCGCCGTTCCGTGAACATCGGGACAGCGTGAACATCGGGACTGGCACCGTCCCGTAAACATAGGGACAGGCACCGTTTCCCCCATACGGACGTTGGAAGGGGGAACGGTGCCTGTCCCAGTGTTTACGATTTGTCCTTCTACATAGAGAATGACAAATCGTAAGCCGCAAATTTGTCTTTCTACATAGAGAATGACAAATCGCAAGCCACAAATTTGTCCTTCTACACAGAGAATGACAAATTGAAGGCCACAAATTTGTCCTTCTACACAGAGAATGACAAAAAGCAAGCCGCAAATTTGTCGTGAACATCGGGACAGGCACCGTTCCCCCCCATACGGACGTAGGAAGGGGGAACGGTGCCTGTCCCAGTGTTCACGACGGTGCCTGTCCCAGTGTTCACGCGTCGCGCCCTCATGAGGAAGCCTCACGGGTACTGCGACACACATCAAAAGGGAGACCATCCTTCAGCACAATGAAGCTGAAAGATGGTCTCCTTGTTTTGTGAACATAGGGACAGGCACTGGTGAACATCGGGACAGGCACCGTTCCCCCCCCTTTTACGGACGTGGGGAGGGGGAACGGAGCCAGTCCCAGTTCACCCGCACCAGTCCCAGTTCACCCGCCGCTTGTCCCAGTTCACCCGCCGCTTGTCTCGGTTCACCTGTTTACTGCGTCAGCTTGCAGTAGCGTTCGAAGAGGCGGGCTACGCAGTCGGTCTCGGTGAAGTCGGGACCGGGAGCGGGGAAACCGTAGGCACGGCAAACGGCGCGGTCGTTGTCGCGGTGGGCGCGACGCAACTCTGCCGGCATGGTGAGCGGGTCGTAGAGGTCGGCCAGCGATGAGTCGGGATAGCGGGCACGGGCATCGAGAATGGCCTGCGCCGTACGCTCGATGGCGACACGCAGCGCAGCGTCTGTTCCCTCGGTAGAGAGTTCGGGCCAGGGATAGTTATTGTAGACGATGTCCTTACTGTAACGGTAGTCGCTCTTTAATCTGCCACAGACGGCACGCATCCAGGCCATGTGAGGCCACGAGGTGAGAATGCCGAAATGGTAAAGGGTGGAATTGGGGATGAGAAAAACCAGATCGCTGCAAATCACATCGGGAGACATAAATCCCATCGGAACGTATTCACGACGTTCGGAGGATACTTTGGGGACAAGGATATAGGTGGAGGTAGGCATATTCTCCGTTTGAAATCGCGTGGGCGTATCAGCTAATTTCAGCGTTGAAGCTCTTTTGCTTTTCAGTCTAAACTCACGTACTGCCTCTACACGTTTTAAACTTAGCGGAAGCTTGCGCAATTCTCTTGGTGAACAGTCTCCCAACCACAGACAATAACGCGACTTACGGTTAATAAACTCGTGTGCACCATACCAAGACTTGAAATAAGTTGCCGAAGCAGGCTCCTGCTGAATAAAGGCATCGCGTTCTTCCTCCGTAAACAAGTAGTTTCCATCATCAATTGGTTGATTTCCCATACCTATCGTAGGTACTTCGCAAAGTGTTTTTTTTCGGCTTTCGATAAACACATTCTCAGCCTCCACCAAGTAGCCGTTGATTTGGCTAACCTCGCGACAATCTTCTCCATCAAAGAGGTACTTCGGTGCGATACGTTCGGTCTGGTCTGCAAAGCCGACAATAATACAGTGTACGTGGGCTTTCAGCGTGGCTTCGCTGTCCCAACGGAAGGTGCGGTGGGCGAAGAAAATGCCCATACCCTCTTCCATCAGCGGCTTCCACAAGTTTGCCACCGATTCACCTTGACAGATAGAGTTGGTCGAAACGAGAGCCGTACGGACATTCGTGCCCGTCATCAAGTCGGCAGCCTTCTTGTACCAACCCGATACATAGTCGAGGTTGCCCACGTTCTTCCATTTCTCACCGAAGACCGTAAGGAGGTCGTTCTTTTGCTCCACATTCATGAGTCGTGCCCCCACAAACGGCGGGTTTCCGATAATATAGTTCAGTTCCTCCCTGGGCACGACCTCGGTCCAGTCCATCTGCAGGGCGTTGCCCTCGACGATGTGGCTGTAGTTCTTGAGGGGCAGGAAGTTGAGGTCGGTCTCGACGATGCGCTCCGTTTCCTGCAACATCTGCGCTTCGGCTATCCAGAGGGCGGTGGTGGCCACGGTGACGGCGAAGTCGTTGAGTTCGATGCCATAGAACTGGCGGATGCTCACCTTCACGGGGTTGAACATACCGCCCATCATGCGTTCGCCCGCATAGAGCTGCATGAGGATGCGGTTCTCGAGGCGGCGAAGCGAAAGGTAGGTTTCGGTCAGGAAGTTGCCGCTGCCACAAGCTGGGTCGAGGAAGGTGAGCGAGGCGAGGCGGTCTTGCAACTCCTGCAGCCGCTGGCGGCGCGTACGGTCGACCTTCACCTGAAGGGCTTCGGCAAATTCCGCTTCGAGTTCGTCGAGAAAGAGCGGATTGATGACCTTGTGAATGTTCTCAATCGAGGTGTAATGCATGCCTCCGGCACGGCGCGTCACGGGGTTGAGCGTACTCTCAAATACCGCGCCAAAGATGGTCGGCGAGATGTAGCTCCAGTCAAATCCCCAGCCGGCACGGTTGACGAGCATCTGCTTGATTTCCTCGGTAAAGAGCGGCACTTCGACCTCGGTGCGGGCAAAAAGTCCGCCGTTGACATAAGGGAAGGCGGCGAGGGCGGGCGCAAGGTAGGGGTCGCGCTGGTCGATGGGCGTGTGGAGCACCTCAAAGAGTTCGATGAGGGCAGCGCGCACGCGCTCGGCGGGGAAGGTGTTGAGGTAGTCGGAGAACATGTCGCGACGGCCAAACACGCCCGCATCTTCGGCATAGAGGCAGAAGACGAGGCGAACGCAGAGCACATTGAGGCTGCGCAGGGTGGCGGGCGAAGTGGGGTCGACGTATTGCGCGAGGATGGCATCGTAGAGGCGGCCTACGAGTTCGCCGGCCTGAATGGACACCTTCATTTCGCGGGCCAGGTGGGCGTTGCTGTTATCGACGAGGAACTGCAGGCGGTAATAGTCCTGTTCGAGGTCGGCGAGGAGAATCACCTCGGGCTTTCCCTCGGGGTGTTCCATATCGTAGACGTGGAACTCGCGGAAGTTGCACACCACCACCCAGCGCGGACGGTCGGAGTAAGGCAGCTCGGCGGCGTAACGCTTGGCCTGGGCAAAGGGTGTGAGCATCGTGCCGTCGCTCTGACGGATGGGTCGCGTGAGGTCTATGTCCTGCCCTTTCTGCTCAATGAGTACGCGGGTGTCGGGGATATAGCCGTCGATAAAGCTGGTATGCGCCAGCTTGATGCGGTTTTCGAACTCGATGTATTGCGGGGCTGCGCTCACGCCGAGCACATTGCCCAGAAGGTCGAGCCAGAAGGCCTGACTCTGACCTTTCTCGTAGCCCTTGCCTGCCCAGCGTTCGGCAAAGGAAGCAGCGGCGGCACGTTGTTGTTTTTCGGTCATGGGGATGGATGGGGAAAATAAGGGGGGACTCTGGTGGAAGGGGGGGGGGGAACGGAGCCAGTCCCAGTTCACCTGGGGCAAATAAGGCTTGCTTCCCTACTCCAACTGTTTGCGATAATCACGCGGAGAGACCCCAAGGTTGTTTTTGACATACTTGCCAAAGTAGGAAACGGAAGGAAAACCGAGTTCGTTGACGATTTCCTTGATAGACTTATCGGGACGAAGCAAGAGGTTCTTGACATCGTTGAGCACGTAGCGGTTGATCAGCATGGAGGCACCTTCGCCACAACTCTGCTTACACACCATGCTGAGGTACTTCGGTGTGACGTGAAGCTTATTGGCATAATCGCCAATCATGCGGGGTTTGGGATAGGACTCTATCAGTAACTCGACAAACTGCTTGAAGAGGTAGTCGCCCGAAGTAAACTTGCCCGGACTCATCTCGATGTGGGAAGCAAGAATGTCGTGAAACTCATACATGAAAGCTTGTATCAACAGGTTGGTCACGATTTGACAGTTGGCGGCGTCCTGCTGATTTTCCAGTTTCGAACGGATGAGGTTGTAATACTCACGATAGACGCGCGCGTTCTCCTCGGAGATACGCGTGACGGGATGGGCACTGGCGTAGGCCTTGAGACTCCAGATGTAAGAAGGTATGTTGTGAATGGTCTCCAGGAAATGGCGGGAAAGGTAGAATCCGTAACAACAGAAGTCGTCGGACACTTCCTTCCGTTCCAACACATTGCCTGCCGCACACAGGAAGAGGTCGTTGGGTTGCAGCTTGACTTCGCAATTATTAAGACTCAAAGTTCCCTCCCCCTGAATACAGAGAAGGGAGGTAAAAGCATTGAGTTGGGTGCGTGCTGACGCTTCTTCCAATAATTGTGTATTACTGATGATGCTGACCTTACTCTGGCGCAAGAAGAGAGCTTCCTGCGATTCGTTTAGTCCAGTCTGATGAGTTTTCATGAGGAAAGAGAGATTAGGAGAGTGAGAGTTTGGGTAAGTTGAAAGGTTGAAGAGTAGAAGAGTTGATAAGTTGAAGGTTGAAGAGTTTATTGGCTTGATGAATAAGCTTTTAAACTCATCCACTCCTAAACTCCTTGATTTCTTCCCCACTTGTGCTCAAAGGCCCGGCGGCGTTCTTCTGCCCTGCGTTGAAATTTGCGGGCAGCTTCGCTGTCAGGATGCAAGGGACGGTGAGCCAGGTCGCGCAAGAGCTGCTGACGTTCGCGGGCATATTCGCAGAGTTCGGGCGAGAAGGTCCACTGCTGGAATCGCTCCCATACATAATCAATTGCCTGCTCGGAAGGATGCAACATATCGGGAGCATAGAAACGATAGTCACGCAATTCGTCGGTGATGATTTCGTAAGCGGGGAAATAATGGGCATTCAGCTGGGTGCGACAGAGCTCGTCAATCAGGAGCAACAGACGCGCCTTGCTGAGCGCATTCTCATGCATTCCGTATTTGGCATAACGATAAGGACTCAGCGTAAAGACGAACTGCCGCTGGGGAGAAGCGGCCTGGGCATCGTGCAACAACCCGCTCCACTGTTCGTAAAGCTCTGACGGCGAAAGGACTTCCTCCCGAAAGAGGCGGGCGGGCTGTTTATGACAATTGGAAACAACGTGGCCGGCAAAGGCTCCTTCCGTCAAGTAATAAGCATGGTCGGTACTGAAGGTGACCAACACGACCTCGCAAGCGTTCCATAGAGCCTTGGCCCGTTCGCGTCGCTGTTGTAACTCCTGTTCCAATACACTACGATCCGCATGTACAAAGGCTGTAGCATACAACCAATGATGCCACAAACCATCTTGCGCCAAGAAGTAAGGTTGCTCGGTTTCGAGGGACGGAAGGGTAAGACTGCGCAACACCGTGAAGATGCTTGCAGGATTATAGAGCACGCCATTGGGGTTGACCAGTACTTGTTCGGCAGGAAGGGATTGCTGAAGGTGCGCACCGATATGGTCGGCGAAACAGGAACCAATAGCTAATACCTTGGACTGCGGAGTGAGGACTACCGGAGGCGATGACAGTTCGACAGGGGTATGAAATTGCATAATGACAGCCAGTTTTTCGGTAAAAGGTCTTTCGAACGGGGCAAAGGTAGACATTTTGCTTGGGCGCAACGCGTTCAAGGGGATGGCAAAAAGGGGGGAGGCTCCTTCGTTTTTGCAGAGAAATCCATTACTTTTGCATCGCTTTTGAGGGAAAGCCATCCTGCTTTCCCGTCTGAAGCCCCGTTTCAGGGGTGTTCTAAAAATTCTGATTTGCAATCTGCGTGATCCTGTCACACCCGTTTTTTTTAGAACATCCCTTTATTATTTGCCCGATGAAGAGCCGAGCAAACTCTTCCCCTCCGTTTTTTTCAACTCCCTTGACACAATGAAGATTCTTTTTCTGTCCGACATCCATGGTTCGGTTGCGGCACTTGATGCAGTATTGGATTTTTATGACAGCCACCGCTACAAGATGCTCGTTCTGCTGGGTGACTTCCTCAACTATGGTCCGCGCAACGGACTCTTTGACGGGCTCGACCCCAATACCGTAGCCGGTCGCCTCAGCAAGTACGCGTCTCAGATTGTAGCAGTTCGAGGTAACTGTGACTCGGAAGTAGACCAGATGCTGCTGAACTTCCCCATGCAATCAACGTACAGCATACTCGCCCAAAACGGCATCCGCTTCTTCCTGACCCACGGTCACGTCTACAACGAGAAGCAACTTCCCACGGCACCTTCCTGCGACGTATTTGTTTACGGTCATACCCACTTGCCCGTACTTCGTGAGGCCAATGCCGAACAGGGTTCTCCCATCATCCTGAACCCGGGTTCGCCCACCTTCCCCAAGGGAGGAAATCCGCCCACCTTCGCCACCTTTGCTTACGACACACTCGCCATCCGTACCCTCGACGGAACGGCTATCGAAGTACTGGAAAACATCAGCAAGAAGGTGGCAGACTGGAAAAAGGCGCATACGCCTGACTCCATCGGTTAAAGCATACCGACCGCTACACGACTAACCCTTTACATACACTCTGCAACTTATCCAAACTGGCTATATATACGAACTGTGGAAAAGAAAACATACTCTTACGACGAGGCCTTTCAAGCCTCACTTGCTTACTTCAACGGTGATGAACTCGCTGCCCGCGTATGGGTAAACAAATACGCGATGAAGGATTCCTTCGGCAACATCTACGAATGTTCACCCGAAGACATGCACCATCGTCTGACCAACGAACTGCTCCGCATCGAACAAAAATATCCCAACCCCACGAGCCGCGAAGACATTTTCGCTCTGCTCGACCACTTCCGTTACATTGTGCCTGCCGGCTCTCCGATGACGGGCATTGGCAATGATTACCAGATTGCTTCACTCTCGAACTGCTTTGTGGTGGGCATTGCGGGAGACAGTGACTCGTACGGCGCCATTCTGAAACTGGATGAGGAACAGGTGCAACTCATGAAACGCCGTGGCGGCGTGGGTCACGACCTCTCGGGCATTCGCCCCAAGGGATCACCCGTGAAGAACTCAGCCCTCACGTCTACGGGTATCGTGCCCTTTATGGAACGTTACAGCAACTCAACCCGCGAAGTAGCACAAGACGGTCGCCGTGGTGCCCTCATGCTCTCAATCAGTATCAAGCACCCCGAAGCTGAAGACTTTGTCGACGCGAAGATGGTGGAAGGAAAGATTACGGGAGCCAATGTCAGCGTTAAGATTGACGATGAATTTATGCGCTGTGCCATTGAGAACCGCCCCTACCACCAGCAATTCCCCATCCACAGTGACCACCCGATTTACCAAAAGGAAACGGACGCCAAGGCATTGTGGAAAAAGATTGTGCACAATGCTTGGCGTAGTGCCGAACCGGGGATACTCTTCTGGGACACGATTCAACGCGAAAGCATTCCCGACTGTTATGCCGACCTGGGCTTTGAAACGGTTTCAACCAATCCTTGTGGGGAGATTCCCCTCTGTCCGTACGACAGTTGCCGACTCTTGGCTATCAATCTCTATGCTTACGTCAAACAGCCCTTCACACCCGAAGCTAGCTTTGACTTTGACCTCTTCAAGAAGCATGTGGCCTTGGCTCAACGCTTCATGGACGACATCATTGACCTGGAACAGGAGAAGATTGACCGCATTATCGACAAGATTAAATCTGACCCGCAGGATGAAGACGTGAAGCACACGGAATTGCATCTTTGGGAAAAGATTAAACGAAAGACCGCCCAAGGTCGCCGTACGGGTGTAGGCATCACAGCCGAAGGCGATATGCTCGCCGCACTGGGTCTGCGTTACGGTACGCAGGAAGCTACGGACATGGCTGTTCAGGTGCAACGTACGTTAGCTATCGAAGCTTACCGCTCGAGTGTACGCATGGCTGCCGAACGAGGTGCCTTCGAGGTCTTCGATGCGGAACGCGAGAAGAACAATCCCTTCATTCTCCGCATCAAGGAAGCTGACCCGGCACTCTACGAAGACATGGTGAAATACGGTCGCCGCAACATTGCCTGCTTGACGATCGCCCCGACGGGTACAACGAGCTTGATGACACAAACGACTTCGGGCATTGAACCAGTCTTTATGCCTGTCTACAAGCGTCGCCGCAAGGTCAACCCAAACGACCCGAAAGTGCGCGTAGACTATGTTGACGAAACGGGCGATGCATTCGAAGAGTACATCGTGTACCACCACCACTTCTTGACTTGGATGAAGGTACAAGGCATAGACACGAATAATCACTACACGCAGGAAGAAATCGATGCCCTCGTGGCACGTTCGCCCTACCACAAGGCTACGGCCAACGATGTAGACTGGCTGATGAAAGTCAAGATGCAGGGGGCTATTCAGAAATGGGTGGACCACAGCATCAGCGTAACTGTCAATCTGCCGAATTCGGTTGACGAAGAGTTGGTAAACCGCCTCTATGTGGAA
Organism: uncultured Prevotella sp.; assembly: GCA_900541335.1. Taxonomy (GTDB): domain Bacteria; phylum Bacteroidota; class Bacteroidia; order Bacteroidales; family Bacteroidaceae; genus Alloprevotella. The sequence continues at coordinate 24,639 of UQJC01000012.1, forward strand.
GCCTGGAAGAGTGGTTGCAAGGGTTGCACCATCTATCGTGACGGCTCTCGTTCAGGTGTACTTGTCAGCACGCAGAAGACGGACAAACAGAAGGATCACGAACAAAACGAGGCAAAGCAGCTGTGCCAGATGCCGGTTGTCACGGAGCGTCGTCCCGAAGTTTTGGAATGCGACGTAGTACGCTTCCAGAACAACAAGGAAAAATGGGTTGCCTTCGTAGGCTTACTGGATGGCCATCCCTACGAGATCTTTACAGGTCTGCAAGATGACGAAGAAGGCATTGTACTCCCCAAAACGGTGACCAAAGGTCGCATTGTCAAGACTGTTTGCCCGGACGGCACGAAGCGTTATGACTTCCAGTTTGAAAACAAACGCGGCTACAAAATGACCATTGAGGGACTTTCTGAAAAGTTCAACAAGGAGTATTGGAACTACGCGAAACTTATCTCGGGCGTACTTCGTTACCGTATGCCGATTGAGAATGTCATCAAGCTCGTCAACTCTTTGCAACTCGAAAGCGAAAATATCAATACCTGGAAGGTAGGTGTGAGCCGCGCACTGAAGAAGTACGTAGCCGACGGTACTGCCGCTCAAGGACAAAAATGTCCGAACTGCGGACAGGAAACGCTCATTTATCAGGAGGGTTGCCTCATCTGTAAGCATTGCGGGGCCAGCCGCTGCGGATAGTCCGTATACCTCTAACACTCAAAGCCCGTCATGAGAATTGAATTGCCCAAACTTTCCTACTATGCCTACCACGGTGTGTTACCTCAAGAACGCACCGTGGGCGGTCATTTTACAGTAAGTCTTTCGTTGGAGATTGATGACTGTCAGGCTGCAGGAGCTTTGTACGCTGACTTGTTGGAAAACACGGTCAATTATGCAGAAGTCTGCGAAGTGGTGCGGGAAGAAATGAAGACTCCTTCCGCGCTGTTGGAACACGTAGCTGCCCGTATAGCCCGTACTCTCTTACGGCGTTTTAACTTGATACGTGAAGTCCAAATAGGAGTTACCAAATGTGCTCCTCCTATTCCCGGATTTGACGGAGCAGGGGTTACCATTCGCTTCCAATTGCGCCGTAAACTGGTTGCATGGGATTTTGATGGTACAATGGCAGACACCTCGAAAGGCATTGTGCAAACCATGAAAGCGACCTTTGTAACGTGTCAATTACCCGAACCGACGGAACAGGCTATTGTCCAAACCATCGGGCTTCCATTGGCTGAATCGATTGCTACGCTTTCGGGCTTAACGGGGGAGGCTTTGGCACAAGCCGTAGCGGTTTACCGTCAGTTATTCGAACAAATTGGCAACAAAGAGGTGGCGCTCTTTCCTGGAATTGCTGCCTGCATCGAACGTCAACATCGCGAAGGACGTATCATCGGTATCGCTACAAGCAGAAGCCATGCTTCCGTTGTGGCACTGTGCGAACTGTTGGGCATTGGTTCTTATATTGATTGTGTTGTGGCGGCTGACGATGCAGCAGTGTGTAAACCTTCTCCGCACCATTTGCTTCAACTCTGTCGGGAAGTTAATGTCTTACCGAAAGATACCGTCATGATAGGCGATACGACTTTTGATATCCTAATGGGCAAACGTGCTGGAGCGACTTGTATCGGTGTGACATGGGGAAATCATTCCGCCGAAACCTTGAGCGATGCCGGAGCTGACCGCATCGTGGATACTGCTGAAGAAATTTAAGTTTTCGGTTTTGCTGAGTGCATTGTCGAGACACGTACCAACTACGGAAGACACAGAAGGAACGGAAAAGAAAAGCTTCTGAACGTTCCGCGTATTCCGTTATTTCCGTGGTTGAGAGAAAAAGAACCACGGAAAGCACGGAAGGAACGGAAATATAAATGTCTTTTCGCTTTCCTGTTATTTCATACATTTCGTGGTGGGATAAAATGACCTATAAAGAACGCCCCCTTGTTGCCATGCAGCAGCAAGGGGGCGTTTCGTAATCGGAAGCTATTTGCCTACCTATTTAGTTTTTATCATGAATCAGTGCGGAAAGAATGTACATCTGCATCATCGCGATAGCACGCTTGTTCTCTCCCCCATTCGGAATAATGATGTCCGCATATTGTTTCTCGGGTTCAATAAATTCGTCGTGCATCGGCTTGAGAACATTTCGATATTTCTCAATCAGCATCTCAAGCGGATGTCCTCGTTCCGCCATGTCACGTTCGATCACGCGGAGCAAACGTTCATCGGGTTCGGCATCCACAAAGATTTTCAAGTCCATCTGCTCGCGCAGTTTGCGGTCATAAAGAGCCATGATGCCCTCCACAATAATCACATCGCGCGGTTCAACGTGTACCGTTTCTTCGAGACGCGTACAAGTGAGGTAAGAATACGTGGGCTGTTCGATGGCATTTCCCTTTCTCAGTTCCTCAATCTGATGAGCCAGCAACGGCCATTCAAACGCATCTGGGTGATCGAAGTTAGTTTTCTTTCTAACCTCCAGCGGCAGGTCTGACTGGTCATTATAATAAGAGTCTTGAGGAATGACCGCCACAGTATTGGGCGGCAATGTATCAACGATTTTGCGGACTACGGTGGTCTTTCCCGATCCGGTTCCGCCTGCTATACCGATAATGAGCATAAGAAGAATGGATATGGTTTGAGTTAGGAGAGCAAAAGTAAAGATTAAAAACGGTTTAGGAGTATCTGTGCCCCTTTTTACAACTGAAAACGACCCGCTCAAATCAATTGTTTACTTGAAAATAAAGGAAACGCTAAGCCCAATCTCCCCACAAATAAGTACACAATCAGTTTCCCTTTTTCATCCAACCAACGAATCGTTCCGTCACACTCTTGTCACTTTTTGTTTCCTTCCGCTTGACTTTCCGATGCAAAATGTGATAGCAACCGATGAAAAGTTCTAACTTTGCGCGTCTCTCAGTGCAAGGGATAATCAAATAGATAATCAGCATACAAGCATATTCAGACAATATTATGACACAAGGAAAAGTGGATGCCTTGCTTGGCATCGTATTTGGTGATGAAGGCAAAGGTAAAGTCGTAGACTATTTCACCCCGCGTTATGACGTGGTCGCTCGTTTTGCCGGCGGTCCGAATGCTGGACACACCATCATTTTCGATGGCAAGAAGTTCGTACTTCGCTCTATTCCCTCAGGAATCTTTGACGAAGGAAAAATCAACATCATCGGCAACGGTTGCGTAATTGCTCCCGACCTCTTTATGGCGGAAGCCCACGAACTCGAAGCTGCCGGCTATCAGTTGACCGACCGCTTGCACATCAGCCGCCGTGCTCATCTTATCCTGCCGACCCACCGCGTACTCGACCGCGCTTACGAAGCTGCCAAAGGTAAGAACAAGGTAGGTACTACGGGTAAAGGCATTGGTCCGACGTACAGTGACAAGGCTGCTCGCGTAGGTTTGCGCGTAGGCGACATTCTCGGCAACTTTGAAGAAAAGTACCAGGCACTCAAGGCACGTCACGAACAGATTCTCCGCGACTTGCACTTCACGGATTACGATATTACCGAAGAAGAAAAGACGTGGTTGGAAGGCATTGAATATATGCGCAAGTTCCACTTGGTGGATACTGAATTTGAAATCAACCGCGCTTTGAAGGAAGGCAAGAATGTATTGGCTGAAGGTGCTCAAGGCTCTTTGCTCGACATCGACCATGGTACCTATCCTTACGTGTCTTCTTCCTCTACCACGAGCGGAGGTGTCTGCACTGGCTTAGGCGTTGCTCCCAACACGATTGGCCATATCTTCGGCATCTTCAAGGCATACAGCACCCGCGTGGGTGGCGGTCCGTTCCCCGTCGAATTGTTTGACGAAACGGGCGACACCATTCGCCACATTGGTAACGAATATGGAGCTGTGACGGGCCGTAACCGTCGTTGCGGTTGGTTGGATCTCGTTGCATTGAAATATGCCATCATGATTAACGGCGTAACGGACCTCGTGATGATGAAGGGCGACGTGCTGGATGGCTTCGAGACCATTAAGGTTTGTACAGCCTATACCAAGGATGGTGAAACCGTAACCGACATGCCCTACGACACTGAAGGTTGGGAACCCGTTTACGAAGAGCTTCCCGGCTGGAATACGCCGCTGACGGAAGTACGTAGCGAGAAGGAATTCCCGCAGGCATTCTCAGACTACATCGCTTATATCGAGCGCGCCACGGGTACTCCCATTCAGATTGTTTCTGTCGGTCCTGACCGCGAGGCAACCATTATCCGCTAATCAATTTATTTCCACCACTGGTCGGAAAATCACAAACGAAGACACGAAGACCGTTAGCCTTTCGGGCTATGGGGCTTCGTGTCTTTGTAGTTTGAAAAGCAACAGATTAACACAGCACTCTCGCCTCGTGTCGAATGACATCGAACCCTAGCTAAATGCTAACGAAAGCCATCGGCACCTCTTGCAAAAGTAGCTTGATAACCTCCTTATCTAATCCGTCCATGAATCCGATTCTTGAATTTACCATCCGGCTGTTGGTCGCCCTCCTTTTGGGCGGTCTCATCGGTATCGAACGAGAGTATCGTTCGAAGGAAGCAGGTTTCCGTACCCACTTCCTTGTTGCACTGGGCAGTGCCCTGTTCTGCATCGTTTCTCAATATGGTTTTGGAGAAGATCTCAAAGATTCCTCGCGTGTAGCAGCTCAAGTTGTTTCAGGCATCGGATTCCTGGGAGCCGGAACCATCATTTTCCAACGCAACGTCGTACGTGGTCTCACTACAGCGGCAGGACTTTGGGTAACGGCAGCCATCGGTCTGGCCTGCGGCTCCGGCCTCTACTGGGTGGCCATAGCGGCAACCATCATTGTACTCTTTGGCTTGGAAGTACTCAATGCTTTTGTTCCCCAAGTAGGAACCGCTACCATCATCCTTGAGTTTACGGCAACCTCGAAAGAAAGCATCAAGCGTGTCATTGACCAAATGAAACACGACAAACTTGAAATCTACTCTTACGAGCTACAGGAACGTAAGGAGGCAAGCGGTGAAAAATTCCTGGTCAACCTCGAAATGAAAGTCAAACGGGGCAACTACGTCAACAACCTGCTTGACTACATGGAAGAATTTGAAGGAGTTACGATCTCCAGTATTGAGTAAACCACATCGGAAAACTGAATCTGGAATGCCAAGTGCGTTGAGAGATGAACAAAGTCTCCCAACGCACTTTTGCTTTTCCTCCCCCAAGCTCTTTCGTCTTTGCCCCAATCTTCGTAATGTTGATTTTTCAAGCCATGCCTCTAAGATTCAAACGAATCATCTTTTCTTCGCTTCCAGAACAGCTCGCTAAGAGCGTTCCAAAGTTTTTTTCTACCTTTGTCGCTCAAACATAGGTAGCTCTTTACAATTATGATTAACAGAGAACTGATAAGGCTGAAAGTGGTTCAGCTCGTTTATTCGTATTATCAGAATGAAGGCAAGACGCTTGACACGGCAGAGAAGGAATTGGACTTCTCGCTCAACAAGGCGTACGATCTCTATCAATACCTCTTGTGGCAATTGGTAGAAGTCAAGAAAGTTGCCGAACGTAAGGATGCCGTCCGTCTTTCGCGCGAGAAACGTACGGGCGTCGTCGTTGGTGGAATTGTTCCCGACAAACAATTAGCAGACAATAAATTCCTTTGCCAACTCGCCATCAACAAGGAAATGATCGACTTCAAAGAAAACAAGAAGGGTCAGTGGGATGGTGAAGAGGCATTCGTGATGAAACTCTACAATACTTTCTTGGAAAGTGATGAATTCCAACTTTACTTGAACAAGGAAGACTTCTCCTATGCAGCGGATCGCGAACTCATCCGTAAACTCTACAAGACATACATCTGTGGCAATGAAGACTTCGTGCCGATGCTCGAAGACCATTCACTCTACTGGAATGACGACAAGCAAGTGATTGACTCTTTCGTATTGAAGAGCATCAAACGCTTTGACGAAAAGTTGGGTGCAGACCAACCCCTGCTTCCCCTCTATGACTCTGAGGAAGACAGCCAGTTTGCCATCCGTCTTTTCCGTGCAACCCTGCAACGCGGTCAGGAATTGCGCGAGATGATTCGTAAGTTCAGCAAGAACTGGGAGTTCAACCGTCTCGCCTTCATGGATGTGGTCATCATGCAGATTGCCTTGGCTGAAATCCTTACTTTCGATGCCATCCCTCTCAATGTCAGCTTCAACGAATACCTCGACATTGCAAAGGTTTACAGCACACCCAACAGTTCTTCCTACATCAACGGTATGTTGGACAACATTGTACGCCGTCTCCATCAGGAAGGACGCACAACCAAGGTGCGCGAACAGCGTCGTCCTAAGAACAACGAACCCGCCAAGCGATAAGCACGAAGGTCGTTGTTCGGATTGAACGCTCTCCATTTGTATACTAACAATAATCTCTATATCCTATTAAGATAGAAACAATGAACACAATCCTCTTACAGGCAGCAGCCCAACAACAAGGTGGCGGTCTGCAAATGATCATCATGCTCGTAGTCATGGTGGTTATCTTCTACTTCTTCATGATTCGTCCCCAAAACAAGAAGCAGAAAGAAATCATGAACTTCCGCAACTCGCTGAGTGCCGGACAGGAAGTAGTGACCATCGGTGGCATCTACGGAACCATCAAGAGCGTCAACGAAGCTGACAATACAGTCGTTCTCGAAATCGCTACAGGTGTAAAAATCACGGTAGCGAAGGAGGGCATCAACGCCATTCCTCAAAAGAAATAAAGACTCATCACTACACAACAGATTCCCCGTTGCGTTACCCTTTCCGTAGGTTGACGCCGGGGATTCTTTCGTTTTACTCTTACGTCCACTGGTTATGAAACTCACCCCGCTGCTCCGATCAGGCTTCTCCAAACTCTGGAACAAGCAGTTCTTAATCTTTCTCTTTTTTCTGGCACTCTCGGCCGCTTTCTGGATGTTCCAAGCCCTCAGCGAAATCTATGAGGAAGACTTTGTTGTGCCCATCGAGGTGCGTAACCTACCGAGCAACGTGGTGGTAACCAGCGACATTCCGACAGGAATGCAAGTACGCCTGCGTGACAAAGGAAGCCAGCTCTTCTCTTACCAGTACACACGTAAACTCAAACCTGTAGTCATCGACTACAACCTCTACTCCAACGTGCACGGACGCGCTGTAGTCTTGGGAAGCGAATTGGCCAAACAGATTTCGTCACAACTTTTGTCGGGTACGCAACTGATGACGGTGAAGCCCGACACCATCGACTTTATTTACAACTTCGGACAATGCAAACGAGTTCCTGTTATCGTAACTGGAGAAGTCAAGGCTGGCAGACTCTACACCTTGTCAAAGACTCAACTCTCACACGACAGCGTAACGGTCTATGCCTCAAAGTCTCAACTCGACACGATTACAGCAGCCTATCTCTCGCCTCTCCTTTTGCGCAATCTGGAAGATACGACCCAAGTCAAACTGAACTTCCTCAAAGTACGTGGAGCTAAATTTGTTCCCAATCAGATTAATGCCACCTTCTGCATTGACCGCTTGGTAGAGAAGACGGTCAAGGTTCCCGTGCAACAGGTCAACTTTCCTGCCTCACGCCAGCTTCGCACCTTCCCGGCTGCGGTCAACGTTACCTTCCAAGTCAGCATGGGACTTTACCGCAAGATTTCTAGCGCAAACTTTGTCCTCGTTATCAATTACGAAGAATTGCTCAAGAACAAGACCTCTCATTGCCGCCTTTCGCTTAAGACCATCCCGGAAGGAGTGAGCCATGTGCGAATCAGTCCGCAGGAAGTGGAATACATCATTGAGGAAATTCCCGACTCCGAATCACAAGGAGACGAAGCTGAGCTGTAAAGGAGTGCAAGTGTACAAGCTACCCATAAGGCTTATTGTCCATCCTCCGCTGTTGAGAAACCATCGTAGCACTCTCTCCCCCTGTTACTCTCCCCCGGAATTTGTTTTCCCCTCCCTCTCACGCCAACATCCCCAACCTTCTCAAGTCCCCATGTCCCTCCTCCACTCTCCCCTTATATGTATTGGCATTACCGGTGGCATCGGCAGTGGCAAAAGCTACATCTGCCGCCAACTGGAAGATGCTGGACACCCCGTCTTCTATTGCGACGATGAAGCCAAGCGCATCATCCGAACAGATGATGAAGTAAAAGCGGCTCTTCAACAACTCGTAGGACCTCAATTATACGATACCCAAGGGCAGCTCGTCAAGTCGATTCTCGCAGCTTACCTCTGTAAAGGACGAAGCTATGCAGCACAAGTCGATGCCATCGTTCACCCTAAAGTGGCCCAAGCATTTCAAACGAAAGCACAACAAATGGCCGATCAGTTGACAAGCTCATCTTTCACGTTGTCCACATCGCCACTGAAACTACTCAACCCCAAAGAGGAGAATTGCTTGACAGCATTGAAAAGCCTTCCCACGCATCAGGTTCTGTTCATGGAGTGTGCCTTACTCTTTGAAGCCAACTTCCAACGCTTCGTAGACTATAGCGTCTTGGTACACGTCAGCAACGAAACACAAATCAACCGCTTGATGATGCGCGACCACATCACTCGTGAAAAGGCCTTGGAATGGATCGCCTTGCAACTCTCAGAAGAGGAAAAGCTGCAACGCGCAGATGCAATCATCTACAACGAATAGACATATCCTCACGACACTTTCAGTCTAAAGGAACGCCGCCTCTGCTTCTCTCGTTGGTCGTTTATTCACAAATGGTTTTCCCTAAACAGGCCAACGTTCTCAAGAACTCGAAATAATTACCTACCTTTGTCGGCGTTTCGGTTTACAAGACCAATATCAATTGATCATTTATTTATAAACGCAATATTCTTATGCAAGACACTCTTTTAGCTATATCCGGCAAGCCCGGTCTGTATCGCCTTGTAGCGCAAGGTCGTGGCAATCTGATTGTAGAAGCTATTGACGAAAACAAAAAGCGCCAGTCTGTCGGCGCACGCGATCGCGTCACTTCACTCAACGATGTATCCATGTACACCGAAGAGGATGACAAGCCCTTGATGGAAATTTTCCAGGCTATCAGTGACAAGGAACAGGGTCAGCCTGTTGCCCTCGACTACAAGAAGGCAAGCAAGGCAGAACTCGCTGAGTTCATGGCTTCTGTTGTACCTGATTACGACCGCGACCGTGTACACGACTCTGACATCAAGAAGTTGATTCAGTGGTACAACATCCTTGCCAAGGGTGGTTACAAGCAATACGTAGACGTAGCTGAAGCTACCGAAGAAGCTAAAGAAGAAGCATAACTCCCAACCACGTAATATCCTTCCCGATGAAGCGCAGTCTCCAGGACATAGTTTGTGATCTACTCGTAGGAACAGGGCTCATTGCCGTCATCGGCTTGGGTTCTGCCTCGCTTTGGTACGATGCCCAGACTGCTACATCTGACGAAACGTCTAAGGACGAACTTTTGCCTCCTCTCGAGGAAGAATGGGACGATACAACTGACGAATTTACGGAAGAAGATCAAGTGCTTACCCCGATGCAGGAAGTACCCATGATTGAGGATACGCCTGAGGTCACTGTCGAAGAACCCGATACGCTTTCGACTCTTCCCTCAACGGAGGAACCGAACGATACGGCTCAACACCATGTACCCGCTTCGGAAACAACCGATCCTCACCCGTCCGTTTCTACGAAAACGAAAAAGACCCATACACAACAGCAAGTGCCCGTTACGCATACTGCGCCAACATCTAAGGATACGCTTACACACTGATGCTCCCTCACGGAGCTTCGACCCATTTCAAACGACTCCCACAAAGTTCTATGCATTGTGGGAGTCATTTTTTGCTGAAAACATACGGGCACTTATTCCTTCTTAAGATCAATCGTACAGAGCTGTTTGCATCCCTTAACAAACAAAGAAGTTTGTCCAACAATCCCCCTTTCTTCAACTCCTGAACTCATCAACTTTGCATTTCACTCCTTTATTGTAACTTTGTCAGCGAAGGAAAAATCAGTGGATTCACTGAAGGTTTCACCTGAATATATTTCTGAAAACAATTTACTCCATACACTTATGAGAAAACAATGTATGGTAGCGAGCCTCCTGCTCGCTACGTTGGGCACAGCAACCGCCCCAGCACAAATCAGTTTGGTCAATCCCGTTCCGCAAGAGGTAAAGACCGACAAGCAACTTATCGACCTTCCTCAGGCTTGGACGCTGAAAGTAGACGCAGCCCGTCAGCAGAGCATCGCACTTACAGCCTTGCAACAGCTTCCCGTTAAAGCAGAAGCGAAAGTTCCCTTCACCTTGACAATGGGTGTAAAGGGAGATAAATCCGTCAAGAAGTTTGCCAAGCAGATTCCCTCCCATGCTGAAGGCTATTATATGGAAATCACCAATAAGGGCATCGTGATTGCAGGTGCCGACGAAATGGGACTCTACTATGGCGTTCAGACATTGTTGGGCATGGCTGCTGAAGGCAAGTTGGAATGCTGTGCGGTAAAGGACTGGCCCGATGTACCCTTCCGTGGTACGGTTGAAGGTTTCTACGGTACACCTTGGAGCCATGAAGCACGCCTCAGCCAAATCCGTTTCTACGGACGCAACAAGATGAATGTTTATATCTACGGTCCCAAGGACGACCCCTTCCACCGCGACCGTTGGCGCGAAGCTTATCCCGAAACGGAAGCTAAACGCATCCAGGAGTTAGACCGTTGTGCTCACGAGAATGGAGTCAAGTTTTATTGGGCCATCCACCCGGGTGTAGACATCAAGTGGAACACGACCGACCGCGACTTGCTGATTGCCAAGCTCGAAAAGATGTATGCCTTGGGCATCCGTGCCTTTGCCGTCTTCTTTGACGATATCTGGGGCGAAGGAACGAAGGCTGATAAGCAAGCCGAACTCCTCAATTACGTTGACGACCAGTTCATTGCCAAGCACAAGGATGTTGCTCCGCTCATCATGTGTCCTACGGAGTACAATCGTGCTTGGGCGAACGATGAGAAGGGATACCTCCGTACTCTTGGTACGAAGATGAACAAAGACATCCAAATCATGTGGACGGGTAATTCTGTGGTACACTGCATTGACAAGGAGTCTATGGAATGGATTAACAGTCGCATCGACCGAAAAGCCTACATTTGGTGGAACTTCCCCGTGTCTGACTTCGTGCGCGACCACATCCTGCTCGGCCCGGCTTATGGCAACGGACTCGACATTGCTCCCGATCTCTCGGGCTTCGTTTCCAACCCCATGGAACATGCCGAAGCATCTAAGATTTCACTCTATGGCATTGCCGACTACACATGGAATATGAAGGATTACGACCCCAACCGCGACTGGGAGAAGGGTTTGCGTGCCGTATTCCCCGCCAATACAGAGGCTTTGCGCACCTTCGCGCTCTATAACAAAGACCTCGGTCCGAATGGTCACGGTTTCCGTCGCGAAGAAGGTGAAGAACTGAAGCCCATCGTTGAAATGCTGCAGCAAAACGGCGAAAAACGAATGATGGGTATTGTGGCCCTTTCACAAAAGAGCATCGAACTGAATACGGCTGCTGACATTCTTCTGGGTGATAAGACGAACCCCGAACTCGTACGCGAATTGCGTCCCTGGTTGCTCCAAGCGAAGTTACTCTCAGACTATGGTTTTGCAGTGACTTCACTCGCTGCTTCGGTTGAAACGGGCATGAAGGCAGCCAGCAAGTTGCTGACAATTGAAGCACTCTATGCTCAAGCCCGTTCACTCAAGCAGCAGATGTACGAACTCGAAAACTCTTCCGTTCGTCATGCCTTGCAACCGGGCATCAAGGTAGGTACGAAGGTGATGCTTCCCCTGCTCGACCGCCTCTTTACCGAAAGTGTAGACAAATATAACCAGCAAAACGGCACGAAGCTTAACAGCGTGGCAGACTACAATCCCTACAAGCTCACGTCAGACGTGAAGCAATTGTCCCTGCTCCCCGTTTCGGTTCGCGGCAACGAAGTCATCGTAGCTCCTTCACTCGAAGTTATTCAGTGGCAGAAGGACGGTTCGCTGACCATTACCTGCGACCGCGACATCCAGTTTGCTGGTATGGACTTCAACCTCGGCGTAAATGAAGCAGCCAAGAACTTCCGCCTCGAAATCTTCACGGGTGGAAAATGGCAACCCGTAGGTTTGCTCCACTATCAACCGACCGACCCCGTCATCCATACCGAAGGTGCCCTTGGTAGCATGAGCGGTTCAAAGATTCGCCTCACCAACATCAGCGGCAAGAACCTTGAAGTCTACTTCAAGAGCTTCAAGTTCGTGAAGAGATAAGCAGTGAGTCGCGATTCGACACACGACATCCAATAAAAAAAGCTTCCCCTCTCTATACAGAGAACGGGAAGCTTTCTTTTTCTACCAACTTACACCCATACTAATCAAAAAAACGAAAGAAGTCATCCTCCTCGTGCAAGTATTCTCCTTACGTCAGTTTCTAAATTAGAAGCAAGGAACGTTCCTTGTTTACCCCATCCGACTCATCCCCATCCGTCAAAGGTTTAGAAATCAAGCTATCTTGTTCCCCATCGGGCTATGAGAATCAGTCTAAGTAACAACGCTGGTTGCTTCATTGAAATGGATGGAATAAGAGTGGAGAAACCTTCTTCCGAATATGCACGAAACGTCTTCACTCACCAACAGGGAAAGTCACTGAGAACGACACTCCTTCCTCATTACGATTGTACAGAGATCAACCTACAAAACACCCTGGAAAAGTCACTGTACTAAAAAAGGAACTTGAAAGCAATATGACAGTGGCTCTCCAGGGCTAAGGGGAAACTTGGAGACTTGTTTCCGCCTAAAAGCTATACAGTTCTGCAAAGATGAGAGAGATTTTCTATCAGAACTATAACATGTCGAAGTATTCGCGAAGTTTACCGAAATAACGCCGCGATATAGTGATCTCTATCGAGTCAAAAGGCGGACAGAGTCGACAGCGTTGTGTATTGTTTTCCACTGCCATCAAATACATCAGATTGACCACACACGTGTTGTTAACACGAGCCAACGTCGGATGAAGCGCCAATAGCTCCTGCGCATTCATATTCTTTTTCAAGATATGGTCAGTCTTATCAGTCAGCGTAATAATCCACGACCGATGAATACTTGAATAGTTGAAGAACAGAATCTCTTCGGGCGTGATAAATAGCATCTCGCTCGTAGTCTGGACAGCTATTTTGCGGGGCATAGCATAAAGATGCTTGTTGTGAAAATTAGTACTGCCACAATCCTCTGCCATCAGTCGGTCGATGACCAAACGCAATTCGCTTTGCTTATAAGGCTTCAACAAGAAGTCAAATGCCGATTGACGAATAGCATCAAGCATATAATGGGAGAAAGCTGTATAAAAAACAACTTTAAAGGTGAAAGTGATGCGAGGGCGAACAGAGTTGAGAAACTCCAAACCGCTCTTTCCCGGCATCTCTATGTCTAAGAATATCACATCTGGTTGTTCTTCGAATAGTGGTAAAGTCGCTTCGGCATACGACTCAAACGTATGCACCGCTTCGATTTCTGGACAGTTCAGCAGATCGTTAGCCAAGGTTTCTAAAGCCACTTTATTATCATCAACAACGAAGACAACCATTTTGGGTTGGGGTTCCATTCTAATTTTAATTGTAGTTTTCATTGGCAAAAGTACTGATATTATTTTTTATTTTCTGCCCAATTTTCTTCATCTATGCATAAGTGGTCAGAAATCGTGCATAGGTGGTAAAAAATCGTGCTTAAGTGGTCAAACTTTTTTTTAATACAATCGGAAATAAGGGATTTTTGCGCCATTGAGCATGCTTACAGACATGCTTAGAGCGGTAAAATTCTCCTTCTCTCCCTTATTTTACACACACTTCAGGTACTTGCGTCCTCAGGCTACCTTGTTCTCAAAGGGACTATCCGCTACCGTCCACCCCTCCTCCTCCCCGGTAAAGAGACAAGAGGTTCTCAGAAAACCGACGGTTTCTGCAACAATTATCCCAAGGACAACGTAGGAAGCCACTTACGCAAAACGCCCGCCCTGCCAGGTCGCCTTCCTTCACAGGTTCAGCATCCACCCATTCCAATTGGCCAAAGCGCGGGTCGGTCCAATAACTTGGTCGTTACTATAAATGGTCACATCGGCCAGTCCCTCTGCCATACCCGACACGATGAACTGAGGCTTGTCGACCACTTCCGGCACTTGTAGGCTGATGTCCTTCACCCGTGCCACGACTTCCCCCAGAGATTGAGTTACCGTCTTTCCTTCGAGGGGGAACTCTACTAAAGCAGACGGACATGTGTACGGCCTTGGCTGCACGGATGTGTAACCCGTCGGTGGTAGCGCGTACTTCGGCATCCGTTTCTACCTCTTCGATGGCGGTCGGTTCGCCAAAGCTCAACGTAAAGCGGTCTTTCGCCACACCGGCTTCTGCCTCAAAACGATAACCCTCGGCAGTCAGGCGCACAGTGTTGCCCGCCAATATCAGTACCTGTTGCTTCGAGGTACTTCTGAGCAAATTCACCCGGTGTTTGCACATCGATAGTCATTGCCAAGGGTTGAAATCCTTCGGGTAAAAGGTCGGCACGATTCCAATTGTTGTCTTTCTCCATCACAGCTAAGAGGCTGTCGGGAGTTAGACCGACTCGACGCAAACCCCTTGATTATACGGCAAGAAATGACTATCTTTGCCTATAAAGACAGGGCCATCAGCCCATTACCTCTTTGTGCTAAGCTACTCAAACCACGCTGGTCATGAAAACAACTTGGTGCGCTTTGCTTAAGCCTGCTCGGGCTGGAAAACGAAGAACGTAACCCCCTTTCGGAAAGAACTGCGCTAAACTCCACCAAGAGGTTTGTACAAGGTTAACGGACATTTCCTTGGTTAGAAATACTTACTCAGCGAAAGTGGCAATGGAATACGCCCAATAAAGAAGGGCTTCGAGCGAAAGTGGCAAGAAGATACCGAGACTGTACAAGCAGTTCGAGCGAAAGTGGTATAAAAGTACGAAAGGGGAAGATGGACATCGAGCAAAGATGGTGTCGTTATACATGCTGTGAATAAACCATCCACACAGGGTGGGACGCTTATACGGTCTGCGTATAAACGTCCCACCCTGTGTCGATATGCTTAACTGGCTCTGCACTTGATCTTATTTTTCTTTTCACCTCTATTTTCCTGCGGACGAAGAAACATACGAAGCACGAAACTTCGGACGGAAGACGGAAAAAGAGACTCACGAAGCACAGAACCTCGGACAGCAGACGGAAGAAGAGACTCACGAAGCACGAAACCTCGGACGGAAGACGGAAGAAAGAACTCACGAAGCACAGAACCTCGGACGGAAGACGGAAGAAGAGACTCACGAAGCACAGGAACACGAAAATCGGACGGGGTGACTGAATTTTATTTGAAAAGGAAGCCGCTACCTTAAAGAAGCTACCCGACCTGACATCGAACGTGACTGCAATACGAACTGCTACAGCTGGCTTTGCAGTTTGGTATTCATCCTCTCCCAACGAGAGGAAGGTGGAAGGAGTAAAGAATTGTAACTGTCTGGGGGCGTAGCTGGTCTTATCATGGAACGCTTCGTGTACACTTTGTTCACCTTAGGGTTCCCAAAAAGACGATGATAATTTTGTACCCTTTATCGGATTTAATACCTTCGCACTGCAAAGACGCGCCCCGACGATTTCATGCAAACAGCTTCGCTGGAATGAAATCGGGAGTTTGCGACGTCAAACGCTTATTTAATACTTTGCCCGAATGACAGAAAGTCAAGCCCCACAGCGGAAGGAGCCTGCCTACTTGAAACTCATGAGTGAGGAAAAAGCTGACGGCATCTACCTCCGCATACTGGAAAAACTGACGAAAGAAAAATTATACCGCGACCCGAGTTACAAGACACCTCAACTGGCTGCCGACCTACAAATCAATACGCGCTACATCGCTTCGGCTGTGGCGATCAGTACTGGCAATAACTACAATGCACTGGTCAACCACTTGCGACTACGCGATGCCTGCCGCATGATGCAATCTGATCGCTACAACCACATGACGGTGGAAGAAATCGGACTGCTTGCGGGTTTTTCTTCACGCCAGGCTTTCTACTTAGCGTTTCACCGACTGTATAAGGAAACTCCCCGCGAATACCGCCTGAAGGTGCAAAAGGGAGAGGTTCTGACTGCACGCTGAACGCCACAATCTGAAGATCAACCAACCTATCTATCCTCTCACTGGCCTGTGTGAAGGGCTGCGCCCTCGACGCTGGACGCACGACGGACAAGCTCACACGGCGCCACTATCTGCTTTCTACTTATGCAATCTACTCTGACCGAGCTCGAAAAGCAACAAATCACACGACTGGTACGCCACTGGGTGGTACCGGCTATCGGTTGCACCGAGCCTATCTGTGTGGCACTCGCTGTGAGCCGTGCCACCGAAGTGTTGGGAACCCTGCCCGACCGTATCGAAGCACGACTGAGTGCGAATATCTTAAAGAACGCCATGGGCGTTGGCATTCCGGGAACGGGAATGGTCGGCTTGCCCATTGCCATTGCGCTCGGCGCGCTGATTGGCCAATCGGAACTGGGACTGGAAGTGTTGCGACACTGTGATGAAGCGGCCGTGGAACGCGGTAAGGCTTACATCGCGGAGGAACGCATCGACATTTCCCTTAAAGAGGATGCTCCCGAAAAGCTCTATGTAGAGGTCATCGCTACGGCTCCTGACGGCACTCAGGCTACGGTTGTCTTGGCGCGCGAACACACTCATTATGTCTATATTGCCAAAGGCAACGAGGTGATTCTCGACGAACCCTTGCAGCAGGCGGGAGAAACGGAAGCCAATAACGAAGTGGGCGAACCGCTGAAACTGACGTTGCGCAAGGTGTGGGACTATGCCACGACGATGCCTTTGGAGGAAATTGACTTTATCAATGAGGCGCGCCGACTGAACCAAGAAGCGGCTCGCAAATCGTTGGAAGGAAACTACGGTCATACCTTGGGCAAGGCGCTGACGCGCCCCTTGGGTCGGGGTATTATGGGTGACAATATCTTTTCGCACATTCTCTCCTCGACGTCATGCGCCTGCGATGCGCGTATGGCGGGTGCTATGATTCCGGTGATGAGCAATTCGGGCTCGGGCAACCAGGGTATCTGCGCGACAAACCCGGTGGTGGTCTTTGCCGAAGAGAATCACAACACGGCGGAGGAAATGACCCGCGCCTTGATGCTCTCGCACCTGACGGCTATTTATATCAAACTCAGCCTGGGCACCCTTTCCGCACTCTGCGGCTGTGTGGTGGCTTCGACGGGCTCGAGTTGCGGCATCACTTACTTAATGGGTGGCACGTATGAGCAAATGACCTATGCAGTGAAGAACATGATTGCGAACCTCACGGGTATGATTTGCGACGGAGCAAAACCAAGCTGTGCGCTGAAACTGACCTCGGGCGTCAGCACGGCGGTGCTCTCGGCGATGCTGGCCATGCAGGGCAACTGCGTTACAAGTGTGGAGGGCATTATTGATGACGATGTGGACCAGAGCATACGTAACCTGGTCAGCATCGGTGCGGACGCCATGAATGAAACGGACCGCTGTGTGCTCGACATTATGACGCATAAGAGTAAATAAAGGATACGAAGCGAAAGTTGCGGACATAACCAAGCGAAGAGACCGTTGGGAGAGAGAGAAACTCAAACTTCCGACGCTCTCATGCACACTCTTTTCCTAATCACAACGACAGAATCACAGTTTAATCACTCCGAAGTGATATTTTGTAAGCAAATATCCGTAACTTTGCACCGTTTTGGCGGAAAAATCCCCGCTATAGAAATCACCAAGACAACAAAAACACATACTACTATATGAAAAAGAAAGTACTCCTCGCCGGTGTCTGCGCCCTGATGGCTGTGCCTACGTTGGCACAAGACCTGCAGCTGGACAACACTGGCCGCAAGTGGGACGGAGGCATCGAAGCACTCCTTACCTCTCCCCGAACAGCACGAAGCACCGTGGCTGACAGTTTGATTACGACCAACGTAAGTGTAAACGATGCAGAAGCTGTGGCTGACTTTGTTCGTAAACAGGGACATGAAGCTACGATTATCACGCCTAACTTGGTCGTGGTAACTTTACCCGTCCGTATGATTACCGAACTCGGTGCACGCGAAGATGTACTCTACATGAATACGCCGAAACAATACCGTCCGCTGTTGGCTAAAGCTCGCCCGGAAACGGGAGTTACGAAGATACAGGAAGGTACGGGACTGGAAACTCCCTTCACGGGTAAAGGTGTCCTTATCGGTGTCATCGACCAAGGATTTGAATTTAGCCACGCTGCTTTCTTAAACCGCGTGGATCGCTATTGTACGAGCACTACGGGTATGCTGACTACAACGCCGCCGCGCCGCGATAGCCGCGACCAGTCGGGACACGCTACCCACGTGACCAACATTGCCGCTGGTAGCAAGGTGGGCAATAACAATTACTACGGTTTTGCTACGGGTGCCAGACTCATCCTCGTATCGTCTGACTTTTCGAACTCCAGCGTGCTCAAACAGGCTAAGTCAATCAAGGATTATGCCGATGAGAATGGAATGCCCTGGGTTATCAATATGAGCTTCGGCGGCTTGACGGGACCACACGATGGCACGACAGAATATGACAAGGCTATGAGTGAACTTTGTGGACCAGGCGCGCTCATGGTGGCGGCTATGGGTAACGAAGGTGGTGAGAAACTGCACGCTCAGCGCACGATTGCGGACGCGAACACGCCTGTCTACCTGAACATGAAACCGGATGCTCAAAACAAAAATAAGGGTATCATCTCGGAAATCTGGAGCGAGGCAACAGATGGTCAGGAAGCACTCGATATTCAACTTGTACTCGTCACACGTACGAAAACTTACGAACTGAGCAAACTGCAATTGGCGAACGCTGGCTGCGAATTCTACCAAGGCATTAACCCGTACAACAAACGTCAATACGCTACATTCAAGGGTTTTCTATCCAACATCCAACAGCAATTGGGCGGTGCAGCTACTGGCACGGCTTATCTCTGCTGGAAGGTGACGGGTAAAGGTGGTGAAACCTTCCACGCATGGTTGGATGGTGTCAGCTATTTGGGTGAATTCGCTAAGTTGAATATGAATGGAATTACGGCGGAAGCTGGTGATGACAACTACCTCGTAGCGGAAGGAGCTGCTTCGATTCCGACGGCCGTAGCGGTGGCTTCATACAATAATGCGGATAGCTATCGCTCTATCAACGGCGAAACGTATTCTTATGCTTCATATATTGGTTCGCGCGGTAGCATCTCGAAGTTCAGCAGCCGAGGTCCTCAGATTGTCAGCAGACCCAAACCGGCAATTGCCGCTCCGGGTGGTTGCGTTATTTCAGCTTACTCAAAGAATTCTACCAACTTCAGTAGCACCAGCAACGAATTGGTTGAAGAACTCCTTGTGAACGGTCAGAAATACTATTATGGTGTCATGAATGGTACTTCGATGGCTTCGCCCGCAGTGACGGGTATCATTGCGCTCTGGCTGGAAGCTAATCCGAAGCTGACTTATGACCAGGTTATTGAAATCTTCCAAAAGACGGGTCGCCGCAGTAACCAAACGGGCGAAGCGGATGCAAATGGCTGGAACGCAACGGCTGGTTATGGCAAAATCGACGCATACGAAGGCTTGAAGATGGCACTTGAAATGGCGAACGAAACGGGCATCAACGAGGTTATCAACACGGAAGCTCCGGTTTCTATCCAAAAAGAACAGGGTGCTTGGAAGGTGCTCTTCAACAACGATGAGACCTACGCTGACTTGCAGGTGTATGCTACAAACGGTACGTTGGTGAAGTCGGTTCGACTCAATGCGCCGCGCCGTGGCGAGGAACACGTAGTTTCGCTCACGGACATGACGCCTGGTGTCTACCTCTTCCGCGTAGCGACTACGGCTTCGCAGAGCACACGCAAGATGATCGTGAAGTAACATTGACTTGAAACATTCCTCTCCTATTGCAATCGGAGAAGATTGTTTGGATAACACGAAAATAACAACGCCCCGACTGGTGTAATAACCGGTCGGGGCGTTGACGTATTGGTACGGGATGACGATGATAAGAGTAGAAAACGAAAATACCTTGGTAAAAGAGCTGTGGAAAAAGGTTGTTCGAGTTGCGTACAAGGTGAGATGAGGGGAGCGTTTAAAAAGAAGATATTAGGCTATGGCTACTCCGACATCGCCACGCGACTCTTCTACTTTTCAAAGCTTCAACTGGTAGGGATTGGAAATAGCTTGAATAGATTTCCTACCTTTGCAAGTCCGGGCTGAATGTAGCCCGTTTTATTCATTTCATAACACTATAGTTTATGTACAATTCAAACAAAAAGGCGCGTGTTCTCACGTTTCATCACTTCAATCGTAAGGGCTGGAGCTTGTTTAGCTGTCTGCACCGCGAAGTGCGCATCGGCATTTTGGCTGTGGCTACACTGACGAGTGCCACTCCGCGACTGATGGCTACTTCGCTACGCTCTGCGGAAGGTAGCGAGGAGGTGATGATACCAACGGAAGCGGATACGCTTGCACTCGGAGAAGCGAGTGTCAGTGCTTCGCGAGCTCCGTTAGCACCGGGACAGGCTGCGCGCCAAGTGATCACACTGTCCCGCGAAGATCTTGCGGCTGCGGGGGTACAATCCCTAAACGACGTGCTCAAACTCTCTGCGACTACTGATGTCCGACAACGTGGAGGGTTTGGTATTCAAACGGACATCAGTATAGCGGGCGGAACGCACGACCAAATTGCGATTTTCTTGAATGGCGTTCCCCTTACGAATCCACAGACGGGCCACAATGCGGCCGATTTCCCTGTAAATATCTCCGACGTGGAGCGCATCGAGATTCTCGAAGGCGCCGCATCACGGGTGCTTGGCTGTCAAGCATTCAGCGGAGCCATCAATATTATAACGAGGCAACCCGCAAAATCAACTACTCCCCTGGAAGCACAAGTAGAAGCTGGCTCGTATGGCACGCTTCGCGGCGAAGCTCGCACTGCTTGGTCGTTGGGCAAGGGTTGGAGCTTGGCTGCAAGTGGAAGCGGACAACGCTCGGACGGAGCTGTCAAGAACGGTGACTTCAAGGGCGGCAAAGGATTCGCTCAAATCTGTTATGACCACTCGGATTTTAAATTGGATGTGCAAGCTGGAGCATCAGCACAAGATTTCGGTGCCAACACTTTCTATGCGGCCTCCTATCCGAACCAATGGGAAGCTACGCGCCGCTATCTGCTATCAGCTCGCGCGGAAACAAGGGGAAAAGTTCATCTCATTCCCCAACTTTCATGGGTAAGAAGTTTGGATCATTTCCAACTGACACGAAACAGTGAGAAAGGCGAAAACTTTCATCGAACGGATGTCTTTACAGCGGGACTGAATGCTTGGACGGACTGGGTACTGGGACGTACCGCAGCAGGTGCAGAAGTGCGCGAAGACGTGATTTATAGTACGAACTTGGGGAATCCTTTAGCAGAAGAACAATGGCTTCCCATCGCAGGAGAAAAGGGACAGTACTACAAACGACATGCCGACCGCACGAACTGGTCGTACTTTTTGGAACATAACTTCATCTGGCGCGGTTTCACTTTATCACTCGGCGTAATGGCTGAAAGAAACAATGCGGTGGATTCGAAATTCCGTTTCTATCCTGGTATTGATTTGGCGTATCGTCCGAATGCTTCATGGCGAATCTATGCCTCTTGGAATAAATCCCTGCGTCTGCCTACATTTACAGACTTGTGGTATAAAAGTCCAACACAGGAAGGAAATATGGGGTTGCGCCCAGAAGAGAACAACTCTGTTCGTATTGGAACAGACTTCAATCATCCCATAGTAAACATACAAGCTAAAGTCCATTACCAACGTGGCACTAATCTGATTGACTGGGTTATGCGCTCACCCGATGACATCTACCACGCTACCGCTTTCTCACTCGATACATACGGAGCAGGCTTGGATGCCAAAATAAATTTAAGTCGTTGGTGGGGTGAGAAACAGCCGTTTGAATCTTTCCAACTGTCCTATGCCTGGCTTCACCAACACCGACGCAAAGGTGAACCCTATTTTAAATCCAACTATGCTATGGAATATTTACGTCACAAGCTAGTTGGTCGTCTGAGTCACCGCATCTATAAACGTTTGCGCGCAGATTGGACAGTCCGCGTACAACAACGCGAAGGTGCTTGGCTAGTTTATCGTGACTTAAAGCCCACCGGAGAACTTCGTCCTTACGGCACACATGCCCTACTCGATTGCCATATCGCTTGGAAAGCCCCGCGCTATGAAATCTATGCAGACTTGACGAATCTCACAGCACATCGTTACTACGATCTGGCCAACGTTCGTCAGCCTGGCTTCATAGTCTTAGCCGGTCTCCGCTTTCGCTTATGATCTCACCACAATCCACCATGATTATTCACTGGGAGCACAAGTAATTTGTGCTCCCTTCTTTATTAAACAATTCCTGGTTGCGGCATGCCGCGACCTTACGCCACCTCCGCAGCCACCACTAATAAATTCCTTGCACGGGAAAGTGCTTACTGACGACATACAGCCTTAATGTTGTACGGTCGCGGCATGCCGCGACCCAAAGCAGAAGTAACTTATTCAAGCGGCAAAAGCCTAGGTAGGTAAAAATCTCGTGCACAAAAGAAGAACGAAGCATTTTTATTGGGTCGCGGCATGCCGCTACCGTACAACACTACCGCTCCCCAACACTAAATAAGTATCCTTGCGCAGGAAAAGCCGTGACGACGGAATACAGCCAACTACAACTGCGTAGGGGATGATCACGCCCGTTCTATATCTGCGCCTTCCCTTCCACGCGAACCAAACAAAAAAGCCTCCCTCAGATTTCTCTGAAGGAGGCTGGAATAAAGAAGGCGGCTACCTACTCTCCCGCTTGCGCAGTACCATCGGCGTGACC
>UQJC01000013.1 GCA_900541335.1 uncultured Prevotella sp.
CTAATGGGTTGCCAATGCTGTACGGTCGCGGCATGCCGCGACCCATAGCAGAAGTAACTTTACCCGCCGAAGAAAGAATGGCATACTAATGGGGTGTCAATGCTGTACGGTCGCGGCATGCCGCGACCCATAGCAGAAGTAACTTTATCTGCCGAAGAAAGAATGGCATACTAATGGGTTGCCAATGCTGTACGGTCGCGGCTTGCCGCGACCCATAGCAGAAGTAACTTCATCTGCCGAAGAAAGGATGACATATTAATGGGTCGCGGCATGCCGCGACCGTACAACAATTACGTTTCAGCTCGTTCAATCTTCTTTTTTCGAAAAGCACGGTTTCATGTGCATCGTAAAACTTCCATTTTGGGGAAAAGCACGGTTTCACGTGCCTACTTCAAATCACTTCTTCGGCCATTTCTCCTTATTTTGTTTCTGATAAGGGGGAATACTTATTCAAAGGAAAACTTTTCTCGGCGTAGTGAAGAGAGTCAACGAAGCATGCAGTGAAGAACAACACCGTATGCTCCGTAAGCTGAAAACCAACTCCCATAAAACCGCACACAGAACTAAAATGTGTGCGAGAAAATGTTTACCTTTGCCCGCAAGAATCTAGTTAGCGGTCTGACTAGCCTATGAATAAAGCTTTTTCCTTATCAACGATGAGTTAGCCGAACGTGGCGCAGACTGCAACCCCATACATTATATATAAGAATCACATGAGTGAACAACTGAAAAAGATTAAGCAGCTCGTGGAGCTTCGCCAAAAGGCCCGTTTGGGTGGTGGCGAGAAGGCAATCGAAAAGCAACACGCTAAAGGTAAAGCTACTGCACGCGAGCGTATCGAACTTTTGCTCGACAAGGGTTCCTTTGAAGAAATGGATATGTTCAAACTCCACCGTTGCCATAACTTCGGTATGGAGAAGAAGCAATTCCTGGGCGATGGTGTAGTTGCTGGTAGCGGTACCATCAACGGCAGACTGGTGTACGTATTCGCACAGGACTTTACCGTAAATGGTGGCTCGCTTTCTGAGACGATGGCACAGAAGATTTGCAAGGTCATGGATCAGAGTATGAAGATGGGTGCACCCTGTATCGGTTTGAACGACTCGGGTGGTGCTCGTATTCAGGAAGGTATCAATGCCCTTGCCGGTTTCGGTGAAATCTTCCAGCGCAACATTGAGGCATCGGGTGTGGTTCCTCAAATCTCAGGTATCTGTGGTCCTTGTGCCGGTGGTGCAGTTTACTCACCCGCGTTGACTGACTTCGTGGTTATGCTCGAAGGTGTGAGCTACATGTTCTTGACCGGACCGAAAGTCGTGAAGACTGTGACTGGTGAAGACGTAACGCAGGAAGACCTTGGCGGTGCTGGCGTTCACTCTTCAAAAAGTGGTGTGTGTCACTTCACTGCAAAGACGGAAGAAGAGTTCGCTCAGTTGATTCGTCGCCTCCTTTCTTACATTCCTCAGAACAATTTGGAACGTGCCCCCCGCGTGGAATGCACAGATCCGATCGACCGCAAGGAAGACTCACTCAATGAAATCATTCCCGACAACCCCAACATGGCTTATGACATGTACAAGGTCATTGGTGCAGTGGTGGATAATGGTGAGTTCATGGAGGTACAACGTAACTTTGCTCGCAATATCATCATCGGTTTTGCCCGTTTCAACGGTCAGAGCGTCGGCGTAGTGGCTAACCAGCCCAGCGTATATGCGGGTGTCCTCGATTGCAATGCTTCTCGTAAGGCCGCACGCTTCGTGCGTTTCTGCGATTGCTTCAATATCCCCATTGTTTCGCTCGTCGATGTTCCCGGTTTCCTCCCCGGTACGGGTCAGGAATACAACGCAGTTATCGACCACGGTGCTAAACTGCTTTATGCTTACGGTGAAGCAACCGTACCCAAGGTTACCGTTACGCTGCGTAAGAGCTACGGTGGTTCACACATTGTGATGGGTTGCAAGCAGCTCAAGGCTGATCTCAATTATGCATGGCCTTCTGCCGAAATTGCCGTGATGGGTGCTTCGGGTGCAGTGGCTATCCTCGATGGTAAGGAAGCTAAAACGAAGGAAGATCCCAAAGCCTTCCTCGCAGAGAAGGAGAAGGAGTACAACGACCTCTTCACCAATCCCTATAAGGCAGCCGAGTACGGCTACATTGACGATGTTATCGAGCCGCGCAACACGCGCTTCCGCATCTGCCGTGCCTTGGCACAGTTGGAGAATAAGCGCGAAACGCGTCCGGTTAAGAAGCACGGTAACATTCCTTTGTAGTCAAACCGTCAGCCTGGGAGCAGCTTGATGGAGGCGAACGTCTTACGGACGACGACCAGCCTCGCGACTGCTCCCGAGCTGATAAAATATCAATCAATGAAGACATTTCAATACAAGCTCGGAGATAAAGTGCTGAGCATCCGTCTCGACGAGAAGCAGGGTACGATTGCCGACTTTCTCGTAGACGGTTGGCACCATCAGCCTGCTGAAGAGGAAATGCCTGCCTATGCTGCCGCTATCGCGCTTGCACTTATTGAACACGAAGTGGAAATTGTGCACGACGATGAACCGGGTATCATCACCGTAGAGCACCATAGCACGGGCTGGAATAACCCTTCTAACCTCATGAATTCGCTTATTTAGTCATCACACAGCTATTATCCCCAATGAAACAATATAAATATACCATCAACGGTGTGCAGTTTGATGTAACAATTGACAGCATCGTTGGTTCAAAGGCGAAGGTCGAGGTCAATGGCATTCCCTTTGAAGTAGAAATGCAGGGTTCTTCTCTCGTAGAGGAGGCTCTTCCCACTGTAACAACCTCTGATGCTCCGGCTGCTGCACCCGTTGCGGCTGCTCCGGCTGAGGCTCCTGCCGCTGCTGCACCTACTGCAACGAGTGGCCCGGGTGCAGGTGCGCCCGTAAAGGCTCCGCTTCCTGGTGTAGTAACGAAGATTCTCGTTCAGGCTGGTCAGGCTGTCAAGAAGGGCGAGACGGTTCTCGTACTTGAAGCCATGAAGATGGAGAATAACATTACGGCTGAGGCCGATGGTACCGTTACGGGTATCTGTGTTGCGGCTGGCGACAGCGTGATGGAAGGTACGACGCTCTTAACGATTGGCTAATCGCATTGCAGTAGCATTGCTATCCATGTTTTAGGCAAGACAGGAAACTGTTCGAGTCGGTTAACCGACAGGGACAGCTTCCTGTTTTCGTTGATAAGGAGGGAAGCGGGTCTGTAAGCAGTTGCTGTTTTTCCAGGACTGTGTCACTGGGGGAGATAAATACTTACCTTTGCTCATTTCATTTCTTACACAGATCGAAGCAAGTCTGTTTCTCTTTTTCCTTTTGTCTATCCCTCTTGTTGTCGTAACTTTGCCCCGAATTTTTTAAATATCAATCCCTATTTTATGAAGAAAGTACTATTACTCTGTATGGCTCTGGTAATGAGCCTGGGTGGAGCACGTGCCGACGAGGGTATGTGGCTCTTGAAGTTGATGGAGGAACAGCACTTGGCAGACTCGTTGCGCAAGGCGGGACTGCAGTTGCCTCCCGAAGCACTTTATAACGAGAGTGCTCCCTCGTTGCGCGAATGCGTAGGTATCTTTGGTGGTGGCTGTACGGGTGAAATTGTCAGCCCCGATGGTCTCGTACTGACCAACCATCACTGTGGCTTTAGCTATGTGCATGCCATGAGCGGCATAGGTCATGACTACATGAAGGACGGTTACTTTGCAAAAAGTCGCGCAGAAGAGTTGCGTACGCCCGATGACTTGACCTTTACCTTTGTGCTTCGTGTACAGGAAGTGACCAAGGAAGTTGGCGAGGCAGCCAAGAAGGCTAAGGCTGACGAATATACGGCTCAAAGCCAGGGCTTTCTCCGTCCACTCGCCGATAAGCTCTTTAAGAAAAGCGATTTGAAGAAGAAGAAAGGCGTCAAGGTACGTATCGTGCCCTTCTTTGGTGGCAACCGTTTCTATATGTTCTATGAACAGGAGTTCTTGGACGTACGCTTGGTAGCCAATCCTCCCCATAACATCGGTCAGTTTGGTGGCAATTCCGACAACTGGATGTGGCCTCGACAGAATGCCGACTTTGCGATGTTCCGTATCTATGCTGACAAGAACGGTGATCCCGCAGCTTATAGCAAGGACAATGTGCCCCTCAAGGTTAAGAAGTTCCTGCCCATCTCACTCAAAGGCTTGAACGAGGGTGATTACACCATGATTATGGGCTTCCCCGGCCGTACTAGTCGCTACTTGACGGCTGCTCAGGTGAAGATGCGTTGCGAAAGCCAGAATGCCCCCTTTGTGATTGCAGGTAACCCCTTGCTCAAGTATTACAAGGAGTTGATGGATCAGAGTGACGAACTCCGCCTCTTGCTCGAAGATGAGTATTTCTCTTGGGGTAACACGGTGAAGAACTTTGGTGGTATGAACGAGGCGGTTGAGAAGATTGACCTCGTGGGTCAGAAGCAAGCTGAAGAGGCTCGCTTCCGTGCCTTTGCCAAGCAGAGTGGTAAGAAGGAATATGCTGATGTGATCGATCGCATTGCGAAGGTGTGTGAAACGTATGGCGATACGCTCCACGATGCCGGTCTCTTCACCATTACGCTGGCACTTCAGAACTTCCAGGCTCCTGCAGGCTTGGTAGACGATTGGGCCAAGGTTGTAAAGGCTGGTAAGGAGAAGGATATCACGGCCGCTAAGCAGGCTTTGCTCGCTGCGGTGAAATTTGCTTCGCCCCGTGACTTTGCAATCGACCGTGGCAAGTTGGAATTGCTCGCTCCCTACTTCGTGAAGTACAAGAAGTTGGCTACGGCTCCTGCTTACTTGGAAGGCAAGGACGCAAAGGCTGTTGTGGACTATATGCACGAGGTTTACACGAAGTCAATCTTTGCTGACTCTGCTCGTCTGGTGAAGGCTGTTGAGTCCAAGGACGTTGCCGCATTGCAGGGTGACTTGCTTTATAAGCTGACGGATGCGAACTATATCTACTCAATGAAGCTGAATACGAGCTTGCAGAAGTATGGTCAGCAGATGGCTGAGTTGAACAAAATCTATGTAGGCGGTCTTTGCGAAATGTATGACTGGTCAAAGGCTCCCGATGCGAACTTCACGCTCCGTATGACTTACGGTCACATTTGTGATTTGAAACCTCGTGACGCGGTGCGTTATGACTGGAAGACGGTGCTCGACGGTATGTTTGAGAAGGAAAGTAAGACTGAGAGTGATTACTTCATCAACGAACGTCTGCGCAAGCTCTATGAAGCAAAGGACTTCGGTCGCTATGCACGCAAGGACGGTAAGCTTCCGACTTGTTTCCTTTCAAACAACGACATCACAGGCGGTAACTCTGGTTCGCCGATTATGAATGCAAAGGGCGAAATGATTGGTTTGGCATTTGATGGTAACATCGAGTCTTTGTCATCTGACCTCAAGTTCAACCCTGCGCTTCAACGCTGTATCAATGTGGACATTCGTTTTGTACTCTTCATCATCGACAAGTTTGGTGGTGCAAGTTATGTACTCGACGAAATGGACATCCGCGAATAAGCTCTTAGAACTTTGTTTGGGTAAGTCGATTCGAGTAAGATAATCCATACGGGGATAGCTCTCTTTGAGTAGGACAGTTTTGATCATTCTACTGCTTAGGGAATCTCTCTCTTACTCATAACGTTTACGAACGTACTTGCCCGTTATCTAAACCAATTGAAGTGCGCACTTCTTTTAAAGGGAGTGCGCACTTTTGTTTTTTAAGGGAGTGGATGTGTAGGGAAAACTGTCAGGGGAAATAGCCTGACGCTTCATCCAGTATCTTTGGGTTTTCACATTCCGTTTATCCTTACTTCAATACAAAGGCGGCAGACTCCTTTTCGGGAATCTGCCGCCTTAAATTTAGACGAGCATTGAAATGCTATGCTATCTGTTCGTAATTTAGAAGTTGAGGCGAACACCTACCTGGCAGTGCCAACGTGAGAAGATGTTGTGCTTCTGAGGCTCGTTGTTCTTGTTGTATTGGAACTCAGCTACCTTGTTACCGTTAGCATCTTCCGTGAGCTTTGAAATCTTCAACGGAGCATACGTCCAGTCTACGCTGTAGTTGGCACCCCACTTCTTGTTGAGCATGTTTGCGAAGTTGATGATGTCAAACGTAAATTCGAGCTTGCCAATACCCTTCACGTTGTGGATGTGCTGGGCGAGGTGGAGGTCAATCTGGTGTTCCCACTTAGACAAGTTAGAGTTGCGTTCAGCAAACTGTCCGCGGTGATCCTTGGCATAGCTGTCGTTGGCAATCCACTGACCAAACTGCTTGCGATCCTCTTCCGTCTTGAAGTTCATCTTCTGCAATTCATCTTCCGTCGGGATATAGAGGAGTGAGTTTTGTGCTTCAGAGTCACCGTTGAAGTCCGTGCTGCGGTTGTCGTTCATCACGAGGCTGTAGCGAGAGCCAGAGAAGCCGTTGTAAACTACAGCAATCGTCGTGCTCATCCAACCGTTGAGGTACTTGGGTGAAGTATAGCTTGCCTGCAAGAGGATGCGGTGAGGCGTATCAAACTTAGAGAAGCCCAATTCCTTGTCAGAGTTGCTGTCGACTGAAGCATTTTTCTTCCAGTTAGACGAAGCTACTGATGACTTACCATCGTTGACAGCCTTTGCACGGCTGAAGGTGTAGCTTGCTGAAAGGTCGAGACCGAAAGCGAAACGCTTTTCGAGCTGAGCAGCAATTGAGTAAGTATAGCCCTTATTGGTATTCTTCAAATTGATGATAGAGTAGTAGTCACTCTTCGTGTTAGAATAATAAGGAGCGGCAGAAGCTTGAACACCGGGAACAGCATAGCTTTGCTTACCCGTGTTTTCGAGGGCGAGGTTTTCGAAGAACACGTTGTTCATCGTCTTAGAGTAAACACCTTCGAGGGTGAACTTCACGTCACCGGGCAACATCTGTTCGAGGGCCAAGTTCGCGCGAAGTACTTGCGGGTACTTGAAGTCCTTATCGATTGTTACGATGTCGGGGTTGTCGGCACGACCCTTACCCTGGTTATCCTTGATAGCCTGCATCGGATTCTTACCATACTTGGCAAGTGTGGGTACATCACCTCGGTTGATTGTTGTACCCTTCATCGCCATACCCGTATTGTTGTAGGCATTAGAGAGCCATACGAAGGGCACGCGACCCGTGAAGATACCGACACCACCGCGCAACAGGGTGCGGTGCTCATTGTCTACGTACCAGTTGAAGCCGAGACGGGGAGAAACGAGTACCTTAGCACCCGGCATATCGCCTACATGTACGCCAAATCCCTTCTTGTCAGAATATTCATTAAACTTCGGGTTGACCATGGGGTCGTTGAAGGTTACAGGAATGTCGATACGCAAACCGAGCGTAGCGTTGAAGTTGCGATTAACTGTCCACTTATCCTGTGCGTAGAAGCCAAACTGACCTGCTTTGAGTACCGGTGCATACTTCGTGTTACCACCCGTCACTTCAGGGTCGGTATACTTGTAAGTAAATGACTTCGGTTTGTCACTCATGAAGTCCTCGAGTGATTCATAGTCCCATGAACCGTTAGAGGCCTGAATAAAGAGGTTCTTGAGGCGGTAGAACTCGTTGTGCGTACCAAATGTAATGGTGTGGTCGCCCTTGTACCAAGCGAGGTTATCCTCAAAAGAGTAAATGTCCTGGTCGAGTTTGTTGGCACCTGAAGAATAGTCGGTACCGATGTTGGCAGTCAACAAGGACTGACCGTCAGCGCCAGCAATATCCATGATGCGCACCGTCGGACCCTGGTAAGGCACTTCACGTTCATCGCGTACGAAGGTTGCAGAGGCACGGAACTCATTGTAAAGGTTGTCGTTGAAGCGAGAGTTAAGTTCGGCTACAATAGAGTTCGTCTTATTCTTCTGACGATAGCTTGAACGGTTGAAGCGGTAGCTGGTTGATCCTGAACCGTACTTGTCATCGAAAGAGTCGTTGTGCTGGTAGCGCAAAGCCAGTTTGTGCTGGTCGTTGATGTTCCAGTCTACACGGGCGAGCAAGCCAAATGACTTCTGTTCGATGTCGCGCTGACCGTAGTTTTCGTTAAAGCCTGTCAGCTCGTTGTACTTGTCAGCGATTTGTTTAGCCGTAGCTTCCGTGATATACTGAGGCGTGTAGCCGGGGTATACAGCAGAGGGGTAGCTTTCCTTCTTGCCTTCTGCACTTACGAAGTAGAAGAGTTTGTCCTTGATGATTGCGCCGCCGAGGGTACCGCCATAGGTGCGGTCGAACTGCTGCGTCATGGGCATCTTCTTGTAATCGTTGAGTGCGCTGTACTTGCCGTACATGCTTTGGTTGTTGAAGAAGGTATAGGCTGAAGCATGCGTATCGTTGGTACCCTGCTTGGTTACCACGTTGATAGCACCACCCGTAAAACCGCTCTGACGTACGTCGAAGGGAGCTACTACGACTTGCATTTCCTGGATAGCATCCATTGAAATGGGGTTGGCACCTGTCTGGCCGCCATTAGTACCTCCAGAGGAGAGACCGAAGACGTCGTTCATGACCACACCGTCAATCTGGAAACTGTTGTAACGGTTGTTTGAGCCAGCAAACGTGATACCACCATCCTTATTGGTCATGGCCATCGGACTGTTCTTCACCAAGTCGTAGACGTGGCGGTTGACGGTAGGAACGTTTTCAATCTGATCGATGCTGTAGTTTTCTGCGGCACCACCCTTTTGCTTGCGTGCACCGGTTACGGTTGCTTCGCCGAGCGTGTTGTCCTTCGGTGTGAGGTTAACGTTAATGGGCGTAGCGTTACCCAATTCAAGGTAGAGCTTGTCATAAACCTTCTCGCCATAGCCAATGTAGCTGATGCGAATGGTGTACGGACCGCCCGTACGCATACCTTGGATGGTGTAACGACCATCCTTGTTGGATGCGGCACGATAGCGCGTTCCTGAAGGATTGTGGATTGCGGTCACGGAAGCACCGATGACAGGCTGGTTGTTTTCATCCACGATCTGACCCGTAACGGCAGAGGTGGTGACTTGGGCACTGGCGCAAATAGCAAAGGCAGGAGCAGTCAGTGCAGCCAACATGATTTTGGAAAACTGTTGCATACTTCTTTTTTGAGGAGTAATTAGTAAAACAGGGTTGAAGTCTTCTATCCATTTACCGGGTTTTGTTACAAGATGAGGGATGCGTAGACGTGAAAACGATAGCAGAAAGCATCCGTCAAACTGTCCCGCTGGCCAGTACTGAATAAACTACCCGATTACCCTAACCCGATACGTGAATAAAACTTGCACAAAACGCAGAGAAACGGATAAAAAACTTGTTTACACTGCAAAAGTACTGCCAATATTTCGTATAACAGAGATGATATGGTTACGTTTCAACTAATTTCTATAGAATATTTAAGAGTGGACACTATACGGCACAAATTGGAGGGGGCAAACGGTGTTTGGGATGGGTAAAAGTTGTCGAATGGTGTGTATAGCTTCCTTCTTTGGTTCGTTCGATTACAAAAAAGCGGCGAAGCAGTAGCGTAGTAGCTACTCCTTCGCCGTTTATGCATTCACTTGGTGTGGGTGCCAAGTTTCGGATCGTTAGAAGCTAACCGTACCCAAGTTGCGGTCAACGAGGATACCGTCCTTCATCTTCAAGTTGTACTTACCTGCCTTCTTGGCGCGGAACTTAATCACGAAGAGTTCCGGACTTCCTTCTTCGAGCAAGAAGTTGTTGCCGCGGTTGACAAAGGTCGGATAGAGTGCCTTGACACCATTGGTGTGCAAGCGGTCGTAGGTCAAGTTCACCATTTCCTTCATACCCTTGAGTTCGGTGCCGAGGTACTCGAATTCGTCGGTATTGTAAGGCAGTGCGAAGCTGAGGCCGTTGACAGCATGGAGATCCTTACCCGTTACGGTGATTTCCACTACATCGCCTGCAGCGTAAGCCTTCTTGTTGGGCGTAAGTACCAAACTTCCTGTTACTTGATCGTTGTTGTTAGCTACACCACCGTCAAGTTCTACGGTTACACAGGAGATGTCGTAAGCGTCAATCAAACCATTCTTGTTGATGTCGCCCGCGCTGACGTAGTCAAAGTCGCCATCGCCCTTACGCAGACCGGTATAGTTCATGTAGGACGTGAGATCGTTGTCGTCAATGCGCTTGTCGTGGTTGATGTCACCCTGGAGGAAAGGTTCGGTTCCTTCCTGACGGAAGATGTACATCTCGCGGCCTGAAGCAAAGTTGCCTACAGCCTGGTCTACGTGCATCTTGAGGTAGCGCACTTCGGGATTGCCTGCAAAGCGGATGGTCTGTGTCTTACCATCGGTAGCCCAAGTGAAGGCCTCGGGCTGGCTCCAGTGTTGACGATCCGTACTGTAAGAGAGTGTACCCTTGATGAGCGTACCGTTGCCACCATCCTCACGCGGGAGGTATTCGAGACGATCGAGCTTGTTGACCGAACGGAGGTCGATGGTCATGTCGAACGGAATGGCTTCGCCCTTACCCCACTTCGAATGCCACATAGACTTTTCGTCAAAGTCGAAGAGCTTGTTGATGTCATTGCCTGGCTGGTTCTCGCAGGTAGTTTGAGCCTTGATGTCGCGTACAGCGAGTTCGAGCGGGTTGCTCAAAGTCGTAGCAGATACGGTGTTCCAATCAGAGTGGCCGTCCTTGTTAACTGAACGAACCTTGAAGGAATAAGTCGTTTCGGGTTTCAGACCGTCGAAGGTGAACTTTGTATCGCGGATGGTCGAATAGAGCATACCTTCAAACTCTACTTCATAGTAGTCAGCATTGGCTACCTTATCCCAAGTGGGAGTGAGGTCGAAGATGCCGATACCCTTTTCGGTGAAGCTAGCCTTCGGAGCCGTAAGGGCACCCGATTGTGTGCGCAAGCGGTCAGCCGGTGCAAAGGTAAAGCCATTGATCGTCACATTGACACCATTTTCGCTGACGTTGGTCTTAGCCAACTTGACGAGCAATTGTGCATTCTTGGTGATGACCTTCTTAGCAGCTTCAGAACCTGGTGTTGAGAAGCGGTTGAGGTTGGGAGTAGCGTGGTAGAAGTAAACATTCTCGCCCTTTTCGAAGGCTTCGAGTGAAGTCACTTCCTGAAGCTTAACACTCTTCTTACCCACCTTGGCAACTACCTTCTTGGGAGCAGCAGTAACGTTGATGCGGAACTCTGTCAGCTTGTTGAGTTCGTTGCCGGTAAAGTTGCCGATAGCCGGTTCTACCTGGATGGTCAGTTTATCCTTTTCTACTTGCGTAGTCAGGGCTGTACGCATGCTTTGACCACTGAGGTAGGCTTGAGTCTTACCGTCGTCGTCGTATTCCGTAAATTGCGTGCCTTCTGCAGCATAGATTTCGTAAGCGCGGTAGTCCTTACGGATTTCAGACGGTGTGTTGTTGGGGTTGGTCATGGGGATGATTGCATCAGCCTTGACAAATACGGGAAGTTTCCAGATGGGAGCTTCGTAATTGTTGATAATGCGTCCGCCGCTGTATACATCGCCATTGTAATAGTCAACCCAGTTTCCTTCGGGTAAGTAGATACCGTTACGGATGTCATTGCCTTCCTTGTCCATTTGCGTGTCCTTATAGATAGGCGCTACGAGGAAGCTCGGACCGAAGAGGAACTGATATTGCGTAGCTGTGCCCAGCGTATAGTCGTTGGGATAGTCAAGGAACATGGCGCGAACCATCGGCTTGCCGTCTACAGCCTCGCGTGCGATGGTGTAAGTGTAAGGCATGAGTTCGCTCTTCAATTTCAAGTACGAGCGGTTGATGCTGGTAGCGGGTTCACCCAATACTTCCGGATATTTCGGATTTGAACCCCAACCATCCATGTTGAGTTCCATTGGGGTAAAGGTCTTCCACTGGAATTCACGGACATTGACTGGCATGTTTTTGCCACCAAAGATACCGTCGACATCCGAAGTGATGTTGGGCTGGCCTGAAAGTCCAGAACCGATGAAGGTCGGGATGTGGAAACGGATATATTCCCAGTCACCACCCGTTTGGTCACCACTCCAGATACCGGCATAGCGCTGTGTACCAGCCCAGCCGTCGAGTGAAATGATAAAGGGACGGGCGTTTGAACCATAATAAGGCATGATTTCACCTACGTCAGCCACACCGTTAAGGCCGAACGAGTAGCCGGCACCTACCCAAGCTACGTCCGTCTTGAGTACACGTACTCCGGCATCGCGTACTTCCTTTACAATGTCACGTTGAAGCAAGGCCTCGATACCTTCCTTCGGGTGAAGGTCACTCTGTGTCCAAAGACCAATTTCTACACCTTTCGAACGGGCATAGTCACCAAACTCCTTGAGGTTTTGGATGTTGCCGTCGAGTGTGGAGGTCTGGCCATAACCTGCTCCGTAACCATCGTTGGGGAGGAACCAGCCGAGAGGCATGTCGTTCTTGAAGTAACGGTCGATGGCAGCACGTGCAGAGAACTGGTAGTTGTTTTTCTCGCCGTTTAGGCTTTCCTTGATACCACCATTGTCTTTTTGGCTTTCGTTGTAACGTTTGCCGTCTTCATAGAGCATGAAGCCCTTCGGATCTTCCTTCCAGTAGTCGCGGTTGTAAGCGTTGAGGTGACCCTGATAGAAACCAAACTTGGGGAGCAATACGGGATTACCCGTGAGTTGGTAGAAGTCGTTAAGCAGTTCGACGGGTTTCTCATTGACCATGATGAATGCGTCGAGGTAAGCTTCCTGGTGTGAAAGAATTACCTTGCCTGCTTCGGTTGCACCGAAGTCATAGCGGCCAGGCTTGAACGTATGCCACAACAGACCGTAGCCCTTCGTACTCCAATAGAAAGGAGTCGGTGAGGCAACACCACCATCCACCCAGTTGTTGGTGTTTTCAATGGCAATCGCCTTTCCCTTATGTGAGAAGCGTCCGTTTTGCACGCCACCGCCGTAGAAATATTCGTTGTCACGAGCCTTAAATGTCAGGGTAGTTCCATTCTTGTCGAAGGCAACAGGAGCAACACTTTCGATAACAGCTTTGCCCGTGCGCTTGTTGGTGACAGTCATCAAGCCGTTACGCTTGTCTAAACTCACACAGATTTTACCAGTTGCAATTTGGATGGTTGCATTGTCTGTTTGAACGTCTACTCCCATTGTAGCGCGACGTGCTGAATTGGCCAAAATAGTTGCAGGAGGGGTGGCCTGTGGGTCGCGAACGATGCCGCCTTTGTCGTCACGGAAAAGGCGGAAGATGTTTTCGCCGTAGAAATCCATTGTCAGGCGTTTGCCGTCTGCATAGGTAATTTCTACTGTCGTAGGATTGATCTTTTCAGCTTTGCTGATGGGGTGATTGACAGCGTCTTGCTGCTGGGTAATGCCTGCCGCCAGCGGGAGAGCTTGAGCAGTTTGGTTACCAAAGGTCAAACCCGCTACGGCAAGAGGCAATGCCATTACCAATGTAGCGCGTGACTTGTTTTTCTTTTGTTTACTCATAAGAATAAATCGATAGGTTGCTTGATAAATGAGAAGCAAATGGAAAGATTGGAGAAGGAATCACAGCCGTGTTTAGCTTCTTTATGGGAACAAGCAGGTTTTGTGGCTGTGATCCTGTTGAATATTCGCAACAAAAGTACTTATTTCTTGATAAGAAAAGGGAGTTTCACTACGCTGAAACTCCCTTTTCCAAAAGCTTTTTAATAACCCAACCCCTCAAGCAGGAAAGCAATAACCACTAAGAGGGCAAAGGTTAGCATGTTGCGTGAGGTAAAACCAAGGATGCGGTTGAGCGCACGCCCTTGATGGATTTGTACCATCTTGCGCCAGGTAAGGTAATGAGGCAAGAGGTAAAATAAGGGCAAGATGGCTACCCATAGATGTCCGTAAAGAGCTATCATAGCCACAGCGATATAGCCTGCTATGCCTTGTAGCAGATAGAAAAGCGAACCAAACTTTTCACCCCACACGACAATGAGGGTACGTTTGCCGCTGAGGAGGTCTTGCTCACGGTCGCGGTAGTTATTGAGTACCAAAAGGGTGTCGGTTACCAGTCCACAAGCTGCTGCCAACCACCAGACGGATGGGGTAAGGGTACCCGTTTGTACGTAGTAGGTGCCGCAAACGGGCACGAAGCCAAAGAAGACCCATACCAGCAGGTCGCCACAACCATTGTAGGAGAGTAGGGTCGTGTAGAGAAAAGCAAAGACCACACAAGCTAAGCCCAATCCAATCAAAACCATGCCGCCATAGGGCAACAATCCGCAACCGGTTGCGCAGGCGGCAAGCAATGTGACAAAGATTCCTCGTTGCATTGCCTGTGGGGTAATCCATCCCTGTGCACAAGCACGTTCGGGACCCAGTCGGTCTTCGCGGTCACTCCCCTTACGGAAGTCAAAGAGGTCGTTAATAAAGTTGGCCGCAATCTGCATTAAGGCTGCAAAAAGGCAGCAAAGCAGGGCAGGCTTCCCTTGTGCTCCTCCTTCAGCATAAGCCAAAGCTGTAGCTGTGAGCACCGGGATAAGAGCGGCAGTCAGCGTTTTCGGACGGGAAGCCAAAAACCAAGCATACAGACTGTTGGGACGTGGAGCAGAAGGTTGAGGAGAAATCGGAGAGTTTTGCATGAGAAGAAAAAGAGTAGAAAGGTCGAGAGGAATGGATGATACGAACAGTAAATAACTCGCTTGGGGAGCGAATAGCCCGCTTGTTTATAAGTATTCCAGCAGTTGAACCAGCGACTTCGGGTCTTTCCAACTCCAGAAACGGTCCTTCATCAGTTCCTTGAAATCTGCTTGTTTTTCTTTGCGTACAAAGGGCTTGAAGTCCGACTCATTGGCAGGAATAATTGTTCCCTGAATGCTGAAATAGTATTTGTCCATCAAGGGGATGCCGAGGTCATCGTCACGTTTGTCTTCGTTCATGTTCATGAATACATTGAAGTCCGACATTTCAAAGAAGTCCATACCCGCTCCTCCGCTTTCTTCTTCGCGGTAGCGCGTCATGTTGACGGTTGTTTTGCAGAGCAGGTAGTTGTAATCTTTCTTTGCTACTACGCGTGCCATGACAGAGTCAACCTTTACAAATTCTACGCTGTCTCCAAAGGTTACACCGAAGATGCCCTTTGTGAAAGCACGCATGATTTTGCCGTTTTCCATATACACCAAGGAGGCATCCTTGAGGTAGATGTTAGCCTTGGCTTCTACTTTTCTGCCAAACGACTGGCGTATCTTGGCATCTTGAAATTCAGGATAGAGAAATACCGAACGGCTACGTTTCACTTGTTGGCTTAATTGAGCAGAAACGGTAGAGGTACATGCCAATAGCAATGTAAAGAGAAGAATGAGTGTCTTTTGCATAAGGCGATAATGTTTAGTTGTGTGTATGAGGTGTGAGCTGTCCCAAACAGCGTGGGCAGTTGTGTTAACAGGGGTGGGGGAGCTTTTTTGTGGAGTTTTCGAATGGTTGCCCCCTTTCCCCTGGAAATCACTCTTTTGTGGAACAGCTTGCTTTAGAGTCTGTTAGCGTCCCAACTTCTTGATGACAAAGTCTTTGATAAAAGCGGCCGTAGCCTCGATGCCAAGCACCGAAGAGTTGATGCAGAGATGGTAGGTACTGGCTGCTCCCCAAGTGCCCGAACTATAGAAGTTATAGAAGTCCGCACGTTCGCGGTCTCCTTTTTCCATTTTCTCAATCGCCTCTTGTTCGTTACAGCCTAAGTGTTCGCAGATGCGGCGGATGCGGTCTTCGCGATTGGCTGTGATAAAGACATTGACACAACGCGGATGATCGCGTAACACATAGTCCGCACAACGGCCAATAAAGATGCACGAATGTTCTGATGCCGCTTTACGGATGGCATCACTTTGAATGCGGAAGAGGTTCTCGTTGGACAATTCATTATGATAGAACGTATCGCCGCCTCCTACAAAGGGGATGATGTTTCCCAAGGTGCGGAAGAAGTTGTTCTTTTCGTCACTGCGTTCGAATATTTCGGGACAGAATCCACATTCTTTAGCAGCGAGGAGTAGAATCTCACGGTCATAGTAAGCAATGTCTAAATCCTGGGCAAGCCAATGTCCGATGGCACGACCGCCGCTTCCGAGCGAACGGCCGATATTGATTACATAGGGATTAGTCATAGGTTGGGGGGATTTTAATGAGGTTATTATCCGAGGTTAGTTGAGGCGAAGGAGGGAGAGCTTTTTACCCCATCGCACTCGTATTCGCTTTAAATTTCTTGACCTGCATTGTCAGGAGGGTTATCGCTAGGATGGAAGCCAGTCCGTCGGCAACAGGTGCCGCGTGCCACAAACCTTCAAGCGGGTCGGAAAACACGTGGGGGAGAATTAAAATAGCGGGCACCAAGAAGATCAACTGACGGGTGAGCGAAAGAAAAATACTCTTTCCCGCGTAGCCGATACTTTGGAAGAAAGCTGTCGAAACAATCTGTATGCCCACAATAGGAAACATCATGACCAGGCATTCCAGCGCATGGGCAGCCATGGCAATCAGTTCAGGAGAATCTTTGGCAAAGAGTGTGACAATCGGAGTCGAGAAGAAGGTGCCCACGATAAATCCTAACAGGGTGATGAGGCTACCGCCAATCAAGGCGAGTTTGAGCACCTCGATTACACGATCATAGCGTTTGGCACCGAAGTTGTAGCCGGCAATGGGCTGCATGCCTTGGTTCAGTCCGATGACAACCATCACGATAAAGAGAATCAAGCGGTTGCAAATGCCAAAAGCTCCCACTGCCATGTCTCCGCCATACGTCGTCAGGCTGCGCGTCATCATCGCTGCTACAAGACAGGCACATAGGTTAATGAGAAACTGGGGCAAACCGACGAGTAGGGACTCGCGTACGATGCGCCCATCAAAGCCTAAGGTTTGTCGATCCAGGTGAACCAAATCTTTGGGATTCATAAAAAGGCGGAACTGCCAGCCCAACATCACGACCTGAGCAAGTACGGTGGCCAGAGCGGCTCCTTCAATGCCCCAGTCCCACACGAAGATAAAGATGGGAGCTAAGATGCAGTTGAGTATCACCGTGCCGAAGGTGGCATACATAGCCTTTTGCGGACGGTTCGTCGAACGGAGCATGGCGTTGAGTCCGAAGTAGAGATGCGTGATGACATTACCCAGAAGAATCACGTGCATAAAGCTGCGTGCATAGGGTAAAGTGACTTCGCTGGCTCCGAAGAAACGCAGAATGGGGTCGATAAAGACAAGTAATACGATGCCCAGCAACACGCCCATGGTCAAATTCATCAACACCACGTTGCCCAGAATCTTTTGCGCTGTGCCGTAATCCTTCTGGCCCAACTTAACGCTCATCAATGTAGCCGCACCTACACCAACCATAGCACCAAAGGCAGCGGTCAATGACATGAGGGGAGCTGTGAGTGCCAATCCCATGATGGCTTCAGGGCCGACACCCTGTCCGATAAAGATGCCATCAATGACATTATAGACTGATGAAGCCGCCATAGCGACGATAGCAGGGACTGCATATTGCCACAAGAGCGGGGCAACGGGCTTTTCTGTCAATACATTAAAAGCGTTTGTTGATTGTTCCATTCGAGACGTTTATTGTGTTGCTTGAGGGACGGCATTCCCTCTGAATTGAATCGTGAGCAAAGGTAGCAAAAGTTTGATTCTCCTCTTCATTCGCTGACGAAGAGTTAGGCAAAGTAGAAGATGAACCTATTTTCTGTTTCAAGCTGTAGGATTTACCGTTTGCAGTTCTCTTTATTC
This sequence comes from uncultured Prevotella sp., assembly GCA_900541335.1. Taxonomy (GTDB): domain Bacteria; phylum Bacteroidota; class Bacteroidia; order Bacteroidales; family Bacteroidaceae; genus Alloprevotella. The sequence continues at coordinate 17,711 of UQJC01000013.1, forward strand.
AAGTCTACTTCAATCCATGAAGTATGGACGAAACAATAATAACCTTTTAGGGTTGCCTCCTGCAATAGGAAACAACCCTAAAAGGTTATAGCTCAAAAATATAGGGGCGATAATAATTGTATGAACTGCTTTAGTACCAGATTGTGAAGCCGACGGACACGGGCGTAAATGAGGGACCGAATTCCGGGTTCAGCACTTTGCATGGACTGTACTTTGCATAAACGCCCAGCATACACCATCTGAGCGAAGCCATGAAGTCAACCGAGACGGGCTTCTGATGTACGTTGTTGCTGTGATCCTTTACACGGCGTGTAAAGCTTTCGCCTGTTTCCGTATTGGTTTCAAGTATGCTGTAACGAGATTCGACTGAAGCAAAGGTATTGAAGTTGAGAATGGTAGCCACTTGAGCCTCCCAATCCTTTGCCAGACCAAAGGTGAAGCCGAAGGGGACGGTCAGACTGAAAAGCTTGATGCGTGAACTCTTGATGTCAGTGGTGTTTTGTGGATAGGGAGAAGTGATGAGACTGCCATTGGGAGTTTGCAGGAAGCGCGTGCGTCCGGTCATACGGAAATTGCGCCAGTTGAAGCCCAATCCCACACTGAAGTGATGTTTGCGATTGTTGGTTTTGACGCAGTAGCCGGGACCTTGAAATCCTATTTCGTAAGACGAAGCCATGTCAATCTTCATTCCTTTCGGTGCGTTAAGCGCATTGACAAATCCGAAGTGAAAACCACCAAAGGTCAACATCGTTCGGCTCTCCTTACCAGAGCCTTTCTTATTCAACGATAAAGAGAAGTCCCAGCGTGTGGCGCGTTCGTGCATTGTGGTGAGCTGGTTCTTGCCTGTTTGTACATCGAGGTCGAACAGATAGTCGGGATTGTCTTCCTTGCCGCGAATCGTGATGTGCGTGACCGAATCGCTTTCGGTTACGATGACGCTGTCGGGACGTATGACTTTTACAATGGTGTCGTTGGGAGTGGACACTGCGCTTTGAGTGATGGTTGGGGTGTTGTTTGAATTATTGGTAACTGTTTGCGCAAAGAAGGGTGCTGCAGCTGGAAAAGAAACGGCGGTCAGCAATGAGAGGAGAATCGATTTCATAACTAAAAAGGAGATTTTGTAGAACGTGAAATTAGAAAAAGGAATGAAAGTGAGAGGATGTTACCGTGCAAACGATTTTTTCAGTTCGTCGAGTGAGGCTTTGCCCTCCATGTAGATGAGTGTGATGTTGGCTTTGCGTGAGTTGGCTGGGTTGAGCGAGTTATTTCGATAAAAGAGGTAGCAGTTCAGTCCTTTGAGAGGCTGTAGCTGGAAGAATCCGTAGTAGAGTCGTTTCCCTTTTCGGCCAGTCTCCTTGTCTATGGCTTTGCTGCCGTCAGCTGTCACAGCCTTTTCTATTTCGGCTATGTTAATAGATTGTGTGGGCAATGTCAAACTGCGGAAGAGCATCAGGTTGTATGGTTTCAGTCGTTTGCCCTTCATCAGGATTTCGGTTGCTTCCTTCTGCTTACCGTAGTCGCTGCCAAAGAAATGTCCCACCTGCAAGTGCTTCTGCGCCATGAGTGGCAGACTGCAGAGGTAGAAGAGCAGGGGAAGGAGCGTGTGTTTATATTTCATACCAAATAGAATTATTAGATTCTGGAGCACCGCTTATTCGAGCGGTTCGAACATGTTTGACATTTGTTCTTCGATGGGTGAAGTATGATCGTGAGGCATATCCATTTGCTGTAGTACATCGTGCATGGCTTTTTCCACCCGTTCGTGGTCTGTGACCTTTTGTCCGTTGATGTAGGCAATGCAAAGGTTGTTTTCATGGCGAAGGTAACTTGTTGTAGCTACTCCCGCTATCAGCAGAAACGATGCCGCTACAGCCGTGTGCTTGACTAGGACAGAGAAACTGGTGTGAATGCGTTTGTGTTGATGTTTATGCTTAGAGACGGTGACTGCATGGGGAGGGCAAAGTGCAACACCCATGACAGCTCGTACATCGTTGAATCGGCTATCAGCATTTTCGGCTGTCAGAAGGAAGTCTCTGAGTCGTTCCTCTTCTTCTTCTGAAGTTTGCGCTTCAAAGTAGCGGTCTGCCAACCGTAAGGCTTCTTCGGGGGTGAGTTGAGTGTTTGACTTTTTCATAATCTGGAATCGTTAGGGATGTATGCTGATACGAAAGATGTGGAAAACTATCGTGCATGGTGTTCGTGGTACAGGTCGCGGACTATTTTTCTTGCCCTTGAGAGTTGCATGCGGACGGCTGTACTCTGCATGTCGAGCCGTTGTGCAATTTCATCGTAGGGCATATTCTCGCCGTCGCGCAGATGCAGGATTTCCTGTTGTAGTGGAGTGAGTCGTTCCGCTACAATCTGCATGACTTTGCGGTACTTTTCCTCCACTTCGTTTTCGTCTGTCGGTTCGGGTGAGGTGTCGTCGCAGTGATCGTCCCATTCCACTTCAGGTGAAGCCTGCCTTCGTCTCACGCGGTCTATGCTGAGGTTACGTACTGCCACCGTGAGCAGTGCAGCCGCTTCGCCCCTGTTGTGCAGTCCGTCGCGTTTGTTCCACAGCTTGACAAAGGCATCCTGCAGCGCATCTTTTGCATCGTCCGTGTTTCCCGTCAGGCCGGTAGCCATGCGAACCAAGCCTTTATGCAACCTTTCGAAGGCAGCGAGAAGCGGATTTTTGTCAGTAGGTTGAGCCATCAGAACTGAAGGTTGTTTGATTAGATAACGCACAGAGTGCAGATTTGTAACAGCTTGGGGCTGTTTTTTTGAACGCATTCCTATAAAAGAAAGAGGACGTTTCCTACGGGGAGACGTCCTCTTTGATTAAATATAGATGTTCAGACGAGGTCGTGAACAGGGAGTTTAGTCCTCAATCAGGTTCTTACCCGTCATGTCGGCAGGCTGTTCGAGACCCATGATGTGGAGAATCGAAGGAGCTACGTCTGCCAGTACACCGTTCTGTACCTTAGCCTGCTTGTTTTCCGTTACGTAGATGAAGGGAACGGGGTTGAGCGAGTGAGCCGTGTTAGCCGAACCGTCTTCGTTGATGGCGTTGTCAGCATTGCCGTGGTCTGCAATGATGATGGTTTCGTAACCCGTTTCGTTGGCAGCCGTTACGACCTCGTTCACACAAGCGTCAACAGCCTTCACTGCCTTTTCGATAGCAGCGTAGATACCCGTGTGGCCTACCATATCACCGTTTGCGAAGTTCACAACGATAAAGTCATACTTATCTTCCTTGATAGCGGCAACGAGTTTGTCCTTCACTTCGAAAGCAGACATTTCGGGCTTGAGGTCATAGGTTGCAACCTTGGGAGAAGCTACGAGGATACGTTCCTCACCCTCGTACGGAGTTTCGCGACCACCGTTGAAGAAGAAGGTTACGTGAGCATACTTCTCCGTTTCAGCCGTGTGAAGCTGCTTCAAGCCCTTGCTAGCGAGGTATTCGCCGAGCGTGTTCTGCACGTTTTCTTTGGGGAAGAGGATGTGTACACCTTGGAACGAAGCATCGTACGGAGTCATGCAGTAGAACTGCAGACCGGGAATGGTGTGCATACCTTCTTCGGGCATATCCTGCTGCGTGAGTACCACGGTCAGCTCCTTTGCACGGTCGTTACGGTAATTGAAGAAGATAACAACGTCGCCTTCCTGGATGCGTCCGTCTACGTTTGCATTAACGAGCGGTTCCATGAATTCGTCCGTGTTCTTGTGCTCCTCAGAGTCAGAGTCGTAGCAGCTCTGTACGCCTTCAGCCATGTTTGTCACGGCGCGTCCCTTGCCTTCTACGAGCTGATCGTAAGCCACCTTGACGCGGTTCCAACGCTTATCACGATCCATTGCATAGAAGCGGCCGATGATAGAAGCGATGTGTGCACCGTTAGCGTCACAAACTTTCTGAAGATCTTCGATGAAACCCTTACCACTCTTGGGGTCCGTATCACGGCCGTCCATGAAGCAGTGTACAAACGTTTTGTCAGCTACGCCATATTCCTTAGCAATTTCAACGAGCTTGAAGAGGTGATCGAGTGAAGAGTGCACACCGCCCGTAGAGGTCAGACCCATGAGGTGAAGGCCCTTGCCATTCTTCTTGGCATATTCGTATGCAGAAACCACTTCGGGGTTCTGGAGGATAGAGCCGTCAGCGCAAGCACGGTTGATTTTTACCAAGTCCTGGTAAACGATGCGACCTGCACCAATGTTGAGGTGACCTACCTCTGAGTTACCCATCTGTCCGTCGGGCAAACCTACGTTTTCACCCGAAGCGAGCAGTTCTGAGTGAGGATACGTTGCGTTGAGGTGATCCATAAACGGAGTTGGAGTTTCGTAGATAACGTCACCGTGGTTGTGCTTACCGATGCCCCAACCATCAAGAATCATAAGAAGAGCTTTCTTAGCCATGATAAAATGTGTATTGAAAGTGATTGATATACAGTAGAGTCGCAGGCTGGCGAACGGTGTCCCGTGTCGAAACGGCCTGCCCTTTGAGAATGAAAGCAATGGAAAGGGAAAACGCGCGGGGTGTTTCCTTTCCATTGCCTAAGTAGTGTCTGCCCTTAGTTCAGACAATATGAGAGTGAGAGGATGATTCGTTTGTCTTTCGCCTTCATCAGTTTCCAACTGTCGCCCGCCGGATTGGAGAGTGCAGCACTGTAGCCTAAACCGATTTCCCATCGCTGGTAGACGATGGAACCGTAACCACTCAGTCCCCAGTCAAACCGTTTGTACTTATCGGCTGTGAACAAATCGTGATTGGTCATCGATCCTGCTTTGTCGCCACCCCAAAGTCCTACTGCTACATAAGGACCGGCACAGAGTTTGAATGCCATCCGTTCGTTATATGCAAAACGGTAGCCCAAGCGCAACGGTAGTTCAAGGTAGTTTGCTTTCAGCTTCCAGTCAGTTTGTTTGTCGTCTCCTACAGCAAAGTTGCGGTCAATCCATCCTCGGTTAGCCAAAAGCAGGGAGGCTTCACCAAACCAGTGGCTTGCATTTTCTCCCAGTGCACAAGTTGTCTTGACACCGAGACTACCGCCCCATCGAGGCTTGTAGTTACTGGTGAAAACACCGTGTGCATTCTTAGGCTTGTCCAGCGAAGCTTCAGCTGTAACAGACCATGTCCAGCGTTGAGCCTGTGTCATGGTGCTACCGAAGCAGAGTGCATAGAGCAGGATGAAGAGAAACTTATACATAGACAGATGATTGATAAAAGCGAGTTATTAACTAATCTTTATTTACCTTCCTCAGCTTTGATTTGTTCGTTGATAGCCTTCATTTTCGCGCTGATTTCTTGAAGGTCCTCCTTGAGTCGCTCAATTTTCTTTTCAATGTCCGACACAAGAGAGTTACCCTTCTTCGAGCTGGCACGGAAGAAGCTGAGGTTGGTCTCGTAGTTTTGGATATCCTGCTTCTTAGCGTCGTAGGCAGCTTGCAACTTGGCACGTTCGCGTGTCAGTTCGTTACCGCCCTTCTCTGCCATGTTCTTGCGGAAGTTGTCCATGCGGCGACGACCGGCAGATTCATGCAAGGCATCGTAAATCTTGTCGCAGAGCTCGCGGTAGCGGCGGTACATCTTCTCCTTCTTATTGAAGGGTACGTGACCGATTTCGCCCCAACGGTTCTGAAGGTCGCGCACAGCCTGCAGTTGGTTGTCAGCCGGAGTTTCAACCAGCTTCTCCAACTCAGCGAGTACAGCCTTTTTGAGTTCGAGGTTAGCCTGTTCCTCTTGCTTTACCCCCTTGTTCGCTTCGTTCTTGCGGTCGAAGAAGTAGTTGCATGCCGTGTTGAATCGCTTCCACAGTGATTCAGACAGTTTACCGTGAACGGCAGGCGTAGCCTTCCATTCCTTTTGCAATTCCACCAGCTTCGTGGTCGTGCTTCCCCAGTCCGTGCTTTCCTTGAGTGCTTCAGCCTTTTCGATCAAAGCCTTCTTAACCTCAATGTTCGCATCCTGACGTTTGCGTTGTACCTTATTAAAGGCAGTACGTGCTTGGAAGAAGCGGTCGCAAGCCATGCGGAAGCGTTCGTAGATTTCCGTGTTCACCTTACGGGGAGCAAAACCGATGCTCTTCCATTCAGCCTGAAGTCCCATTACTTCTTTTGCCACGTTTTCCCACTGGCTGCGCGTAGTCAGCTTATCGAGTTCGATTGCTTCTACCTTCTGGCAGAGTTCCGTCTTCTTCAACAAGTTTTCCTCGTCGCGCGCTTTCAAGCTTTCGAAGTGATCTTGGTGACGCTTGTTGATGACCGTAGAGGCATCTTTAAAACGCTTCCAGAGTTCTTCGCGCAATTCCTTCGCTACGGGACCCGTCTCACGGTATTCCTGGTGCAAGTTTTGGAGTTGGTGGAAAGCAGAAATCACATCGTCAACCTCAGCCAACTTTTCAGCTGCTTCGCAAAGGTGCGTCTTAATCTCCAGGTTCTTCTTGAAGTCATAGGCACGCATTTCGTGGTTAAGGCGAAGCTGGTCGTAGTACTGTTCTACGTAGAGCTGGTAATTTTTCCACAGTTCCGTAGCGTTTTCAGCCGGTACCAGTTTAATCTCCTTCCATTCCGTCTGGAGTTGCTTCACTTCGTCGTAGCCTTTGTCAGCCTCTTCGGGTGAATTGGCAAGCGTCTTGATGCGTTCGATGATTTCGAGCTTACGCTTCAAGTTCTCCTGCTTTTGCTGTTCGAGTTCTTCAGCTGCCTTTTGGCGGAGTTCGCGTACCAAGGCATATTGTGCCTTAAAGTTCTCCTCGTCAGCATCGGGAGCGGGTATAAAGTCTTCAGCCGCACCGCCGTTGGCAATAAATTGTTCGCGTGCAGCCACTACGTCAGCGTTTTGGAAACGGTAGTAGAGCATTTTGAGTCGTTCGAGTCGTCCTCGTTCGACCTCACCGTTATTGTAAACGATTTCCTTCAGTTGGGCAATCACACCTGCCTTATCTGTAGGTTCAGGCATTTCGGCAAGCGTTTGGTTTTCGGTTGCGTTTTCTTCTACATTCGGAGTACTTACGATGGTTTCGTCCACTTCCGTAGTGTTTTTGATTTCGTCCATAATTGATTTGGGATCAGTGCGAATGAATGATGGGCTGGGTTTCGCCTTTCGAAAAAGGCTGCTACCCTGTTCGTTTGAAGGGAAAGGCGTGTCACGTTCGAAAGCTTACAGGCAAATGTGTGGGTGACAAGGTTTCCGCTTCCCGATAGTGTTTATAATTTAGGTAGGCAAATGAAGTTATTTTTCTTCTTACTGCCAAATATTTCTTTTGTTAAGTAGGTATTCAAAAGGATGGTATCATAGAAATGCGTCGTTTTGAACACCCCGCTGATTGTGTTTGTTGTCGCTACACAGCTCAATTTAAATCCATGTTTTCAGTCGGAACAGCCCGTAGAACAGTCCCGTGATGACAATCGAAAGGATGATGACAATGGGGAATCCCCACCAGTTGTCTTCCAATCCGCTGACGAGGTTCATACCAAAGATACTGGCTATCAACGTCGGGAACATCAGGATAATGGAGACAGAAGTCATCTGCTTCATCACGCTCGCCATGTTGTTGTTGATAATGCTGGCGTAGGTCTCCATAGTCGAGTCCAAGATGTTTGTATAGATGTTGGTCGTTTCGCGGGCCTGATTCATCTCGATGTTTACATCTTCGATCAAGTCGGCATCGAGTTCGTCGACGGGTAGTTTAAACTTCAGCTTCGATAGTAGCGTCTCGTTGCCACGAATCGACGTAATAAAGTACGTGAGGCTGTCTTGCAGTCTGGATAACCCAATTAAGTCTTCGTTGTCAATCTGTCGGTCCAGGTTGCGTTTCGCCTCTTCGATCAGCACATTGATTTGCTTCAGGCGTTTCAGATACCATACGGCCGACGAGAGAAACAGGCGGAACACCAGGTCTACAGAGTCCGTAAAACCTTGATTGCGTTTTTGCTGGTACGAAACGAAGTCAATCATCATGTTCGTTTCGTAGTTACATACCGTCACACAAATCCCCTTGTTGAGAATAATACCCATCGGGATGGTTGTGTGGGGGGTACGTGACGCAACCTCTTTTACATAAGGGATACGCAGAATGATGAGCGACCATCCTTCGTCGTATTCGTAGCGCGAACGTTCATCCTTATCTCGAATGTCGTCTAAGAAGTAATCGGGGATTTTGAGCTCGTTGATGAGAAACTCTTCGTCGTCGGGGGTAGGGCAGGTAACTTGAACCCAGCAATCGGGTTCCCATTCCTCCACCGTGCGCAAGGCTTTGTTGTAATTCCAATAAGTACGCATAACCGGTCAGGCCTTTGTTGGTGTTTATCGCAGCGTGGGCGGCAACATGTAGTTTGCACAGCGTTTGTGGTGTCCCCGGTGCGAGCATGGGTTCTTGAAACCGTTGAGCCTGCCGTCGGGGTTACATCCAAACGTCTGTTTCCGCGTGATAATCGTCCATTGGGTTTAAATTCTACTTTCATGCTGACTACGTCCTCCTGCCCGAAGGGTAAGAGGACGTGTGTCAAAAATACGGTTTGTAAACGCGGCAAAAGTACGAAAAAAATTAGTTGTGCCGCTTGTGCCGCGTTTCTTTCTGTCGGTCGTTCCAGAGCGATTTCATCGAAATGTAGAGGTCGTGACGAAATCCGATGCTCAGACATCCCCACGAAACAGCTTTTGTGTGTCTTGGTGGCTTGCAGTCAAAAAAACGGATATCTCCTACCTGTATAGGGGAACTATGGGCAATGTCCCGGTGGCTTGCAGTCAAAAAAAACGGATATCTCCTACGCTTTTTTTTAGTAATATTGGTTGATTGTTGGTATATTCTTAATACCAATATAAAGTTATGTAGAATCTGATATCTATTTTTTGCAAAAGCAGGGTTACCTGTTGAGATCTTGCAATTTTTATTTCAACCTTTCAGTGATTGTTATGAAACGATTCTTAGACAACGAAGTACTCAAGTAAAAAGCAGGGTGTTGTCTTTTCGGTTATAGGCTTCGTGCATGCCATGCCTGGATGACGCTATCGAAACAGACAGCGGCATCTAAAGCATAGAGAGACAGTACAAGCAGCGCACTGAGTACAAGCAAGGTAAAGAGTATCATTCCCGTAATGAAATAACCCGTCTTTTCGGGAACCCAGCAATCGACGGCTAAACGCACGAGTCGAACGGTTAAAAACAGGTAGCATCCTATCGCTGCAAGCGAAAACATAACGTGGCTTACTTCCGTTTCAACTGCTTTTGCCCATCCTGCTTTGCTTATGATTTCGCCTATGAAGGTGCAGAAAATCAATAGAAAGAGAGGAATCGCATAGATGGGGTGGGTTAAAATCGGAACGAAGCCTTTGAGGAATTTCCCCAAGCAGTTTGGCTTAGAGGTTTTCTTTTCACTGTTTAGGGATTGCTGGATGGATGTATTTCTCTTCATATTAAAAGTTTCTTGTTTGCGGGCAAAAATACGTTTTGTGTAAGAATTATCGTTTCTCTGACGGGCGAAAGTCTTCATTCAATCAAATAAAGGTTTTTGCTAATGCGCAGAACCTCTTTTAAGGTGCTAAATGCGTTTCTGACAAGACGCAGAAACCCTTTTAGGGTGCTAAATGCGTTTCTGACAAGACGCAGAACCCCTTTTAGTGTGCTAAATGTGTTTCTGACAAGACGCAGAAACCCTTTTAGGAAGCTAAATGCGTTTCTGACAAGACGCAGAAACCCTTTTAGGGTGGTAAATGCGTTTCTGACAAGGCGCAGAAACCCTTTTAGGTTGGTAAATGCGTTTCTGACAAGACGCAGAAACCCTTTTAGGAAGCTAAATGCGTTTCTGATAAGACGCAGAACTCCTTTTAGGGTGACAATTGTATTTCTGCTAACGTGCAAAAGGCCTCTTCGTATGAAGAAGGGTTTTGCGGAAGGAAAGGGGGAGTTAGTTGCGGCGTTCTATAGGACTTAATGTTTCTTCGATGGGGTGTCGCTTTATTTGAAGGGGTGTTCTATTAATTACAGTTCGGGAGTTTAGGAGTTTGCAGGTTTATTCATCAAGCCAATGACTTTCAACCTACCCTCTTCCGCCTTCAACTCATCAACTGATAATTAATAGAACCGGCTTTAAACAACTGGTTGTGGTCTGTTCCGCTCTTTTGTGTTCAGTTTTCATCGTATTATAGTAATCACCCCTTCCTGTTTTCAGTAAGAGTGGAGTCTCTGTTGAGCGGGGAGGGGCTGCATGTATGAAAACAAAAAAGGTCTTCATTGCTGAAGACCTTCTTGTGGTGATTCGCTTGGGGTTCGAACCCAAGACCCCAACATTAAAAGTGTTGTGCTCTACCAGCTGAGCTAGCGAATCAAACCTGTATTGCTGTTAAGCGAGTGCAAAGGTAGTAACTTGTGTCAGAACTGCCAAATTATTCGTCATCTTTTTTTGATTTTCCTCGAAAATCTTTGTCCTTTGGGTTGTTTTCGCCTTTCTTGAATGTGGCTGTAGCCATGTTCTCCAGGTGTTTGGACAATAATTCGTTGGGACTGACGTGGGGTGGTTCCTCCACATAGATACCCGCTTCCTTTTCAGCCTTTACCGCTTCCTCGTCGAGGTGTTCGGCGATCGGCTTCTCGGTGCCGATGACGTATCTCCTATAATAAGTAATGAGTAGCGTCGTAACGGGAAGGGCCAAAATTAGTCCGATGATGCCAAAGGCATAGCCCCATACCGAAAGGGCGAGCAGGATGATGGCGGGGCGCAATCCCATGATCTTTCCCATGATGCGCGGGGTGAAGATGGTGTCTTGTAATATTTGAACCACGATGTAGACCAGTAAAACCAGACAAAGCAACCACCAGAAGTTTTCGCCTGTTTCAGCAGCATGGAGAAGTGCGAGCAATGTGGCAGGAATAAAGCCTGCTACTTGCAGGTAGGGAACGAAGCTGATGACGCCGATGAGGCACCCCAAACCAATCGGCATGGGGAAACCGATGAGCATGAAACCAATGGAGAACATGACGCAGTTGCTCAGTGCAACCAATGCCTGTCCCCGGAAGTAGCCGGCCATGTAGTGTTCGATGTCAGCCACAAGTTGTACCGCAAATTTGCGGTTGCCTTCGGGTACAAAGTGTATCCAACCGTTGGCATACTTTTCATAGTCTGTCAGCAAAAAGAGCAGGTAGAGCAGGGCAATGAGCGATGCGGCGAGGTTGATAATAATGCCCGCCGTACTCCAAAGTACGGCCCACATCTTCGGCACCGTGTTCTTGATGGCACTGATGATGTCCTTCTGCTGCAGGAGGTTTTCGACCTGGTATTCGTTGGCATGCTTTTGCAGAAAGTGCTGCATGGGGGCAGGGATGGTCGTGTTGTCGGCACCGCGCTGGATGTAGTCGAGTGCCACGTCCTTGAGGTGACCCAGTTCGGAAATCATGGGTGGAACAACCAGGTAGAAGAAGCCGCCGATGGTACCAAAGGTGAGCAACAGGGTGAGCGTGATGGCAATCGGACGATTGTGGCAACGCTTCTGCAGGAAGTTGACCAGGGGATAGAGTAGGTAGGCTGCTACCCAGGCGACAAAGAAGGGAATCAGGACACCACTCAGGTAATAGAGCAAGGCACAGAAGCCGCCAACCATAAGCAAAACGATGACTCCTCGGATAAAGCGGTCGAAGGTGATAGGAGTTTGACCTCCCACTTTAAAACTGTTCATAGAAAGTATGTGTGAATATAGAGTGCAGAAAGATGATATCCCCCGTATGCTCGGTTCTCTCGGTAGATAAACGTTCGTTTCTGTCTGGGGTTACAGAAAATCAGGGTGATACCTCCTCGCTAAACACACCCGCTTGGGCTAAAATTGCACGCAAGAAGGTGGAACGAGCAAAATTATCCATTCTCTGTTGAAAAAGGGCTATTCGATATTCGTTTTTGTTTGTCTGCACGTAACTTTGCTCTATATTTGCACCATGGGAACATTGTATTTAGTGCCTACTCCGGTAGGTAATTTAGAGGACATTACCCTTCGTGCCCTTCGTATATTGAAAGAGGCAGACTTGGTGTTGGCGGAGGATACGCGCACCTCGGGAATGCTTCTGAAACATTATGAAATCAAGAACCAACTGGTCTCGCATCATAAGTTTAATGAGCATCAGACGGCCGAGAGCTTTGCTGCCCGCATGGCGGCAGGCGAAGTGATGGCTTTGATTTCAGATGCGGGTACGCCCGCCATCTCCGACCCGGGCTTTATGTTGGTGCGGGCCTGTGTGGCCAGGGGCGTAACGGTGCAATGTCTGCCGGGTGCCACAGCCTTTGTGCCGGCACTGGTATCCTCGGGTTTGCCCTGCGAACGCTTTACCTTTGAGGGCTTTTTGCCTCAGAAGAAAGGGCGCAATACGCGTTTGGAGTCGCTGAAGGAAGAAACACGCACGATGATTTTCTACGAATCGCCCTATCGGGTAGTCAAGACTCTGGGGCAGTTTGTCGAAACTTTCGGATCCGAACGTCGCTGTTCCGCTTGTCGTGAAATCTCCAAGTTGCATGAAGAAAGTGTGCGCGGCACCTTGGCTGAGGTGTTGGCTCACTTTACCGAAACCGAACCGCGCGGTGAGTTCGTTATCGTCGTGGAAGGTTGCGAACCGCCTAAGAAACAAAAACAATCCAAGCAAAAACAAAACAATTCATTTGACTAAGAAGCGCACAGGCGTTCTAAAGTCCTAATTGTAACGCACTTATGAAAAAGACTTTTGTATGGCTGGTAGCAGCATGTATGTTGTCTACCGCATTCCTTTCTTGCAGTACGAAGAAAGAAAAGGAAGCAGGGGCGAAGGATACTTCAGCCGCTACGATTGACTCGCTCCGTCAAGCGCTGACGCAATCGCAAAACGAGTCGAACGACTTGATTGAAATCCTCTCGCAAATTCAAGACGGCTTTGACCAGATTAATGAGGCCGAAGGACGTGTGAATGTGGAAAACCGTCAGGGTGAAGGTGCCAATAAGCAGGCTATTGTGGAAAACATGGCCTTTATTCAGCGCACGTTGAAGCTTAACCGCGAACTCATCTCGAACTTGCAGCAACAATTGCGTAACTCCAAACAGAGTGACAGCAAGTCGAAGGCGAAGCTGGAGGAAATGGTGAACAACTTCAACAAGCAGCTGGAGGAGAAGTCAAAGGAAATCGAAGAACTCCGTGCGCAGTTGGCACAAAAGGATATTCAGATTGCTGAACAGGCCGAGCAAATCAATACGCTCAATGAGAACGTGACCGACCTCAACCAGAAGAATGAGGAAAAAGCACGTACCGTAGCTGAGCAGGATAAGCAACTCAACACGGCCTACTACGTATTTGGTACGAAGAAGGAACTTCGCGAACAAAAGATTCTCAAGCACGGCGATGTGCTCAAGGGCAATGACTTCAATAAGGACTACTTTACCCGTATCGACTTGCGTGTAACCAAGACCATCAAACTGTACTCTAAGAGTGCCCGCTTGATGACAAACCATCCCGCAGGCTCTTATCAGTTGGAGAAGGATGCACAGGGACAATACACCTTGCGCATTACAGACCCGCAGGCCTTCTGGAGTGTAAGCAAGTATTTGGTCGTAACGGTGAAGTAACCGTATCGCTCTTTCTATAGAAATCGGCTTGCGGCATGATGCCCGCAGAGCGGAGGACGAAGAGGATATAAGAGGTCGTGCGCAGCATTATCTGTAGTCATGAACTCTTATGTCCTCTTTGTTTATGAAGTGTGACCTTCTTTTCTATCTTTCAACTCAGACAGGGCGTTTCCCTTTCATTACATTCATGCTTATGAAGCGCATCATTCTTTCCTTTTTATTCATGAGCTTCTTGATCACTTCCTGTAGCTATCGTCAGTTTAGTGCAGTGGCCACAGGCAGTTCACTCGGTGGCATGTTTGGTTCCAGTATCGGAGCGTTGTCGGGTGGTTGGCGTGGCTATCATAAAGGGGCAGTGGCTGGAATGATTGTCGGTGGGGTGGTCGGAGCGGCTGTAACGGCACCGCGTGAGGACACACCGACTCGTGAAGAGCCAGTCTATAGGGACGACGACCGTTATCTTGAACCCGATGAAGTAGCGTACGGTTCATACAACAGTCCGCGTTACCGCACTCCGAAGACAGCATCGGGAGCTTGGAACGATTTGGCAGTTACCAACTTGCGATTTCTCGATGCCAACGGGAATGAATGTCTGGACCCCAATGAGCAGGCAACGCTGGTAATGGACGTATACAATCGGGGGACTGAACCTCTGTACAACGTCACTCCCTTGATTACGTGTGAAAGCAGTCGGGTGGCGGTTTCGCCTGCAGCTACCGTCGAATCGATTCAACCGGGACAGGGCATTCGGTATAAGACTTCTATTCGTGCTTCACGGAGATTGCCCGATGAGCCGTTACTCTTTCATGTAAACTTTGGTACAGGGAAAGCGCAAGTACGAGCCAAGTCTTTCCGCATTCGTACCGGGGCTTGAATTGATTACGTGATTCCGTTCAGTCTGGCCTTCTTGTAAGTTTGTTGATAGGGGCCGAACTTGGAATTGTACTTGTATGAACCACGGACTACACGGAAGTATTGGAATGTAATGGATTCGGTGGAAGAAAAGGGACTTCTCGCTTTCTGTGCATTCTGTGGTTGAGAATATTCAGTCATTTATTTCATCACATAAATATCATATCGTGCTAACCCATCACAAAGCTATTCTACGTTTAGGTATTCCTATTGCGATAGGTCAATTGGGCGTTATCATCATGGGCTTTGCTGACACCATGATGGTAGGTCGGTACAGTACCGACGCCTTGGCTGCCGCTTCGTTTGTCAACAGTGTTATGAACCTCATCACCTTCCTGCTGATGGGATACAGTTACGGACTTACTCCGTTGGTCAGCTCCCTCTTCGGACAGGGTAAACGTCAAGAAGCGGGCGGAGTCTTGAAGCAGGCACTTGCTTGTAATTTGCTCTTTGCTCTCTTCCTCATGGCAATCATGGCTACAGGGTATTTCTTCCTTGACCGTATGGGGCAGCCCTCTCAACTGTTGCCGTTGATTCGTCCTTACTATCTGGTGATGTTGGTTTCCCTCTTCTTTGTAGCTCTGTTCAATGCACTGCGCCAGTTTACTGATGGCATTACCGATACTTCGACTGCCATGTGGGCATTGTTAACGGGTAACGTGTTTAATATTGTCGGTAACTACTTCTTGATTTATGGTATTGGGCCTTTCCCCGAATTGGGATTGGTCGGTGCAGGACTGAGTACGCTGTTTTCACGTATCTTGGTGCCCGTAATACTATTGGCCGTGTTGCTTTATCGCAAACGGTATGCCATCTATCGACAAGGCATACGCCTGACCCCTTTGCGTGGTTCTGAAATGCGTTACATCAATCGTCAGTCCCTTCCCATCTCGTTGCAAATGGGTATGGAAAGCGGTTCGTTTACCTTTAGTGGAATCATGGCCGGTTGGCTGGGTGCTGTCGACTTGGCAACTTTTCAGGTCATGGTAACTGTAAGTACGTTAGGCTTCTTGTTCTACTATAGTTTCGGTGCTGGACTAAGCATCCGCGTTGCCGCCTTCTACGGCCAGCGAGATTGGACTCAGGTGCGTTTGGCAACAAGAGCGGGATGTCACATCCTATTGGCTATGGCCGCTTGCTCTTCGTTGATATTCCTCTTGTTTGGCGAGCAGTTGATTCACCTCTTTACGTCAGATGCCTTGGTTGTAGCCCTTGCCGTTAGCCTGATTCCGCCACTTATTCTTTACCAATTGGGGGATGCCATGCAAATATGTTTTGCCAACGCACTTCGCGGCACTTCACACGTGATGTCCATGATGTGGATAGCCTTTATTAGTTACATTGTGGTCAACATTCCGGTTGGCTACCTCTTTGCCTTCCCCATGAAGATGGGTAGCTACGGTTTGTTCCTGGCTTTCAGCAGTGGACTATTTGTTGCGGCCGGCTTATTCTGTTATCATTACCGCAAGGTGATGCGTCAGGTACAGGCAGGGTAGGGAAGGTGTTGATTAAACGGTCAGCCTATATTCTGACTCTACTAAACTATAATCGGAGACGAACCTCATTCTTGTTGGTTCGCCTCCGATTGTTGTTTATGGAGAACGGGGGACGATGCCTTATGGTGTTAGCTTTTGTTGGTAAGCTGAGAAGGCGCGGTCAACTTCCTCCATTGGAATGTTGAGTTGCATCAGCTGCTTGAAGAAGTCGGGCAGAACTTCATCAATAAATCGCTGTTTCCGTTCTTTGAGAATGATGGTTTGAGCATCCGTGCTGACGAAGTAGCCCATGCCTCGTTTGGGATAGATAATGCCTTGCCGGGCAAGGTGGTCGAACGCCTTCACGATGGTGTTGACATTGACTTCCAACAGGGCAGAGTATTCGCGTACTCCCGGAATCCGGCTTTCTGTAGGATAGGTTCCTGCCAATAGTTCGTCGCACAGACGTTCGGCTATTTGGATATAAATAGGTTGTCCGTTTTTGAAGTCCATTGCTTTATCGTTTAGTTCGCAGGAAGAATTTGCGGGGAATGAGGGGAATGCGTTTGAATAGATAGTAGGAAAGGAAGGTAAATACCACTGCTATCGTGGCAGAGAACACGATGCTACCAATTTCAGAGGCACAAATACCTGGAAAATCCCAACCTATATAGTTACCGGTTTCGATGATAAAAGACGTACTGATAAAACCATAGATGAAGAGGCAACTCCAAGTAAATACATACGCGCGACGACGGAATACAGCAGAACCCAGCAAGAAGCAGGAGTAGAGCGACAGCATGCTGAGTATGAAGTTGATCATCATGCAGTTACGCTGCCATACACTCCAACGAACGGAGAGGACTATGCCCGTCCAAAAATCGAAAGTCGAGGTGATTTGCTTCCATACAAAGGGAATGATGGAATCGGTTGGTAAGGAGAGTATGAGGAACAGCCCCATTCGGATGCAGTCAGCCACGATGAAGAGTAACAAGCCAGCCAGCATGCCTCCGACTACATGGATGAGGATGCGTGAAAGGTATTTCTCTAAATTGCTTGCAGGGAGCATGAAGTAATTGATACGCTCTTCTTTGGTGGACAGACAACGAAAGGTATTGGCTACGCTGTAAGTCGTAAAGATAAAATAGACGACGAGAAAGGTAAACAGCAAATCGGAAGCATGGCGTTCGATGTCGATGGATTCGGCGTGTCCCATTTTGATTAGAACATAAACCGGGCCTAACTGGCCGCAGACCATGGCAATGAGGCCGCCTAAAAGCATGGAGAGGTAGAATTTGCGATTTTGGATGAGGTCTGTACGAAGAACCCAGCCGAAGCGATGAATATCAAATTGTTTCATAGTGGTATATGCTAATTGGTGTGTGGTGTTTTAGGTTTCGATGGCTTTTCCTTCTGGGGAAAAATGCGCGTCAGATAGGCTCCTAACGAGTAAGAGTCTCGGGGAGTTTACCCTTTTGAGCACAATTGAAAAGTAATTCCAGATTGATAGGTGTTTCTACGTCGGGGTCTGTATTGAGCGTGATGACGGAGTTGCCATGAATCGACGGTTGTACATAAAGTGCATCGTCAGTCGGTTGTTGTGAACTGCGTTCCTCGAAACAGAGCGTAGCACAAATTTCAGCCGTCGAGCGGTTGAGTAATAACTGGGAACCTTCGAGCATAACCACATGGTCGAGCAACATGGCCACATCGTTTACCTGGTGAGTTGAAATAATGAGAGTTTGATCCTCACGCAAGTATTGGCTGATGACCTTGCGGAACAGACTTTTAGACGGAATGTCCAAACCATTGGTTGGTTCGTCCATCAACAAAAGTTTCGCACCTGTTGCCAAGGCAATGCTCATGAAGACCTTTTTCTTTTGTCCCATGGAGAGCGCACCCAGATGCATGTCTTGGTTGAGTTCAAAGTCCATGAGACACTTGTAGAGGATTTCCTCATTGAAGTGGGGGTAGAAGGGGGCATGAAGCTGTACATATTGGCGGAGTGAAATGGGAGGCAATGAAAACTCTTCGGGAACCAAAAACATTTCTCGAAGCATTTCGGGCTGACGTTCGAGTACATTCATACCTTCGAAAGCAACGTGTCCCTTTTGGGTACGTAATAAGCCGCTCATAATATAGAGCAATGTGCTTTTGCCCGTACCGTTTTTACCTAAGAGTCCGTAGATGTGTCCCTGCTTAAAAGTCAGGGAGAAGTCCTGAAAGACGGGAGCTAACCGTCTGCCGTAGGAGTAAGTGATGTGTTGAACTGCTAACATAGAAATAAGTATTAGTGTAATACATTGCTATTACACCGCAAAAGTATGACGCGGTATTGAATTGACCAAATGTTCAGACAGAAATTTGTATGTTGGGGTAAGTATGGGGAAAAGTGTGAAGCGAGGCCTCATTGCTATTTATCCCTCAAAATAGGGAGTATTCTGTACCCAGAATGGGGGATTATCGTAGACGGATGACGGTAATTTATATGTTCTACAATAGGAAAATGAAAAAAAAGGGGAGAATGTTTGGTATGTAATTAAAATCTCCATACTTTTGCGCCGTAATCAAATTTGTAATTATTACAACTGTGTTAAAATGAATCCAAGTGACTCTTTAGACTGTCTCACGCTTCATGGTATCAAGCCCTCTGCCAATCGGATGGCCGTGCTGGAATATCTGATGGCTCATCCCACACACCCTACTGTCGATGAAATCTATGAGGGGTTACGCGGCTCGATGCCGACTTTGTCGAAGACCACAGTCTACAATGCATTGCGCCTGATGGTTGAGCATCGTGCCATTCGTCAGTTGCACACAGCAGATCGTCAGCTTTGCTACGACGCAGACACTTCGGATCATGCACACTTTTATTGCACACAGTGTGGTCGGTTTTATGACATGAAGTTGCGCTATCATGCTTTAGACGGAGCGGCTATCATTCCAGACAATTATTTTGTGGAGCAAACCGACCTGTATATGCAGGGTGTATGTTCAGCCTGTCAGGTTAAAGGAAAAACTTTGAAGCCTGCTGGTTCGATTCCCTCTTAATTAGTCTACTATCAATCAATTCATAACAATCTAAACTCAACTCACAATGAAAAAGAAATTTATCTGCACCGTATGTGGTTATGTACATGAAGGCGAACATGCACCCGAAAAGTGCCCCCAGTGTGGCGTTCCCGCTTCTAAGTTCAAGGAACTCGACGAGTCTGCTTCTCTGACTTTCGTAGCTGAACACGAAGTAGGTGTAGCTAAGGGTTGCGACGATGAAATGATCAAGGACCTCAACGCTCACTTCAACGGTGAATGCACGGAGGTTGGTATGTACCTCGCTATGAGCCGTCAGGCTGACCGCGAAGGTTATCCCGAAATCGCAGAGGCTTTCAAGCGTTATGCTTGGGAAGAAGCTGAACACGCAGCTAAGTTTGCTGAATTACTCGGTGACGTAGTTTGGGATACGAAGACCAATCTTGAGAAGCGTATGAACGCTGAAAGCGGTGCTTGCGAAGACAAGACGCGTATCGCTAAGCGTGCGAAGGAGCTCAACCTCGATGCTATCCACGATACGGTTCACGAAATGGCTCGCGACGAAGCTCGTCACGGTCGTGGTTTCGAAGGCCTCTACAACCGCTACTTCAAGAAGTAATTTCTACTTGAAACATTAAAGCATTAAACTCAATCGGACATTCTGAATAAGTACGGCTTATCCATTAAAGAGCCTTCTATAGACTTGTTCAGAATGTCCGTTTGATTTATTCCCTCCTAATACCGACGATTTTAAATATTACAACCATGAAGGAACTCAAAGGAACCCGTACGGAACAGAATCTGGCCACTGCTTTTGCCGGTGAATCACAAGCTCACACCAAGTATTTGTATTACGCATCCAAGGCTAAGAAGGATGGTTACGTACAGATGGGCAATATTTTTGAAGAAACAGCCCGCAACGAAAAGGAGCATGCGAAGCTCTGGTTTAAGTACTTACATGGTGGCGAAGTACCTTCAACTCCGGATAATCTGGCTGATGCCGCTGCTGGTGAAAACTATGAATGGACTGATATGTATGCCACCTTTGCAAAGGAGGCACGCGAAGAAGGATTTGCTGAAATCGCTGCTAAGTTTGAGATGGTGGGTGCCATTGAAAAAGGTCATGAAGCGCGTTACCGCAAACTGTTGAAGAATATCGAGGACGAAGTCGTCTTTTCACGTGACGGTGACTGTGTATGGCAGTGTTCGAATTGCGGTCACATCGTCATTGGTAAAAAAGCCCCTGAACTTTGTCCAGTGTGCAATCATCCGAAGAGTTACTTCGAATTGCATCAAGAGAATTATTAAGTTCTGTGTTCTATTTAAAAAGCGATTCCTCGCCTATCCAAAGTTTCTGATATGCTTTGGGTGGGCGAGGAATCGCTTTTGTGTATTGGTATATCTTTCTGGAGTGTTGAAGAGTCGAAAGGTAGAGTGGGGACTCTCTTAATAAGACCTCAACATACTGTTGCGCTGGAGAAAGAAACGAAGGGTAGGATACGTTGCAGTGATTTATTCCTTCGCTTTACCACTGCCGCAACATCCCGTTCCGTCAAAACAGTGTGTACAGAGTTTGCACTTCGGCAGACCGATAGCTTGGACTAAGGTTTCAAGCTTATTAAACTTGAGACTGGTCAAACCAAGACGTTCACGGATGGCGTCTACCATGCGTTCGTATTCGGGAGATCCCGTAGTGGCATATTTCTCCAAGTTCTTGTTAGGATCACCTTCGAGCTCATTGATAACGCGGCGCGTAATCAGTTCCAAAATACTCTTAGACGAGGTGAAACCAATATAGGGACAAGGGTAAATCAAAGGGGGACAGGCAATGCGGATGTGTACTTCGCGTGCACCGTCATCAAAGAGAACATTGACATTGTCACGCAATTGGGTACCACGCACAATGGAGTCGTCGCAGAAGAGTACACGCTTACCGCGCAACATATCGCGGTTGGCAATCAACTTCATGCGAGCCACCAACGAGCGCATTTCCTGATTGGCAGGAGTGAAAGAACGCGGCCAGGTCGGTGTGTATTTAGAGATGGCACGCTGATAAGGCTTATTCATACCCGCAGCATAACCTAAAGCCATGCCGACACCCGAATCAGGGATGCCACATACGCAGTCTACGTCGGTATGATCTTCCGCAGCCATCATTTCTCCGTTATCATAACGCATTTCCTCTACATTGCGTCCTTCGTAGGTAGAGGTGGGGAAACCATAGTAAATCCACAGGAAGGAACATATCTGGCAATGTTCTTGGGGAGCACGGAGCTGTTCCATGCTATCGGCGCGCAGGCGAACAATTTCACCAGGGCCCAGGAAATGTTCCGTGTCGTAGTCCAGGTTAGGGAAAGCCGTCGTTTCGCTTGTTACAGCGTAGGCACCTTTCTTCTTACCAATCACGACCGGCGTACGACCCCAATCATCGCGAGCGGCAATAATACCATCTTCTGTCAACAATAACAAGGAGCAGGATCCGACAATGTGGCGGAACACGTTTTCAATACCATCGACAAAGTCTTTACCTTGTATCAGCAACAGGGCAATCAGTTCCGTTTGGTTGGTTTGTCCTGAGGAAAGTTCAGCGAAGTGCATATTCTGCGCCAACAGTTCCTTTTCAAGTGCTTCGATGTTATTGACTTTACCCACGGTCGCGATGGCAAATCGTCCGAGGTGCGAGTTAAGAACCAGGGGTTGGGCATCCGTGTCACTGATAATACCTATACCCGAAGTAGCCCCCTCGAATTTGGGCAACGAGGTTTCGAACTTCGTACGGAAATAGGAACTTTCCAAGTTGTGAATCGAACGCGTGAAGACGCGTTGTTGCGGATTGTAAGTAGCTAGGCCGCCCCGACGTGTGCCTAAATGTGAGTTGTAGTCTGTTCCGTAAAAGAGGTCTGCTACACAATCAACCTGAGATACGGTACCAAAAAATCCTCCCATGATGAATCTCGATGAGTTTAGTTGAGAAATGAGGTTGAGAAATGATGGGCAAAATTACGTCATGCCGTTTGAAGAGCCAAACGATGGTAGCTGAAATTTCGTATTGAAGGATAGCACGTTGCCTTAGGGAAGCGATAGCCTAAAGATAGTGGAAGTGCATTTTGCAGATGGAGCTTTACCCGTTGGCAGAATTAAAGAAGTTGCACCCCTCTTTTCTTCTGTTCGATCGGTTGAGGTCGATGTGAAAGACCGTCTGTTTCCGCCAAGCGTCACCGTCGGACACCTTGGGTGCTATTCTTCCACCGTTTGACTTGAATGCTTCAGTTCCTAAGTTTTGCCCCTAAGTTTTGCTCTCTCTCTCTGCCTAATTCGCAAATTCTTCCTACTTTAGCAAAGTTTTTTGCGCTTTGCGCTTGGGGATTTCAGCCAGATGCAGTAAACTGTGTGGTAAATCCCTTCCTATCCCATCGTCCCTTTCCCCTTCCCGGGACTGCTGGTGACGATTCCTTATTATCCCCTTAGACAATATATAAAATGAAATATCAGCATGAACTACAAATGGAACTACGAGGCTCCTTCCCACACCGTTGCCGAGGCGGAGGCCGAGCTAGCTCAAGCGCTGGGCATACACCCTGTGTTTGGGAAACTGCTCTATGACCGTAATGTCCGTACGGTACAAGAGGCTCGCCACTTCTTCCGTCCCCAGCTGACCAATCTGCATGACCCCTTTCTCATGAACGACATGCAGAAAGCAGTCGACCGACTCAATTTGGCCATGGGGCGTAAGGAGCGCATTATGGTTTACGGTGATTACGATGTAGACGGATGTACTGCCGTTGCATTGGTCTATCGTTTCCTGCGTCAGTATTACTCCCACATTGATTATTACATTCCCGACCGCTACGAGGAAGGGTATGGCATATCGAAGAAGGGCATTGACTATGCGGCAGAGACCGGAGTTGGACTGATTATCGTTCTCGATTGCGGTATCAAGGCAATTGAAGAAATAGCCTATGCGAAGAGTTTGGGCATCGAATTTGTGATTTGCGATCACCATGTGCCCGACGAGGTGCTACCCGATGCGGTAGCCATCTTGAACCCCAAACGTCGAGATAACGTATATCCTTACACAGACCTTTCGGGTTGTGGTGTCGGATTTAAGTATATGCAGGCGTTTGCTATCAGCAATGGTATTGAATTCAACAAGCTCAATCAGTTGCTCGACCTTTGTGCGGTCAGCATTGCGACCGACATTGTGCCCATCATGGGTGAGAACCGTATACTTGCTTACCACGGTTTGCGTTGTCTGAATTCCAACCCGAGCATTGGGTTACGTGCTATCATCGAAGTGTGCGGACTCTCCGACCGTGAGTTGACGATGAACAATCTCATCTTCAAAATCGGTCCGCGTATCAATGCTTCAGGCCGTATGCAAACAGGCAAAGAGGCCGTTGACCTCTTGGTCGAAAAGGATTATCCGACCGCACTTGAGAAGGCCGTTCGCATCAACCTTTATAACGAGGCACGTAAAGACTTGGACAAACAAATGACCGAAGAGGCCATCGACTGTGTTAAGGATTTACCCGGACTCGACGATCGCCGCAGTTTGGTTATTTACAACGAAGATTGGCACAAAGGGGTCATCGGTATCGTGGCTTCTCGTCTGACGGAGCATTATTATCGTCCCGCCGTGGTATTGACCCGTTCGGAAAACATGGCAACTGGTTCAGCCCGTTCCGTTTCCGGATTTGATGTGTACAAGGCCGTGCAGAGTTGTTCAGACCTGTTGGAGAACTTTGGTGGCCATACCTACGCCGCTGGGCTCACCTTACCGGTTGAACACGTAGAGGAATTTTCTCGTCGCTTCGAGGAATATGTAGCCGAACATATACTCGACGAACAGACCGAAGCCCGCCTGCACATTGATGCCGTGGTTGACTTCAAGGACGTGACCTTCCGTTTCTACCAGCAACTGCGTAAGTTTGCGCCTTTCGGACCGGGCAATATGAAACCCGAGTTTTGTACGAAGAAAGTCTACGATTACGGTACGAGCAAGGTTGTCGGTCGTGGACAGGAACACATCAAGCTCGAACTGGTTGACAACAAGAGCAACAACGTGATGAACGGTATTGCTTTTGGACAAAGCTCGCAGGCACGGTTTATAAAAACCAAGAGTGCCTTCGACATTTGTTATTCCATAGAGGAAAACACCCACAAACGGGGCGAAGTCCAATTGCAGATTGACGATATCCGTCCTTCCACCGAAGCGTGAGGAGGAAATCTCTCATAAACTACGAACAGCAAGTGTCGTTTTCAGCAAAGCGGGGAGACCGGCATTGTTGAAAACGACACTGCTGTTTGTGTATAGGTATACTCCTCAAATCGAATCTACTAACCCCAAGAAGTAACTCCATATAAAAAAACTCCTTTCATGCAATTTCGTCAAATCCTTCAACACTATTGGGGGTATCCCGACTTTCGAGGCATACAGCGCGAAATTATCGAAAGCATTGCGCAAGGCAAGGATACTTTGGGATTGATGCCGACAGGTGGCGGTAAGAGCATCACCTTCCAGGTGCCTGCGCTGGCACGGGAAGGACTTTGCATCGTGGTCACTCCGCTCATTGCCTTGATGAAGGATCAGGTGGAAAACTTGCGTCGTCGTAACATCCCTGCTGCGGCAGTCTATGCTGGACAATCTGCTGCTGAAATTGGCCGAATCTATGACAACGCTATCTTCGATGCTTACAAGTTCCTTTACGTATCGCCCGAACGTTTGGCGAGTCCGCTCTTTCTCAACAAGGTAACTCGCATGAAGGTCTCTCTTCTGACTGTAGATGAAGCTCACTGTATCTCGCAATGGGGCTATGATTTCCGTCCGCAATACCTCAAGATAGCAGACATTCGACAGAAGTTTCCCGAAGTACCCGTCTTAGCCTTAACAGCTACTGCCACGACCGAAGTGGTCGATGACATTCAAGACAAGTTGGGCTTTCGGGCAAAGAATGTATTCCGCATGAGCTTTGAGCGAACGAATCTTCGCTACGTTGTGCGCAAGACCGATGATAAGGAGAAGGAGATGCTTCACATCCTGCGCAGTGTTCCCGGTTCGGCAATTGTCTATGTGCGTAGCCGCCGGCGTACGGAAGAATATGCCCGGATGCTTCGTGAAGAAGGCATTAGCACCTTCGACTACCATGCCGGCATGACCGCCATCAACAAAGATTTGCGCCAGAAAGCTTGGCAGGACGACGAAGTGCGCGTCATGGTGGCTACCAATGCCTTTGGTATGGGTATTGACAAACCCGATGTGCGTTTGGTGATTCACATGGACGTTCCCGAATCGATTGAAGCTTATTTCCAGGAAGCAGGTCGTGGAGGACGTGACGGCGGTGTAGCTTATGCCGTGTTGTTGTGCGACAGATACGATGCCCGTCGTTTGCAGCAACACGTTTCCCAAGCTTATCCCGATCGGGAATACATCCGTAAGGTCTATGCCGACCTTTCCTCCTTCTATCAAATAGCCGAAGGCGAAGGTCAGGGATTTACGTTCGATTTTCACATCGAGCGTTTTTGTCGTGTCTTTCATCACCATCCCGCTCACCTCATCGGTGCTTTGGAATTACTGACTCGTGCGGGTTACATTCATTTCAGTACCGAGGATGAGAATTCCTCGCGTGTCATGTTTCTCGTAACTCGTGATGAACTTTATGGTGTTGGCGATTTAACTCCGGCTGACGACTTGCTGCTCAGTGCTATGATGCGCACTTCGGGTGCTTTCTTTGCCGATTATATTACTATTCGTGAAGACGAATTGGCAGAAGTCTGTCACACGACTCCCCAATTGATATACGAACAGCTGCTCCGTCTCACACGTCATCGCATTCTCCATTACGTTCCTCATAAGACTTGTCCGCAAATCACCTACATCGATCGTCGTATTGACGAACGTTACATCGAAATACCTCGCGATATTTACGAAGTGCGTCGCGACCAGTGTCTCAAGCGCGTGCAGGCGATGATTCATTATTTCAGCAACGATGAAGAATGTCGTAGCCGCACCTTGCTTCACTATTTTAGTGACGATGGTCCCGATTGTGGACATTGCGATGTATGCTTAAGTTTCAAGTAAGCCACTTGGGTCAATAGCGTGCTTGAGGGGTAGCTTTCTAATTGTAGAGGGTAAACAGGGTCTCATTCCTGTTTACCCTCTGCTTGTTTGCAGCGTAGGGCTTTTCCTCCCCTTGCAAATCCGCTTCTCGTTCTTCTTTTCGCATCCTTATTAATCAAATCGTATACGATTCCAACCTATATCTAACGGATTGGCTTTTTACCGCAATCCGATACGCATCTCGTCTTAATAGTTCGGCACATTGCCGATGCACGCAATCCATTGCGTTTTTCTAGTTCGGCACATTGCCGAAGCATGCAATCCATAGTGCTTTTCCAGTTCGGCACATTGCCGATGCACGCAATCCATTGCGTTTTTCTAGTTCGGCACAT
>UQJC01000014.1 GCA_900541335.1 uncultured Prevotella sp.
TCAGCTTTGGCATTTAAGATCGCAACTGACCCGTATGTAGGTCGCTTGACTTTCTTCCGTGTTTACTCTGGTAAGATCGAAGCTGGTTCATATACTTACAATGTTCGTTCTGGTAAGAAGGAACGTGTGTCTCGTCTTTTCCAGATGCACTCTAACCACCAGAATCCTGTAGAGGTTATCGGCGCTGGTGATATTGGTGCTGGTGTTGGTTTCAAAGATATCCGCACTGGTGATACGCTTTGTGACGAAACGGCTCCTATCATTCTCGAGTCTATGGACTTCCCTGATCCCGTTATCGGTATTGCAGTTGAGCCCAAGACTCAGAAGGACCTCGATAAGCTCTCTCAGGGCTTGGCAAAGTTGGCTGAGGAAGACCCCACTTTCACTGTCAAGACTGACGAACAGAGTGGTCAGACGGTGATTTCTGGTATGGGTGAGCTTCACTTGGATATCATTATCGACCGTTTGAAGCGTGAGTTCAAGGTAGAGTGTAATCAAGGTAAGCCCCAGGTAAACTACAAGGAGGCTGTTACAAAGACAGTTAACCTCCGTGAGGTTTACAAGAAGCAGTCTGGTGGTCGTGGTAAGTTTGCTGATATCATCGTTAACGTTGGTCCGGTAGACGAAGACTTCAAGGAAGGTGGTCTCCAGTTCGTTAATAAGGTTACTGGTGGTAATATTCCTAAGGAATTCATTCCTTCTGTACAAAAGGGTTTTGAAAATGCTATGAAGAGTGGTGTCCTTGGTGGCTTCCCCCTCGATAGCTTAAAGGTTGAACTCCTTGACGGTTCATTCCACCCCGTTGACTCCGATCAGCTTTCTTTCGAAATCGCAGCTCTCCAGGCTTACAAGAATGCTTGTGCTCAGGCTGGCCCCGTTTTGATGGAGCCTATGATGAAGCTCGAGGTTGTTACGCCTGAGGAGAACATGGGTGACGTTATCGGTGACTTGAACAAGCGTCGTGGTCAGGTTGAAGGTATGGAAAATGCTCGTTCTGGCGCACGTGTTGTGAAGGCTACTGTGCCTCTCGCAGAAATGTTCGGTTATGTAACGGCTCTCCGTACGATTACTTCTGGTCGTGCAACAAGCTCTATGCAGTACGATCACCACGCACCTGTTTCTTCTAGCATTGCTCGTGCAGTCCTCGAGGAAATGAAGGGTCGCGTAGATTTGATTAAATAATAATTCTATTTCCTTGTATTGATGCCAGGATAACGAATGACTCTTATCCTGGTATCATTCAAGAAACTATTCAATACAATGAGTCAAAGTCAAAAAATTCGTATCAAGCTGAAAAGCTATGATCACACTCTCGTAGAAAAGTCTGCAGAGAAGATTGTTAAGAACGTAAAGGCTACGGGTGCTATCGTAAGTGGTCCTATTCCTCTTCCTACTCGCAAGCGCATCATTACTGTTAACCGCTCTACCTTCGTTAATAAGAAGAGCCGCGAACAGTTCGAAATTTCTTCTTACAAGCGTTTGATTGACATCTATAGCTCTACTGCAAAAACGGTAGATGCGCTGATGAAGCTCGAATTGCCTTGTGGTGTAGAAGTTGAGATTAAGGTGTAGTCTGAAGCCTTAACTGACATCATAATGAAATCCCGATAGGAGTTTATTCTCTTATCGGGATTTTCTGTTTAATTCTATTCTCTGCGATGGGTTTACTGTTTAGTATGGCGATGAAAAAAATATTTTGTGTAATAATAGGTAGATTCATAGAAATGTAGTAATTTTGCATCCCGAAAGTAGGAAACGCAAGAAACCTGCTTTGTTTCAAGAGCTTTCTATGCTCAGGTTAGAAATAACCATTCCGCCCCAATTTATTGGTTGGGCAACGGTATTAAAAAACAATTCTTTTTATAATCAATATAAGACTGAAATGCCAGGATTATTAGGAAAAAAAATCGGAATGACATCCGTGTTCAGTGCCGAGGGTAAGAATGTACCATGCACTGTTATCGAAGTAGGTCCTTGCGTAGTAACGCAGATTAAGACCGTCGAGAAAGATGGCTATGCTGCTGTTCAAGTGGGTTATCAGGATGCTAAGGAGAAGAATACTTCTGCTCCTCTGATGGGTCACTTTAAGAAGGCAGGCGTTACTCCCAAGCGTCATTTGGCTGAATTCAAGGGTTTTGAGCAAGAGTTGAACCTCGGTGATACTCTTACGGTTGAGCTCTTCAACGATGCTGAGTATGTAGACGTTGTTGGTACTTCTAAGGGTAAGGGCTTCCAGGGCGTTGTGAAGCGTCACGGTTTTGGTGGTGTTGGTCAGAGTACGCACGGTCAGGATGATCGTTTGCGTAAGCCGGGTTCAATCGGTGCTTGTTCTTATCCCGCGAAGGTATTCAAGGGTATGCGAATGGGTGGCCAGATGGGCGGCGATCGTGTGACCACGCAAAACTTGAAAGTATTAAAGGTGATCCCCGAGCATAACCTGCTTCTTATTAAAGGTTCTGTTCCCGGTTGCAAAGGTTCAATTGTAATTATCGAGAAGTAAGCAATGGAAGTTAGTGTATTCAATATCAAAGGTGAAGATACCGGCCGTAAGGTAACGCTTAACGACAGTGTCTTTGGCATCGAACCCAACGACCACGCTATCTACCTCGATGTAAAGCAGTATCTCGCTGCTCAGCGTCAGGGTACGGCTAAGTCTAAGGAAAGAAGTGAAATGAGTGGCTCAACGCGTAAGCTCGGACGTCAGAAGGGTGGCGGCGGTGCTCGTCGTGGTGATATCAACTCACCGGTACTCGTTGGTGGTGCTCGTGTGTTTGGTCCTAAGCCCCGTAACTACGACTTCAAGCTCAACAAGAAGTTGAAGGCTTTGGCTCGTCGTAGCGCTCTCGCTTACAAGGCTCAAGAAAATGCAATTGTTGTGATTGAGGATTTCGCTTTGGAAACTCCTAAGACCAAAACATTTGTTGAGATTGTAAATAACCTTAAGGTGTCAGACAAGAAGGTTTTGATGGTTCTCCCCGAGGCTAACAAAAATGTATATTTGTCTGCTCGCAACTTGCAGCGTGCTAAGGTGGCTATCGCTTCAGATATCAATACTTATGGTGTACTTGATGCTGGTGTTATGGTAGTTACTGAAAACGCTCTCAATAAGATTGAAGCTGTCTTAACCAAATAAAGAAGTTTAAAGAAATGGCATATATCATCAAGCCCCTCGTTACTGAAAAGATGACGGGGATTA
Source organism: uncultured Prevotella sp. (assembly GCA_900541335.1). Lineage (GTDB taxonomy): Bacteria > Bacteroidota > Bacteroidia > Bacteroidales > Bacteroidaceae > Alloprevotella. The sequence goes on from UQJC01000014.1 coordinate 3,197, forward strand.
CTGAAAAGCTGAATCAGTTCGGCTTCATTGTACGCCCTGAAGCAAATAAACTTCAGATTAAGGCAGAAATCGAAGCTATGTACAATGTGACTGTTGTAAGCGTAAATACTATGAAGTACGCTGGTAAGAATAAGTCACGTTATACAAGATCAGGTCTCATCCAGGGTCGTAGCAATGCCTTCAAGAAGGCTGTAGTTACCCTTAAGGAGGGCGAAACCATTGATTTTTATAGCAATATCTAAATAAAAAATGGCAGTACGTAAATTTAAGCCCACTACACCGGGGCAGAGACACAAAGTTATTGGTACGTTCGAAGAAATTACTGCATCCGTACCAGAAAAATCTCTCGTTTACGGTAAGCGTGTTTCTGGCGGTCGCAACAACGTCGGTAAGATGACCATGCGTTATCTCGGCGGTGGCCACAAGAGAAAGTTCCGCTTCATCGACTTTAAGCGTGAGAAAGACGGTGTACCCGCAGTTGTGAAGACTATCGAGTATGACCCTAACCGTTCAGCTCGTATCGCATTGCTCTTCTATGCTGATGGTGAAAAGCGTTATATTATTGCTCCTAACGGATTGAAGGTGGGCGATCAGCTCATGTCTGGTGCCGAGGCTGCTCCTGAAGTAGGTAACGCACTTCCTTTGCAGAATATCCCCGTAGGTACCGTTATTCACAACATTGAGCTTCGTCCTGGACAAGGTGCTTTGCTCGTTCGCTCAGCTGGTAACTTCGCACAGCTTACTTCACGTGAAGGTAAGTACTGCGTAATCAAGTTGCCTTCTGGTGAAACTCGTCAAATCCTCAGTGCTTGTAAGGCAACTGTTGGTAGTGTAGGTAACTCAGATCACGCTCTCGAAAGCTCTGGTAAGGCAGGTCGCTCTCGCTGGTTGGGTCGTCGTCCTCACAACCGTGGTGTTGTTATGAACCCTGTTGATCACCCGATGGGTGGTGGTGAAGGCCGTCAGAGCGGTGGACACCCCCGTTCACGTACTGGTTTGTATGCTAAGGGCTTGAAGACTAGAGCTCCTAAGAAGCAGTCAAATAAGTACATTATCGAAAGACGTAATAAGTAACAAGCACTAATAAGAACAAAGTATGAGTCGTTCTCTTAAAAAAGGTCCGTACATCGCAGTTTCTCTTGAGAAGAAGATTCTCGCCATGAACGAAAGTGGTAAGAAAAACGTGGTGAAAACTTGGGCCAGAGCTTCAATGATATCGCCCGACTTCGTTGGACATACTGTTGCAGTTCACAATGGAAACAAATTCATTCCTGTTTATGTTACTGAAAACATGGTAGGCCACAAGCTGGGAGAATTCGCTCCTACGCGTAAGTTCGGCGGTCATGGTGGTAACAAGAAGAAGTAAACAGGTTCCACATTTCAATCTTGAAACAAATTAAACAACAATAATGGGAGCAAGAAAAAGATTAGCGGCTGAAAAAAGAAAAGAGGCCCTGAAGACCCAGTATTTTGCTAAGTTGCAAAATGTTCCCTCCTCTCCCCGTAAGATGCGCTATGTTGTTGACATGGTTCGCGGAATGGAGGTGAATCGCGCCCTCGGAACGCTGAAGTTCTCTAAGAAAGCAGCTTCTGAAGTTCTCGAAAAGCTGTTGCGTTCTGCAATTGCTAACTGGGAACAGAAGAAAGACCGTAAGGCTGAGGAAGGCGAATTGTATATCACTAAAATCTTCGTTGACGAAGGTGTAACGCTTAAGCGTATGCGTCCGGCCCCCCAAGGTAGAGGCTACAGAATTCGTAAACGTTCAAACCACGTAACTTTGTTCGTGGGTACTAAAACTGAAGCATAAGATATGGGACAGAAAGTAAATCCGATCAGTAACCGTTTGGGTATTATTCGTGGTTGGGATTCTAATTGGTATGGTGGTAAGAACTTCGGCGATAACATCCTCGAAGATAGCCAAATCCGTAAGTATCTCGATGCACGTTTGGCAAAGGCCAGTGTTTCCCGTATCGTAATCGAACGTACTCCGAAGCTCATCACGATCACTATCTGCACTTCTCGTCCGGGTCTTATCATCGGTAAGGGTGGCCAGGAAGTAGATAAGCTTAAGGAAGAATTGAAGAAAATCACGGATAAGGATGTTCAGATCAATATCTTCGAAGTGAAGAAGCCCGACCTCGATGCTAATATCGTTGGTAAGAGCATCGCTCGCCAGGTTGAGGGTAAGATTGCTTATCGTCGTGCTATCAAGATGGCTATCGCAAATGCAATGCGTATGGGCGCTGAAGGTATCAAGGTTCAGATATGCGGCCGTTTGAATGGTGCAGAAATGGCTCGTAAGGAGATGTTCAAGGAAGGACGTACTCCGTTGCATACGCTTCGTGCTGATATCGATTACTGCCAGTGTGAGGCTTTGACCAAGGTAGGTCTTCTTGGTATCAAGGTATGGATTTGTCGTGGTGAAGTTTATGGCAAGCGTGACCTCGCTCCTAACTTTACTCCTGAGAAGGAATCACGCGGCAACGGCAACTACAATAACGGTGGCCGCAAGTTCCGTAACAAGAGAAACAACAACCGTTAATCAGTTTACAGTTAGAGTATTATGTTACAACCTAAAAGAACAAAATACAGAAGACCGCAAAAAGGCCGTTGCAAGGGTAACGCACAGCGTGGTAACCAGCTTGCATTCGGTAGCTTTGGTATCAAGAGCCTTGATACGCATTGGCTGACTGGTCGTCAGATTGAAGCAGCTCGTATCGCTATGACGCGTTACATGCAGCGTGAGGGTCAAAGTTGGATCCGTATCTTCCCTGACAAACCCATTACGAAGAAACCTGCTGACGTACGTATGGGTAAGGGTAAGGGTGACCCCGTAGGTTATGTATTCCCCATCACTCCGGGTCGTATTATCTTTGAGATTGAAGGTGTTCCCTTCGAAGTGGCTAAAGAAGCATTGCGCTTGGCTGCTCAAAAGCTTCCTGTTACTACTAAATTCGTTGTTAGACACGACTACGACAAAAACGCCTAAGCATGAAGATTTCAGAAATTCGTCAAATCCCTGCAGCTGAGCTCGCTGAGCGTCTCGCTGCTGAGGTTGCTAAATACAACCAAATGGTGCTGAACCACAGCATCTCTCCTCTGGAAAATCCTTCGCAGATTAAGGACGCACGTCGTACGATTGCTAAAATGAAGACGGTGTTGCGAGAAATCGAACTTAACAAATAAACATGGTCCAGATGGAAGCTAGAAATTTAAGAAAGACAAGACAGGGTGTTGTTATCAGCAATAAGATGGACAAAACCATCGTTGTTGCTGCCAAGTTTAAGGAGAAGCACCCTATTTATGGTAAATTCATCTCCAAGACGAAGAAGTATCACGCTCACGACGAGAAGAATGACTGCAATGTTGGCGATACCGTCCTCATTATGGAAACTCGTCCTTTGAGTAGAACCAAGCGCTGGAGAGTTGTTGAAATCGTAGAAAGAGCTAAATAATTATGATACAAGCAGAATCCAGATTGGCTGTAGCCGATAACAGTGGAGCTCGCGAGGCTCTCTGCATCCGCGTTCTTGGTGGAACGAAGCGTCGCTATGCTTCTGTAGGTGACGTGATTGTCGTTTCTGTGAAGAACGTTATCCCCTCAAGCGACATCAAGAAAGGTGCTGTGTCGAAGGCTTTGATCGTACGTACAAAGAAGGAAATCCGTCGTCCCGACGGTTCTTATATCCGTTTCGATGATAACGCTTGTGTGTTGTTGAACAATGCTGGCGAACTCAGAGGCAGCCGTATCTTCGGTCCTGTGGCTCGTGAACTCCGCGCAGTCAACATGAAGGTCGTTTCTTTGGCCCCTGAAGTACTTTAATCAAGAAACAAGAAAGTAATGAGTAAGTTACATATCAAAAAAGGTGACACCGTCTTTGTAAATACCGGTAAGGACAAAGGTAAGACTGGTAAGGTTGTCAAGGTCTTGGTAAGCGAGCAGCGTGCTATCGTTGAAGGTCTTAATATCGTTTCTAAGAGCCAGAAGCCTAGCGCCAAAAATCCTCAGGGTGGTATCGTAAAGACCGAGGCTCCTATTCACATTTCTAATCTGAACGTAGTAGATCCCAAGACGGGTGCTCCCACTCGCATTGGCCGCCGCCTCAATGAAGAAGGTAAATTGGTACGTTTCGCAAAAAAATCAGGAGAGGAGATTAAGTAATGAGTAATACAGCACAACTTAAGAAAGAGTATGCAGAGCGTATTGCTCCTGCTTTGATGAAGCAGTTCAATTACTCTTCTGCAATGCAGATCCCCGTACTCAAGAAGATTGTTATCAATCAGGGCTTGGGTATGGCTACTGCTGATAAGAAAATTATCGATGTAGCAATCAACGAGCTTACGACTATCACTGGTCAAAAGGCTGTAGCTACGGTTTCTAAGAAGGACGTTGCTAACTTCAAACTTCGTAAGAAGATGCCTATCGGTGTTATGGTAACGCTCCGCCGCGAACGTATGTATGAGTTCCTCGAGAAGCTCGTTCGCGTTGCTTTGCCCCGTATCCGTGACTTCAAGGGTATCGAAAGCAAGTTCGATGGCCGTGGTAATTATACCCTCGGTATTCAGGAACAGATTATCTTCCCTGAAATCAACATCGACGCTATCGACCGTATCCTCGGTATGAACATCACTTTCGTTACGTCTGCTCCTACAGACGAAGAAGGTTATGCTCTCCTCAAGGAATTCGGACTTCCCTTTAAAAACGCTAAAAACTAAGATCAAGTATGGCAAAAGAGTCAATGAAGGCACGTGAAGTTAAGCGTGCAAAGCTCGTAGCAAAGTACGCAGCAAAACGTGCAGCTTTGAAGGAAATTGTCAACAAGTCGAATGATCCCGTAGAAGCTTACGAGGCTGCTCGCAAATTGCAGAGCATTCCTCGTAATGCTAACCCCATCCGCTTGCACAATCGCTGCAAAATCACTGGCCGTCCTAAGGGTTACATCCGTCTCTTTGGTCTTTCACGTATCCAATTCCGTGAAATGGCTTCTAACGGTTTGATCCCTGGCGTTAAGAAGGCTAGCTGGTAAAGAACAATTCCTATATCATTATTTAATATTGTCGGGAGCGTCCCGATTAATTAAACAATTACAATCATGACTGATCCTATAGCAGATTTTCTTACGCGTTTGCGTAATGCTATCCAGGCTAAGCACCGTGTGGTGGAAGTGCCTGCGTCAAATTTGAAGAAGGACATTACTAAGATCCTCTTCGATCAGGGTTACATCCTCAACTATAAGTTTGAGGAAGATGGTCCTCAGGGTACCATCAAAATCGCCCTTAAGTACAATCCCCAGAGCAAGGTTAACGCTATCAAGAGCTTGACTCGTGTTTCTAAGCCTGGTATGCGTAAGTACACTGGCTACCGTGATATGCCCCGTGTAATCAATGGTTTGGGTATTGCTATCATCTCTACGTCTAAGGGCGTGATGACAAATAAGGAAGCTGCCGATTTGAAGATTGGTGGTGAAGTTCTTTGCTACATCTACTAATTTAGGAGGAACAAAATGTCTAGAATAGGTAAATTGCCGATTAACATCCCTGCAGGTGTAACTGTTACCCTGAAGGATAATGTAGTGTCTGTTAAAGGACCGAAGGGTGAGCTCAGCCAGGCTGTTGATCCTTCCATCATCGTCACAATTGAAGATAATGTTATCACCTTCACCATTGACGAAGTTAACGATACCGTTGAACAGAAGCAAAAGCAGGCTTTCCACGGTCTTTATCGTTCACTCGTAAACAACATGGTTGTGGGTGTTAGCGAAGGTTACAAGAAGGAAATGGAACTCGTTGGTGTAGGTTACCGTGTATCAAACCAGGGTAACATCGTTGAGTTCTCTTTGGGTTACACTCACAGCATTTTCCTTCAGTTGCCCGCTGAAATCAAGGTTGAGACGAAGTCTGAAAGAAATAAAAACCCGTATATCTGTCTCGAATCTGCTGACAAGCAGCTTTTGGGTCTTGTATGCGCAAAAATTCGTTCTTTCCGCAAGCCTGAACCTTACAAGGGTAAGGGTATTCTCTACGTGGGCGAACAGGTTCGTCGTAAGTCTGGTAAGTCCGCTGGTGCTAAGTAATTTAAATCTCTAAGATTATGACTACGAAAAAAGAACAAAGACGCATAAAGATTAAATATCGGGTTCGTAATAAAATCGCTGGTACTGCTGAGCGTCCCCGTTTGACGGTTTTCCGCAGTAACAAGCAGATTTACGTTCAAATTATTAACGACGAAACCTCTTCAACGCTCGTATCTGCTTCTTCTCTTGGCATGGAAGCAATGCCTAAGAAAGAGCAGGCTGCTAAGGTCGGCGAAGCAGTTGCTGCAAAGGCAATTGCTGCTGGTATTACGCAGGTAGTATTCGATCGTAATGGTTATCTTTACCACGGTCGTGTCAAAGAAGTTGCTGATGGTGCCCGTAAAGGTGGACTCAAATTCTAATTAGATTATGGCAAACAGAGTAAACGTAAATACTGAAGATTTAAAGGATAGACTCGTTGCTATCAATCGTGTTGTTAAAGTAACCAAGGGTGGCCGTACTTTCACTTTCGCTGCAATTGTTGTAGTTGGTGATGGTAATGGCGTTATCGGTTACGGTCTTGGTAAGGCTGGTGAAGTTACGGCAGCTATTGCTAAAGGCGTAGAGGCAGCTAAGAAGAATTTGATTAAGGTTCCCGTTTTGAAGGGTACAGTTCCCCATGAGCAAGCTGCTCGCTTCGGTGGTGCTGAAGTTCTCATTCTTCCCGCTTCTGAAGGTACCGGAGTTGTTGCTGGTGGTGCAATGCGTGCCGTTTTGGAGAGCGTGGGCATCAAGGACGTACTTGCAAAGTCCAAGGGTTCTTCTAATCCTCATAATCTCGTTAAGGCAACAATCTTGGCTTTAAGTGAAATGCGTGATGCACGTACGGTGGCTCAGCATCGTGGTGTATCTTTGGAAAAAGTTTTCAGAGGATAAAGAAATATGGCAACGATAAAGATACAACAGACGAAGAGCCGTATCGGTGCTCCCAAAGACCAGAAACGCACGCTTGATGCGCTTGGTTTGAAGAAGTTGAATCACATTGTAGAGAAGGAGGATACTCCTAATCTCCGTGGTATGATTCGTAAGGTACACCACTTGGTAACGGTCGTAGAATAATTTTCAAATAAAGAAGCTATTATGAAATTACATACATTGAAACCAGCAAATGGTGCTACCCACTCAAGAAAGCGTATTGGTCGTGGTCCCGGCTCAGGCATGGGCGGTACGTCAACGCGCGGTCACAAAGGTGCTAAGCAGCGTTCTGGTTATAGCAAGAAAATCGGTTTCGAAGGAGGTCAGATGCCTTTGCAGCGCCGTCTTCCTAAGTTTGGATTTAAGAATATCAACCGTGTAGAGTATAAGGCTATTAACCTTTCTACTCTTCAGGAATTGGCAGAGGCTAAAGGTCTTGAAAAGATTGGAGTTGCTGAGCTCATAGCTGCTGGTTATATCTCATCCAAGCAGTTGGTGAAGGTTCTTGGTAATGGTGAACTCAAGGCTAAGTTGGCTGTAGAGGCTCACGCATTTTCCAAGTCAGCTGAAGCTGCTATTGCAGCAGTAGGCGGAACAGCTACAAAACTCTAATCTAATCTACTTCGATGAAAAAAATAATCGAGACCATTAAGAACATTTGGAGAATTGAGGATTTGCGTACACGAATCCTCATTACTCTCCTCTTTGTTGCTATATACCGCTTCGGCTCGTTCATCGTTCTCCCGGGTATTGATCCCGGTCGCTTAGCTAAGCTTCAGGAACAGACGAGCGAAGGTTTGATGTCTTTGCTGAATATGTTCTCGGGTGGTGCGTTCTCGAATGCTTCCATCTTTGCTTTGGGTATTATGCCCTACATTTCAGCATCGATTGTCATCCAACTTCTTGCCATCGCGGTGCCCTACTTCCAAAAGATGCAGCGGGAAGGCGAGAGTGGGCGTAGAAAGATCAATCAGTATACGCGTTGGTTGACAATAGCAATTCTGCTTTTCCAAGCTCCGACGTATCTGATAAACCTGAAGGCACAGACTGCTGGATCAGGCGCGTTCCTTGTCGGTGACGGATTCTGGTTTATGTTCTCGTCTACGATTATCCTTGCGGCAGGTAGCATGTTTGTCCTGTGGCTTGGCGAACGTATTACTGACAAAGGTATTGGTAACGGTGTATCTTTGATAATCATGATAGGTATCATTGCTCGTATGCCGATTGCATTTGGTCAGGAATTTGTAACTGCACTGAGTGGTGCTGAAGGTGGTGGCTTGATTAAGTTCCTCTTTGAGATTATCGCTCTTCTCTTCGTGATGGCTTTGGCCATTATGTTGGTCAAGGCAACTCGTAAGGTGCCTGTGCAGTATGCAAAGCGTATTGAAGGTAACCGTGCAGTAGGTGGTGCGCGTCAGTACATCCCCGTAAAATTATTTGCTGCTAACGTGATGCCTATCATCTTCGCTCAAGCTATCATGTTTATTCCTCTCACGTTGGCTCAGACCGTTTCTAAGGACGGTAACAGCTGGGTGATGAGTCAATTTTTGGATCATACGAGCATCCTGTACAATGCAGTGTTCGTCATTCTGATCGTAGCGTTTACTTACTTCTACACAGCTATCACCTTGAACCCCGTTCAGATGGCTGAGGATATGAAGCGTAATAATGGTTTCATTCCAGGTATCAAGCCTGGTAAGCCTACTGCAGATTACTTGGACATGGTAATGACTCGCATTACTCTTCCTGGTTCACTCTTCATTGCTTTGATTGCTATCATGCCTGCGTTTGCTGGTATGTTTGGTGTAAAGCAAGAGTTTGCTCAATTCTTTGGAGGTACGTCCTTGTTGATTTTAGTAGGTGTTGTACTGGACACGCTACAGCAGATTGAAAGTCACCTCTTGGTGCGTCACTATGACGGTTTGCTCAATTCCGGACATGTCCGCACGCGTTCAACGAAGGTAGCAGCCTATTAATTAAGTCTGAATGATTTATCTGAAGACCGATGACGAAATCGAGTTGTTGCGAAAGGCTAACCTTTTGGTTAGTGCAACACTCGCCGAGATAGCTAAAGTTGTTAAGCCAGGTGTCTCAACTCGAGAGTTGGACACCTTGGCTGAACAATTTATCCGAGACCATGGAGCAGAACCAACTTTTAAGGGCTTTCCTAATCCTTATGGTTCACCTTTCCCTGCTTCAATTTGTACTTCAGTCAATGAAGTCGTGGTTCACGGAATCCCCAATGATGAGCCGTTGAAGGACGGTGATATAGTTTCGGTTGATTGCGGTACTTTTATCGAGGGTTTTTGTGGTGATTCATGTTACACCTTTTGTGTAGGTGAAGTTCAGCCCGAAATCAAAAAGCTTTTGCAGGTGACAAAAGAGTCGCTTTATAAAGGCATCGAACAGGCAATCGCTGGACATCGTTTGGGGGATATTGGTTATGCGGTACAGCAACATTGCGAAGGCAATGGTTTTGGAGTTGTACGTGAATTTGTAGGTCATGGCATCGGTCATGATATGCATGAGGATCCTCAAGTTCCAAATTATGGTAAGCAAGGTACTGGTAAACAAATCAAGAATGGTTTGTGTATCGCTATTGAGCCTATGATTACCTTAGGGTCTCCTGAACTGGCTATGTTACCTGATCGTTGGGGAGTCATAACTCGTGACGGAAAACCTGCAGCTCATTTCGAGCATACTATTGCAATCCATCATGGCAAGGCTGATATCTTGTCATCGTTTGCTGAAATCGAAGAAATAGAAAGGCAAAAGAATTAATATGGCTAAAGAAGCTGCTATCGAACAAGACGGGACAATCGTAGAGGCATTGAGTAATGCCATGTTCCGTGTAGAATTAGAAAACGGACACGAAATCACCGCTCATATTTCTGGTAAAATGCGTATGCACTACATCAAGATCTTGCCGGGAGATAAGGTGAAAGTAGAAATGAGTCCGTATGATCTTTCGAAAGGAAGAATTGTGTTCAGATACAAATAAAGAAAACATAATGAAAACAAGAACATCATTAAAGAAGCGGTCTGCTGATTGCAAGATTGTACGTCGTAAGGGCCGTCTGTATGTGATTAACAAGAAGAACCCTAAGTTCAAAATGCGTCAGGGTTAAACCAAATCAGCAATAAATAAAACAAGTATATGGCAATAAGAATTGTTGGTGTTGACCTCCCTCAAAACAAACGTGGTGAGATCGCCCTGACCTACATTTATGGTATAGGTCGTAGTAGCTCGGCTAAAATCTTGGATAAGGCTGGCATTGACAGAGATATCAAAGTGAAGGATTGGACTGACGACCAGGCAGCTAAGATCCGTGAGATCATTGGTGCTGAATTCAAGGTTGAAGGTGACCTTCGTTCTGAGATTCAACTGAACATCAAGCGTTTGATGGATATCGGTTGCTATCGTGGTGTACGTCACCGTCATGGTCTCCCTGTTCGTGGTCAAAGCACGAAGAACAATGCTCGCACGCGCAAGGGTCGCAAGAAGACTGTTGCTAACAAGAAGAAAGCTACTAAATAATAAATAGATATGGCAAAGAAAACAGTTGCAGCTAAGAAGAGAAACGTAAAGGTTGACGCTATGGGTCAGCTCCACGTTCATAGCTCTTTCAACAATATCATTGTGTCTCTTGCAAACAGTGAGGGTCAGATTATTTCTTGGTCTTCTGCCGGTAAGATGGGCTTCCGCGGTTCTAAGAAGAACACTCCTTACGCAGCTCAGATGGCTGCTCAGGATTGCGCTAAGGTAGCTTTCGATCTTGGTCTTCGTAAGGTGAAGGCATATGTTAAGGGTCCCGGTAACGGTCGTGAATCTGCTATCCGTGCCGTTCACGGTGCTGGTATCGCAGTAACTGAAATCATCGACGTTACGCCGCTTCCCCACAACGGTTGCCGTCCTCCGAAGAGAAGAAGAGTATAACACACACGTTTAACAAAGACATAAAGATAAAATGGCAAGATATATTGGACCTAAGTCTCGTATCGCCCGTAAGTTTGGTGAGGCTATCTTCGGTGCTGATAAAGTATTGGCAAAGCGTAACTATCCTCCTGGTCAGCATGGTAACAACCGTCGTCGTAAGACTTCTGAATACGGTATCATGCTTGCAGAAAAGCAGAAGGCTAAGTATACTTACGGTGTACTTGAAAAGCAGTTCCGCAACCTCTTCAAGAAGGCAGCTTCTGCCAGTGGTATTACTGGTGAGATCCTTCTCCAGAGCTTGGAGTGCCGTCTTGACAACGTAGTATATCGTTTGGGTATTGCTCCCACTCGTGCTGCTGCTCGTCAGCTCGTCAATCACAAGCACATCACGGTCGACGGAGGCGTAGTAAATATCGCTTCTTATAGCGTTAAGCCTGGTCAGATTGTAGGTGTCCGCGAAAAGTCTAAGTCTCTCGAAGTTATTGCTGATTCATTGGCAGGCTTCAACCACAGCAAGTATCCTTGGATTGAATGGGATGAGAACTTGAAGAGCGGCAAATTCCTGCATAAGCCCGAACGTGCTGACATCCCTGAAAACATCAAGGAGCAGTTGATCGTCGAGTTGTACTCTAAAAACTAATCTATAATCCCCTTACATTCATGGCGATATTAGCATTTCAAAAACCTGACAAAGTTATCATGTTGGAAAGTGACTCCAAGTATGGAAAGTTTGAATTCCGTCCCTTGGAGCCAGGTTTCGGCACGACTGTCGGAAATGCCTTACGTCGCATCCTGCTCTCCTCACTCGAAGGTTATGCTATCAATACGCTCAAGATAGAGGGCGTAGAGCATGAATTCGCTTCAGTGCCTGGTGTGCGCGAGGACGTAACCAACATTATACTTAACTTGAAGCAAGTTCGCTTCAAGCAGACAGTAGAAGAATACGAAACGGAGAAGGCTACTATCACCATCTCGAATTCTACGGAGTTCAAAGCTGGCGATATCAGTAAGTATCTGACCGGATTTGAAGTGTTAAATCCTGAATTAGTGATTTGTCACTTAGATTCAAAAGCCACGATGCAGTTAACTATCTCAATCAATAAGGGTAGAGGTTACGTTCCCGCTGAGGAAAATCGTGAGTTCTGCCAGGATGTGAACGAGATAGCTATCGATTCTATTTACACTCCAATCCGTAACGTCAAGTACGTTGTTGAGCCTTTCCGCGTTGAGCAGAAGACTGACTACGACAAACTCGTGCTTGAAATCAGTACGGATGGTTCCATTCACCCGAAGGATGCTCTCAAGGAAGCAGCTAAAATCTTGATTTACCACTTCATGTTATTCTCTGATGAGAAGATCACGATGGAAGATAAGGCTGACGTTGAGAACGAAGAATTCGATGAGGAAATACTTCACATGCGTCAATTGCTCAAGACCAAGTTGGTTGACATGAACCTTTCGGTACGTGCTCTCAACTGTCTGAAGGCGGCTGATGTTGAAACACTTGGTGAACTCGTGCAGTTCAACAAGAACGACCTCTTGAAGTTCCGTAACTTCGGTAAGAAATCGCTCACCGAGCTTGATGATTTGCTGGAGAGTCTGAATCTGTCGTTTGGAACCGACATCTCTAAGTATAAATTAGATAAAGATTAAATTCTGAAATGAGACACAATAAAAAATTCAACCATCTGAGCCGTACTGCTTCTCACAGATCAGCCATGCTCTCTAACATGGCTTGCTCTTTGATCAAGCACAAAAGAATCACTACGACTCTCGCCAAGGCTAAGGCACTCAAGAAGTACGTTGAGCCGCTTATCACGAAGAGCAAGGACGATACGATGAACTCTCGTCGTGTTGTTTTCAGCTACCTCCAGGATAAGTACGCTGTGACTGAGCTCTTCCGTGAAGTACGTAGCAAGGTTCTTGATCGTCCCGGTGGTTACACTCGTATTATCAGGACTGGTTTCCGCGCAAGCGATGCTGCTGAGATGTGCTTCATCGAGCTCGTAGACTTCGATGAGAACATGGCTAAGACTAAGAAGAAGGCCACACGTACTCGTCGTAGCAAGAAGAGCGCTACTAAGGCTGCTGAAGCTCCCGTTGCTGAGGAAGCTCCTGCTGCAGAAGCACCTGCTGCTGAGTAATCAGTTTGCATGGATACATTGGCATTACATGGTTGAATCACCAAGATTCTTTCCATGCCATACAAGGGAGAATGTACCATTAACATGGTGCATTCTCTTCTTTTTTTGTGTTGTTTGTACACGCTCCTGTTAGAGGTTTGTGCTATAGTTATGCGCTTTTGACAGCATATTGTTTATGCCCTTTTCAGTGAGATTCTAAAGCATGTCAAGGTTTTACCCCTCACCTTTTACCCAATACTTACGTCCTTATTCTCTTTTCTCTCATCCTAAAATAGTTCAGTAGTTTATGGTTTCAGTAGATGGACTTGCCGTTGAGTTTGGCGGCACCACTCTCTTTTCAGACATATCTTTCGTCATCAACGAAAAAGACCGCATAGCCCTGATGGGTAAGAATGGTGCGGGTAAGAGTACGTTGCTTAAGATTCTTGCAGGTGTGCGCAATGCCACCCGTGGTAGCGTTTCTGCACCTAAGGATACAGTGATTGCTTACTTGCCACAGCACCTCATGACGGAAGACGGACGTACGGTCTTCGAGGAGGCAAGTCAAGCCTTTGCCCATCTTCATGAGATGGAGGCTCACATTGAGGAGCTTAACAGACAATTGGGTGAACGCACCGACTATGAGAGCGAGAGCTACATGGCTTTAATTGAGGAAGTTGCTACACTCAGTGAAAAGTTCTATGCAATAGACATGACCCACTTCGAAGAAGACGTAGAGAAGACCCTGCTCGGTTTAGGTTTTGAGCGGAGTGATTTTCATCGTCAGACCAATGAGTTCTCTGGTGGATGGCGTATGCGAATTGAGTTAGCCAAGATGCTTCTTCAGAAGCCCGACGTCCTTTTACTTGATGAGCCTACCAATCACCTTGATATCGAGTCTATTGGTTGGTTAGAAGACTTCTTGATCAACAATGGCAAAGCTGTCGTTGTAATTAGCCACGACCGCAAGTTTGTTGATAATATAACGACGCGTACCATTGAGGTGACTATGGGGCGTATCTATGACTATAAGGTTAATTATTCCCAGTATCTTCAGCTTCGTGCCGAACGTCGTGAACAGCAGATGAAGCAGTACGAGGAGCAGCAAAAGATGATTCAAGAAACCAAAGATTTCATCGAGCGCTTTAAGGGTACCTATTCTAAGACCTTCCAAGTACAGAGTCGCGTCAAAATGCTCGAAAAGCTTGAGCTTATCGAAGTAGATGAAGAAGACACTTCCGCACTCCGACTTAAGTTCCCACCTTCACCCCGCAGTGGTCAGTACCCTGTTATCATGGAAGGCGTTGGGAAGGCTTTCGATGAGAAGCGTATCTTTAGTAACGCGTCACTAACTGTGGAGCGTGGCGATAAAGTCGCTTTTGTGGGTCGAAATGGTGAAGGTAAGTCCACCATGGTAAAGTGTATTATGCAGCAACTAGAGCACGAAGGAACGTTGACCCTTGGTCACAATGTCCAAATCGGTTATTTTGCCCAAAATCAAGCCTCACTGCTTGATGGTGAGCTCACAGTGTTCCAAACCATTGATGACGTCGCAAAAGGCGAAATACGCAATAAAATCCGTGATTTATTGGGTGCCTTCATGTTTGGTGGTGAAGCAAGCACCAAGAAGGTCAAGGTTCTTTCGGGTGGAGAGCGTACCCGCCTAGCTTTGCTTAAGCTCTTGCTAGAACCTGTCAATCTGCTCATTTTGGACGAACCTACCAACCACTTAGACTTGAAGACCAAGGACGTACTCAAGCAAGCTCTCCTTGACTTTGATGGCACCCTTATCTGCGTCAGTCACGACCGTGATTTCCTCGATGGGCTTGTTACGAAAGTCTATGAGTTCGGTGGAGGTCATGTGCGTGAACATCTCTGTGGTATTTATGAGTTCCTCGAAAGTAAGAAGGCAGAGGAATTGCAACGCATGGGTATTCGTGCATAAGTTTCATTGATGCATTACATTGGTCGTATGAGCTTAAGTAGCGGCTTGTTGTTCCATGATCATCCCTAATCATCTATATCTCAAGCTTACCACCTGACGATTCGCTACATCGTTCAGTATTATTTCTATCCAAACAAAGCGGGAGACAACCGCCGGAATATCCGGTTAGGTTGCCTCCCGCTTTTCGTATGTTTAATTGGGAGATGCGCCCGTTTTTCAAATTACGTGCGCGAATAGTCAATCAACAGCTGATTACTTGATAATAACCTTCTTTCCACCTACGATGTAGATACCTGCAGGCAGTTCGTGAAGTTGTTTGTTCACACGTACACCATTGAGCGTATAGATGCTCTTGAGTGCATCTGTAGGAAGAAGAGTCGGGTTTGCAATGCCTGTAGCAGTGCCGACACCGTAAACCAAGCTGAAGCCCTTCATCGGGCTATAGGAAGAGTCAAGTAAATAACCTTCGGGAATATTGATCGTATAGATGCCCTTTTCAGTGACAGGAGCAGCAAGGTTAATGATGATACTGTTGAAGGCCTCGCCTAAATCAGCATCAGGCAGTTCCGTAGCTTCAGCGCCATCCTTGCTGATGGTCATCTTGATTCCTTCCATGTAAGAAGGAGCAACTTCCGTTTCGTTGGGGAAAGTAACGAGGATGCTTGACAAGCTTTCTACGGTGCTACCATTCGCCGGATCAGTTGTAAACTTCAACTCGCCGACTTCACCAGAGTTTTCTTTCACGACATAGCTTACAGTCATCGCCTTGCTCGAAGAACCGTTGAATTCAGTACCCAATGCAAAGAAACCTTCGGGGATATCCAAAATGTAAGATCCCGGTTCTTTTACAATGCTGTCGAGTGTAAGAACAACCGATGTCGGAATATAATTGAAGTCATCCTTCAAACTATCGGGGATTACTAATTCAACGCTGTTAACCTTAGCTACCTGCTTATGATTGATGCGATCGTAAAGTACGATGGATGTACCATTGAAAGCCTCGTTGATGCCGATGGGGCAGCTTACTGTAAATTGGTATAGGCTATCCACTTCCGACATATTAGCCGGTTCGATAGTCATTTCAACAGCATTGAAAGCCAACGGGTATTCGAAGAGGAAGAACGTAGACTCATTCTTACCCATATTACCCTTTACGCGGCGTCCGTCATAATCCGTTGCTACAACAGAAAGCGTCAGCACATCGCCGAGATCCTGCAGTTTGGCTTGATTGATACACAGAGACCATTCATTCGTATAACCCTCTGCATCAGGTTTGCTTCCGTTGATGCTATCAAACGGTAAGGAAGAGCCCATGCCAGTATTGATAAATGTAGTTTCCTTATTGAGCTTCACCATACCATCAAAGGTCAGAGTGAACTTCAAGTCCTTAGCCTCTTCAATGGTAGTACCAGCTTCAGGGGTGATGCCAGTCAACTGGATATCACTCATACGATAAGGTTCAGTTGTACCTTCAAAGGTAATTTGTCCCTTACCGATGGGGGCATTATCGTAGTTGTAATCTTCTTCACTGCGGAAGGCCGTTACTTCAAAAGCGTAGGTATGGTTCTTAAAGAGTTTATAGTCCATACCATAAATTTCTGCTTGGAGATTACCGGTAACAGAATCGCGTGTCAGTGTCGACTGCGGGTAGAGTACAGCTTCCTCTGGACTGTCTGGATTCAGATCACGAATCATGAAATAGGCGTAACCAATAGAGTCATTCATATTGGTCTTAATTACAAAGCTACCACCAGCCTTGAGTACATTAAGCTTCTCGCCTTCAAGATTAACAGGAACAGCTTCAGCACCGGTCTGATAAGTAACCTTCTGTACAACAAAGGCGTCATACATTGCAGTGAGTTCAGTCGTGTGATCCAAACCGTCCATAGCCACAAGTTTATGGAGTGTTACCTTTACATTCTTCTTATCCTTGATGGCAGCCGGAAGGGGAATCGTAATAATCTTTGCACCTTCTACAGCCGGATCGTCTGTAATGGTATAGTCCTTTGTAACCAGTGTATCCTTACCTTCAGCTCCCCAAGTGAACTCTACACCGTCGAAACGAATGTCGTTGTATCCTTGAATCCAGAGTTCAATGCTCTTCTTATTCTTCAGTGAACCGCCGTTAGCAGGAGTAAACTGCGTGTTGATGTTCGTTTTAACCTCTTCAAAGGTAAAGCTGTAGCTGAAGGAGCCGAGTGCACCGCTATTCGTGCTGAAAGCCAAGTTACCTTCCACATCACGTACATCAGCA
The DNA here is from genome assembly GCA_900541335.1 of uncultured Prevotella sp. Lineage (GTDB taxonomy): Bacteria > Bacteroidota > Bacteroidia > Bacteroidales > Bacteroidaceae > Alloprevotella. Next base: position 20,446 of record UQJC01000014.1, read on the forward strand.
ATCTTCACGCCAATCGTACCATAGTTCGTACCTGACTGTACCATCTTAGCTGCAGTACGCAATTTACCCGTGAGGTCACAAGTCAGAACGTTTTCCTTAACTTGATAAGGAATGCGTTCTACATAGAATTCACCTTCCTCACCTTCCACGCTACCATAAGTCAGCGTAACGACTTGAGTAGTAGAGCTATCGGTAGGTACTTGGAGCGGAGTGTCAAAGGTTGCCTTGATAATGCCGCGTTCATCGCCTGCAGGATAGAAAGAGAGCAACTTATTACCTGCCAGCAAACCTTCAGCCTTTACCATTTCTGTAGCCTTACCAGCAGAAATAAGGGTGAGTTCACAAGTACCGTCAGTTCCATACTTTATTTCCTCATTATTAGCGAGGCGCACATTCTTCAAGCGAACAATGAAAGAATCCCCCTTCTTCAGTACTCCTTCCTTATGCAATTCGTAAAGAGCCTGCTTGGGCTGCAGGATGATGCTGGCACCATTCTGCATCGTGTGTACAGGTTTAACAGCAGAACCAGCTGCAATCTCAGCTCCGTCAATCTTTACGTTTCCTGAGAAGTAGAAGTTGATTTGTGGTTCGCCACCCATGGAGAAGATGGAGTTAGCTTCAGGCTTCGTGCTTTCCAACTGAACGCCTTCAGTTTCGTCCACCATCTTGAGCATAAAGCTACCTTTGTTCATAACAAATTCACGGTGGAAGTAGATTACTTCGTTCTTCTTTACCGCCAGTTCATAGTAGAGGTGTCCCTTGCTGTTATACTCAGTATTAAACTTATACACATTCTCGTGTGCTTCGTCCTTGTAAGCGCGAATGTAGTCTCCACAAGTGGTTGTTACTACGAGACTACCATCGCGGGGTGCGGTGAATTTACCCTGGTGGTCTGCAAACTGTGTGTAAGTATAAGCTTTGTTCAGTTCCAAGTCGCCGAAGTCTACTGGTTCGACCGCCTGGGCTGAAACTGTACCCATAAGAATGAGTACGAAAGTAAGTAGGCGCATTGTCAGCCTGCTTACATTCTCTGTGAGGTAGTGTTGTTTACCCATAATGTAGAGAGATTGATTAGTTAATAATATGGTGATAAATAATGGTTTAGATACAGGTTGATAACCCCTTGTAAGGTTATCAGAAATAGGAATGCAGTATAATGTGATTCTTCAGAAAGTAGAAAAGGTAACGGATGGAAGTTATAGCCCGCGAGGGGAACAACTTCCTCCGTTACCTTATGATGTATGTGCTATATTAGAGCAGCACCTTCTTCACAACCGTGCCCTGTGCCGTCGTTACACGTACGAGCGCCATGCCACGGTAGTTGTTTACGTCAATGCTGAGAGTGCCTTGACCTTGAGCCGTCGTGAGTGTGCGGCCATCAGCAGCCAGTACAGTAACCGTTGCAGCATCCGTAGTGTTAACCCACACCTTGTTAGCAGCAGCCGTTACTTCGATGGTAGCTGTACCCGTAGTCTGAGCGTCTTCGATAGCGTCAGGTACCGTAACCTTCGTCTGGTAAGCATTGATGAGCTTATCCGTGTTACCATCAAAGAGCATCACCACGATGTCCGTGTTCCATGCCTTCTGAATGTGAGCAGGAACAGGGAAGTTGAGCGTCGTAGAGTACGTTTCGCCTGCCTTCACTTCAGCCGGGATAAGTTCCGGAGTACCCGTAAAGGTCGTACCCAAGTATCCACGTACTACGTGGTCGAAGGTATAGGGCTGTACCGTAGACTGACCATAGAGACCACCCTTACCCCATTCACCGAGGTCGGGATCCGTAAGACTAGCGAGGTTGTTACGCTGGTAGCTTACCAAATCGTTTTCCAAGATAACGGCAAACACCTTGTGGTAAAGGTCTGTTGCGTTCAGTGCATAGCGTACGTTTACTGGAACCGTGATGTTCGTTGCACTTGCATCGAGGGTAGCCGTAGCCGTGATTTCAGCTTCAGTCGGCTTGTTCAGTTCCTCAGCTACGAGGTCCATCCAAAGCGGAGCCGTACCTTCAGGAGCATTAAACGTGTAGTCAAATCCGTCGCCAGCGTTCACAGAAGTCATCGGGAAGTTAATCGTTCCCGAACGCTGGATGATACCCGAAGGAGCAGCCGTCAATTTCAAGAACTGAGCATAGGGAGTTACACCCGTCATGAAGGGGTCACCATCGTAGCAGTGGAGCGCCATGGGAATAAAGAGTTCACCATAGGTAGCGTGGAGCTTATCGATAGCCAAAATACCCTGCGGACAGTTGGGGCAGTCCGTACCCGTCAATTCTTCAAGTACAATGCGCTTCTTAGGTTGGAAGGCAAGTGACTTGATCTTGCTTTCGAGCGTATTAGCAACGTCGTTGAAGAGCAGGTCAATGCTGAAGTTGTTGACTTCACCAACTGCGAGGGGAAGAGCCTTGGCAAATTCAAAGTTGTACTTGTCGCCCATCTTCAAGCTCAAGCCTTCTTCCTTGATTTCGTCAATCACCTTGCCCTTAGCATCCTTGAGTGTGAGTTTAGCCGTCGTAAATACCTTTTCAGCATCACGAATATCGGCTACACCCTTGATGATGATTTCGTTTGCATCAACTACCGTTTCATCGTTGGTTACACCTACATAGTAGGGAAGTTCGTGAAGCACACGCATATTGTCGATGAATACCATGCTTTGATCCTCATTATCGTTGAGGAAAGCAATGTAAACATTCTTGCCAGCAAATTCAGCCAAGCTCACTGCGTTATCCTTCCAGTCACCCTTCAGTACGTTTTCGTTCTTACCCGGTGATTGCAATTCGTTGTAAACGAGCTTACCCTCCGTGCGAATCTTTTCAACCGTAGCCTTATCGAGCATGTTGTACATCTCGTTGCTAGCCCAAACATACACCTTGAGGTTATCCTTCTTGTTGGCACTGAAGCTTTGGCTCTGGAAAGTCAGCTTGCAAAGTTTGTCAACCACCTTGATTTGCGGAGTAACGAGCCAGTCATCACTCTTGCCAGCGGGAGTATACATTGAGGTAGAACCTACGGCGTGGTCCGTCTCGTTCTCATCCCATACGGGAATCCAACCGTAACGTGCATCCGTAAAGCCCATCTGCTGTGCTTCGGGGCTAGGCTTGTTCTCGTCGTTGTCGAGTACTAGCATACCCGTTACACCTTGGTCAAAGTTGGTTTCGAAGAGCACGTTCTCATCGTAAGAGATCTCGCGCTCGTAGGCACCCTTATAGTGGAGGTTAATCACCTCGTTAGCAGTCTTCTCGTTGCCAGTTACGTCCGTAAACGTACCAGCAGGAATCTCAATGCGGTAGTTTACGTCCTTGTAGAGATATTGCGTCGTAGCGGGATAAACCATCACCTTTGAGCCTGAGCTGAGCAACATCAAGTCAGCAAAGGGAACAGCGTTATCGCCCTGGTAAATCTTACCACGAACATTTTCATCTTTCAACTTCAAGTCCGCATCGAAAGTCAGCACAATGGGGTTCGTTGAAGCATCGAGCTTACCGATGGTCTTGTTTTCTTCAGGCGATGCACTAACCATCTCTACCGGCTTCTCCGCGCGAGCACTATAGTTCAAACGAATTTGTTCGTTGAATCGGGTTGCATCATTAGCCAGGCAAATGGTCTTGGCAGGAATAATCACGTAGTAAGGCATACCCTCTTCAGGGAGTGCAGCACCACGGAACACGATGTTCACATTCTTACCATCCGCCTTAAAGCTCACAGCTGTGGCCAGCTCTTCCTTGGTAATGGGGTCCTGAAGGATAATGTCAGAAGCATCGCCTACCACCTTGACATCGCGGGTAAAGCCAATCGTGATATTCGTCAGACGAGAAATGCTTGAACCCTTAGCCGGTGTAACCGTGTAGTCACTCAGCAAGTTAATGTTATCAGCAATCTGCGTGAAAGGCTCCGTCAGACGAACAATGTATGCTTCGTGCGGATCAATGGTCGTAGCAATCGTAAGTCCATCGTCAGAAAGTGAAATCGGCGTACCCGAGTTCGAGATGCCCAATTCACCCATGATGTCCTTCTGGTATTTTTGCTTCATGGTCTGCGTGAAGTCAATCCAGTACTTACCACTGCGCACGCTGAAGTCACGATAAGGGCTGGCAGCCGGTCCGGCAGCATAGACATTACCCTGGTTGTCAATGCTCCAACCATACTTGTCGATGCTTTCGTTATCATCGTAAACTTGGATTTCACCCGTCTTGACGTTGTAGCGGTAGGGTACTTCGTATTCAGAGGGGAATTCGCTTCCGCTTACAGCCTTTACGAGGTAAGCACCACCCGTTACCCATTCGCCATTGTTACTCATCGTAGCTTCACCGATGTAGAACAGACCGTCGTGATGTGCTTTCCAACGACCCGTTTCAGTTTCGTCGAAGCCGATAGGCTTGTAGGTTTTCTTTTCTACGTCATATACATAGCAGAAGCAACCGCCGAGATCCTCGCCCATGGGCAGATAAGTAAATGACATACAGCCCAGAATGTATTTACCATCGGCTGAAATGTTCATGAAGCGGTTCATCTTCTGATCCTGGTGCGACATATCCTTTGTCGGAATACCCGGAGTAGGAAGCAACTTGTTTGTTGTGAGGTTCCAGAATGCTACTGCTTCTTCATATTCGCGTGAAGGGTCAGAATTGTTTATTCGACCTACAGCATACTTGCCATCAGGAGTAACTGCCGTAATCAAACCACAGTCAGCGTCGCCTGCCAAGGGGAGGAATACCCACTTGTCTTCCTTGGCTGAATAGTAAGCAGGTTTGCTGTTAAGCTCACCGACAGCGATGTTACCATCGTTCGTAACGTCATACACTGAGTTACTAGCCACTGTGTCTGTGTTCAGACTTGCTACGAGCACCTTGTCTTTACCCGTCTGCAGGTTGACGATTCTTGCACCTTTGTACGTACCCTTGTCCGGGTCGCTGGTGTAAGTTACCGCCCATTGGCCATTGTTCGACATATGAGCAATGGCCGCACCATCTTCAAACTTGTACCGGTCGAAGGTGGGGGTTGAGGTGGTTTGTGCCGTCGCGCTGAGTGCGCAAACGGCCAGCACCCCTGATAAACATAAATTCTTCATAGGATGTTGTATATATAATAATGTATTGGTTGATCGGATTCAAATTGCAATTCATCAGGCATTGCGGTGCAAAGTTACGAAGAAAAGCCTTTTTGAATAAGATAGAAACTGGATAAAACGATGAATATGCAGGTAAAATCGAACAAAATGAAAGTTTTTCTCTCGTTCTTTTTGCGCTTCGTCTGTTTTTAAGCTTGGATGCCTGCGTTTCTGTATCTTTCTCTCTCAGTAGGTACAGTCAACCCAGATTACATAGTCCGACCGTGCGTAATTATTTACCCTGCCGATAGCTTGTACAAGCTAATTCATGGAATCTATCTGAAAACTTACGTATAATGAAATAGAAAAACCTGCGACCTCCGAAAAGTTTTGTACTTTTGCTACCGTTAAGCAGGTTTAAAATGAAATCCGTTCTCCTATGGCAAATGCAAATGATCCAATCTCGCAGCGTGAAGATGTTCGCCATCAAGTTATTGAAGTAGCTACCAAGGCGTTTCATAGCCGTGGTATTAAAAATGTAACGATGGACGATATTGCTCACAGTCTGACGATGTCGAAGCGTACGCTTTATCAGCTTTTTTCTGATAAGGAAGACCTTTTGCTTGCGTGTGCTCAACAGCGTGATGCACATGAGGAAGCTCGGGTGGAAGAACTAATGCAAAAGAGCAACAGTGTCTTTGATTTCCTGCTTGCTACGTTTGCCGTTAAAATGCACGAGATGGAGCACATTCATCCCAGTTTCTTTGCTGAAATGTTGAAGTTCCCGCGCGTTATGCAGTACCTCGAACAACAGAGTCGGGAGCGTGAAGTTGCAGCTGTTGAATTTCTCAATAAGGGAAAGGAGCAGGGTTATTTCCGCAGCAATGTGAATTTCCATATTGTGTATAACCAATTGACTGCTGGTGTCGAAATTGTGTTGCGATGTGAAGGCCTTACGCGTTTCACTCAGCGTGAGCTTTTTGTCAACACCGTTATTCCTTATGTGCGTGGTTGTGCAACACTCAAAGGTATCGAATTGATAGACCAGTTCATGGAAACATTCGGTAACGAAATTGAGTGGTAGTTTTTTAGGTATTTCCCTACATTCATGCAAGTTCCCCTGCAACCCTACGTGGTAAGTTGCAGGGGAACTTGCGTATTGGATGGCATAGTGTTTGTTACCTACTCATTGGTGGAATGCATCCATTTATCAAGTTTCTATCATTCTTTACGGTTTCCGTGAAGGTCGTCCCGAGTGTTGGGATGATGTTTGCCGGCTTCCGTGAAGGTCGTCCCGAGTGTTGGGATGATGTTTGCCGGCTTCTGTGAAGGTCATCCCAAGTGTTGGGATGGGTCTTTACGGCTCCCGTGTGGGTCGTCCCAAGTGTTGGGATGGTTCTTTACGGCTCCCGTATGAGTCGTCCCAAGTGTTTAGACCTCCTTTTACGGCTCCCGTGTGAGTCGTCCCAAGTGTTTAGACCTCCTTTTACGGCTTCCGTATGAGTCGTCCCAAGTGTTTAGACCTTCTTTTACGGCTTCCGTATGAGGCATTCCAAGTGTTTAGACCTTCTTTTACGGATCCCAAGTGGAGTATCCAGCGTGTTGAGATGTTCTTTTGTGGTTGGTGTGTGGGGATTCTTGGGGGTGGGGAGGAGCTTTCACGAACTCCGTAAGCAGTCTTGCAAGACCTTCTATTATGGATAACGGCTTAGTATGAGATGTTTTTAGATTGTAGATGATTTTTATGTCGTAGCTGTAAGCCAAAATCGAAAAGGTATCCGAGTTACTCATTTCTCTTAATTAGGCAGTATCTAATTATAGAGATGTCCTATATCTCTTTTATTTATGTCATATCGGCGGGAATGTTGCTCTCAGAACCCGTAACTTTTCCTTACCTTTGCGCGGAACGAGCTACAAATCAAAACATCTAATATTCAATTATGTCAACAACTCTATCTTTTCATCGTTGGTTGACGCTTCTGTTACTCGGTACGCTGACGTTCCTCGGAGCGCGAGCACAAGAGTATCAACGGGGCGTGCTTTACCATTTGGTCTATGCGGCCAAACAGCAAGCGATTGGTTTTGATCAGCAAGGACATCTGACCCTCGCGCCGATTGATTCTGCAGCGGCTGACCAGCATTTTACTATTAGTGAACTTTCGGGTTCCTGGCGTTTTATCCACCCCTTTACCAATTATGCGCTTCGTACGGAAGGTGATGCGTTGCAATTGGGCGAGAACAATGGTTCGGATGAGGCTCAGTTGTGGAAAACTGAAGAGGATGCTGAGGGATTTACCTTACTAATCCCCACGAACCGTCCCGAAATGGCTGCTGCCGTGGAGGGTGATAAGTTAGTGCTTATTGATAAGAAAAAGGCTGTGGGAAATAAGGCGGCCCGCTTTACCATTAAACGTGCCATCAAGTCGGGTTTTGACGATGCACTTACGTATAAGATACGTTTCGTAAATCGTCCGAATTTGGTGGTCGGTAACGGCGATTCGGGTGAGAACAATGCGCGCATTGTGGGTGAAAAGGAGAACAAACTCAATCGAGGTCAGTATTGGTCTGTCAAAATGCTTGACCTTAACCGTCGTGTCGTAGCCAATGCCTTCTATGACCAAAACTTTGACGATGGCGGTAACAATGCTTCTATAGATTACCTGCTGCAATGGCCTGCAACTGAGGGTGTGTGGAACAATGCTCAGTTTGTATTCGAACCTGTAGTAGGCCAAATGGGAGTTTACATCATTCGTTCTGCGTCACCCGCGAAGCAAGACCGTATGTATGCACTCAAGGGCAACAAGGTGAAGTCAGTGCCTTACAACACGAAGAACGCTGATGCTTGGGTACGTTTTGAACCGGTTGAAAAGCCCAAAATCAAGTCACCCTATTGGGAGGACGAACGCATTTTTGCTGAAAACAAAGAGCCGGGTGTGGCAACTTACATGCCTTATGACAGCGAAAGCAGCATGTTGGCCGATACGGCTTACTACCATACGCCGTGGTTGACTCCGCGTAATTCCCGTTACATGACGCTCAATGGTACTTGGAAGTTCCACTTCGTTCCCGAGCCTTCACAGCGTCCGCTTGACTTCTATAAAGAGGGTTTTGACGTTTCGGGTTGGGACAACATCCCCGTTCCTTCTAACTGGGAAATGCAGGGTTACGACCGTCCTATCTATGCTAATGTGGAATATCCGCACTCCAATACGCCGCCGTTTATCAAGGCTCGCCCGGGCTTTAATGACGAGGGTAAGAACTATGGCATCAACCCCGTAGGTTCGTACGTTCGTGAATTTGAATTGCCCGCTAATTGGGACGGACGCCGCACCTTTATTCACTTCGGTGGTATCTATTCAGCTGCATTCGTATGGTTGAATGGTAAGTACGTAGGTTACACGCAGGGTGCAAACAATGTGGCAGAATTTGACTTGACGAAGTATCTGCGTGCGGGCAAGAATACGCTCGCTGTACAGGTGTTCCGCTGGAGCGATGGTTCTTATTTGGAATGCCAGGATATGTTCCGTATGTCGGGTATCTTCCGCGAGGTTTACCTCTTCAATACTCCCAAGGCGGCTGTACGCGACCACTACATAACTTCAGTATTGAGTGACGACTATCAGCACGCTACACTCAATGTGCGCCTTACGATCGACGACCGCGATGAGGTGGGCGAGGGTCAGGCAAAACAGTATGTGGTGAAACTCTTTGATCCCAACAACAGCGAAGTGGGTAACACGAAGGTAAAGGCGTTTGCGGTTCATGGAGGAGAAGTGTTGTGTACCATCGAACTGGACAAGCCCCTCCTTTGGTCAGCCGAGACTCCCCATCTGTATACTGTGCGTGTCATCCAGCAGGATGCCAGTGGAAAGGATGAGATGGCATTCTCAACCAAGTATGGCTTCCGCAAAATTGAAATTCGCAACTCGTTGGTTTACATCAACGGACAGCGCATCTTCTTCAAGGGCGTGAACCGTCACGACACGTCTCCGCGTTACGGACGTGCTACTACGACCGAAGAAATGCTTCGCGACGTGACGCTCATGAAGCAAAACAACATCAATACGATCCGTACTTCTCACTATCCCAATGAGGCCAAGATGTATGCGATGTATGACTACTACGGACTCTATACTTGTGATGAGGCTGACCTCGAAGACCATGCGAACCAAAGCATCTCAGACCGCCCGTCATGGATACCGTCTTTCGTAGATCGCATTGACCGCATGGTGCTTCGTGACCGCAACCACCCCAGTGTGGTGATGTGGAGTTTGGGTAACGAGGCTGGTAATGGTGAAAACTTCCGCGACTGTTATGCGGCAGCCCGTAAGCTCGATGACCGTCCTATTCACTACGAAGGTACCCGTTCGAATGGCTCTTTCGGTGGTGGACGTTTCTCTGATTTCTATTCTAAGATGTATCCCGGTATGGCTTGGATGAATCAGAATACAAGCAATCTTGACAAACCGATGTTCCTTTGTGAGTATGCTCACGCTATGGGTAATGCTATTGGTAACTTAAAGGAGTATTGGAATATCATGGAGGCTTCGAATGCGACTATCGGTGGTTGCATTTGGGACTGGGTAGACCAGGCTATTTACGAGCCGCATGAAATGAAGAAGGGTGTGTACCGTCTGCACACGGGGTATGACTTCCCTGGTCCGCATCAAGGTAATTTCTGTTCGAATGGTGTCATCCCCGCTACGCGTGAGGAGGGTGCTAAACTTAAGGAAGTAAAGGCGGCTTATCAATATGTGAAGTTTGACAACTTCCGTATCGACGAGGAGAAGAACACGGTGAGCTTGACGTTGCGCAATGGTTATGCCTTCCTCAATCTGCAGGACATGGATTTGCGTTATGTAACGGTCAAGAATGGTAAACCCGTAGGTCAGAAGACCATGCATTTACCTTCAGTTGCACCGGGTGACTCGGTAACGCTTACGCTTAAGTTGCCGAAGGTGAAGGTGCGTAAGGCATGGACTTCGGGTGACGAAGTATTGCTTAACCTTCACGTTACGCAGCGTGCAGCTCAGCGTTATGCTGGTGCAGGTCACGAAGTTGCCATGACACAGTTTATGCTTGCTAAGCGTGGTCCGCTTTCACAGCTGAAGTCTTCTAAAGGCCATTTGGCTCAGACTGCAGCACTCCATGAAACGCGCATTGGCAATGACCGTGTACAATTGACGTTTGACAATGAGACGGCTCGTTTGACGGGACTTGTGCTCGATGGTCGTCAATTAGTAGCCGACGGTCAGGGATTCCAGTTTGACAACCACCGCTGGATTGAAAATGACCGTTACGGCAATGTGGATAACGGCTTGGAGAAGAAGGGTACGCTCAAGGTTGAGCAGGTCAATGGTAACACGGTTGTCCGTACCGAACGTAAGGGCACACTTTGTACGACCTTGATTGATTATACCATCTATCCGCAGGGCATTGTCGACGTGGATGCTACTTTCATGCCTCATTCGCCCAACTTGCGTCGTGCAGGTTTGGTTTGCATGCTCGATTCTTCGCTCTCTCAAGTAGACTACTATGCATACGGACCTTGGGAGAATTACTGCGATCGTAAAGATGGCGTAATCGTAGGTCGTTACCAGACGACGGTCGCTCAAATGCCTGAGCGCTACGTGAAGCCCCAGAGTATGGGTGGTCGCGAAGGTTTGCGCGAACTTGTACTTTCTGATGCGAAGGGCTTTGGCGTGAAGATTGAAACGCAAGGTCAGGTAGGCTTCTCAGCATTGCAGTTTACGGATGAAGACTTGATGAAGGGACAACACATGTGGGAACTTCAGCCTCGTCCTTATACAGTGTTGCACCTCGATGCTTGGACGCGCGGTGTGGGTAATGCTTCCTGCGGTCAGGATGTCGATACGCTCCCCATCTATCGTGTTCCTGAAAAGCCGATGAGCTATAAGCTCCGCATTTCGAAGAACGATTAAGTCGGAGAACTTAACTGACAGATACGAAAAGCCCCCGAAACGTTAGAAGCGTTTCGGGGGCTTTTCATGCTTATGTATCTATCGGAAAGGAATGCTTAGAAACGATAGGTCAAGGTCACACCGATATTACGGAAACCATGGTCAAGGATGTCGAAGTCGTCAGCAAAGTGGAAGGCTACCATCGGACGATAGTCTACACCAAAGGTAAGGGGAATGCTCTTCAGCGTAAAGCCAAATCCGAGGGTTCCGACCGGACCGAGGAACATGCCGTCAGCGTGCCCACAATCGTAGAAACCAATACCGGCACCAAAACCACCCCAGAACTTCCAGGTCGCGAAGCGTGGTGTCCAATTTCCCCATTGCTTGATGTTCCAGTTGTAAACACCTTGCAGGGAAAAGCCATCATCGAGGTCGAACACACCAGCGGTTACATCCAGGAAGTTGCGTTTGCTGAAGTGATACTGATACTCCAAGTCGATGGTAGAACCGCCAAAGTGAGCACCGATGGCGTGCGGTGTACGCTGAGCGTAAGCTGTCATACCCATGAAGGCGATGAACAGCGTGAGAAGATACTTCTTCATACGAATAGATGTTTGATGAGTGATACTATTATGGATATACCTTGTTTATAGGTTGTCTTTGCAGGTCGATACTGCACTGACGGCTGCAAATTTAGACTGATTTTAGGCTCTACAAAATGTTAGGCCTTAAATTTATCAAGTGAGAAAGTGGAGAGTACTTAAAAACTTGCATGCCTCGACCGATTTTATGCAAAAAGAGTGGGGTGGAGCGGAATGTTCTGGCAGAGATGATGGGAATAGGGTAGGGAGATTGGAAGTGTGGACAGGTTTCTTGGCTAATGGGGAGTTACTTGGGGAAACATCTCTTGGTTGTTGGGAAGGTTGAGGCCAGTCAAGGCTTGTAATCCGAAGCACATTTTTTCTGCTTCTCCCTTTCCGTACCCACTCTTTTCCGCTGACTTTTAAAGAAAAAGCATAGTTGCCGTGTGTGGAATGAGAAAAAAGCAGTACTTTTGCACCCGATTTAGAGTCCGACGGGGCCGAACAAGAGACTGCGGTTGCAGTCCGCCTCCCGGAAAAATCCGTTTTACAATTCATTTATAATGTACGCAATCGTAGAGATTAACGGTCAGCAGTTCAAAGCAGAAGAAGGCAAGAAGCTTTTCGTAAACCACATCTGCGGCGCCGAAAACGGCCAGACTGTTGAATTCGCTAACGTTTTGTTGGTTGACAACAACGGCGAAGTAAAGGTAGGTGCACCTACCGTAGAAGGTGCAAAGGTAGTTTGCGAGGTAGTTTCTCCGCTCGTAAAGGGTGACAAGGTACTTGTTTTCCACAAGAAGCGTCGTAAGGGCTATCGCAAGCTCAATGGTTATCGTCACCAGTTCACTGAGGTGACTATTAAAAACGTAATTGCTTAATCCTAAAAATTAGAAGAAATGGCACACAAAAAAGGTGTAGGTAGTTCTAAGAACGGCCGTGAGTCGGCTTCACAAAGATTAGGCGTTAAGATCTGGGGTGGCCAGACTTGCGTGGCTGGTAACATCATCGTGCGTCAGCGCGGTACGGTTCACTATCCCGGTAAGAATGTAGGTATGGGTAAGGATCACACGCTCTTCGCTCTCGTTGACGGCGTGGTTTCTTTCCACCGTGGCCAGCGCGACCGTAGCGTCGTAACGGTTACTCCCCAGGCTGAAGCTTAATGCTGGAGTAGATACTACTACAAAAAAGAAATTGAGGATATCTCCCTTCAACGGAGGTATCCTTTTTTTATATTCTGAGGTGGCTCACCTTTACGTACATGGAGAGAGGGCATTGATGGATTTTCGGCTTACACATGCCATAACGAGCAGAGCAACGATACGAAGGATGATGTATAGATTGGGGGTGGCAGGTATAAAAAACTATCTTTTGTTGGTAAACATTTGGGGGAGTATGCGTTATATGAGTAGGTAAATCAAATATTGCTGTCCGATAAAATGAAATTGTACTCCTTGTATGATAGGTTCTTTCATTGTGCGAATGTGCTGTCCATATTGGTGAGGGCGATGCGTTATCTTGTTGATAACATTCCCCCGCCTATAGATACGACAAAGGGCAAACACGAGGTATGATTCTTGTGTTCGCCCTTTCTAGTAGGTTGTTGTTATGGCAGCATGTTTACTGCCAATGAGGTCGTGTCGGGATGATTAGTTCATTTTCATTGCAGCCTGGTCGTCATACTGCTTCTGCAGCTTGACAAGCTCCTTCTTAAGTTGCTTGGTAATCTTTTCTGTACCAGGCTGACCATAGAGGTTGTGCATTTCCTTCGGGTCTTTATTCAGATTATAGAGTTCCCATTCGTTGATGTCGTTGTAGAAGTGAATCAACTTCCAACCATCTGCAGTGCGTACACCATAGTGACGCTTCACACTGTGTTCAGCAGGATATTCATAGAAGTGGTAGTACAGACTCTTACGCCAATTCTTCGGGTGCTTGCCTTCGAGTAAGGGCAGGAGCGATATGCCCTGAATGTCCTTGGGAATCGGTGCACCTGCTATGTCAAGGAAGGTTGGTGCGTAGTCAATATTCTGTACCAATTCCGATATTTCCCCCTTGGCACCACCGGGCAGACGCATGACAAGCGGTGTAGAGAATGATTCCTCATACATGAAACGCTTGTCAAACCATCCATGTTCACCCATGTAGAATCCTTGGTCAGAAGTATAAACAACCAGCGTGGAATCGAGCAGTCCAGTTTCCTTGAGATAGTCAAGTGTACGGCCTACATTGTCGTCAAGCGTCTTCAGCACCTTGGCATAGTCACGCATGTAACGTTGGTACTTAAACTCAGCCAGCTCTTTACCCTTCAGGTTACGGCTGTAGAAGTCAGCAGAAAGAGCGTTGTAGAAGGCATCGTAGGCATTGAGGTCAGTACTGTCCAGGCGATGTGTCATGTTGTGATAACTATCGGAGAGTCGGGTTTTTAGGCCGGGACGATCCATCTTTACGTCATAGACAATGTCCATGTGGTCATTGTTTGCAATTTCCATTTCTTGCGTCTTAGCAGCCTTACGACCTTCGTAGTTGTCGTAGAAATTGTCGGGCAGTGGGAATGTCTTGTCCTCATATTCTCTGAGGTACTTCAATTCCGGCAACCAGTCACGATGGCAGGCCTTGTGGTGAATGAAGAGCGCAAAGGGTTTGGAACGGTCACGCTTGTGCTCCATCCAATCGATGGCCTTATCGGTAACGATGTTGGTCATGTATCCACGTTCCACTACACGCTTATCATCCATCGTGATGAAAGTGGGATTGTAGTAATCACCTTGTCCGGGTACAATATTCCAAAAGTCAAAGCCAGTGGGGGTGGTTACGAGATGCCACTTTCCGACAATGGCTGTTTGGTAGCCTGCCTTCTGTAAGAGTTTGGGCATCGTTTGCTGACTGCCGTCAAATACTCCATGTTCGTTGTTGGTAAATCCGTTTTTATGCGAATGTTTACCTGTGAGCATACAAGCACGGCTCGGTCCTGAGAGCGAATTGGCTACGTAAGAGTTGACAAACTTTACACCATCAGCTGCAATGCGGTCGAGGTTGGGGGTTTCCACATAGCGGTTGTCATAACAGCTCATCATCTGTGCCGTATGGTCATCAGTCATGATGTAGACGATGTTGTAGCGCTGTTGGGCAGTAGCAGCAATGGGGAGGAGAAAAAGAGGGAGGAATTTCATAAAGAAAGATTGTAGGTGTCGGTCAATCGCCTGGCTGGAGACGTGCGTAACGCACCTATCTGTAATAAAGAAAAAGGAATGAAGGATAAAGCATGTACTTTACCCTTCATTCATTTTTGGAGTGAATTATAGTGGAGATTAAGCAGTAGCTTATTTCTCAGTCTGCGTCATGTTATAGACAATGTCCATAATCTGCTTGCCGAGTGCATCTGCTTCTTCCATCGTGTGTGCTTCTGAGTAAACGCGGATGATTGGTTCCGTATTACTCTTGCGGAGGTGTACCCACTTGTCAGCGAAGTCAATCTTCACACCGTCAATGTCCGTTACCTTCTCATTCTTGTAGAGATCCTTCACCTTCTGGAGGATAGCAAAGATATCCGTCGTCGGGTCGAGGTCAATACGGTTCTTGGCAATGTAGTATTGGGGAAGTGAGTCGCGGAGCTCTGAAGCACGCATACCCGTCTTAGCCAAGTGAGTCAGGATGATAGCAATACCTACGAGGGCATCGCGGCCAGAGTGAGCTGCGGGATAGATAACACCGCCGTTACCTTCACCACCGATGACAGCACCAGTTTCCTTCATCTTCGTTACCACGTTGACTTCACCTACAGCGGCTGCCGTATAGTTGCAACCATACTTTTCGGTTACATCGCGCAGACCGCGAGTTGAGGATAGGTTAGAAACCGTAGGACCAGGCGTGTGCTGGAGGATGTAGTCTGCACAAGCTACGAGTGTATTCTCTTCACCAAACATAGAGCCGTCCTCGCAAACAAGTGCCAAACGGTCTACATCGGGGTCAACCACAATACCGAGGTCGTGACGACCCTTGCGAAGGAGGTTGCGGATTTCAGAGAGGTGTTCCTTCAACGGTTCGGGGTTGTGAGCGAAGTCACCTGTAGCTTCCGTGTTGAGGCCGGTAACCTGCGTTACGCCGAGTTGACCGAGCAACTTGGGAAGAATGATACCGCCGACAGAGTTGACCGTATCGATGGCAACCGTGAAGTGTGCACGACGGATGGCATCAATGTCAACCAGTTCGAGCTGCTTCACCATTTCGATGTGACGCTGGTCGTAGCTGAAGTTCTTGGTGTAGCAACCGAGGCTATCCACGTCAGCATACTCAAAGTCACAGCTATTGGCCTTGCGTACTACTTCTGATGCTTCTTCAGGGGGAAGGAATTCACCCTTCTCGTTGAGGAATTTCAAGGCATTCCACTGACGGGGGTTGTGGCTTGCGGTAATGATGATACCACCGCAGGCACGCTCCATCGTTACTGCCAATTCCGTAGTCGGGGTGGATGCCAGACCGATGTTGACTACATCAAAGCCCATGCTCATAAGTGTACCACACACGATGTGGCTTACCATTTCGCCTGAGATACGTGCATCGCGACCTACCACAATCTTGCGACGGAAGGTGCGGTTAACAACCTTCTCACGAAGGGCTGCATAGGCGGAAACTGACTTTGCAATGTCTACGGGATTGAGTGTATCACCCGTACGGCCACCGATGGTACCTCGGAAGCCTGAGATGGATTTTATCAGTGTCATAATATATCTGGGGAGTTGTAAATTACTTTATGTAAGCGCAAAGATACGGCAAGGCACTCGGATAGGAAAGTGTTTTGCGAAGTTTTCTTTGCTTTTCTCAAGATTGTTTTTGAGAGTTCAATCTGACACTCATTGCTTCAAGCTCTAGCCTGATGAGTTAGTCGATAAATCGATTTGTCAGCGGGCCAAACTCTTCGATGCGGCGATCGCGCAGGAAGGGCCACCAGCGACGTACATTCTCGCAGCGTTGCTTGTCGATGTCGATGACAACGTTGACTTCCTCCTCTTTCGGAGCACGGTACAAAAATTCGCCTTGAGGACCTGCAATGAAACTGGATCCCCAGAAGCTGATGCCATTGGTCTGTCCCGAGGGGTCGGGTTCGTGACCTGTACGGTTAACGGCAATGACAGGTAGCCCGTTGGCTACGGCATGGCCGCGTTGTACAGTGGTCCAAGCTTCGCGTTGTCGTTCCTGTTCTTCGGGCGTGTCACTGCTTTCATAACCAATGGCAGTAGGGTAGATAAGCAGTTCTGCTCCTTGCAGAGCCATCAGTCGCGCACCTTCGGGGTACCATTGGTCCCAGCAAACCTGTACGCCCAGACGTCCGACGGAGGTGTCGATGGGTAGGAAGCCCAAATCCCCTGGAGTGAAATAGAACTTCTCGTAATATGCCGGGTCATCGGGAATATGCATCTTACGGTATTTACCAGCAATAGAACCATCGCGTTCGAAAACTACCGCTGTATTGTGGTAAAGGCCTGCTGCACGGCGTTCGAAGAGTGAAGTAACGAGTACGATTCCATGTTGGCGTGCTATTTCTCCGTAAAAGTCCGTGCTAGGACCGGGAATAGGTTCTGCCAAATCAAAGAGCTGTGTGTTTTCAGTCTGGCAGAAGTAAAGCGAATTATGCAGTTCTTGCAATACAACAAGTTGCGCACCTTGTGCAGCTACATCGGCAATGTTGCGAGCAAGCTTTTGTTTATTGGCTTCCACATCGGCACAGCAGGTCTGCTGTATGATGCCGACGCGTAGAGTGGTAGAGTTTGAAGTAGTCATTGTGAAAAAAGTAGGAATGAGGAAGGAATAAGAGAATGGTATGGAAGGAGGTTGTGCTTCAGTAGAGCTTCTGGTTTGTTTATGCCATGACCCCACGCGGATATTGCATGGTGGCACAGTGTAATGAACCGTGTTGACGAATCAGGGCTTGACAGTCCACTCCGACAATATCGTGTGAGGGGAAAGCTTGGCTAAGGGCGTGTGCTGCTTCTTCATCATGGTGTGGTTGGTTATAGGTTGGATAGAGTACAACACCATTCAGTACGAGGTAGTTGGCATACGTTGCCGGTAGACGCTCGCCGTCTTCATCATAGACAGCATCGGGCCAAGGAAGTGCAACCAGTCTGTAGGGAGCTCCCTGTGGTGTACGGAATGCCTGCAACTCTTGTTCCATCAAGCTGAGTTCCTGGTAGTGTTCGTCATTCGGGTCGGTACATTTCACATAAGCAATCGTATCATTCGGACAGATGCGTGCCAGGGTGTCTACATGGGAATCGGTGTCGTCACCTGCCAAATAGCCATGTTC
The DNA here is from genome assembly GCA_900541335.1 of uncultured Prevotella sp. Lineage (GTDB taxonomy): Bacteria > Bacteroidota > Bacteroidia > Bacteroidales > Bacteroidaceae > Alloprevotella. Next base: position 38,301 of record UQJC01000014.1, read on the forward strand.
CAACCAAAGGAAATGGTGAAGCCCTAATCGTTCGCCCAAGAGAACTTCAATGTGTGCTCGGTCGAACTGTGGATTACGATTGGGATTGAGCAGACATTCTGCTGTTGTAAGTAAAGTACCCTTACCATCAGTCTCAACACTACCACCTTCGAGAATGAAGTCAAGGCAGTCTACATACTTGCCGTGCAACGTATCTTTTAGTCGCGCATTGATGGCATTATCAAGTGAAGCTTCGAATTTGCCACCCCAGCCGTTGAAGGTAAAGTCAAGCAATTCGTTACCTTCCTGGCTTACAACCGTTAGAAATGCGTGGTCGCGCGCCCATGTATCATTGGTCGGACAGCTAAAATAGCGGATGTTTTGCGTAGCGCGTTGAGGAAGTTTTTCTTCAAGCAGTTTGCGTACAGATTCCGTGTCGGGGGCAACAATGAGAAGGGGTTCGCGTATGGCGATTTCGTAGGCCAGACGCAGGTAGCAGGCTGTAACTTCTTCGAGCATATAGGCCCAATCTGTTTCAGCATGTGGCCAGGTGAGTTGCACTCCGCTTTGCGGATACCATTCGGGAGCCAGTGTACGATGGTGCAATAGGGCTATATCTTCGGATGCCCCTGATTGATTGAATACCAATGTGTTGAAATCGTTTTGAGTAGATGAAGGGGTAAAATGTAAAGCCATAAGAGAGAACTGAAAAGGGGTTAGAGCTTACGACCGCGCAGATAGTTAATAAAGGCATCGGTCGTAGCGGGCATACCTGATGTCTTGACTTCCTGTTGGGGAGGAAAGAATTCAGGAGAATAACCGTCACCTCCCGTTGTGATAAACTCATCGGTAACCAGATAGTACTTCTTTTTGGGCTGGAGTACACACTGTTTGCCGTCAGGTGACTGGTAAATTAAAGCCGTCACTTGATTATTGGCGTTTTGCACAACTTTGAGTGGATCAATTTGCAGGTAGCCGTAGCGGCGGTTATTCTTGCCGAAGTTGACCAGTTTCATCAGTTGTTCACCCGTGAGTTGGTAGACTTTCAGTGAATTGGCAAAGGGGAGAGCCTCTCCCACATCGAGCACCGTGATTTTGCCTTGGGGAAGTCCGGCACGGATACTGCCGAAATGGCTGCAACCAATGACGACTGTATTAGGGTCTAACTTAGCAGCTTGGCGGTAAGCATGGGCGAAAGCTTGACAGATGAGGCTACCCACTTCCGTTTGACGGAACTTATAGTTTCGGTCATGCTCCATGGGGTGAGCTGAATAGGTCAAAACTTCGCCCAAAGGTGTACCTCCCTCCGTTCGGGTGTATTGCAACAAGGAGTCGATTTGAGTTTGCAGACGAGCCGGCTCTTTCTCCAGTACTTGTTTGGGAGTAACCTTGATAAGTTGGGGCTCGATGGCTGTGACGCGCATGGTATTGGGGTCGACTGTGCAGAGTAACATGGCAATGTGTTCGCCATGCCAGCCTCCCTGTACGATGGGGTAGCGCGCCTCGTTGATGTAGCCTTTTACTTCTTTGTGACTGTGTGCAGACAGTACACCGTCCCAAGTTGGGTCGTTGAGTTGGCTCAGACGGATAGCGTCTTTATCGTCCCAAACAGGTTGACCGTTTTCGTTCATGCGGCTTCCGATGTGTGTAAGGAGTAAGCGCAGATTGGCATCTGTTATCAGGGAAGCTTCGGGGAGTTTCATCACCGAATCCAGAACGGCAGGGTAATTACCGTCAAAGTCCAAACCGCCAAGTTTCCGTTTGCTGGCTTGTTGGGGAGTGGAGGAAGCGATGAGACCTGTAAAGGCTATGCGAAACTTCTTGCCATTAGGCAATTCGATAGTCTCCGTTGCTACGGGCTGACAGAAATCGGGAATGCACCCTTCCTTTACGTTACGTACGTTCGAGGCTACATAGGTCAAGTCCCATTGGGCTGGGCGAAGCGGACTGTTTTCCCACTTCGCAGCCAAACGCCGTTGTCCGTCATCAAACTCATGATTGCCCAGAGCTGAAATGCGGATGCCCAAGTCATTGAAAAATACGGGAAGCAAGGCTCCGTGAGTTGCATTATAGAAGTAACTGCCTCCGAAGTTATCACCAGCGGCTACCGTTACATGATAAGGGTAGACACGCTTCAGCGAGTCGAGGGTTTGCTTCACAGCTGGTGCTCCGGGAATTCCTTTACTATCATTGCGTACAAAGCCTGCATGGAAGTCGTTGAGCGAGAATACTGCTACTTTGACTTGGGCTTGAAGACTGAGCGTGCTGAGGCTGAGAGCGGCTAGAAGAGTGCTGAGTTTCATAAAGAAAATGTGTTGGTTGGCTATGAATAATGTGTGGGACGGTTTACGAACGGCTGATTTGCAGACCTGTTTTTGAAACAGACATATCCACAAACCGGGAATTGTCCGTTAACGGATGGTCTGTCAGCATTTTGCGTATGCGTCGAGCGGCTTCCTCATCTTTGGCTACCATATACATAAAGCCGCCACCGCCTGCACCTGGTAATTTGTAACCGTAACACAAATCGTCGATGCGCTGACAGAGGGCTTCGATAATCGGAGGATTTGTGCCCGCATCCAAAGCTTTGTTTTGCTCCCAAGTTGTGCGAACCATCTTACCGAATGCCTCCAGGTTATTTTGTTGTAAAGTATCAAACACGGTGAGTGCATGCTGCTTGATGTGGTCGAGCAAGTCAAGATGGTTGGTGTTGTTGAGAAACATGCCACGCACAATTTCAGCAAGAATGTTTTTGGCTGTACGTGTGACACCTGTGTAGTAGAGCAGGTGACAGGGACGTGTTTCGGGAGCTGTAAAGAGGGTATCGGGCAACCAGCGTGCAACGGCATTTTGGTCAAAGCCAGTTCCTGTCTGAAGAAGTTTAATGCCAGGCAGTACACCGCCGTATTGGTCTTGCCAACCGCCACCTGTCGTAAGCAATTGCTCAAGTACGAGCGTGCGGTTACAGATTTCGTTTTTGTCCCAACCTAAACCACAGAAATCACTGAGTGCTCCCAAAACGGTGGCAGCCAGAATGCTACTTGTGCCAAGACCCGAGCCTGCAGGAATGGCGGCCAAGAGCGTAATCTCAATGCCACAACCGAAGGCTTCGAGCTGTTGACGCAGAGTGGGGTAGCTTTCTTGGCTAAAGCCGGGCAGAAAGCCGACGAGGGTGAGTGCGGCCTTAGGAATAGAGAAGGGAGAACCTACTTTATTATATTGGCGCAATTCTTCGTACGTGGTGATGGTTTCCATAGCGCTCAAGTCGATGGAGCGGCACACGATGACAGGCTCCTTGCAGGGCTTCACATAGACTTGAAGCGGAGGCTGTCCGTTCATTTCGATAGCAAGATTAACCACATTTCCCCCTGTGGTGAGACTATAAGGAGGCGTGTCGCTCCAACCGCCAGCCATGTCAATGCGCACACTGCTTCGTGCCCATACGATTTGGTCGGCATAGGTGGTCATACGGGGTTGACACTTATGACGTAAAGCGTTGGCTGTAAGTCCTTCGCGCAAGAGGCTGAAGGCTTTTTCTTCTTCGCATCGAGCAATATCATCTTGTCCTAAATGACGAGCGGTTTCTGAACGAAACATAGCATCGTGGATGCGTGTCATCAAGGGGGCATCTTCTGGAAGCTTTTCTGGTTGTATCCAATGATTGGCAGCGTATTTGCTGGCAATGTCTTTGAGATTTGCCTGGTAGAATACACTGCGGTTCCAATTTTTTGCCAACAACGGAATGGTTTGCCCTTGCAGTTCGTGACGTTGCTGAATGAGGCGTGGCAGATTGGCTTGTTCAGAAAGTTCGTCTGCACTATAGCGTGGCAAACTTCTCCACAATTCGGTCGTGGATGGATTGGGGGTATCACTTAAGAACCAGTGAAGTAGTTCTTCGAGCTGTGTCAAGTCTTCACTTACAGGGAACAGACGTGCGGCTTGAAGGTCGTGCGTATGCACAAGTTCCTCGGGTTGAATGTTACGACGATGGAGCCACTCTGTAAAGGAATGCCCCATGTAGTGTGTTTGGTCGGAGATTAGGGAACCACGGAAGGCATCGTCAAAACCATAGGGGCGCAGGGCATAGGCATTTTCACCGATGGGTACCATGTCTACACAGATTTCATCGGCTAGTGTAACTTGCCAATCGTTTTTGGGAATGCCCGTGAGGATATGTTGACTACCATAGTGCCAACCTTTACCAAGATAGGAATTTTCTACCCATACACTCTTCGTATCGGCTTGGGGTGCATTGGCTATGCGTGTGTTTTGGGTGAAGACCGAACTTTGTAGTTTTACTCCTTTTTGAATGATGTAACGTTGATCCTTTACGCGGTTTTGAATGGCTACGGAGGAGGTAATCATGTCGGGTCCTGTACCATAATGGTAAAACTCTCCACCAGGTAATGGCAGAATAGCCACTTTCAAATCTGCTAATAGATTGTCGGGTTGGGAGGGATTTTCTCCCAGTGCACAGCCAAATTCACTATAAAGGTCGTAGTTCGCAGGGAGTTCCAATTGCTTGCCTGTAGGTGTGGTACTGCTTTCAACCTTTTCTGTGCGGCGTGTCTTTTCCATCAATCGGTGAACCGCTTTGTCCGAAAGAATCCAAACACCAATATCCATTAGCATAAGGTGGGTGGGCATGAGGCGAGACTGTTCTTCCGCCGAAGGCTTCTGAAGCATGAAGTCCAGCTGCGTAGGGCGTTCACGATTCATAAGGAATACGCCGTGGTGTGAGGCTTGTTGAGGGTCAGCCCAAAGTCCGTAGCATACAACGTCTGCATCGGGTATTTCCTGCAAAGGTTCTGTAGCGCGGAGCAGGACATCACCACTAGCGATGAGTGTACGTAGTGTAGCAGGTGCTTTTTGCAGTATTTCTTGATAAAGAGGAAGTTGTAGGTCGAGCAGCGTTTGGTCGATGCGTTGACCTCTAGCCCAACGAAAAACGGGTATAGGAGTCAAGATCTTTCCACTCGGTGCGTAGGCCGGCAGACGGCGACTTTGACCACCGGCATGAAGCAATATACGCTTGTCTGCAGCCAACCATTGTTCAAAACTTTGTTCTTTTGCTTCGTCTGTATAAGCAGAAGCGAGTAACCAAGCGGTGCCGCCTCCAGAACCCAACTTTTTGCCTGCCGGGTCGGAGGTGCAATAGATGTTAGACCAGTGTGGACTGGCTATTTGGTGAAATGTCTTGACAACATTGGGGGGGAGGGATAGCAGTGTTTGCATGGGATGGAGTATATAGCTGTATGACAAAGTAGCGTTGTATCTTGTGCGATACTTATATAATGAACGATTAGGAGAATATGCAAAGGTTGTGAGTGACCTATTGGAACGATCAGATTATTTCTCTTCGTTCGTTAGTACTTTGTCTGTGTGAAGGTCATTTGGTAAGCTCCCTAATTACATACAGACAAGTAGCTATGTGATACGGAGAGAATTGAAACTTATTGGAGTCCCTTTTCGTAGGTCTAAGTGAAGTACACACTTTATCTATATTATAATGTGTATTTCTTGCATACGACGCACGATTTTTCTCGTGATATCAACATTAGTCTCCTTCATCGTTTTGCGCAAAGGTAGTAACTTAATTTTGTTCGCGTTTCTTGCATCCAGCGTTTTGTATTTATACGCTTCGAGAAGAATTTGGGGAAGTGGATTTTGTTTAGTTTGCCTTCTAGTCAAATTCGCAAAGGCATTTTTCCACCTTCCGAAATGGTTCTGTCAAATTCGCA
>UQJC01000015.1 GCA_900541335.1 uncultured Prevotella sp.
TAATAGAATATATTTTCTGGCTTATCTCATCCTATCGGTGTACTATGTGTACCAATTTTTTTTGTTCAACTAAAAAGGTGTGTATATATTTGCACTGATATTTTTAATAAAAGTATATCTATTATGGTTAACTTCAAATTCTTCAAGCCACTTGTTCTACTTGCTTTCCTTATTCCAATTTTCCCTGTGTCAGTAGATGATGGGCGGCTATAGTGGAAGCCTTCAAAACGAGATGTGAACATCGCATATGAACTTCCACAAGTATTTTTGTCTGGATGTACATTATGGAGTCAACTTAATAGTACGACGGAAGATATTCCCTATCAAGTAGTTGGCGAAGATATGGAAGTATTGTCAAACGGTTTTCTTTCTTGTAAAACAGGTACCCAGATTATCAATTTAGATGAAGTGCAACGAGGTGCTTACTATCTATTGTTGATAGTAGGAGAGGAGATGTATGCTGCTTCTTTATCTTATCAGAATAAGTATAGTACTTTCAATCAGTCGGCATTCAAAGGATATGTTTGTTTTCTATTTGTATGAATTCATATTTTAAATATCAGTTCCAATGACCATATATGATAAAATAGTTCATCAACTGATGCTTCACAGTATGGATTTACCTAATGTCAGTCTGTATCATGGAAAGATGGGGATAGTGTTGGCTCTTTATTCCTATGCAACGCGTAAGCGGGATGAGCATCTTAAGGAATATGCTTGGGACTTACTGCAAACTATCTATGACGAGCTTTCTGATACACTTCCTTATGGTATTGAATGGGGTTTGTCAGGAATCGGAGTTGGTATTACTCTTCTTAAGAAGTATGGTGTTTTTGATGTCGATTTGAATGCTGTATTGGCGGATATAGACCAGCGTATCATGTCATATGATCCTCGTCGATTGACAGATTTCTCTTATCGTAGTGGAGTTACAGGTATTTATTACTATCTCTGGCTTCGTACTCAAGTGGAGTCACCAGTACAGACGTTCGATTCTGTATACCTCAAAGAACTGTATCAAAATATACAAACACACGGTGTTTCAGTACATTGCCTCCATCATGAGAACTATTGGTATAATGAATTGGCTATTCCAGCGTGGTCTGTGAATGAGTATCCCAATCATCCACTTGATTTAGATGGGGGGATGTCCTATTTCCTGATTTCATTAATGCAGAGCAAAAGTCTCAGCTAAACCTAAGATTCTAATGAATTATTACATCGTCAACAATGCAAGCCGAGCTGCTGCCTATGGTATAGGTACATACGTCAAGCAGTTGATTACAGTACTTCAAGCACTGTCGGAATATCCAATATATCTCATCGAATTATATGCAGAAGACAAAGATTTTACTGTTTTTACTGACGAATTAGGCATTACTCATTATCGAGTTCCGGCTCTCCCCTCTCAAATGGAGAGCGAAACGTATTGCCGTACGGTTGGGTATTTGCTTGCACCTTATATAGTTGATGGTGAACCTGCTATTTTTCACTTCAATTACTTCCAGCATTATCCCTTGGCATTGTGGTTTAAGGCGCGTAATATCCACCATCGCATCCTTTTCTCGGTGCATTATTTTAATTGGTGCTTTGCCCTGAATGGGAATCTCACGCAGTTTCGTCGTATTCTATTACAGGAAGACAGTGATATAGAAGACAAATATATTTCAATCAAGCAGGAGTATCGAGAGTGCCTGAAATTTCTTCATCTAGCCGATCAAGTGATTGTGCTTTCAGTCTTCTGCCAACAGTTGTTACAGACAGATTACCACATTCAAGCCAACAAGATCGTCTTGATTTACAATGGCTTGAAGGAAGAAATCACTGAAGATAACGACTTGTCGGCTACGTCACCCCAATCTGTAAACTCTTACGACAGTACATTGACAGGTATTCCTGTTTCCCCCTTTATTTTTTATGCAGGTCGCTTAGATGAAATTAAGGGAGTGAAGTATCTGATTCGTGCTTTTCATCAGGTACTTACGACACATCCAGACGCGCGGCTTGTCTTAGCTGGCAATGGTGATTTCAATACCTGTTTAGAAGAGTGTGAAGGTATTTGGGACAAGGTTACTTTTACGGGGCATATCAATGCACAAAGTCTAACCGCTTTTTACCGTCATGCTACGCTTGGTGTACTTCCATCCTTTCATGAACAATGTAGCTATACAGCCATTGAGTACATGATGCATGGTTTGCCCTTTGTAGGTACTGATTCCACAGGTCTTAGTGAAATGCTTAACGATGTTCCCCAATTGCGAGTCCATATAGACGAAGAAGCATTTGACGAGGCCGCCTTTGTTAATGAGTTGTCAACGAACATCTGTCAGCTTTTAGATGATGCTGCTTTGCGGCAATGCGTTTCCCAACAAATGCGTGCCAACTATCTGAGCCACTTTACACTTCGACAGATGGAACAAGCCATACACCAGGTCATTGTCTCCCTCCTTCCTCACAGCCCGCTCTTGAGTGGTGAGATGTTGCAAGAGGTAGACATTTACATGATGCGGCTTATCCATCAGCAACCTGATATAGACATGGATTTCTATGGCATGGCAGGTATCGGCGTTTATCTTTGGTGGAGATATCAGACCTTAAAGGGGACTGACGAGGAGATAATGCGTGCCAAAATAGGCGAATACCTTATTTACTATTTAGACTGGCTTTATGAAGAAGTGGTCAGTGAAGGGCTTACATCCTGTGTGCAAGAACTAGCCTTTACTTTACGTGAAATGGTGAATGAGCATTTCTACCCTTTACGCTGCATTCCTCTGACTGCTTTGTTGCATGGTTCTTCTAACCAAGGTATCTGTTCCCCATCTCCCGTGGTAATATGGCAAAATGCTATGCGTATGATGAATACGAAGATTTAAGCATTGCCAACAGCCATCGGAAAGTTCATCCATGATTCAAACGACATGAAAACTCCTTCCTTATCAATACTACTTCCCGTCCGCATTGACAATGAGGAACGACTTGCCAATCTCAAGGCGGTACTAAACTGGATTGTCGCGTTAGATTGTCCCGTTTTAGTACTTGAAGCCTCGGCTACCCCTCAGCTGGCAGAATGGCTTCAGACTCATTCACGTGTGGAGTATTACTATGTACATGACGACAGTCCTGTCTTTCATCGCACGAAATACATAAACCGACTTCTTCAGCAAGCTGTTACGCGCTATGTTGCGGTGTGGGATGCCGATATCATCTTACCACTTCATCAAGTGGAGCAAACCCTTCAGTTAATGGAGCGTGAATCACTCGTCATGGTTTATCCGTATTCGGGTATTTTCTCCATGCTTTCTGCCGAACGTTCCGAACGTTTCCGCAAGCACTTGTCACTTTCGGCTATACCCTCAGCGGGTATTACAAGTTTGATGGGACGGCGCGCCTGTGGAGGAGTCTATTTCGTCAACCGTTCTGCTTATTTGGCTTTGGGCGGAGAAAACGAACGCTATGATGGTTGGGGACCTGAGGATGCCGAACGGCTGCGGCGTATGCAGATTATGGGTGTCAAGGTTGCCTGGTTGTCCGAAGGTAAACTCTATCATCTTTACCATCATCGTAATCCTCAGCAGGAAGGTGATAATTGCCCGCAGTTAATTCGAATGCGGCAGGAGTTTATTCATGAATGTAGTATGGATAAAGAGGCCATGTCTGCCTATATTCGCCAGACATTATTACCTCAATTCCTTTGAGTGAAGAATTTGTTTTTTTATGAGGATTATAATTTTAAGAAAAGCAGCAACCGAAGCACTACGTTGCTGGGAGCGTCTTCTACTGCTAAGAAGGAGCGGACGGAGCAGTGTGATGGTTTTACCAGTGAAATACTTCCTATGAAGAAGCTTAAAAAGTTTGTTGTACAGAGTACCAGCTTGCTAACGCGTGAAGAAATGGCACTAATTCAGGGTGGTGCGAATCTTTATTTGTTAGACAACTGTGGTGCGAATGACAGAGACAAATCCTGTGTCTACGGTTTGTATGACACTCCTTATGGTCAAACTATTGTCCCTGGGGTTTGTCAAGTAAAGTATGAAGCTTATCATGGCTATATCATACCTGTAGGTTTCTGTGCCAAGCCTTAAACTCTCAGGGGGGCTTAGGTTAATCCTCTGACGGATTTAATCAATAGGAACGCTCTCCTTTCAACACTCTCCCCATATATAAACGTGTGGGGAGAGTCTTACTCAATACACGTTATAGGCTGGTTCTATTAATTATCAGTTGATAAGTTGAAGAGTTTATGTTGAAAGTCATTGGTTTGATGAATAAATTTTTAAACTCCCAAACTGTAATTCATAGAACACCTTTATACTTAATAATACACATTAATGAAGAAGCTTAAGATATTCCTTTTTATGTGTTTTGCCATGATTGGCTATAGTCCTCTTGTCGCCCAAGAGGTAGAGCTGGTTGGCGAGATAGAGGATGAATTTTTGAAACTCCCACTCATAGGAGTCAAGGTGAGTGTGTTCGATGAGCAAAATAAAGTAGTGGTTGACAGTGCGGGTACTTATATTTTCCTTACGCCTACTTATCAACCTGATAAAGTCCTGTATTCCGCCAAGGTGCCAGGGGGCAACCGCAAGTATCGTTTGCGGGCGACCCGTCGGGGGTACACCACGGTGTGGAAAGACGTGACATTGACCGATTCACTTCAGGGAGAAGTCTGGCAGCCAGTTCTCCGTTTGCGTAAAGAACACGATCAGCGATTAGGCGAAGCGGTTGTCACGGCTACCAAAATCAAGATGTACCACAAAGGGGACACGCTTGTTTATAATGCCGATGCCTTTAAATTGCCTGACGGTTCGCGCCTCGATGCTTTGATTCATCAAATGCCCGGAGTGACGATGAACGAACACGGTGAAATTTTCGTCAACGGACGCAAGATTGACGAACTGCTACTCGGTTCGCGAAGTTTTATGCGAGGAAACAAGAAGGTACTACTTGAAAACCTGCCCTATTACACGGTAAAGAATATCAAGGTCTACGAGCAACAGTCCGATCGCAGTCAGGCCTTGGGCTATGACGTAGACCCCCGAAAGTATGTCATGGACGTTCACCTCAAGAACGAATACACACGAGGCTACATCGCCAATCTGGAGGCTGCTGCCGGCACACGCAAACGCTGGATGGGACGTGCCTTCTTATTGGGATTCTCTGACCAATGGCGTTATGCAGTCATGGCCAATTCGAACAATGTGAACGAAACGCGTCACTTGGGTCAGATGGGCTATTGGTCGCCCGCCTTGCTTCCGCAATCGCTCGTTACTACTCACAGCGGAGCTATCGACGTGGACTACCAGTCCAAGGATAAGCGCATGAAGAACAACCTCAACGCGTCCTTTACATCCACCGAAACAGAGGCAGAAATGCGCCAACGCAACGAACTCTTTCTTGAAGGGTTACGTCCTCTTTCTACTTACCATAGACAGACAAACGATAAGAACAAGGCTGTCAATGTATCAAACAAATGGTCGTACAATCATCGTTTCTCACTTACCTCTCAGACCGACTTCAAGTTTACCAAAGAAAACGGTTGGGCTCAATCGCTTTACGAACAACGCGATAATCAAGACTTCACCGTGAGTCGTCGGGAACATGGATTCAACCATGAGCGTAACTGGATTTTCAACGAGCAACTTTGGGGTAGTGTGAACTTCAATCGAGCGAAACAACGCTACCTTAACTATTCGCTTCTCGTCTTCCACGACCAGCGGGAAGCGTGGAAAGCAGATCGTTTTGAATTACAGCAGTCTTCATCAGTATCGCCTTCCGCCAGCCATAACACAAGCGATGTCAGTCACCACGCTACAACGGTTCATGCGAGTGCATCTGTTGTTTTCGATAATCTTTGGAAAAATACGAGTCTGAACCTCTCCGACAATCTTACTTGGTACAAGGACTATGACCGCGACTATCTCTATCATCCCGATACACTGGCTTCGCCTTCGCAACTTGACCTTCTGCAGGCTATAACCGACCGCGACAATTCCTATGTCAGCCGTCGCCACAAAATCCGCAACAGCCTTGACATTGGGCTTAGGCATAAAGGTCGTTACAAGATGAGTCCCAAGATGCCCGTTGACATCGTATATGACATTTGGTCGTTGGGGGTTAACCTTCCTTATACCCATGAGTCGCTTGACTATATGCGTGGAGCTATTGATACGGTGCTTGACCGTTCGCACTTTTATGCAGATCCCTATCTCTCGTTGCGCTACGTGTCAAACCATCGCCGTCACGACCTCACGTTCAACGCGAAATATTCGCGCCGTCCTGTAGACTTGCTTCATCGTGTCGATTTTCGTGATGACCGCCAGCCGCTTGTTGTCAAGTTGGGCAATCCGCACTTGAAGGACAACCTCTTGACCGAACTTCGTTTGGGTTACACCCTCCGCCCGAACAAGTACCAGCAAAATCTGCATGCCGAAGCCGCCTTTGATTTCCATCATCGCGACGTTGCACAATCTGTCCGCTATAATCCGACTTCGGGAGTCTACACCTATCAGCCGGTTAACGTGAAGGGCAGTCACCGCTCCGCACTCAAGGTAGACTATGTGCGTTCGCTCGACCAGAAAAATCGCTGGACCTGGCAATTGCAAACCGAGGCCAACTACCACCACGCCCTCGACCACACGATGCTCTCCGATGCTACCCACAGTGAAGTGCAGGCGGTCAACACGACTACTCTCCACGGCGGCACCTACGTGCAATACAGTCAAGGCGCATTCAATGTGCGTGCAGTCGGCAACTTGAAGTGGCATCATTCGACCGGCAAAATGCGTGATTTTACCTCGCTCAATGCCTGGGATTACCAGTACGGCGCATCAGCCCGCTACACCCTGCCCGTTATCCACACGACGCTGGCCGTCGACGCGATGATGTACAGCCGTCGTGGCTATGGCAGTGCAGCATTCAATACCGATGATTTTGTACTCAACGCTTCGCTCAGCCAGTCCTTCCTCAAGGGCAAGCTGATAGCCAAGGTCGAAGCCTTCGATGTGCTTCACCAGCTTTCGAATGTGCAATATGCCGTCAACGCCCAGGGCCGCACCGAGACGTGGACACGCTCTCTCCCCAATTACGTGATGTTTCACCTCGCATTCCAATTTAACCGCAGCCCGAAACGACTGTAAACAGTAAGATTTGAAACATTAGAAGGAATGTTCCCCTCCGCATAGAGCTATTGGATATTTGCGGAGGGGGCATGATAACAACTTCCTCTACGCTCTTATGAATATTTTTGAAATATTTCTCCAGTCACTTGGCGTACCATATACTCCAACTTATACAGCTCAGCGTTATATGACCCATCCTCATCGAGACAATCTGTTAGGATTGTGGCAACTGTCGCGTGATTATGGTATCCATACACAGGGAGTAACCATTACGAATAGAAGTATCGAAGAAGTATCACTTCCTTCTATTCTTCATCTTTCTGATCACTTTGTTGTATTGACTGACTGGGATGAGCAATATGCTTATTATACAGATACCCATACCCCCCATCGGGTTACGCTTCAGGAGCTAAAGTCACAATGGTCTGGAAGTGCCTTGATAGTGACGGATGATAAGGATGCCTGTGAGCCTCAATATGAAATTCACCAACGCAAAGAGCGCATACGTTTGATGCAACAAGGCGGCAGTCTTGCTGCTATCGTTCTTTTGGTCGGTGGTTTGCTCTTACGACTGTTGCTACAGGGCAATATGTTGCTTGCATTGTGGAGTATACTCGACCTTATGGGGATAGTTGTCTGTTTTTTCTTGCTTCAGAAGCAGGTTCGCAGTCATAGTCATTGGGGTGACAAAGTTTGTTCCCTCTTTCATCAAAAAGACTGCAATGCCGTTCTTCACTCCGACCATGCTCAATGGGGTGGCTTCACTTGGAGTGAAATAGGAGGCGCCTATTTTGTAGTACACCTCTGTTGGAGTTTTACAGCGATTCCTTCGGCTATTTCTATTCTGTCAGTCATTGGAGTGGTTACCCTGCTTTTTAGTGTTTGGAGTGTATGGTATCAAGCATTTGTTGTTCGTCAATGGTGCGTACTTTGCCTCTTTGTGCAAGTTGTTATCCTGCTTCAATTTTTGGCTGGTTGCTTTTTCTCCACAGCATCATTATTCCCCACTCCTAATTTTATCCATCTGTTAGCAACAGGCGGTGCCTGGTTGCTTTGTCTCTTACCTGCCACCTACGTCGCTCACTGGGTGGCTGCTCATTGGAGTGCTGAGGTGCAAGCACAATCAACAGCACATAGCTATGCATCGCTCAAGTTTGACAGCAGTGTGTGTCGCCATCTGCTCCATCAAGGTGTACCCGCCACGGAATTAGCTTCCTCCACCATACTGTTGGGTAATTCTAAGGCCACTATTCGCCTTACCGTATTGACCAACCCCCATTGCAACCCTTGTGCCCGTCTTCATCCCATACTCGACGACTTGCTCGAAAGACAAGGAAAAACGGTTTGCTTGCAATACGTATTCTGTTCCTTCAACGAGACTTTGCTTCCAAGTGTTCGTTTGCTTATTGCTGCTTATCAGCAGTGTGACGCTCAAACTGCCCGACGCATCTTTGCTGATTGGTATGCAGAAGGAAAAAATGATACGGCGGCCTTTGAAAAGCGTTACCCCTATCTGAATATCGAGTCGGAAGCAGTTGAGTCAGAGCTGAATCGTCACCTTCAATGGCGTGAGACCAGTGGTTATACCTCAACTCCTACCATTCTTATCAATGGATACCCTTTACCTCAAGCCTATCAGTGGGAAGACTTAGCAGATTTCATTGATGCGCTTTCGGAATAAAACTGTAAATCAAAATCCTTACTCGTTCTTTATGAAGATATGCATATCACTCTATAAAAAATGCGGTAGCCGAAGCACTACGCTATCGGGAGCGCGTCGCATCTTGACAGCGCAGACGAAGCAGTGTAATGGTTTAACCTTTCATACTAATTCATTATGAAGAAGCTCAAAGTTTTTTCGGTAAAGAATATGTCGGCTCTCACTCGTGAGGAAATGGCAAGGATTCATGGCGGCGATTTTTATCGAAGTTATTGTGAACCCGGAATGGATAAGAAGAATTGTTTCGTTCCCGTAACGGGAGGCATTGAGACTGGCGTTTGTGAAACATACTATGTGGTGTATTATCCAACGCCGACCACCAGTGTATCTTATGCTTATGCTAAATGCAAAGTCGAAAAGAAATAAGATGCACATAATTATTGCCATCTAGAATATCAGCGATAAACGTTAAGCTGATAATTGTCTACAAAGTTTCTGCTTGCTGTTGTAAGTAGATTAATCGTATTGCTACGAGCAACAGCGAGCAGTTGTTTTTAATTATCCAATCATGATGTAATTTTATGATGAACCATTCATTATATATACGCATATTCAGTTTGCTTCTGCTTTTCTTGCTTCAAGTGTGTCCAGGTCATGCACAACAATTGCGAGAAAGAGAACTGACGGGGTATATAGAAGATGCTTACATGAAGGTGGGGTTACGCAATTGCGAGCTAACATTGATGACGATGGACAGTATTGTCATTGAGTGTGAGCCTGACATCTCCGTGTATGGTCCGAGCGAAAAGCAACTGACTACGACCTATACCATTCAGGTGAAACTAAGGCCGGGACAATACTTGCTGCGCGCCTCGAAAGCAGGATACGAAGACTGTTGGACGAGTTTCTTTGTTCCAGACAATTTAGGTGATGCTACTTTGGGCATCCCGACTCTTCAACTTAAACGTGGTGCAAAAACGCGTGATTTGGGCGAAGCAGTGGTGAGAGCTACTCGTATCAAAGTAAAGATGCGAGGTGACACCTTGGTTTATGATGCAACGGCTTTCGATATGCCTGATGGCTCTATGCTGACCCATCTCATCGAACAATTGCCTGGGGCAGAGATGAACAAAAATGGGGAAATCTTTATCCGTGGCAGAAAGATTGACGAGCTGACCCTTGGTGCCCGTAGCCTGTTTGGCGGAAAGAAAGAAGTTCTTCTGGACAACCTGCCTTACTATACAATCAAGGAGCTTAAGGTCTTTGAACGTATGTCCCTGCAAGCCGCTTTGGCTGATGATTCGATAGCCCCAAAACAGTATGTCATGGATGTGTGCTTGAAAGATGAATTTACAACGGGTTATGTGGTAAACTCTGATTTTGCAGGCGGAACGCACGAACGCTATTTGGCAAAGCTTTTCGGCTTCATGCTTTCAGAAACAATGACCTGGGGAGCTTATGCCAATGTCAACAATATCAATGACAACACCAATGGCATGAGCGAGCAGTGGGTTAAGAACAACAAGTTTATCTGGCAAAATGCCGACATTCCTGCCAAACGTCAAGCAGCAGGCATCAGTTTCAATTATCAGTCAAAGAAACGCGACGAGTCCGGACATCCGCTTGTCGGCAACGATACTGAGTTTATCTTCGATCGCTACGACGAGGTCAACGATGCTACGTCGTATCATGAAGTGTTTCTCCCTTCTTTGTTGACTAATTATTCTCGTTCAAGGTCACATGACAATCTGAAAAGTTATTTTCTATACTTGAAAGAGAAGTTTCACTACCTGCCATGGAGTTTAGAAACTTCCTTTCAGTTGAATTACGAAGACAGTCAAGCCCATAGTTTTTACACCTCTAAGCAATGGGACGATGCCAAGGAGACATTGTCACAACAGGACGCTTATTTGCTCCAAGGCAAGAAGTACGGTCTTCAGCATGCTCATATAGGATGGTATATCAAGCAAGTAAAGGGGTTGAGCTTCAAGTTTGACTCACACGCGATGCACCACGAGGGGGTATCCTTTAGTCAGCGTTCGACTCAACGGGAGGCAACCCGGGATTATCGTCACGAATATGAGAAGTCCTATACAACGGACTATCGCATCGAACCCACTGTGACCTATCAATTCTTTCCTTTCAAGCAATACGCTACGCTGACCGGACACTATAAACTTAGTGGCTATAAGAGTAACGAACGCCTCTATGTGTTGAGCGAACTGGATGGTTGGAAACAGGAAGATAGCGTCAAGTTAAATCTGCTCCCGTCCAACCATGAGCTGTTGCGTACTTTTGATGACCGGAACAGCCTCTTCAGCAATCGTCGTGAACAGGAAGCAGGACTCAATCTGAATATGCAGTTCCATTTTGGCAAGGAACGTGACAGTTACCTTGCCTTGACTCTTCCTGTTGTGTACCATCGTGAACGGTTAGACTACCACCGCAGTCAAATTGACACCTTGGCCCATAACGATGTGTGGACATTCAATCCTGGCTTATTCTTCAGCTATAAGAAGTTCAGCATAGGCGGTTCGTATGAAACGGAATATACGGGATTGATGAATCAGATGCCTTATCGCGATGACCGCAACCCTTATTTTGTCAGAGAAAGTAATCCCTCGCTTGACAATCACCGCAAAGCAAGTGGGCGAATTAGTTTTGATCATATACTGAAACGACCCTGGAAAGAAGGCAACTTGAGCAAGATGTCGTACAGCACTTCCTATACGTACCACTTCAACTCCGTCGGTCAAGGATTTACTTACAATCCAGCTACGAACGTTTACATCTACCGGCCCGATAATATCCGAGGAAACTGGTCGTGGGACTTCCGCAACGAACTCTCCCTCTCGCTTTCGCGCAATCAGTCATGGTGGCTTTATCACACCTTGACAGCCGACGTATGGCACTCGGTAGACTTTGCTTCGATTAGCGGTATGAACGAAGCTCAACTCAACAAGGTCGAAACCTTTACGCCTGCAGAAGAGTTAAAGCTTAGCTACCTTGGTAAGGCTACTAAGGCTTCGCTTTATGGCGAAGTGAGCTGGCGGCGTACTTGGGGACATCGCTCTACCCAACCGACGCTCAGTGTTTTCGATTATCGCTACGGCCTGACAGCTCAACACACGATTCGAGCGTGGGGTACTACTTTCGACCTTGATACCTACGTCAGCAGCCGGCGGGGGTATGCTAATTCCGATATGAACCGTGACGAATGGATGCTCAATGCGGCTGTCACCCAGTCTTTGCTTAAAGGACGTATGACCATCAAACTGGAAGGCAAAGACCTGCTTGGTCAGATATCGGGTCGTACCTATCGCGTCAACGCACAAGGACGTACGGAGCAATGGCACCGGGTCATTCCTAGTTACGTGATGCTCCACCTTACCTATCGGTTAAATCAGCGACCGAAGCAATTGTAGCCCCTTTACTTTTCATTCATTTTACCCATCCTATCTCCATGCATCTCCGTTCTTTTCCTCACTACCAGCAACAGGAAGCGGCCGATTGCGGTCCGTCCTGTCTGCGCATGATAGCCAAGTATTATGGCAAGGCCTACTCGGCAGAAATGCTGCGCAAGCATTGCTTCATCTCGCGCGAAGGCGTATCGCTCTTAGGCATCAGCGATGCGGCTGAAGTGATTGGGATGCGCACGGTCGGTGTTCAGATTACATTTGACCAATTGGTGACTGATGCGCTGTTCCCCTGCATTCTGCACTGGAATCAGAACCACTTTGTCGTGTGTTATGGTGTGGAAAAACGGAGAAAGTGGGGAAGGAGGGGAAGGAGTGAGGCGGATTACATCCTCTATATAGCCGACCCTGCCAATCAAAAAGTCAAACTCACCCGTCAAGAGTTTGAACATTGCTGGCTGAGTTCGCGCAACAGTCTGGGTGAAACGGGCATTGCCTTGATGCTCGAACCGGGTGTAGACTTTGGCAAGGCGGATGATGAATTTCAGACTTCGCGCAAGAGCATCTTTTCTTTTGCCCGCTATCTGTTGCCTTTCCGTTCGTTGGGGTTACAACTGGTCTTGGGGCTGATTGCGGGCAGTTTGATACAACTCATTCTGCCATTTCTCTCGCAAGCCATGGTCGACAAAGGTATCAATGGGAAGAACCTCAATCTGATTACGCTCATCCTTGTTGCGCAGTTATCCCTCTTCGTGATGCAGCTTTTGATAGGCTATTTGCGTAGTTGGATTATGTTGCACATCAACTCACGCATTGACATCCAGGTTATCTCAGACTTTCTGGCTAAGCTGATGAATATGCCGCTTCATTTCTTCGATACGAAACGCACGGGTGACATACTCCAACGTATCGGTGACCACGGGCGCATAAAGTCCTTTCTGCTTAGTAATTCGCTTACCATAGTCTTTTCGTTCTTCAACTTTGTGGTGTTTCTCGGTATTCTGGCCTATTACCACCTGACGATACTGTTTATATTTTTGGTGGGCAATGTGCTCTACCTGATATGGGTACTCTCGTTCATGCGTTACCGCCGCGAACTCGACATCAAGCGGTTTTACCAGTCGTCAGTCGAGCAAAGTCGCCTCATTCAGCTGGTGCAGGGAATGCAGGACATTAAGCTCAATAACTGCGAACGTCAGAAGCGTTGGGAGTGGGAGCGCATTCAGATGCACCTGTTCCGTATCAGTGTCAAGGGGCTGAAGGTAGGACAAATCCAACAGTCGGGGGCGGTACTTTTCACCCAGACCACCCACATTCTTATTTCGTTTATTGCTGCCCAGGGCGTGGTAGAGGGCGAAATGACTCTTGGTATGATGATGTCGCTCACCTACATTATCGGGCAGGTGTCAGCTCCTATCAGCGAATTTATCGGTTTTGCCCAGTCCTTGCAAGATGCGCGTATCAGCCTCGAACGCCTCAACGAAATCCATGCACAGGACGATGAGGAGAAGGATATCGAAACCAAAATGCCCCATCTTCCTGCCGATCATTCCATCCGTATCGAAAACCTCACATACAGTTACAGTGGCGCAGCACGCGACTACGCGCTAAAGAATGTCACCATCGACATTCCGCAACACAAGGTAACGGCTATTGTGGGCGAAAGTGGTTGTGGCAAGACGACACTCATTAAGTTGCTCCAGGGTTTCTACTTGCCCAACGAGGGAAATATCAAGGTAGGCGGCATTAACTTGAACCAGATTAACCCCCACCTGTGGCGTAAGGTGACAGGGTCGGTGATGCAGGAAAGCTTTATCTTCTCCGACACCATTGCCAACAATATCGCCTTGTCAACTGATGAAGTCGATGTAGAGCGTATGCTCCATGCTGCCAGTATGGCTCACATTGACGAATTTATAGCCACCCTGCCCTTAGGTTACAACACACGTATCGGTATGGAGGGAAATGGTATCAGTGCGGGACAACGACAACGCATCCTGTTGGCACGTGCCATTTACAAGGATCCCGAATACATCTTCCTCGACGAAGCAACCAATTCGCTTGATGCTACCAACGAGCGTCTCATCATGGACAACCTTCGTCGCTACTATCGTGGAAAGACGGTTGTAGTAAGTGCTCACCGTCTGAGTACCATTTGGGATGCCGATCAAATTATCGTCATGCGTCGCGGTGAGGTGGCCGAACGTGGCACTCACGAAGAATTACTTCGATTACAAGGCGACTATTACCGTTTGGTCAAGAATCAACTGGTTATCCAAGGCTAATTTCCTGCATTGCATTGTGTTCTCGTCACCTACGCGGCCACATTTCATGGTTCTCAATGTGTACTCGTCACCTACGCGGCCACATTTTATGGCTTTCAATGTGTTCTCGTCTCCTACGCGGCCACATTTTATGGCTCTCAATGTGTTCTCGTCGCCTACGCGGCCATATTTCATGGCTTTCAATGTGTTCTCGTCGCCTACGCGGCCACATTTCATGGCTTTCAATGTGTTCTCGTCACCTACGCGGCCACATTTACGGCTTTCAATGTGTTCTCGTCGCCTACGCGGCCATATGAATGGCCTGTGTTTGGGTATCCTTCCACTGCGTGGACACATTGAGAAAAATGCTATCCCTCTGTCCAATACCGTCAAGCTATTCTATTGGCTGTCAGTCTGTAGGTTGCCCTTATTCTCTAGATATATGCACTCCTATACGGCACATAGAAGATAGGTTTCCCCATTCATTTTTCAAACTATGGTAAAGAAAAACTCTCGTCCTTGCCTCATAGAGCTACGCTCTCGCGAGGCACAGGAGCTTATCGGCAAATTACCTAATGGCTGGATGCGCCATGGCATCGGCGGATTACTCTGCCTGTTGCTGACCCTGCTTGGTATTTGTTACTTTATTCCTTACGATGATTCCCACGAAGTCCCTGTTCAGATTTGGGCAAACGTTACACCCGAAGAGGTGCGAGCGGCAGCTGACGGTAGAATAATCCGTTGCCTGGTAAATAACGGTGACACCGTTGTACAGGCCGACACCCTGCTGCTTACGGAGCAAGGCGGTACGACTCGTCCGTTGTTGGCTTCTTGTCGGGGCTATGTACATCTCGCCACATTCTGTGCGGCCGACGAACCTTTTCGGGCAGGCCAGCTCCTGATGGAAGTAGTGCCATCCTCTGCGCAAGCGCGTTATCTGCAAGCCCGTCTTGACTCTATTCCAGCTACGATTTCTGTTGATTTGCTTCAACAATTCACTCTCCCAATAGCAGGTAAGCCGATGACCTTTGTGCTACAACAAGAGCGTCAAGCTACAGATAACTCCCTGCGGCAGGCTCTCTATCGTTCGACTGAAGCCACGCGGCTCACTCATTCTCAAAAGACACGGGTGAAGCTTCTTTCCCCTTCTGGTAACCTGCTCCAACAGCTGATTCCGGTGAAGTAGATAAGCATGTTCAAAAAAAACGAAATAAGAAAAGCGACAACCGAAGCACTACGTTGTCGGGAGCGTACGTATATAACGGTAAGCGCGGACGAAGCAGTGTGATGGTTTAACTCTAAAAATGCTTGCAATGAAGAAATTAAAAAGATTCACTGTAAAAAGTATGTCGGTTCTTACTCCCAAAGAAATGGCACTTATACATGGTGGGCGCGTCATCGATGCTTTATCCAAATGTACTCCCTCTGATGCAAACCTTTCATGTATTTATGGCACACATATTGTAGATGGGCATACAACCTACATTATCGGTACGTGTTATGTAACCTATCGGTATGATGCAGCTGGTAATATGGAAGTAGATTCCTACGGTTGCCGTTAAGTTTATTCCCCTTGGGTGCCGTCTTGGTTCGGCACCCAAGGCTTTTCCTCGTACATACATTTTTTTCTTATCCTGATATGTTCATTTGTTTTACTTTCAGAACATACAATATGTTACGATTATTCCTTCTTATCCTCTTTTGTTTCCTCCCATTAGGCATACAGTATTCGTTTGCTCAGCAGGTAGAACTGAGCGGACAAATCGAAGATGCCTTTTTAGAAATGCCTTTGGGAAATGTCAGAGTAGCACTTTATGATGAATCAAAAGGGGTAAAACTCGATACAGCCAAGACGCTTTACTTGGCTAACACACAAGGCAACTTAATAGCTACGCTTTATTCTATCAATGTCAAGGCGGAAAAACGAAAGTATTGGATTTGTGCCGAACGCCAGGGCTATACCACCGTATGGCAACCGGTGGAAATTACGAATCCCAGCGTTGAGAAAGTGGAGCTACCCGTTCTGAAGATGCGCAAAAGCACGGAACGCAATCTTGGGGAGGCGGTAGTCTCGGCCACCCGAATTAAGATGTATTATAAGGGTGACACATTGGTCTATAATGCGGATGCTTTCCAACTCCCCGAAGGCTCTATGCTCGATGACCTGATTAAGCAGATGCCAGGAGTGACGATGAACCAAAGTGGCGAAATCTATGTCAACGGCCGCAAGGTCGATGAGTTGTTGCTTGCTTCGCGTTCGTTTATGGGAGGTAACAAAAAGGTGCTGATGGAAAATCTGCCTTACTTCACGGTGAAGGATATAAAGGTATATGAGAAGCAGTCAGATCGCAGTGTTGCATTGGGTTATGATGTCGATTCTAAAAGCTACGTAATGGATGTGCAGCTGAAAAATCAATATACTAACGGTTACGTTGCTAACCTGGAAGCAGCTGGCGGCACGCGTGAACGCTGGCTGGCACGTGCCTTTGTGCTGGGCTTTACGGACCGTTGGCGTTATTCATTTATGGGGAATACAAACAATGTCAACGAAAGTCGCCATATCGGCGAGCAAGGCCATTGGACTCCCCAAACACATCCCAAATCGCTTGTTACGACTTATAGTGCGGCTACAGACTTGAACTATCTGTCAAAAAACAAAGCGGTGGAGAATAACTTGAATTTGGCCTATACCTCTACCGATACGGAACAGGAGACGCACACGCGTCGGGAACTGTTTATGGAGGGGTGCCGTCCGGTTTCCAGCAGCCAAAGTCGAATGAATACGGATAACTGGTCGGTGTGTGCCCAAAACCGTTTTACGTATAAGAAAGGATTGTTCCTTAATTCTTCAACAGATTTCCGATTTGACAAGCACGGACAACATGCCTGGTCACAACTCGAGCAAAGCGATAACGATGCCTTGACATTGGCGCAGCGTCACCGAATGAGAGGGGCGGGACATACGCTCGACTTCAGCGAGTCTGTCAACGGTATGTTGAACCTCAACCGGGCTAAAAAGCAAAACCTCTCGTACTCCGTTCACTTTGGCTATAGGCAGGAGGAGTCATGGAGTGCGCAACGTTATGACTTGTGGAACATTCCGACTCAGACTCGCGAATTGCGCCATAACACGATAGACTTTAGCAGCCACTTGACACGTTTCCATCTTCAGGCTGTTTATCATTCACCCAAGTTCTTGGGACATATGTGTTTTATGGTCAACGAAGAACTTGGTTATGTCGATGTGCGTAATTCTGATTATTTGTATCATCCCGACACGTTGCTCGCACCCTCAGAACTCGATATGCTCGAAGCGCTGACTGACCCGGGCAACTCTTATCGTAGTCATCGTCGTCAGTTGCGTAACCAGTTAGACCTCTGCCTTTATAGTCCGCGTACGTATAAGCTTAGTCCCAACGCGCCAGTCAATATTAGGTATGACCTTTGGCGCCTGGGCGTGAAGATTCCTGTGACTTGGCAGAAGTTTCGTTATCAACGCGCCGTTATCGATACGTTGCTTTATGATACGCGAACTAGTTTTATTCCCTATGGTGAACTTAACCTGAGAATGCATCAAGGCCGGAACAATCTTCACTTTCGAGTGGAGTTTGAAAAGAAGCCGAATTCGCTGCTTAACCGATTGGCCATTCGCGACGACCGCAGTCCGCTGGTGGTTAAGCTGAATAATCCCGCACTCAAGGAAAAGGCTCAGACGAGTGTGCAGATAGATTACCAGAGCAGGAAGGAAAAATATTTGCAAAACTGGGGACTCGAGGCGCGACTGACTTACCTACACCGCGACGTGGTGCAATCGGTTAAGTATAACGCGACCTCGGGAGTATACACTTACCGCCCTTTAAACGTGCGCGGTGCGTATTCCACCTCGGGGCGCTTTCATCTCACCCGTTCATTTGACAAGCGCAATTATTGGACGTGGCAATTTAATGTCGATGCTGATTTTTATCACTCCATTGACCATGCAATGTTGGACGGCGAGATGTTCAGTCGGGCTCAAGCGGTCAATACCACTTGGTTAGGCAGTAATACTTATGTGCAGTACAGCCGTGACCAACTTAATTTCCGTGTGCTGGGCGATGTGAAATGGCGACACTCAGCGGGCAAAATGCGCGACTTCGATCAGCTCACGGCATGGGATTATCACTATGGGATTTATGCCCGTTATACGCTGCCTGTGCTTCGTACAACGCTCTCGCTTGATGCCGTCATGTACAGTCGCCGAGGTTACGGTAGTTCTGTGCTCAACACGAATGACTTTGTACTCAATGCTTCCGTCAGCCAGCCTTTGTGGAAGGGAAGACTGATAGCAAAGGTTGAGGGCTTTGACCTTCTTCACCAGTTGTCGAGTGTTGATTATAGTGTCAATGCGCAAGGGCGTACCGAAACGTGGGCTCGTTCCCTGCCTCACTATGTGATGCTTCACCTCGTATTCCACTTTAACCGCAAACCTAAGCGATAGTAGACTGTAAGTATTCCAATCGAAGAATACCATATACGTGGTTGCCCCCAACGAACAGCCCTATAAGTACAGGGAAGAAGCAAGTTATGAACTGAATGTTTCAGAAGCCAAGGCCTACCTCATTCATGTACAGATGTGCTGATGTCTATAATGTGCTCGAGTGAGGGGGATGATGAAACGAATACAACTGGGGCGAGGCAGCTGTACGGATGCGGCTTTACGAATGAAAAATCGTCTGTCTCGGGGAGATTAACGATTGGTAAGGCTGTAGACCCGCAAGAGCCTGTGTCACAACAACCCACTTGTCTTTGGATATCGGACGAGCAAGGGCTTTCGCTAATGCATAAGAGAACCGCTCTTCCCAAAAAGGGGAGAGCGGTTCTCTTGTTTAGTCAAATTAGTCTGACGGATTATGCGTTGCCTTCGGGCATGCCAAAGGGAGTTGCCGTGCGGCCACCTTCTTCAGCTACCTCAGCACCGGGAAGATTGATGGGGCCGAATGCCTTCTCATACTTTACGATATTGTCCTGAAGAGCGAAAAGCAAACGCTTTGCGTGTTCGGGAGCCAATACGATGCGGCTCTTTACGTTAGCCTTGGGTACACCCGGGAGAACGCGGATGAAGTCGAGTACAACCTCTGCGCTAGAGTGGGTGATGATAGCCAAGTTAGAATAGATGCCTTCAGCTACTTCGGGAGTAAGCTCAATCTTCAACTGTCCGTCGTTTTCTTGATTTTCCATGGGAGTGATGTATTTTAATTATTAGAAATATGAATTCAATGAGTGTGCCTTGTATTTTAGGCATGGCAAAAGTAGACGAACGGATTGGAATGGCCAAAAAACTTGTTCGTTATTTCGGCTTTTTGAATGGATATGGCGAATAAATGCGATGAGTTGTTGAGGGCTGAGGCTTTATCTGTACATTTGTCGCACGTGTATAATACAGAGTCTTCTTGGGAATACAGGTGAAGCTTTGCTTGAGTACCCGAAGAAACTGCTTGTTTCGGACTTTAATCACTCTAATTCATAGATACAATGAAAAAGACTTTTACTCTTTTGGCACTGGGCGTGATGACGCTGGGTGCGCAGGCTCAAAAGACCGTTCAAGGTGCAGGTTTTTGGGACAACTGGTCCATTGGCTTGGTTGGCGGTGGCGTGGTGCCTTTAACTCACTCGGACTATATTAAGGATGTGCGCGGCGTGTATGGCCTGGACGTAACGAAGCAAATTACGCCGATTTATGGTCTCGGGGTGCAGCTTACGGGTGCGCATAATGTAACGGGAAGTAGCAGTGTGTACGATGTGACGAATGTCAGCCTGCTTGGTAAGTTTAATCTGTCGAACGCTTTCTGTGGCTATAACGGTAAGCCTCGTGTCTTTGAAGTCGAAGCTGTTGCTGCTGCGGGTTGGGGACATAGCTATTACCCGGCTTCGGAAGGAGCTGATGCGGACTTTATGACCTCCAAATTTGGGTTGAATCTTAATTTCAACCTGGGCGAACAGAAGGCTTGGACGCTTTCACTCATGCCGGCTATTGCGTATAATCTGAGTACGCCTGAGCACAATTCTAACCCTTCTTATAATATCAACCAGAGTGCGTTCGAACTCATGGCGGGTGTAACTTATCACTTCAAGAACAAGAATAACGGCCGTCACTACATGACCTTCCAAAAGGCTTACGATCAGGCTGAGGTTGACGGACTGAATGCAAAAGTCAACGATTTGCGTGCACAGGTGAACGATAAGGAGGCTGAGGTGGCAAAGTTGAATGACAACGTGAAGGCTTTGCAACAGGAAGTTAACGAACTGCGTAACCGTGGTCCGGTTGTTCAGACTCAAACGATTACGAAGAATACAAATTCTCTGGAACAGACGGTAACTTTCCGTCAGGGTAAGAGTATTGTAGATGCTTCCCAGCTTCCCAATGTGGAGCGTGTCGCTACCTTCCTTCGCAATCATGCAAAGGCTACGGTTAGCATTAAGGGATATGCTTCGCCTGAAGGCAGTGCAGAAGTGAATGCGCGTATAGCCTTGGCTCGTGCTGAAGCCGTGAAGAAGATTTTGGTCAATAAATACAAGATTGCTGCTGAGCGCATCACGGCCGAAGGTCAGGGAGTTGGCAATATGTTTAGCGAACCCGACTGGAACCGTGTAAGCATCTGTACGATTGAAGAAGCTGATTAAGCTTATCAATCCCAACCATACATAGGCTGGTGATTTCCTTGAACCCAATCAAGGAAGTCACCTTCTTTTTATTTGTAATATGAACACTGATTTTCCGATGATACGTTGCTACCATCCTACTGATGCTTCCGTGGTTTCTCAACTGTGGCTTGAAGGAAATTTGCAAGCCCATTTCTTTGTATCTCCCACTCATTGGCATACTTATTTGCCGTTGCTTCCTGAGGCTTTAGCCCAGGCAGAGGTGTATGTGTATGATGAAGGTGGAGTCAAGGGCTTTATTGGGGTATGTGATACTTATATTGCGGGACTTTTTGTTGCAGCCGATTCCCGTTCTAAGGGTATCGGCAAACTGCTGTTGGATTATCTCAAGGATAGTCATTCCGTTCTGGACTTATCAGTCTATGTACGCAATTCGTCTGCCCTTCGTTTTTATCAGCGTGAAGGCTTTGCTAAACTTCGCAGCCAGATAGAGGAAGAAACGGGTGAAGAGGAATGGGTCATGCGCTGGGAGTCGCAACAGGTCGTTTGTCAAGTTGATAAGTGGTAGATTTCAAAGCATATGCACGAGTCAAATGCTTCGAAAGAATGGTTTTCGAACAGAATAAAGTGCTAAAAGTTGGGATTGGCTGGAAGTGTGTACAATTGCTGTATGTCGCTACTCATTGCAGAAGTTACCTTACTATACCGTTACTTCTTGTCTGCCTTCTTTGTTTGTTAGTGTTTAGAAGTTGATTTAATACAAAAATTAATGGGAACCCGTCACTACGGAGTTCCCATTAACCAACACAAAAACTAAACTAGACTTAACTAAACTATTTTGAGCGTTATCTCACGACAACTTTTATGTCTGCAAAAATAGAAGATTGTAATATACAGAGCAAGTATTTGCCCTGTTTTGTTTGCAAAATCTTCGATTTTAACAAAATCGTGTGTTGTACAGCAGGTAATTATCTAAGATAACCATAGCAGCCATGGCTTCAACGATGGGAACAGCGCGTGGAAGTACGCAGGCATCGTGTCGTCCTCTTGCCTTGAGCGTAACGGCTTCACCCTGGAGATTGACCGTGTCTTGTTCACGGAGTAGGGTAGCCACAGGTTTGAAAGCTACGCGGAAGTAAATGTCTTGTCCGTTGCTGAGTCCGCCTTGAATGCCTCCGCTGTGGTTGGTACGGGTGGTGATGCCCCCTTTGCCATCGGGAACGAACACATCGTTTTGTTCGCTACCGCGCGCTGTGACTCCTGCGAACCCCTCTCCGTATTCGAAGCCTTTGACCGCGTTGATGCCGAGCATAGCTGCGCCCAGTTGGGCATGCAGTTTATCGAATACGGGTTCGCCCAATCCAACAGGGCAACCCTGAATGACACAGGTAATCACTCCGCCTATGGTGTCACCTTCCGCTTTGACTTGCTTGATGAGTTCTCCCATGGCCTCGGCCATTTCTGAATCCGGACAGCGCACCGGGTTACGTTCGATTTCGGTAAAATCGTATGCAGTATAAGCTTTGTCGAGTGCAAGAGGGCCTACTTGTGATGTGTAAGCCGTGATGTTGATTCCCTTTTGGCGCAGTACCATTTTGGCGAAGGCACCTCCTACGACGCGTGCAATGGTTTCGCGTGCTGAAGTGCGTCCACCTCCCCGATGATCTCGGATGCCGTATTTGGACTGGTAGGTAAAGTCTGCGTGTGAGGGACGGAAAACCTCGCGCAAATTGTCGTAGTCATTGGAGTGTTGATTTTCGTTGCGCACCAGGAAGCCGATGGGACATCCCGTAGTTTTGCCTTCGAAGATACCGGAAAGCAGTTCCACGTGGTCCGCTTCTTTGCGTGGGGTAGTCAGTGCACTTTGTCCCGGTCGGCGGCGGTTGAGTTCTGCCTGGAGAAAATCCAAGTCCACTTCGATACCCGCCGGCATTCCGTCGATGACGCCTCCCACACCGGGACCGTGGCTTTCGCCGAATGTGGTTAGCCGAAAGATGTTGCCAAATGTATTCATCGTGTATATAGAAAGGGCGTTGGACAGATTCTCTTTCCTTGCTCCTTCCTAATAAGTAGTCAGCTGTTTATTAGGAAGGGAAGGCGAGTCTTTCCAACGCCCGAGTGGATAAATCAGAGTTCGGAATTAGTCGTGGCAGTGTCCGCCTCCACAGCATTCGCCGTGTCCGTGGCCTTCACCATGTCCTTTGCCTTTGCCACAGCATTCACCGTCACCATGATGGTGGCCGTGACCTTCACCACAGCATTCACCTTCTCCGTGACCATGTCCGTGGCCACCGCAGCAACCGCCTTCTTCGTGACCACCGCAGTCATCGCAGCCACAGCCGCAACCTTCACCGCTCATCATGTTGATGAGACCCTGAATTTCTTCGTTGGTAGCTTCGCGCATGGTGACAACCTGACCCTTGAAGTGCAAGTTCTTACCTGCGAGGGGGTGGTTCAGGTCGATAACGACCGTATTGTCTTTTACTTCGAGTACAATACCCTGGAAACGGTTGCCATCCGCATTGACGAGGGGCAATACCGCACCGGGATAGACCATTTCCTTATCGAAGTGACCATTGACGCTAAATACTTGCTTGTCAAGTTCGAGTACGTGCTCTTCTTCGTAAGGACCATAAGCCTCCTCAACGTTGAGCACGAAGTCAAAGTTGTCCCCTTCCTTGAGTGCGGCGATTTGTGCCTCGAAAGAGTCGAGTGCCACGCCCATGCCCGTGATAAATTGGAAGGGATGTTCAACGGGAGCTTTTTCTACAAGCTCGTGAATGCCCTTTTCGTTGTCTGTAAAGAGTTCGTATGCCACAGTGACATACATGTGGGGAGTCTGTTCCATTGTTGTATAGATTATAATGTATGATTGATTCGTTGGGGATGTCTTGAAAGAGCTTAAGCTAATTCCAAGTTTAATTTCTCTTTGAGTGTAGCCAGTGCTGTACATTCCTCCAGCATTTCCTTAAACTGCTCGGTGCGGCTAAAGGCTCTGGTTACGTTGTTGGCTGTGATGTGGAACTTGAGAGTAATGGCATCGTTGCGCAGGTTGGTTCGCAGATAGTTCATGAGCGGAATCTGGAGCTCATGCATGTACTGTTCTACCATTTCGTTTTCAACCTCAACCTCGATCAACCAGTTCTCACTGATTTGAGGTTTCATACTCTTCATTCGACCTGCCATGGCAGTTTGTTCCTTCGGTAGATTCTGGGCAAAACTGTACCAGTAATAGGTCAGTTGGTCGACTGTAAAGGGGTATTCAAGTCTGGAACTGATGGGGGAAGAGCCGTGAGGAGGATTGGTTGTTTGTGTTACAGATTGAACTGTATTTGTGCCTGGCTGTGCGTGGTTGTGATATTGCGTTCGCAAGGCACTGATAGACAGCGTTCGGGCACCTCGGCTTGGCGTGTGTCCTGTCGCCGTATTGCCCAATTGTTGCATGAGTGATGCAGAAGCCTGTGCAGCACGTGATTGTTCCGATACTTGCGATGGAGTCGTATCAACTTGTTGGGCAGTTGCCGGTCGATATGCAACGCGTGGCTCCCGTGAAGGTTGGGGTGCTTGTACGGCTGGTTGAGGAATTGAAGCCGTCTGGAAGATGGGTTTAAGTCGTCGCGTAGGGCGACGCCCACAGCCCGCATCTTCATCTCCCGTTGCCACTTGTGCGACCTGTATCAAGGTGATTTCTACCAATAGGCGTTTGTTGCGTGCAGTGCGGTAGTTGATGTCACAATCATTACAGAGCTTCAGCACGCGGTAGAGCAACTTCGGTTCGCAGCGCAATGCCTGCTCGTGGTAGCGTTGTCGAACTTTCTCGCTAACATCCAATAAAGGCAGCGTAGCTTCTTCACGACTCATCAGCAGATTGCGGAAGTGGGATGCCAAGCCTCCGATGAAATAGTTTGCTTCAAAACCTTTGGACAAGATGTGGTTGAGGCGAAGCATCGTCTGAGGAATATCGCCTCTGAGTAGTAAGTCGGTTGTGGCAAAGTACTCATCGTAATCTAACACGTTTAAGTCTTCGATTACCTTCTCGTAAGTAATGTTTCCTTCGCAGTAGCTTGCCACCTGGTCGAAGATGGAGAGTGCATCGCGCATACCGCCGTCGGCTTTTTCGGCAATGACGTGCAGTGCTTCCGCTTCATAGGTGATGCCTTCCTGTTTGGCCACATATTCCAAGTGTTGCATCATGTCGTTGACCGTCATGCGTGAGAAGTCATAGATTTGACAACGGCTTAGAATGGTTGGCAAGATTTTGTGCTTCTCGGTTGTGGCGAGAATAAAGATTGCATGAGCAGGGGGTTCCTCCAATGTCTTTAGGAAGGCATTGAAAGCTGCTGGTGAGAGCATGTGTACCTCGTCAATGATAAAGACCTTGTATTTTCCCAGCTGAGGCGGAACCTGAACCTGTTCTATGAGTTCGCGGATGTCATCGACCGAATTGTTTGAAGCGGCATCTAGTTCGTAGACGTTGTATGAACGTTGCTCGTTGAATGCCTGACAACTTTCACAGTGGTCACAAGCTTCACCGTTCTCCTGGGGAGCCAGGCAGTTGATCGTCTTAGCGAAGATGCGGGCACACGTTGTTTTACCCACACCGCGCGGACCGCAGAACAGGTAAGCATGCGCCAATTTCTTCTGCTCAATGGCATTCTTGAGTGTCGTCGTCAACGTGTGCTGACCGACCACACTGTCGAATGTAGCAGGACGGTATTTTCTAGCTGATACAATGTATTTGTCCATGTTTATGAGGCGAAAGGAGAAACCTTCCGTAAGGTTTCTCGGTTTGTTTCCTATTTCGGAGGAAAGGGTAGGGCAAAGATACGATTTTCTCCTTATAGCTTTGTCTGTCAGGTGTGAAGAAGGCTGGCTTGCTGTTTAAGCAGGCATTTGCTCCTTAGCCTGTTTGATGATGGACTGAGCTACGGTAAATCCTGTTGTCCAGGCTGCTTGCAGGTTAAATCCACCCGTCACAGCATCAAGGTCGAGTACTTCGCCTGCAAAGTATAGGCAGGGATGTTTCTTACACTCCAAGGTGGCGGCATTGACATTGGTCAAAGCTACTCCTCCACAGGTTACAAACTCTTCCTTGAATTGGTTTTTGCCTTCTACTTGATAGGTGTTGTTCGTTAAGCAGGCACATAGTCGGTTGTATCCCTTCTTACCCAACTCATGCCAGCGCATTTCGGGATTTAGTCCGCATTGGCGAAGCAATTCGGCCCACAGTCTGCTATTCAGTACAGTGGGATAGGCATGCACCAATTGTTTTTGCGGATTCTTTGCAGCGAGTGATTCCAGCAAGGTTCTGGTTTCATGCTCGTTGGCACTGCCCAACCAATTGATGGCAACAGGAACATGGTAGTTCAGGTCATGAAGATGGCGGGCTGCAAACGAAGAGAGTTTCAGAATGGCTGGACCGCTTAATCCCCAATGGGTGATGAGCAATGGCCCTTCCGCGCGTAACTTCGTTCCAGGTATACTGGCTCCCACTTGTTCAACCACCGTACCTGTTAGTTCGGTGAGGGGATGTTGAGGCAGGCATAAACTAAAGAGGGAAGGAACGGGCGGTATGATGTCTAACTGGAGCGATTTCAGACTTTGAAAACCTTCTGCCCGAGGATGTCCGCCGCTGGTGACCACCACGACATCAGCTTCTGCCTCTTTCCATCGGCGGTCCGTAAATGTCAACTTATAACGGCGATTATTCCCAGACTTTTCATCCGTTGCTGTAGTTGGTCGTTCGTCCGTTTCAACCTTCACTTCAGCGACGCGGTGTTCCGTCAGTAATTGAACCCCGTAGCGATTCATTTCGCGAAGCAAGGTATCTACAATTTCCATCGCATTTTGCGAACGGGGAAATACGCATTGATCTGATTGTGTTACCAACTGCACACCATGTGATTCGAACCATGTATAGGTATCCCGAAAATCAAACCCATGAAAGAGTCGTTTCATCAGCCGTGCACCTCTCGGATAGACTTGCTCTAAGCTTTTTACTTCCTGAAAGGAGTTGGTCAGGTTGCATCGGCCTCCGCCCGTGATTGCCACCTTTGCCAGCGGTCGTTTCAGACTCTCGTAGACAGTCACTTCCGCCTGTGGCAGACACCGTTTGATTTCAATGGAGGCAAAGCAGCCGGCGGCTCCCGCTCCGATAATGGCAATGCGCATAAATGTGTGGAGTGTTAGTTGGTTGATAAGGTCGGCGAAGATACAAGAAAATCTGCAGCTTTCCGTACTTCGTTACGTCCTAACTGAGCCAGAGAAACGGCGACCGCTTGTCATTCGTGTTGGGCTTTGCTTGGATAGCTAACCATAAAAAAGGATGCACCCCAGTGTGGAGTGCATCCTTCATTAGTTTATGAATGGGAAAGGAAGGAACTTAAATAGCCCTGCCTCGTCCAATTAGATAGACCAGTCTTCCTTCGTCTTGCGTACATACGAAGCGTAACGACGTTGTGCGGCGAGCTTCGTTGCGGCATAGAGCTCGTTGGCAACCTCTTCTCCAAGTGCCTTCTTCAGTGAGAGGAAGCGAACTTCGTGATCGAGGTAATCCTGGAAGAGATCCCAATCGGGTTCCTTAGAGTCGAGCGTGAACGGATTCTTGCCTTCAGCTTCGAGGGCGGGGTTGTAACGCCACAGGTGCCAGTAACCGCAGGCAACGGCGCGAGCCTCTTCAGCTTGTGAGCGACCCATACCACCCTTAATCTTCAAACCGTGGTTGATACAGGGAGCGTAAGCGATGATGAGTGAAGGTCCGTGGTAAGCTTCAGCTTCCTTGATAGCCTTCAAGCACTGAGCCTGATCAGCACCCATAGCCACCTGAGCTACATATACGTAGCCGTAAGTAGCCTGCATCATACCGAGGTCCTTCTTGGTAATGCGCTTACCTGCAGCGGCAAACTGTGCGATGGCTGCAATCGGTGTAGCCTTTGAAGCCTGACCACCCGTGTTAGAGTAAACTTCGGTATCGAGTACGAGGATGTTAACATCTTCGCCGCTAGCCAAAACGTGGTCCAAACCGCCGTAACCGATGTCGTAAGAAGCACCGTCACCACCGATAATCCACTGGCTACGCTTCGTGAGGAAGTGGCTCAGTTCGTCGAGCTGCTTGCATACAGGGCAGTTGTTGGCAACGCCTTCCTTAATCATCGGCTCAAGTTTGAGGGCGGCAGCACGGCTTGCGTCTGCATCATCCTTGCCAGCAATCCATTCTTGAGCGGCCTCCTTGAAGGCTGCGGGAACGTGTTCGTCAGCAATAGAAGCTTCGAGCAGGCTCTGAATGCGCTTGCGCATCTTTGTATTAGCCATTACCATACCCAAACCAAACTCACAGAAGTCTTCGAAGAGTGAGTTAGCCCAAGCGGGACCTTGCCCCTTCTCGTTGGTCGTATAAGGAGTAGAAGGAATAGAACCAGAGTAGATAGAAGAGCAACCTGTTGCATTGGCAATCATCTGACGGTCACCGAACAACTGGCTGACGAGCTTCACGTACGGAGTTTCACCACAACCAGAGCAAGCACCTGAGAACTCGAAGAGCGGCGTAGCAAACTGAGAGTTCTTCGGATTCAGCTTCACGTCAACGAGGTGCTGCTTGGAAGTAACGTTCTTCGTGCAGTAATCCCAGTTGTCGCTTTCGCCCATTTGGCTTTCGAGGGGTACCATCTGAAGAGCCTTGTTGCCCTTCATGCCCGGACATACGTCTACACAGTTACCACAACCCAAGCAGTCGAGTACGTCAACCTGCTGAACGAAGTGCATACCCTTCATCGCAGCGGGAGCCTTCATGTCGATTGATTCACCCTTGAAGCCACCCAATTCCTCGTCAGTCAGAACGAACGGACGAATGGCAGCGTGAGGACAAACGAAGGCACACTTGTTACACTGAATACAGTTTTCCTTGTTCCATACGGGGACGAAGGCAGCTACACCGCGCTTTTCGTAAGCGGCAGTACCTTGTTGCCAAGTACCGTCTTCAGAAACCTTGTAAGCACTAACAGGGAGCAAGTCACCATTCTGTGCATTGATGGGACGTACGAGGTCAGAGATGTAAGCGGGCTCATCGCGAACAACCTTCTCATCCTCGGGAAGCTCAGCCCATGCGGGATCTACAGCGAGCTTCTGGTATTCACCACCACGGTCAACGGCCTGGTAGTTCTTATCAACTACGTCCTGACCCTTCTTGCCGTAAGACTTCACGATGAACTTCTTCATCTGCTCTACAGCGAGGTCAACGGGGATAACTTCCGTGATGCGGAAGAAGGCTGACTGGAGAATCGTGTTCGTACGGTTGCCGAGACCGATTTCCTGTGCAATCTTTGTAGCGTTGATGTAGTAAACCGTGATATTGTGCTTAGCGAAGTAACGCTTTGCGTTATTCGGCAGATTCTTAGCGAGTTCTTCACCTTCCCAAATGGTGTTGAGCAGGAAGGTACCATTATCGCGCAGACCACGGAGCACATCATACATGTGAAGGTATGCTTGAACGTGGCAAGCTACGAAATTAGGCGTCTTAATCTGGTAAGTCGAGCGAATCGGCGTGTCACCAAAGCGGAGGTGAGAGCAGGTGAAACCGCCTGACTTCTTAGAGTCGTATGAGAAATAAGCTTGGCAGTACTTGTCCGTGTTGTCACGGATAATCTTGACAGAGTTCTTGTTGGCACCAACCGTACCGTCTGCACCGAGACCATAGAACTTAGCTTCGAAGATACCTTCGCCACCAAGTGCCTTTTCTTCTTCAAGGGGAAGTGAAGTAAAGGTAACATCGTCTACGATACCGAGTGTGAAGTGATTCTTCGGTTCGGGCAATGCGAGGTTGTCGTAAACGGAGATAATCATGGTCGGCGTTGTGTCGGCTGAGCCCAAACCATAACGGCCGCCTACGATGAGAGGACGGTTCTCTTCGTTGTAGAAAGCATCCTTCACGTCGAGGTAGAGCGGTTCGCCGCTTGCACCGGGTTCCTTCGTACGGTCGAGTACAGCAATGCGCTTGCAAGTCTTGGGAACAGCTGCGAGCAAATGCTTCACAGAGAACGGACGATAGAGGTGAACACTTACCATACCTACCTTCTCGCCCTTAGCGTTGAGGTAGTCGATAGCTTCACGAGCAGCTTCGGTTACTGAACCCATGCAGATGATAACGCGTTCAGCATCGTCAGCACCGTAGTAGCTGAAGAGTTTGTATTCACGACCAGTAATCTTAGAGATTTCAGCCATGTACTTCTCAACAACAGCGGGAACAGCATCGTAGTAAGCGTTAGAAACCTCACGGTGTGCGAAGAAGGTTTCGGGGTTTTCAGCCATACCGCGAGCTACGGGATGCTCGGGAGTAAGAGCACGGCTACGGAATTCGCTTACCTTATCCATCGGCACGAGGGGACGGATAGCTTCTTGATCCATCACTTCAATCTTCTGGTACTCGTGAGAAGTACGGAAACCATCGAAGAAGTTGATGAAGGGTACGCGTGTTTCAAGCGTAGCGAGGTGAGCAACAGCAGAAAGATCCATTACTTCCTGTACGGAACCTTCGCAGAGCATGGCAAAGCCCGTCTGACGGCAAGCCATTACGTCCTGGTGATCGCCAAAGATACAGAGAGAGTGGCTGGCGAGTGTACGAGCAGACACGTGGAATACACAGGGAAGTAATTCACCTGCAATCTTGTACATATTGGGAATCATCAGGAGCAAGCCCTGAGAAGCAGTGAAAGTCGTGGTGAGAGCACCTGCTTGAAGTGAACCGTGAACGGCACCAGCGGCACCGCCTTCACTTTGCATTTCCTGCACCTTAACCGTATCGCCGAAAAGGTTGATACGTCCTTGGGCAGACCATTCGTCCACGTGCTCAGCCATCGGTGAGGACGGGGTGATGGGGTAAATGGCAGCAACTTCAGAGAACATATACGCAATATGCGCAGCTGCCTGGTTGCCGTCACAAGTAATAAATTTCTTGTTTGCCATAATTGTAGTTTGAATAGATATGAGTTGTTATGTTTTGATTCGAGTTTGTGCTACTTGTTCCCAATTGAGTAATGAAGCGTTCTTACTTGAAGAGGAATCGGATTGGTTATCCATTTCACTTTATGTGTCCGCCTATTTTTGCTAATGGGTCTGGAGATAGACAATGCCTTCAATAATTCCGGTGCGCAACGTTCCTGTAAGGGAGATGTTGCGCACCGTATGCGGGTTAGTACAGGAAACCGAAGAGCCAAAGTGGTATTTCGTTTTCCCGTCCAACGTCTGTATTATATTTTACGTAGATGGTATCTGTAGCTGTGCGTACACGACGTGACTTGTCGCACACGCAGATATTGGTTGTGTTGTTAATTCGGAATATACTGTTACGATGTCCCTTGTTTACCGTGTGATGACGCCAGAGGCAGTTTACGAAAAAGGTTTCCATGATGTTTTGTTCCGTCATGTTGTTTTCGTAAATAGCATACATCAAGTTGGCATCGTGCAGGTAGATGGCTGCTGGCTTTTTGGGGAAGTTTTCACCTTCGCGGTGTACCATATTGATGAGTCGGGTCTCTTCCAGGTACTTGAGGTAGTTCATGACCGTGGCACGCGACGTACCAATCTCCTGTGCCAACTTGCTGACATTAGGTGACGAGGGGTCACCGATGGCGAGCAGGTAGAGGAGTTTCTTAATACGTGAAAGGTATTTCAGTTCAATTTGCTTGTTAAGCAACAGGTCGACCTCAATCATGTTGTTCATAGCCTTCAACAAGGCCTCGGTGAAGTTATGATTTTCGAGGAAGAAGGGGTAGTAACCATGTTGCAAGTATTCTTCGAAATACTGCCAAGGTTGCACACGAGGAAGAATGGAGCGCAGGATGTGCTCGTGTCCAGTGAGCAATTGGTCAAGTGTATAAGCATCGAAGTGTGAGTTCGTTCGCAGGTTGATGTATTCACGGAAGGAGAATCCGTGAAGCACATATACTCTGCTGATTGCAGCCAATTCATCATCTGCGTCGCCTGCTTCCGCGTTTACCGAGGTTGTACTATAGACTATTCGCAGGTACGGATATTTGTGGAAACATTCTACGAGTTGCTCTCTCCACCCAGGCAATTTGAATGCTTGGTCGATAAGCAACACTTGACCTCCTGCTTCAACAAATTTGCCAGCAAAGTCTATAATGCCGTGCGCTTGAAAGTAAAAACTATTGAGGTCAATGTATAGGCATTGGCGGAGACGAACGTCAAAGTTCTCCTTAGCATACTGCAAGAGGAAGGAAGTACGTCCAACGCCGCGAGGGCCTCTGATACCAATCATGCGGTAACTCCAGTCGATAGTGTCCATCAACGAACGACGCACCGGGACCTCGAAGTGCTCCAGCATGTAGGCATGCGAAATAAAAAACGTCTCCAATAACATAGGACTTGAGATTATAGTTAGTACAAACCTAAGGGTAGGCCGGCATGCGAGGTGAACTGGATGAAATGTGCCGCCAATATGAGGTTCGTTAGGGGCAAAGGTACAAAGTTGTGCTAAACTTGCAAAGCAAGCGTGGCATTTTTTTGAGCAGTGAAAAATGGCGCTAAGAAAGCAGTCTGTACACGATTGATTTTTGATGCGGTTGTGTAATTTTGCGGCGAAAAGTAAGTATAATGATTAAATGACTAACATTATGAAGAAAATTCGAGCTGCCATCGTGGGTTATGGCAATATTGGACACTATTCGCTGCAAGCTTTGGAAGCAGCACCCGACTTTGAAATCGCCGGTGTAGTACGTCGTAATGGCGCAGCCGATTGTCCGGAAGAGTTGGCTAAATATCCTGTCGTGAAGCACATTAGTGAATTGGAAGCGGTGGACGTGGCGATTCTTTCGACCCCGACTCGTAGTGTTGAGGCTTATGCGAAGGAGATTCTCCAGTTGGGCATTCATACGGTAGACAGTTTCGATATTCATACGGGTATTGTAGACCTTCGCCGTTCGCTTGATGCCGTAGCGCGTGAACACGGAACGGTCAGCATCATTTCTGCGGGTTGGGATCCAGGTTCTGACTCCATAGTACGTACCCTTTTAGAGGCTATCGCCCCGAAGGGCATTACTTATACCAATTTTGGTCCTGGTATGTCGATGGGACACACTGTGGCTGTGAAGGCTATTGAAGGTGTAAAGAAGGCACTCTCCATGACCATCCCGACAGGTACAGGTATTCATCGTCGTATGGTGTATATCGAATTGGAAGAGGGTTACGCTTACGAGCAGGTGGCTGCGGCTATCAAGGCTGATCCTTATTTTGTGAATGACGAAACCCACGTGCGTGTGGTTCCTTCAGTAGACGATGTGATTGATATGGGACATGGTGTTAATCTTACGCGTAAGGGAGTCAGTGGTAAAACCCAAAATCAGCTTTTTGAATTTAATATGCGTATCAATAATCCAGCCCTGACTGCTCAGGTATTGGTTTGTGCCGCTCGTGCTACGATGCGTCAGCAACCGGGTTGCTACACGATGATTGAGGTGCCTGTCATTGACTTGTTGCCAGGTGATCGTGAAGAGCATATTCGTCACTTGGTATAGTCCGATTGTGTGCCTCACGTGCACGCTTATATATAATATATAATAAGGTAGGTTTGCCCACCGCTTTGTATTTCACTCTCGAAAGAGTTGTTTATACAAAGTGGTGGGCAAACTTTTTGTTCCCGATAATGGCAAACTCCTTTCTTCAACCTTGGCTAATGCCTCTACGATGGTTTATAAGTTTATTTGCCTCCTCTGATGTTATCGGGTGAAACAAGTTTTGCGATGTTTTATACTGATGCATTCGGATAAAAAAGAAGGTGCGTTGCGAAAATCTCGCAACGCACCTTGAGAATGGATTTATATTTGCCCGAAGGCAACCAATAAATAGTGGAGTGCAAGTTTACATCATGACCTTGCGACCATCACTAGTGATGTAGATGCCGTGTGTCGGACGGAGTACGCGGCGACCTTGCAGGTCGTAGTAACGAACTTCGCGTTCAGCAGGAACGACTTCTGTGCCTTCAATAGCAGTTTGAACATCGAGTTTTTCGAATATCCAAATAGATGCTCCCCAGTTCTTCGGCTTAAGAATGATGTTTTCTTTCCAAGAGTTGGGGTTTGTGTACCAGCTGTAAGTATCCGTAGCGTCAATGATGGCAATGCCCTTATTGCCTTCGTCGGTAGTGATTTCTTCAAGTTTCCACTTGTAGGAAGCACCCGTCAAGACGTTGACACTTTCTTTGCTCTCATTGACAAGTGCTTGCTTGCCGTTGCTCTTGTTGGTAATGTTGACTGTGCCGTCCGCATTTTTCTTGAAGCTCCAGTAGAACTTTTCGTCACCCGTAGTCAGTTTACGAGGGGCAATGCTTCCGTTGGTACTGATGGTAGCGCAGTATTCTTTGAAGTGTGCGTTGCGGATGACGTAGTAGTATGCTTCGGAAATGCCGTCAGTAACTGAGGTACGCGGCATTGCTAGGAACTGATTGTAGAGGTCGAGATACTTTATGTAGACCTCTTCTGTAATGTTACCTTGCTTCAGAGCAGCTGAGGCAGGTGTCAAAACCTGGTTAGCGAGGAAGTCAAGAGCTTCCTGAGTGGGTTGACCGTATTCGCCAGGAGCGGCTGTTGTTATTACCTTTTGTCCCTTCTTTACGAGACCCTCAAGTTGGGACGTAAAGTCTGTAACTTCGCGAATGTACCACGTGCCAGCTTTGCAGAGTGCATCGTCAGCATTGGTCTTGATATAACCTGTGAAATCAGCAAAGAAGCGTACAGGGGCGGAAGCGTAGTTGTTGGTAGCTGAGATGACTACTGCACCAGGTACATAGTTATACTTGCCAGAAGGTTTGGTAGCTTGGTCTATGCGGAGTGTGGTACCCGTTTGACCGAGTTGTACAAATCCACCGTTGTTCGTAGGCATTGTTACTTGGAGCTTTGTGCTTACATTGACAAGCTTGTAACCACCTTCCGTCTTGACAAACTGCCAGAGTTCTTCGGGCTCGGTCTGCGGTGTGTAGTGGAAGCGAAGTTTGCTATCAGCTGCATAAACCGTTGAGCCGATGTACTTAGCCTTGTAGTAAGAAGAAGCAGATACGAGCTGATAGGTTTTGCCAGCTTCGGGCTGTACGATGGGAGCCTTCTTGTATGCGGCAATTGCCTTGTTGATTTGCTCAGCTTGAGCGGCATCTTCCGTAATTTTTTCTCCTTCGTTTACAGCCGTTTCGAGTTGTTTGTAAGCTTCAGCTGAAGGATAACCTATGCCGCCCGGAATTGAAGCGGCAAGGAGGGCTTTGGCTTCTTCGATAGCAAGTTGGCCAGCAGTCTTTTCTTCGGGAAGAATGTAATGCTTAGCATAGTTGAATTCAAGCAACTCGAGAATTTCGTCGTGGCTTTGCAAACGCTTGTAGAAGCTTGTCCAATCTTTTGATTCTGCAGGTAACCAACCCGTTTCGCTTACAGCTAAGAGACGGGGGAAAAGTTGGTATTCGAGTTGCTCGTTGTTGGAGCAAGTCTCGGTCCACATATTGGCCTGTACGCCTAAACAGTAGTTTTCGCGACCCTTCAAGGCACCCACAGGATTAATGTTGTATGCATCTTCTACTGTATTGACATGACCGGGACCCCAACCACCTTGGTATCCTTCATTGATATCAGCCTGGTTTTCGGGAATCTGCATCCAGTCAATGTAAAGGTCTTGGTAGGGGACCACAATGCTCTTGAAGCCCTTGTCGGCTGCCTGTGCACTGTGACCGATGCTGTTCCAAGCCATAATGATGGGCTTTACCTTGTTGTCCGCTTTCCAGTGTTTCAGCAATTCATCCCATACGACGATATCTTTGCCAAATTCTTTCTTCAAATAGAGTCCCAATTCTTCAACTAGCCAAGACTGGAGTTCTTCAACTCCCTTCAATCCTTCGTCCTTGACGCGCTTGAGGCAGTCTGCATTGGTCGCCCATTGCTCAGTGGGGCATTCGTCACCACCAATGTGAATCTGCGGATAGGGGAATACTTCAGCAACATGGCGAAGCACACACTTGAGGAAGTCAACGGTTTCGTCGCGACCTATGTTGAGTACATCGTGTGAGATGCCACCGTCGATACGCACTTCGTATTTACGTGTAGAGTCGCACGAGAACTGCGGGTAGGAAGCTACAGCTGCCACCATGTGACCCGGAAGGTCGATTTCAGGAATAATTTCAATATGGCGTGCCTTGGCATAGGCAACGATTTCACGTAAATCGTCTAGGCTATACCACATGCCGCGTCCGTATTCAGTATCGTCGAAGAACTTGTTGGGGCCGTCGAAGCAAGCGAATGAGCCCTTACGGATGCTACCCACTTCGGTGAGAAGGGGGTATTCGGGAATTTCAATACGCCAGCCCTGGTCATCGGTCAAGTGCCAGTGGAAGCGGTTCATTTTATAGGAAGCCATGATGTCGAGGATGCGCTTCACTTCGCGCTTGTCAAAGAAGTGACGGGCAATGTCGAGCATAAATCCGCGGTGGCCCAGTTGAGGCTGATCTTTGATTTCAAGGCAAGGTAATACCCACTTTGCTTCCTTTACTAATTGCTTTCCATAGATCGCGTTCGGTAAAAGTTGCTTCAGCGTCTGGAGGGCATAGAAGAAACCGGTGCTGTCGGCGGCAGTAATTTTCACTCCTTCGCCTTCCTTGATGGTCAGGGTGTAGGCTTCATGTGCGAGCTTTTCATCTTGAGCCAAGGTGATAGCGGCCTGGGTGGCAGATTGATTCGTGTAAGTCAGCTCATGCCCCATCGTAGCCTTAAGTTGTGCAGCAAACTCTTTGCCATAGCGAAGGGTGATGTCATCGCATGCAATGAAATGAGTTAAGGAGTTGACAGAGACTTCACCTTTACCTTCCTTCAACATTTTGGGGTAGGGGATGAGTGCATATTTCGGCAACTTACTTTCCCATTCTTCAAGTGAAACAAATTGAAAAGCATTGCCTGCATCACTGGCATTATCCCACAGACCAAGGCGTTTGCCTAAACCAGCTCCCTGCCATTGGTTCATGTAAACCTGGGCGTTCGCTTTGGGAGAGAGATTCCAACCCTCGGGATAAGTGGTATTGGTGTTGGCACTCCAAACAAAGCGCGTATTAGATGAAGTGGGAGCCTTGGCAGCGTGAAACATACCCTCTTTTTGGGTGGTCGTAGTGTATAGTTTCATGCCGTTCTTCGAGGTCAAAGTGTAACCTTCGGCTTCGTTTCCTTCGATTTTCCATAATTGTGCGTCGCTTGCCATGGCTGATGCGGTTAATACTTCCGCACCGTCGGCTTTCGCTTCCAGCACGTTGTTTCCATTTAAAAAACGTAGCAAGTACCAGGTGACTTGATCACCAGAGCTGATGGTCGGAGGCGTGGCACCTGTCGCAGAAAGGCAGGTTGCTACGGTGAGAACCATGAGTGAAAGTAATTTTTTAAACATAGTAATTATAAGGATTGAGTTAGGTATATGTCAAAGAAGAAACAGATATATGGGAAGGCTAGTATCTGTGATTCTTGTGGTTAACGGACGGTCTTTCTTCGTCTTTAAGGGCAAAGGTAAATGATTTCCTATAGAATAAAAAATATCTGTTGGGATATTTAACTTACAGACCTCTAAAGCATATAAAAAGCCACTTCGAAAGAGGAAGTGGCTTTTCTATAAGTTGTTGATAATTAGTTGTTCATAGATTATTGCGTCATTGTGCCGTAGTTTTTTGATTCTGTAAGAAGTATAACGGGCTATGCGGCGGCTCTCTTGATAAAAGAGGTGGAGCCGTAGTAGGTTGTCGTATCCTTCTTGGTGAAAAATATCA
Source organism: uncultured Prevotella sp. (assembly GCA_900541335.1). Taxonomy (GTDB): domain Bacteria; phylum Bacteroidota; class Bacteroidia; order Bacteroidales; family Bacteroidaceae; genus Alloprevotella. Next base: position 37,887 of record UQJC01000015.1, read on the forward strand.
GTTGGGTAGCTGATGAAAAGAGTATGAGTTGAGGAGTGTAGAGTCGTTTTGTTGAATGCGGGATAGAGAAGATGCAAGGATAGGAGTGAGGGCTTGCTGTTGAGAGATGAGCTCAAACATCGTTCGCTTGAATAGCTTTCAATCGTTGGGACGCCTCAAACATTGTTCGTTTGAATAGCTTTCAATCGTTGGGACACCTCAAACATTGCTTGTTCGAATAGCTTTCAATCGTTGGGACGCCTCAAACATTGTTTGTTCGAATAGCTTTCAATTGTTGAGATGGCTTCAAACATTGCTTGCTCGAATAGCTTTCAATCATTGGGATACCTCAAACATCGCTTGTTCGAATAGCTTTCAATCGTTGGAATAACTCAAACATTGCTTGTTCGATAGGTTCTCAATCGTTGGGATACCACAAACATCGCCTGTACGACAGATTCTCAATTGTTTAGATGACTCAAACATCGTTTGTGCGGCAGGTCCTCAACTATTGAGATAATATATGCGTCCTACAGATTGACTCTTCGCTAGCTTTTGGGGTGCACCTATGTGACGGTGTGTAGAATCAGAAAATGTGGAACAAATACCTAGCTTTATTCGGGTAATGGAGCTGGTTATATAAAAGTCAATACCGACTCGTATGTTTTAGCCTTATGATTGGATCAATTTATCGTAAACGGGAAGGGTTGTGACACCGTGCTTGGCAAAAGTCTCTGCGATAAAGGCTTGCTGTTCGGCATTGATGTTCTTTTCTCCATTTTTCATGCGGTAATAAAGCCCTTTTCCAAAATGGGCAACCAAATCTTGTTTAATGGCTGAAGCGACTGAGGTGTTGACATCGTCGTAGATGTTTGTCATGCCCTGAGCTAAAAGTTCGTGGGGCTTGTTTTCGTTTTGTGTATTCATCTGATGAGGTTTGTAATATGTGAACGCGAAAGTACGAAAAAGTTTTGAGGGTTGTCCGAACGAACCCTTGGTAATTATATTGGGGCTATGTGGCAGAACCTGAAAGTGAAGGTAGGGAAGTGTGCTGACAGTAATTATTGACGAAGGTGTAAGTAGTGCTTTTGCTCATCTGAATATTAAGTGCATAATCGTTTGCTATGAGACAGATAAATATGTATGGAAACGCTATTTTTATATCAGTTTTTTAGAAAAAGGTTGTCGGAATGGGGGAATTCACCTACTTTTGTGAGATATTGATACTTTGAGCGTATTCGGCATATTGCTGGTAGTAAATTATAACGTCGCGGCGTATAAACGTGGTGAGTAATATTGCGAGGCAATGCGTTAAGTTAAGGTGTATGTCACATTGAAGAAACAGCGCGGATACGTGTAACCCATCATTCGTAACGCTATGAAGCAAACCATTTTGTCTTGGGTCAACATCTTTGTAGGATGTACCATTATGGCCGCTGGATTTGTGTTTTTCATAAATCCTTACAACATTGTACCCGGCGGTGTGTACGGAGCTAGTATCGTGCTCCATAATCTGTTCCCCTCTATTCAGGTCGGAACTTTTGGTTATATGTTTGATGTTCCGCTGTTGATTATTTCAGTTTTGGCCTTAGGTTCTAAACTAGGTGGGCGAACTATTGCTGCTGCACTTACCACGCCTTTTATTATGAATGCCATCTCGTGGCTGGTTTACCCTAATGAAGCAGCCTTGCACTCACTGGATCCTGCACAATTATTAGGCGGAACCATGAATCTTTCAGATCACTTGATGCTTAGTACCTTGATGGGTGCAACGGTTATCGGTCTAGGTGAAGGTATAGTGATACGTAACCAGGCGACAACGGGGGGGAGTGATATCGTGGCAATGATTTTGCAGAAGTTTGCGCACATCAAGTTCTCTAATGCTATCCTAATGGTCGACGGTGTTGTTGTTGGTTTTGGCTTGTTGGTGATAGGTTTTGGACTTGGTGCCCCCGATGATGTATCACAAAATTCTTGGCATCTCTCTTTCTATTCGCTTGTTGCAATCTTTGTAACTTCTAGAGTGTTGGCACGTGTGATTAATGGAGCGAAGAATGATAAGCTTCTCTTTGTAATCAGTGATAAGAAGCTCGATGATTTACATCATTATATTTTAGTTGAACTCGATCGCACAGCTACGCGCATTAAAAGCAGCGGACTTTATACGGGTGCTGATAAAGAAATGATTTTTTTGGTTGTGAGCTATAAGGAGGTCGCAGGTATTAAACTGATGATTAAACAGGCAGACCCAAAAGCTTTTGTGGTAGTTACCGATGCCTATGATACTTTTGGGGAAGGTTGGAAACAGCTTCCTGACAAGGGTGAGGTTCATCCCGAATAAGTATTTCTTTTCTGATAGAAAAAGACGCTGTCACTTTAAATCGAACGGTTTTTACAACGTTCGTGCGAAGTGACAGCGTCTTTTTTTATGAAAGTATCAGTATTTCGGGTAGGCTTGTCGTATTAAAGAAATTTCTTGATAAGGAAACTCGGACAAGCACGCAAGTAGATGCCAGCTGAAAAGTTTATTGTATTTTTTTGTGGAGTCCATCCAGATTCTGGTGTAAAGGACTGAGTGGCAAATTGGTTGAGTATATCGGCGTGAATCCCCCAGCTAAATCCTTTGCCCAAGTTTTGCGCATATTCGACATGTGCTGTTAGTGATTGAGGCTTGTCTAAGATTAGTCCCGGTGTGTGGATGCTCATTGCACCAAAGAGTGGATTACCAAATATACTGACAAAGTCCTTGCACCACCAATATCCGAGAGAGGTCTGGAAGCGCCATAATTGTAGCGTTGCTTTGCTATGGAAACCATAGCCTCGGTCAAAGGGGAGTCCGTCGCCTGCCTGTTGTCCGAAATAAACTCCAGAGGTTTCGAGTCGAAGGGAGGAGTGCGGGCAGCGGATACGTAGCGGGGTCTGAACACCAACCCCCGCAGCGGCATTTAACCAAGTCTTGATTGTGCGATCTCCTGCTGCTTGGTTAATTTCCCCTCCTCGGTGTTGAAATACGGCTTGAACTGGAATATACCATTGCCAACTAGCCCCTTTGCGTGAGGGACGAATACGTGTGCTGAGGCCGAAACTGAATGATTCCTGGCCTTTGTCATTCTCAAAGATAAAGCTTTCCCAGTTTACCCAGGCATCCAGGCGGATGGGAGAGCAGTCCCACAGAACTTGTACACCTGTTTCTGGGTCAGCACTGAGATTTAGCTCGTTATTATAAAGTGGTTCGATAAGTCCATGATTAGTTTTACCGTGAAGTGTGCCTAAGAGAATGTTTAGTTGGGGAGTCAGTTGTAGATTGGCGCGAAAGATCGGAACGCAATGAAACCCATCTTGTGTGGCATGTCCTTTCCAATTAGCAAGTTTGCTGTAATTGAAATTGGGGTATTTGTGTGCTCCCCAAAAGTGTAGTGCATGGGCTCCTGCTTCAATTTTTAGATTGCGAAGCGGCTGGTAAGATAGAGTGGGATCCATCCAGATGCCTGGTAAGGTATAGCCTTTAACTAGCTTACTCTTGTATTCGTTGTTACGTAGAAAGGGCATGAAGTCAATGCAGACTCTTAGCTCACCTTTATCCTCTGGAATAATTTGTACAGTTTGTGAAGCGTTATATAGAAGCGAATCCATTTGAGCGTATGCTCTTGAGGAAAGGTTGGGGGTGGTTGTGATGAGAAATGCAATCAGAAGTAATAGGAGGTGTCTCATTGGATTATGTACGTTGTTTTGGCGCGCAAAATTGGGCATTTCTTTGTGAGCGAACGATTTTTGCTAGATGAAACCTGTATTTTGGTTGAAAAACTTCTTTTGAAAGTGTGTTTTTTGTCTGAAGACCGTGTTTTTCTGTTTGGCAGTCGGATAAAAGTTTGTATCTTTGCCGCCCGAAAGGTGTATTATGCGCTTTCGACTCGTATCCAGAATACAACAATACAACATATAACAAATAAAAAATCAACAATGCCTACTATTCAACAATTGGTAAGAAAGGGCAGAAATGTAGCAGCAGACAAGAGTAAGTCTCCTGCTTTGGATTCTTGCCCCCAGCGTCGTGGCGTTTGTGTGCGTGTGTATACTACCACGCCTAAGAAGCCTAACTCAGCAATGCGTAAGGTTGCTCGTGTTCGTTTGACGAACTCTAAGGAAGTTAACTCTTACATTCCGGGTGAAGGTCACAACTTGCAGGAGCACAGCATCGTGTTGGTGCGTGGTGGTCGTGTAAAAGACCTTCCGGGTGTGCGTTATCACATCGTTCGCGGTACGCTGGATACTGCAGGTGTAGCTAACCGTACGCAGCGTCGTTCTAAGTATGGTGCTAAGCGTCCTAAGGCTGCTAAGAAGTAAGTAACTGGAGTCGGAGACGTAAGTAAAGCTCTCTGAACTTTACTTGCATCTCCGCATTTTTTATTCATTGGTTTGCATGCGGTTGAGTAAACATCCTAATGAGGAGTTGAAGACTATATTGCAGCCCCAACAAATCAAACTAACTCAAAATGAGAAAAGCAAAACCTAAAAAGCGTGTGATTCTTCCCGATCCCGTATTCGGTGATCAGAAGGTGTCTAAGTTTGTTAACCACTTGATGTATGATGGTAAGAAGAGCATTTCTTACGAAATCTTCTACAAGGCTCTTGAGCTCGTGGGTGAGAAGATGAAAGATCAGGAAAAGAGTGCTCTGGAAATCTGGAAGATTGCCTTGGATAAGGTGACTCCTCAGGTGGAGGTTAAGAGCCGTCGTATTGGTGGTGCTACTTTCCAGGTACCTACTGAAATCCGTGCTGATCGTAAGGAGTCTGTATCTATGAAGAATATGATCAACTTCGCTCGTAAGCGTGGTGGTAAGACCATGGCTGATAAGCTTGCAGCTGAGATCATGGATGCATTCAACGAGCAGGGTGGTGCCTTCAAGCGTAAGGAAGACATGCACCGTATGGCTGAGGCTAACCGCGCATTCGCACACTTTAGATTCTAATTTTAGCGCTACAATAACTAATGGCAAAGCAAGATTTACATTTGACCCGTAATATCGGTATCATGGCTCACATTGATGCTGGTAAGACGACTACCTCAGAGCGTATTCTTTTCTATACGGGTAAGACGCACAAGATTGGTGAAACTCACGATGGTTCTGCAACGATGGACTGGATGGCCCAGGAACAGGAACGTGGTATCACCATTACTTCTGCTGCCACTACTGCTTATTGGACTTGGAACGGTAATAAGTACAAGTTTAACTTGATTGACACTCCGGGACACGTGGACTTTACTGCTGAGGTAGAACGTTCACTTCGTGTACTTGACGGTGCTGTGGCTACCTACTGTGCAGTAGGTGGTGTTGAGCCTCAGTCTGAAACTGTTTGGCGTCAGGCAGACAAGTATAATGTACCCCGTATCGGTTATGTAAATAAGATGGACCGTTCTGGTGCTGACTTCTTTGAAGTTGTACGCCAGATGAAGGACGTCCTTGGTGCTACGCCTTGTGTGATCGCTGTTCCTATTGGTGCAGAAGAGAACTTCAAGGGTATCGTAGACCTTATTAAGATGAAGGCTATCCTTTGGCATGACGAAACCATGGGTGCTGAGTATGATGTGGAAGAAATTCCCGCAGAACTCAAGGACGAGTGCGACGAATGGCGTGCTAAGATGGTTGAGATCGCTGCAGAGCAGGATGAGACCCTCATGGAGAAGTATTTCGAGGATCCTGAAAGCTTGACGGAGGAAGAAATTGTTGCCGCTATCCGTAAGGGTACGCTCGCACTCAATATTGTTCCGATGACTTGCGGTTCTTCATTCAAGAACAAGGGTGTTCAGACTTTGCTTGACTACGTATGTATGTTCTTGCCTTCTCCTCTTGATACTCCCAATATTGTAGGTGTTAACCCCAATACGGGTGAAGAGGAAGAGCGTAAGCCGAGCGAAGATGATAAGACTTCAGCTTTGGCATTTAAGATCGCAACTGACC